>CAYVXW010000001.1:0-93572 GCA_964455585.1 uncultured Christensenella sp.
CGCTCACTGTCACTCTCCATTAGCAATAAAATTTTTGTATTGTTAGCACTCTATCATTTAGACTGCTAAACATATTCTAGTATAGTTTTATGCCAAAGTCAACAACTTTATGACACTTTTTTGAAAGTTTTTTAAAAAAATTTGTCGACACAATTTTTTGTGTTAATCAAATGACTTTTAGAGTAATGTTAATAAATATAACATATTATATTATAAATATTTACATATAAATATCGTGGAAATTGCACCACAAAATAGAGAATATACTTTATAAACAACACAAAAAAAGGCACCTTGAATAAGTGCCTTTAGTATTAGATAATTCTACACCAAATCCAATATAATTTGGTTTAGCACGGTAAAGCCTAGGTCGGTAGCCCTAATCCAGTTGCCATCAATTTCAATAAAGCCTAGGTCGCTTAGACGCTTGAGTTCCTTTTCTTTTTTCTTTAGGATATCTACGCCAATTTCTTCTTCTATTTCAAAGTGATTTATCCCCTCTTTGGTTCTAAGTCCTAGCATTATTGTTTCTTCCAAAAGTTCGCGTCTAGATAGTTCTTCTTTGTACTCAACTGGCTTTTTACCACTAGAAACAAGCGAAACATAGTCCTCAATAGCAGAAACATTGCTATATCTTTCGCCCATAAAATAACTATGTGCACCCGCACCAAAGCCCAAGTACTCGTGCATTTTCCAAGTATGCAAGTTGTGCTTGCACTCCATATTTGGCTTGCAGAAATTGCTAACCTCATACCTTTCATATCCTTGCTCACGCAAAAACTTTAGGGCGTAATTATACATTCCCAAGGTTTTGGCTTCTTTAGGGAGTTTTACTTTTCCCTCTTCGACCATCGAATTAAGTTCGGTGTCTTTTTCTAGAATAAGCGAATAAACGCTTATATGCGTACAATTTAGTTTGGTTACAAGCCTAAGCATATATTTTACATCGCTTAGTTTTTGTCTTGGAACGCCTATCAAGCAATCTGTATTAATGTTTGTAATGCCCACCGATTTAACCGCCTCAACCGCTCTAATATAGTCGTCTTTTGTGTGAACTCTTCCCAAAAGTTTCAAACAACTATTGTTTGCACTTTGAAGCCCAATGCTAACCCTATTTATGCCGGCATCTTTCCATTCTTGAGCCTTTGTAACTGTTACTGAGTTAGGATTGCTTTCAATGCTAATTTCAACATCTTGAGCAAGCCTAAAGTTGTTTCTAATTGCCGACAAAATCGTGGAAATAAAGCCATTTGGCATAATGCTTGGTGTTCCCCCGCCAATAAAAATACTATCCACCAAAATGGACTTATTGGAGTATCCCCCAATTTCCTTTGTAAGCGACCTTAGATACTCATCCATCATATCCGATTTGTCTGCATACGAATTGAAATTGCAATATTTACACTTTGATACACAAAATGGAATGTGTACATATATCCCTATGTTTTTCATATTAATCTATCTTTAGAATGGAAATAAACGCCTCGCTTGGAATATCAACCGAACCCACTCTTCTCATTCTCTTTTTGCCCCTCTTTTGTTTTTCTAATAGTTTACGTTTACGAGTAATATCCCCGCCATAACACTTTGCAAGAACGTCTTTTCTAAGTGCTTTTATGGTTTCTCTTGCAATGACCTTATTCCCAATTGCCGCTTGGATTGGAATTTCAAAAAGTTGTCTAGGTATTGCCTCTTTTAGTTTTTCTGCCATTGCACGACCGCGTTGGTATGCCTTGTCTTTGTGCACAATTAGGCTCAAGGCATCACAAACATCGCCATTTAGTAGTATGTCTAATTTGACCAAATCACTTGGTTTATAGCCAATAATTTCATAATCAAGACTAGCGTACCCCCTCGACCTACTCTTTAGTTGGTCAAAGAAATCAAACACAATTTCGTTAAGAGGTATTTCATATATTAGTTGGCACCTGCTAGCGTCAATGTATTGAAGGTCAATATGCACACCACGCTTTTCTTGGCAAAGTTTCATAAGTTCGCCCACATAATCAGGTGGCGTAAATATTGTAACACGCGTCATTGGCTCTTCCATAAGCGCAATGCTTTGTGTCTCAGGCATTTCGGCAGGGTTGCTTATTTCAATCACTTCGCCACTAGTTTTTGTTATCCTATAATTAACCGTTGGAGCGGTTGTAATTAGGTCAAGGTCAAACTCCCTTTCTAGCCTTTCTTGGATGATTTCCATATGAAGAAGCCCCAAAAATCCACACCTAAAGCCAAAGCCTAGGGCTTGGGACACCTCAGGCACATATTCTAGTGAAGCGTCGTTTAGTTTAAGTTTTTCTAGTGCGTCTTTTAGATCGTTATACTTATCCCCTTCCACACAGAAAATTCCACTAAAAACCACGGGTTTTACTTCTTTGTACCCCGGAAGTGGCTCGGCACAAGGGTTGTCCTTTAGGGTAATTGTATCGCCAACTTTGGTTTCGCTAACATTTTTGATGCTAGCACACACATATCCAACATCACCCGCCAAAAGAACGCTTGATTCGGTTAGTTTTGGGGTAAACACGCCCACTTCGGTGACTTCATAATCTTTGCCCGTTGTACAAAACTTGATTCTATCCCCTCTTTTAACCGAGCCGTCAACTATTCTAACCAAACAAACCGCACCCTTGAAGTTGTCGTAATAACTATCAAAAATAAGTGCTCTAAGTGGTTTTTCTTCCTCGCCTTTTGGGGATGGAAAAGTCTCTACAACCGCCTTTAGTACATCGGCAATATTTGTGCCACACTTTGCACTAACACAAGGAATATCGTCGCAAGGAAGACCAATAATGTCCTCAATTTCCTTCTTGGTTTTTTCTATATCGGCACTAGGCAAGTCAATTTTGTTTATAACGGGCAAAATTTCCAAATCATTATCCAAAGCAAGATACACGTTAGCAAGCGTTTGCGCCTCAACCCCTTGGGTAGCATCCACAATAAGGATAGCACCCTCACACGCCGCAAGCGACCTACTCACCTCATAAGTAAAGTCAACGTGCCCAGGGGTGTCAATAAGATTTAGGATATACTCCTCGCCCTTATAGTTATATTTCATAGTGGTTGGGGTAAGTTTTATGGTAATTCCCCTTTCTCTCTCAATATCCATACTATCAAGCACTTGTTCGGTCAAATCCCTTTTTGCAACAGTGTTAGTTTCTTCCAAGAGCCTGTCCGCAAGTGTGCTTTTTCCGTGGTCAATATGTGCCACTATACAAAAATTACGAATTTTATCTTGTCTGCTCATAAATTCTCCTAAAAATACTATATAAGTATATAGTAAAAAAAATAATTAGGCAATAAATTTTTGTTTTTTAGTCTCAAATAATCCAAAATAGCAAAAATTATTATAAAAATCACCCAAAATTGCTTTTTAAAAAAGTATTTATTTGGTAAAATAAAAGTACTATTTGGAATTATAATCTAAATAATTAAATAAAATTTAATACCCGCTTTGCTTTTTGCAAGGGTCAAGAGGTTTGAGATATATGAAAAAATTAAAAGTAGATGTTAAAAACGAGGTGGTAGACACCTTTGAACAATATAAATCGCTTGTGGACAAACTAATTGAAACAAGAGAACTAAAATATTTTAGGCTAAACCAAAGATACTACGAGATATCCAAAAACTCGTGGATAATAGATAAATATATTGTAAGGGATGGAGCGTTAAACGATGAGGTAACCGAAAACACCCTATCCGCCTACGACCTTGCAATCAAAAACAAATACGCCATCACCATTCCTGTTAGGAAAATTGATGACGGCAGTTTGGTGTGCTTTGCCCATCAAAGTTTATCAAAAGTTGTTAGTAGCGAAAGCGGATACATAAACAAACTATCGCTTAGCGACATAAAAAACCTAAACCTAAACGAGAACGGCGAAAAAATCCCAACGCTAGAAGAAGCACTTGACCACATTTCGGGAAAGACTCCTGTCATCCTTGACATACGCAACGATGGAATGGTAGGAAAGTTTGAGGAAATGGTTATTGCCATTATTGACAAGTATATAAAGTCACAAAAGTCGTATGGCACTGTTGCAATAATGAGTAGCAATCCCTACACCTTGGAGTATTTTTTGAAGAACTACCCATATGTTACAAGAATATTAAAAAGCGGAAAATATAGCCAAAAAATGTATGGCTCAATACCTACAAGAAAACTTGAAAAACTTAAACTATATAAGATAACCGAGGCGGACTTTATTTGCTATTCGCACGAGGAATTGCCTTATAGAAAGATTAAAAAATATAAGCCCGCAGGAGTTATTGCTCACACGGTTTACAACCAAAACCAATATATGAAGGTCGCTCCACATTGCGATAATATTATTTTTAGTGGATTCAAACCATACATTTAGGAGAACTAGATTTTTATGCAAAAGAATGTAATTGTCATAATAGAAGGTCCAAGCGGAGTTGGAAAAGACACGGTTATAAACACCCTACTTGAGCGTTATCCAAATAGATTTGGTCGCCCAATAAACGCTTGCACAAGGAAAATGCGTGAAAACGAAAGCCAAAACAACCCCTACTATTTTATAACTGAAGAAGAGTTTTTGAAACTAAGAGCGTCGGGCGAAATCTTTGAACACACCGTTCGCCACGGAACATATAGAGGAATGCGAAAAGCAAGTTTTGACGAAATTTTGGGTTCGGGAAAAATTGCACTAAGAGACTGTGACCGCTATGGGCTAGAGGCAATCAAGCAAATTTATCCAAACCAAATATTAAGTATTTTCCTCACTTGTCCAAAGGAAGAAATTAGAAAAAGACTAATTAGTAGAAACGAACCAAAGGACAGTATGGAAGCACGCCTCAAAGACTATGACGAGCACATAAAACAACGCAAATATTATGAATACGAAATAGAAAATATTGATTTAGAAAAAACTATTGACCAAATTTTGAAACTAATAGACCAAAAAGAAAAATCGCTTAAAGGCTAACTTTAAGCGATTTTTTGTTACTTAATGTACTTTGGTGGCAAACAAAATTACCTAATCTTGTTTTTCGTTTGCACCCTCTTTCTTCATAAGTTCGTCATATTTTTTTGCTTTTTCAAGAAGCAAATTGTATTCGGACAAAGAAATTTTGGTCATACCCTTTTCGTCTTCAATAATACCCGACACAACCTTTTTTGCAAGCACTTTTAGAACAACTATTCCAAGCACCGATAGCAAAATCATAATCAAAAATACAGTTAGGATTTCGCCCAAATCCACCACACCAAATATGCCAAGGGTGGCAGTCAAATCGGTTACAAACGCTATTAGATACACAATTATTTGAACGACCAAGTTTTTCTTTCCAAGGTCAAGCCCCGACGATACTATAATGTCAAACAAAACCGAAAGCAAACCAAAAGACACGGTTATGTTTAGATAAAGCGAGCCCGAAATGTCAATCCAAACAGCGATTATAATAAGAAGTGCCGAAAGAGCAATAAGCCCCAAGGACACAAATCCTATCGTTTTATTTTTCCCAACCATATTTAGGCTATTTATTGCAAAGAACCCCGCAATAGCCAAAACAAGCATAGTAAAGAACAAACTATTGAACCCACCAAGAAAGTTTATGTCAAGTAGCGTTAGTATTAGCGACAAAACCACGTAAGCCGACAAAACAATGGTTGCAATTGATGTTATCTTTTTTGTCAATTTCATAAAAACCCCTCCTTTATATATTTATTTTATACCACACTTTAGGTTACATACAAAATAAATTAACAAAAGTTTTTAAACAAAAATGCCTTATGATATACATAAGACATTTATATAATTCGCACAACAAAAGGGTTTACTTATTGTATAAATCCTTTTTCCTAACCAAATTTTTCTCCCTGCCATTATTTAGTGGAACATAATACCTTTTGGACTTGAGTTCGTCGGGCAAATATTGTTGTTTTACATAGCCACCAAAGTCGTGTGGATATTTATACGCCCCGTGACCATCATTATATCCCGTTGGATGATTTTTTAGGTGGTTTGGAACTTTTGCATTTTTATACGCTTCGGCATCGGCTTGAGCGGACGACATTGCAAGGTAAACCGAATTACTCTTTTCCGCCTCGCAAATATAAATAATTGCGTGACTAAGAGTAAGATTACATTCCGGCATACCCAATTTTTCGCACGAAGTAAGAGCGGAAATTGCAATAAGCAAGGCATTACTATCCGCCATTCCAATATCCTCGCTTGCGTGAGCAATAAGCCTACGAGCAATAATGCAAGGGTCAAAACCCGATAGTAGCAATTTTTGGGAGTAGTAGAGAGCAGCGTCGGTATCGCTACCCCTAAGTGACTTGCAAAAAGCACTAAGGATATCGTAACTGGTGGTTTCGTCCAAGGCGATATTGCCCTTTTGCATACAGTCGTTTATAGTGCCCTCGTCAATAACTATTACCCCGTCCTTATTGGGTGCCGTGGTCGAAACGGCAAACTCTAGCGTATTAAAACAAGTGCGAAGGTCGCCCGAAGAATTGTATGCCAAATATTTTTTCACATCATTAGATATAGAAATGTTCAAATTGCCATAACCAATTTCCTTGTCTTCCAATGCCCTATTTATCCCTATCAAAAGTTCGCCCACGGTCAAACTTTTAAACTCAAAAACTTTGCATCTACTAACAATAGCCCTAGTCATATTGATATACGGATTTTCGGTAGTCGAGCCAATAAAAACTATATAACCCTTTTCAATTGCCTCAAGCACGCAATCGCTTTGAGCCTTACTCCACCTGTGGCACTCATCAAGTAGCAAATAGGTTTTTACTCCATATAGTTCCAAATTAGTTTTTGCCTCGGCGATTATTTCTTTGGCATCGCCAACGCCCGAACTTACGGCATTCAGTTTTTTAAAGTTCCCCTTGCAAGTGCTAGCAATGATGCTTGCAAAAGTGGTCTTGCCACACCCTGGGGGGCCATAAAAAATGCACGAACCAACTGTGCCAAGTTCAATTGCTCTAACCAAAAAACTATTTTTGTAGATAAGGTGTTTTTGTCCAATAAACTCACTTAAAGTCTTAGCCCTCATCCTATCGGCAAGTGGTCTAAACTTTGTCAAATTTCCTTCAAACATATCCATAAATTTCTTCTCCAAATTACGCAAATATTATATCACATTTATTATAATAAATCAATATAAAATTTACCTTTGGATACATCCATTTTTTATTCCCTATCACACGCAAACAAAATACTTTGATTTATCTAAGATATACAAAAACTTATTTACATAATTTTTAATAAAAAAGTGCTAATTTTTATTGCATTTTTTCGAGAACAAAACATACAAAGTTGTATACTTTTTGACACAAAACCCAAATCAAATGTCACTAAACCATATTTTGACAACAAAAAAATCCTAGCAACGCTAGGAAATAAAAGTAATTAGAAACACATAAGCCGAGTTCTGTATTAGATGATTATCTATCTAGAATTATTGTCGCCAATAATTTCGAGCGGTGTAACGGAAGGCTAGCGAGTAACTTTATAACGCCCTCCTACCTTGCATCGGATGGGGTTTACACAATGGTATGGTTACCCATATCATTAGTGGTCTCTTACACCACTATTCCACCTATCGCAAAATAAATTTGCTGTATCTTTTCTGTTGCACTATTCCTTAGGGTCGCCCCCACCAGTCGTTAACTGGCATCCTACTCTATGATGCCCGGACTTTCCTCAAATATGATTTACTCATACTCGCAATCATCTGTGTATCTAACTTAAATATTATATCACAACGCCCACACAAAAGCAATAGAAAACTGACTTTTAAAGTGGATAATTTTTTCCCAAAAAGTTGTCATTTTTATTTGGCTTTTCAAGATAATTTTGCGCCTCTTATCAAAACACAAAACCTTTGTCTACTAAAAACCAAACTTTGTTCTATCAATTTTTTTTCGTAAAATTTCTAGCGACTTTTTCTCTAGTCTAGATATATAACTTCTACTAATGTTTAATTTTAAGGCAACTTCTCTTTGTGGCAAAATTGGATTTCCATTTAGCCCATACCTATAGCACATAATTTCATATTCTCTTTTTGACAAATATTTTCTAAGTAGCGTATCCAACTTTTCCGCCACATACTTGTTTTCGGCAACCTTGCTTACATCCTGTTCTTCATCAAAATTCAAATCCCCAATAGTTATTTCATTTTCCTCATCATCCGAACCCAAAATATCTTCAATGCTCACCGTGTTTTTGTGCTTTTTATTTGCCCTAATTAGCATTAGAATTTCGTTTTCAATACACCTTGCTGCATAGGTACTAAATTGTGTTCCGTGCGTAGGCTTGTATGTATTAAGTGCCTTAATTAACCCCAAACTTCCAACCGAAATAAGGTCATCCGCCTCCTCGGTTTGCCCATATTTTTTTACAATATGTGCCACCAACCTTAGGTTATGTTGAATAAGGATGTCCCTCGCTTCCTTGTCTCCCTCAAAAAATTTTTCCAAATACATCTTTTCTTCCTCGCCACTTAGTGGCTTTGGAAAAGACGAAGTGTTGTTTACATATGATGTAAACAACATCAACTTTTGAATAAATAGCATAAAACTTTCGATAATCATAGGCACCCCCTATAAAGAGAGTATATGTATCATTTTGTCGAAATCTGCCTGTCCAACAAAAAATTTTGGACATTTTATCATTTTTTATAAGACCATCCAACCCAGTTGCATTTTGCATATTTATAACAGTATTTGCATATTTATTGACAAATACACTACACCAATTGACAAATAAGGAATTTTTCCACTTTGTATTTTTATTTGGTTTTTAGTATTTTTATACAAGAAGCACAAAAAATAAAAACCACTACCCCTTGCGACCATTTTACCGATTTCAAGGTTTAGTGGTTAAAATTTATTTATCAATTTTCTTTCTTAGGATGTCTCCTTCTTTTAACTTGATATCCGTTTTTAAACGCAACAATTGTTGAACCCTACTTGCATCGGTTACAATTTGCTCATTCTCATCAAGCATTTCGGCTACAACTATTTTGGAATTAAATGTGTCGTTTGGCGACAAAACTTCTAGCGTGTCACCCACTACAAATCTATTCCTTTGCTCAATCAAAGCGTAACCATCATCCCAGTCGCCCTTAACAATCGCCATAAATTCGTGAGACTGAATTGGCATACTGTCTTTTATGTATTCCTTGTCTTTTTCACCATAGAAAAATCCCGTGGTATAACGCCTATGGCTAGTTTTTTCTAGTTCTTCCAAAAGTTCTTGGTCAAAAGGCTTGCCATCTTTCAACGCATCAATTGCTCTACGATAGGCATTGACAACCGTGGCAACATAGTACGCACTCTTCATTCTTCCCTCAATCTTAAATGAAGTAACGCCCGCATCCACCACATCGTCCAAGTGGTCAATCATACACATATCCTTGCTATTTAGGATATACGTTCCCCTTTCGTCCTCTTGAATTTCGTAGTGCTCACCTTGTCTAGATTTTTCGCAAATGGAATACTCAAACCTACACGCTTGAACGCAAGCGCCCCTGTTACTATCCCTTCCAGTTAGGTAATTTGAAAGCAAGCACCTTCCCGAATAAGATATACACATAGCCCCGTGCACAAAAGTTTCAATTTCAATATCCTTTGGGATATAGTCCCTAATTTCCTTTATTTCCTTGATGCTTAGTTCCCTTGCAAGAATCAATCTTTTTGCACCCATATCGCAAAAAGTTTTTGCGGTAAACTTGTTTGTAATGTTTGCTTGAGTGGATACGTGAATATCCAAGTTTGGAGCATATCTCTTTACAAACCCCATAATTCCAATGTCGCTTACAATAACGGCATCCACGCCAATTTCTTGCAAGTGCACCAAGTACTCGGGCAAGCCCTCAAAGTCACCATTATGAGCAACTATATTTACGGTTATGTATATTTTTTTACCCAATTTGTGGGCATATTTTGTAGCCTCATCAAGTTCGTCTTCGTCAAAATTCCCCGAAAAAGCCCTTAGACCAAATTTTTTGCCCGCCATATAGCAAGCATCCGCACCATACTTAAATGCGACTTTCATTTTTTCCATATTACCCGCAGGCGCAAGCAACTCTAACATTCTTCCCCTCCTATGCATTTTGTGATAGCAATACCATCCTCAATTTCATATAGTTTTGTAGAATATGGATGACTCCCAACAAGACTTAGATACTTTCGCAAGTTAACAACCATCGACCTTTTTTTGTGAGGGATAACCTCATCACTTTGAACCAACCCTTGCAAAAGCACGTTGTCGGCAAAAATAACTCCATCTTTATTAAGCAAGTCTTTTAGCACGGGCAAATATCTAAAATATTGTCCCTTTGCTCCGTCAAGGAAAATCATATCGAAAAGTCTTCCATCGTCTCTTAGTTTCGATATAACATTTTTTGCGTCATCATTATAAATTTCAACTTTTTGGGAAAGTCCAAGACGCTCAAAAGTATTTTTTGCATACTCCAAATATTCGGCATTTATGTCAATTGTAGCAAGGTTTTCTGCCCCCGCGGACAAAATTATGCTTCCCGAATATCCGATTGCCGTGCCAATTTCAAGCACAGTTTTAACACTATTTTCTCTAACAAAATCAAATAGAAACTTGGAAGATTTGTCCCTAATTATAGGGACATAATGCTCTTTTGCATAGCACCTATTTTCTTCCAAAAGTTCTATAGTTTTTTCGTATTCCATCATTCACCTTATTTTGTCTCAATAATAATAGGAATTATCATTGGCTTTCTTTTTATTCTTCTAAAGAAGAATGTTTGCAACGACTTTTTGATTGCTCCCCTTATCGAATTCCAATCTTGAGTTTTGAAGTTTGTCGAAATAATTTGGTTAAGAACCAACTCTTTTGCCTCTTCAATAACATCCTCATTGTCCTTAATGTACACAAAACCTCTTGTATAAATATCTGGTTTTGAAGTAAGGGATGCAAATTTTTGGGAAATTGTAATAGTTACAACACAAACACCTTCGCTAGCAAGTTGCATTCTATCCCTTTGAACAATTCCGCCTGCTTCACTAATGTCAAGCCCGTCAACAAGTTTTATGCCACTAGGCACAACACCCGTTTTCTTAATAACATTTTTGTTTACAGTAATTGTATCGCCAAGGTCAGGAATAACAATGTTTCTATCGTTCATTCCCATATCTTTTGCCAAGTTTGCGTGTGCCCTTAGGTGCCTATATTCACCGTGAACAGGCACAAAGAACTTTGGTTTTAGAAGGGTGTGCAAAGTCTTTAGTTCCTCTTGATAAGCGTGACCACTTACGTGAACCTCTGCCAAAGACTCATATACAATCGAAGCACCCTTTGTGTAAAGAAGATTGATTACGTTGTTGATTTCTCTCTCGTTTCCAGGGATAGCCGAAGAAGAGAAGATTACATAGTCATTTGAACCGATTTCAATTTTGTTAAACTCGCCGTTTGCCATTCTAGTAAGTGCACTGTTTTCCTCACCTTGGCTTCCGGTACAAAGAATACAAATTTGCCCATCTTCATATTTATCAATATTATTTACATCCACAACTAAATCTTTGTTGAAGTTTAGTTCGCCAATTTTAGATGCGGTTTCGCAAATATTAAGCATACTACGACCGGTAAAAATAATCTTTCTTCCGTATTTTTCGCAAATATTAAGTATTTGTTGAATTCTATGAACATTACTTGCAAAAGTGGCTATAATAATCCTCTTTTTCGCATTTTGAATAAATAGATTGTCAAGAGTTGCACCAACTTTTCTTTCGCTCATACTGAACCCCGGACGCTCGGCGTTTGTACTATCGGCAGTAAGAAGCAAAACCCCCTTTCTGCTAATTTCACCAAGTCTAGCAAGGTCCATAGCATCCCCGTCAATTGGAGTATAATCAAGTTTGAAGTCACCTGTGTGGAAGTATACGCCAACTGGTGTTGTAATAGCAAATGCAAGTGCACCACTTATGCTATGCGTAACTTTTACAAATTCTACTTGGAAATAGTTTCCTATCTTTATTACTTGTTTTGGTTTTACGCAATTTGGTTTACACTTAATTTTCCTATGCTCTTTTAGTTTGTTTTCAATAAGCGCAGTTGCAAGTTTGCTTGCGTAAACGGGTACACCCGGAAGTTCTTGCAATAGATATGGAATTGCACCAATGTGGTCCTCGTGTCCGTGTGTAATTAAAATTGCCTTAATTTTTCTTTTGTTGTTTACTAAATAGGTAAAGTCAGGAATAACTAGGTCAATCCCCGGCATATCATCGCTTGGGAATGCAAGTCCACTGTCAATAATAATTATTTCATTATTATATTCAAGTGCCATAATGTTTTTTCCAACTTCGCCAACACCACCCAAAAAGGATAGTTTTAGTCCAGATTGTTGTTTATTCATTTTTTCTCTCCTTAAATTAATATTATTTGAATTTGCAAGATAACTCGCAAATTGATTACAAAAAAGTTAATACCAAAGGAAATTTCGCCACAAAAAAGACTGGGAGAAACTTTCCTTATCACAAAATCATTATGTACGCACAAATATTTGCATCACTTATTTGGCTACACAAAATTCTATTTTGCCCTTGAAATTATTTCAAAAGCACTCTAAATCAACTTCATTATTAATAATATACTATATAATTCAAAAAAAATCAATAATTATTTTATTATTTTAATGAGTTTTAATTATTTTGCCCAATAAGTTTACTAAATTTGGCATTTTTCACCATAAAAAACCGCCGCTTTTTAGTGACGGAAAAGATAATCAAATATCGCTACACAATATATCGCATATCCTCAAACTTGTCGGTTTTTTCTTTCTTTGGCGGAGTAATTACGTTGTATACATCCACATAATACCTCATTCCAAGACCTTCAAATGTTACAACCATTCCAAATGCACTATAAAGCACAAACGAGGTAGGAATGGAAATTAGGAAGCCCGCACCAAATGTAAATAGCCCCAAAAACACATTGAGCACAATTATGGTCAAAATCATACCAACTGCCGTGCCAAACACTTTCCAAAAATGCCTAAACGAAGTCTTAATTCCAACGCCCAACGATTTTAGAACGCTATAGTTTAGTGTAACCATAGTTGGAATCCAACAAGCAAATAGCGTGCTTTTTAGTGCCATCAAAACAACCAAAATCGACACAATCAACAATGGAGCAAGAAGCGAAATAATCCAAATGTTTGTATTAAATAGCCTTAAACTAAACGCCATAACAACCACAATAATTGCATTGACTGGAATAGACACCAAATATTTTACAAGGGTTACTTTCAAACTCTTTCCAAAAGTATCGGACATACTGGTATAAAAACTATAGTTATTTATGCTACTCATATAATAATTTAGCGAATTGGACATTGGATAAATTGCAAGATGATTCAAAACAACCAACAAAAATCCCACAATAAAGGCAATTGCCGTAAAGTTTATCCAAATTGTAGACATATTATCGTTAAAAATTTTGATTAAATCTACACTCAAATCCGTTATTGATACCATAAAGTTGCTAAAATTTAAACTTGTTAAAAACTCAGTATAAGAACTAACCACATTGTCTACAAACCCCGAAGACTTCAAAAGTTCAAAAATGGGATTAACGGCAAAATACATAAGCCCCGACGCACACAAAAGAACAACTAAAAAATATAGCATTGACTTCCATACAATATTAAAATTTGAAAAGACTATTTTAATTGAATTTTTATATCTCATAACGTCCCACTTTTTTAATTTACATTTTAAGTATATAATATTTTTTTGCATAAAGCAAATTTTTGAATAAAAAAATGGCTTATTTTATTAAAAACAAGCCATCTTTTATCATTATTTTTCGTCTTCATTTTCGTTTTCTTTCAAAATATCATCCAAAAGTTCATCTTTTGAGCAAGTCTCACCGCTCTCCGTTCTCTTATTTACAAACCCAAAGCAAATAAGCACCGCACAAACCGATAGCACAATATCCTCCACCACGGAAGAAGAAATACTAACGCCAAACAAATTGGATATAGCACTCGCAAGCACCACAATAGCACCGCTTAGACCCAACCAAAATGAAGTGGTTCTAATTTTGTTCTTCACTTATTTTCCCCCTTTTCCTCTTTACCGAAATATCATCCAATTTTTCTTTTATCATTTCAACGTCTTCCTTAACTTCCTTCACCACTTGCAAGGAATCCCCCAATTTTTCTATCGTTTCTTGATACTTTGTTTCTCTATTTTTGCTATCCCTCAGTTGATAAACAAAAAGTCCCAAAAACATCACCGCAAATAGCCCATTGCTAATTGCCAAATTTACAATTTGTTCCCACATATAGCCTATTTTTTATACCTTTTTACTGCGTCTTGATAGTTGCTTCCAAGGGCGGTTTTAAGCCTTTCGTCGCTTAATATATTGGCAATTTCATCTTTAGACTTATTTGCAAAATAGTTGTCAAGAAGTTCATATACTTGATTTTTTATATAAGAAGAAACGGCTTTGCTTCCATACTTTGTAACAAGTTCGTTTTTCTCTATGGAGTTTGAAAAATTGGTGTTTTGGATGTCGGACACAAGGCTATTGTATTTGTCCAAATAGTCTTTTTCTTTTTTTGCAATATCGTTATTAAACTCAATAATTTCTTGCTCTCTTTCGTCATATTCCTTTGTAAGAGACGCAATTTTATCGTTTAATTTTACGGCATAGGCTATGTCAAAATCGCTTAGTGCCTTATTTTTTTGTGCATTTAGAGCATTCAATTCAAAGTCAAGAGCACTTATGCTATCGTTATAGTCCTTTTCGATGCTATTTAAAGTGTCAATTTCGTCTTTTGAAAAAGCATCCAAAACCGAAATCGCAATGCTACTTCTAGCAAGCCCCCTCTTTAGAACGTCGTTGCTAGCGTCTTTTTTGGCATTTGCATAATTTTCTTTGGTGGATGCAATTGTTTTGTCCCTAGCCTCAGTTACACTTTTCTTATTCTCTTCAATTTCGGTTGTGCCATCCTCCAAGTCCTTGTCAATAGCACTAAGGCTTGTATTTTTGTATCCCTCAAGCGAATTTTTCGCCTCACTTTCAATGTCGTCTTTTGACTTATTGAGGCTCTCTAATCTTGTAAAGTTTGGTTCAACATAATCGGGCGTTTCAACTAGCGAAAATGAGTTGTTTACATCTTCTATCGAACTAATAAGACCACTCAAGTCATCACTTTTATTGGTTTTGCCAAGAGCAGATGCAACTTTTTTGGTTGTTTCGTCGTCAATTGTATATTTATTCATATATTCTCCTTCATTTTTTACTTTATAATAATTTAATTTACAAACAAGTTTAGAAATATCTTTGTATGTCCTCAAATGCTTTCTACCCGACACATTAGGTTATAATCAATAAGGACAAAATCGCCGTCGGTGATAGCACTATCCGAAAGTGGAAAATCTTTTGAGGTCACATAATTTAGTCTTTCTTTTTCTTCATCTATTTCGTATTTTCTAATGCATATGCCATAAAATTTTTTGCAAATATGATAGAAATAATTGTCTACTATGCAAAAGTGGGATTTTTGGCTTTTTGTAGTAAAGAATGGAACATAATTATTTGATACATTAATATATACAACACTTGTGCCATTTTGGTATTTACACTCAAAGCCCACGCAAATTCCACTTCCCTTTATTGCAACCAATTCCACAATTGTATCAATAGCATTACAAATAATCTTTGGTGAGGACACTATATAACTTTTATCCACACTCATAAGATAAATCACCCCGCCCAAGGAATAGACAATATCTATCAAATTACTACCACTTCCATCCAATATAATTAGGTCGTCATAGTCAAAATCAAGCGAAATTTTGTTTGTGTAATTATCCATATTTGTGCATATATATCCACCGTCATCATTTTTAATTTTGGCAAGATAAATGTTTCCCGAATAACCAAAATCAACCATATCGGCAAAAGCATCTTCCTCATCCAATACAAATGTGTCTTTCCCAAGATTTAGATTTTCATAAGAATACACCCTGTTTATCCCGCCACAGTTTTCGATATATTTTTTGGAGCGAGGGAGCAAGTAGTTATATGTTTCACTCTCAAATTCCGCTCCCGAAATTAGCACCTTCAACCCCTCGCATTCGCCACAAATTTTTATCGTATCACCCACCATAAACCTTATTGGAATTATGGTGCCTATATTTTTTGTGCCGTCAAAAATTTTTACACCTTGCAAATATATTTCAATGCCCGACTTTTCGCTTATCGACACACACATATATCCATACGCGCCATCTAATGTTGGTTTAATTTTAAGCACCTTTTCGCCTTTAAACACGCCAAATGTGGCCTTATCCAATTTTCCCGACAAATTGTCCTTTATATTATTTTTTCTAAACTCGTCTTTTAGTCTATTTTCATTCATAGCACACCTATTCTAACTTGTACATTTGAAATTTTTGTATTTGACACCTTAGATAAAAAACTAACCGAAACCCTCTTACCCTTCATTCGTGGCTTTATAAGGGTAATTTTGTCACCGCCCTTTACCACAAAATCCTTGGTTTTGTTGTCCGTTTTTATCAGCACAATGCAGTCCGACTCGCTTTCCAAATACACTTCTTTTATAAGTTTGTACCTATCAGGATAGTCAAAATCGCTATCGGGCGTAATCCAAACTTTGCTTGTGGGCTCACCATATATTTCGCCCGAATTATCAAGCATTCCAAGCCTATAAATTTTCGATTTGTCCTTTGTAATTACAAACACATAGGTGTCCAAAAAGTCATTAATTACCGATATTTTTCTAACATCGCAACCTCTTAAAATCGTAAACTTTTTTTGGCTTATATCGTATTTTATAAGTGCATTATTTTCCACATCGCTAACTAAAGAATTTTCCTTGTCATCATCAAACTTTAGCCTGCAAGCAAGATATAAACACCCGTTACAAAACCCTGCGACAGCGTTTTCGTTATTGGCATCAAAAATATTATTTATGCCAAGATTAATTCTGGTACTACTACTTCCATTAAACGAATATAGCCCGTCGGACGCAAGATACATAATCTTGTTTCCACAAAGTGTAACCGTGTTTTTAAATATCCGTCCGCTACCAACATAAAGTTCGGTAACTGAAAAATTTTCTTGTTCGGCATAGGCGGTAATACGCGCTATATTGTAGTCCCTAAACACGTATAAATATCCGTCAAAGGACACCACTTTGTTTGACCTACCAAAGTCGTCAACAAGGTCAATAAAACCACCCTCATCTAAATTTGCATTAAAGTTTGTGGGATTTAGGTCGTCACTAAACCAAACTCTTCGTACATTTTCGTTTGAGGTTACAAACAGGCGTTCATAGTGTACTGTCATACTGCTTATATTTGGAACATCGTCAATCTTTTTTACCCCCACCTCGGGCGACCAAGTAAACATCCCGTCCGCCTCGGACGACACTATCAAATGGTCAACCCCATTTAGGTTATAACTTGTAACAAGAGGTTCGCTATCACAAACTAGACCGTCAATTTTTATCCAACTAGTTGATGTGTTTTGAAGATAGTTATAATAAAAACTTCCGTCTAGACAATATGCCACAAGCATTGGTTCCATAACAAGCGTAAGCGGATTGCAATACTGAAAAAGCCAAACACCCCTAATCGAATAGTTCAATGGAAAACTTAAGGTTTTCTTGTACTCAGGAAAGTCGGACGAGTATCTAACTTTTGGCTCGGATATTCCAAGACCGTCTTTTAGAGCACCATCGGTGTAGTCAAAATTGTACGAAAGTCTACTGTACCCGCTAGGCAAAACCGACTCATCATAAATTGTATTTACACCATTTAGAAAAGAAGAATAATTAATCGTCTTATAAGTAATTGTCTTTAGGTTTAGTAAGTTTGCATAAAACATATTACCACCACCTTTTCTTTTTGAGAATTATATTTCTACAAGGTCGTTGGATTGAAAGTATTGACGCCTTAAACCTTTTGTCCCAAACATAAGCGTCATCAATTTGCCCTTTTAGAAACAAATATTCGGCAACCACTTCATAAGCAAAAGTAAGTTCGTTTAGTTGTGGAAAATAAGTAATAGCGTCATCAACCCCAACACTATTTGGAAAATATGAATACACCACTTCATACTCCCCATCACCCACTTCAATCGAGTCGGAATGCACCTTAAATTTTATCGGTTCGCTCCTATACAAAACCTTTTTTATTTGTATAATTGGCTCGCTTGAAATGTCACTCAGTTTAATAAATTTATCTACACTTTTTACCTTTACTCTACTGCAAACATTTATGTAATTTGCCGACACATTACTAATTGCCATATTGAGTGCCGTAACCATTTTTTGGACTTCATTTTCGTCTATTGTGATAGTCTTGTCACCGTCAAAATACTTGACCAAATCACTATCTTCAACAAGTTCCGATGCACACTTTAATATCTTTTTTACAATCATTATTTATCACCTCCACTTTGCACAAAATGCCTTTTTAAAATCATATGCCTTGCTTGAATTACTCGAAAAACTATAAATTTCTCTAGACATATAATCGGTATAGTCTTTTAGTTTATCCCTACTCTTTTTCTCAATAAGTTGGTTGTTATTGTCAATTTCTTCCATTATATTGTCAATATTGCTAGATAAAGTAGAATAAATTTTATCAATAACCCTTTCATCCAAACTATCACCATTTATCACAAAACAAAATGTATTTTGTTGTTTTGTGTTATGAACTTCTAGTCTACCTGTTTTTAAATTAAGCATAATTTTGTAACCATCATCAATTTCTTTTATTCTATTTACAATATCAAATACATCACTTTCTATTTCTATTCTCATACCCAGTTCCACACTTTTAAAAAAATTTACCGGAGGTGATTTTTTGTCACCTCCGGCATTTTAAATACACCTACATTTTTGCATATAAATTAAGCATAAATTGTACGCCAAAATTCATCGCATAAAATCTTAATAATTGTATTACAAAATTGGTTTATTACGCACCAGTAATGCCCGTTAATTTTGCTTGACTATTTGGTCTATTGCAAAGTAGTTCGGCATACTTTACAAGAGTGGCAGTGTACACTGGATATCCCTCTTTTTGTCTAATTACTTTACCCTCATTGTCCTCTAGCCATTGCCAGTCGCAAAGTTGACAAAGTTCAAAGTCTTTGGTGTTTAGCAAATACATTGTATCGTCCGCAACAAACCTATCCGCAACCACAGGAATACCATTAAATGATAGTGCCTTAAATCCACCTTGAAGATTCATAACATCCACGTTTCTTCTATATGTACTTAGTTCTTCTTGATATGCTCTTCTAACGGCGGACGAACAAGCAATGTAGTCTACCTCTCCGCCACTAGTTTCATCAATGCTATCAATTACCGATTGCATTACAGTTTCGGTAAGTGCACCAACATTGTTTTTTATGTAAGATTTCATCCAAGCATTGTTTGCTCTATTGATGCCATAAAGTTCGCCCTTGTCACCAATTATTTTTCCAAGTCCAGTAATTTCATTATTTAGACCGTTGATAGTAGCCAACTTAAAATCGCTTGCTTCTTGACTAAGTGCCTTGTCCAAGGTAACCTTTTTGCCCGCTCTATCAATTGCATTCATAACATAAACAGTGTCGTTTACGTATTGACCATTTGAGCCAACAAATCTAAACGCTAGCCTTTCCATAAGATTTTTAACATTGTCAACCGTAATTTCGGTTTCGCCCGAATCGGCGACATCATCAACCGATGCTATAATTCCCGTACCGTCACCATATAACATTCTTCCCAAATTGAAAGTGCTAGACTTTACCAAACTTTCCATTTCGTCGTTTAATAGGTTTACAAAAGCACCTGCACTATTTTGAGAACTTCTAATAGCCTTGTCGGAAATTTCAATTGTGCCATAAAGGTTTTTAAGCGTTGCAACAAATTGCTCGTATCCCTTGCTATAAGCACCCGGCAAAGCACCATCTTCGCTTCCGGCAGTTACTCCACCACTCATTCCATATGAAGTTGCCTTTCTAACCTCGTTGCCGTATACATTATTTGTAGTTTGTTTAATTTTTGTAAGAAGTGGGTTTGCGCCAACATTTAGTTGGTTTCCAATCACTCCTAAATAAATTGTTTTTAGTGCGTTGTCCGCAGTAGTTAATGTTATCATTTTTCCTCCTAAAATTTGAACATATTTTCAACATACTTTTTTGCATCTTCCAAGGATGTAATATTTTTGTTTCCGCTTGCACCCTTGTCATATCCGCCCGTCATTAGGGTTATGGGGCTTTGCATTTTTTGTAGTGAAGAAACATATTCTTTTATTATTTTTTGTTTAATTTCTTCGTTATTATAAATGTGATTTTCCAGAAAATTCTGGTCGTTTGCAAGGTCTTCTTTTGACACGAAGTTTTTGTCTAGCACCCTAAAATATGCTTTTTCTAATCCGTCTTCGGCAAGCCTTAAAGTTTCATCTTTAATAAGTTCATTTGTTATTTCTTCGGCAAAAGAACCCGCAAATTTGTGAGACTGCAAAAACTCTTTTATATTTTTGTTCCAAGCAAAATCAATTTGAGGATTATTAGATGGTGTCACCCTAGAACTTTCACCACTTTCCACCTCTTGCAGTTTTTTCTCTGCCTCACTAAGCCTTTGACACTTGCGAGTAAACTCACTTTGCAACTCGTTATAAGCATCCAAAAGTTTGTCGGCATTTTTGAATTTGCCCACAGGAGAGCCGTCACAATGACTAACTTCATTTTCCATTCCCGTCGCTACAGCATAAGCATCATTTGTATTAGGTTGTTCTCCAATTTTTTTAATTTCTTCTTTCATATATCTATTCTCCATTATTATTTATTTCGTTTGTTATTTTTAAATATTTTTTATGATTTCTTATGTGTTCAAGCATAAGTTCCTCAATTTTTTCGTTTCTCGCCTTGGCTCTTTCATAATCCCCGCCAAGCATAAAGGCAATATGCTCATTGATATGCAATTCATGGTCGTCAATTTCCTTTGGCAACAACTTTTTTAATGTAGACACAATTTCAATATTTTCTTTGTTTGCATTTCCAATTTGCAATGCGTTCATATCTTGGCTATTCTCCCAAACACCAAAGCCTAGTTGCTCAAGAACCTTTGCTCTCATACTGCTACTTAGCCTTCCATTTTCGTCTTCCAAAAGCCCTGCTTTTAGTATTTCAAATATCATACTACGCTTTTGTGCAAGGGTTTCGTTTAGTTCACTTTCAGTTTCAAATACAATGTCTTCGCTATTTATATCGCTTCCTTTCCAATAGAAAAGTTCCACCGTGCCATTGTCACCAATTATTCTAGTTGTGTGTTCGGTTAGTGCAAATTGTTTGTATAGCCTCAAAATATGTTTTGCCATATCTTTTGCAACATTTTTTAGTTCTTCCGAACTAGATAGCAACTTTATGTCATCCTGTTCAATAAGCAATTGTAAAGCCACACCACTAGCATTTGACATAGAAAGACTTCCATTAAGCAAGTCGCTAACCCCCGATACATTTGTAAACTCGCTCAAAAGCGAATTTTCCTCATATTGAAAATCTATAGGCACCGATGTATTAGATAGCATTTTTGGAGCATCCGAGCCTTGACGATATATCAAAACTTTCCCCGGAGACAAGCCCTCTTCTTCCAAGTTCTCAATATCAAGCGAGCCGTCCTCCACTGCAAGGATTCCCATAGTAAGCCTATTCAAAAACTCGTGCTTTCTATTTTTTACTGCATTGAATGACCTTTGGATAGGAATGCACCTTTCCACAACACTCCCGCCCCAAAAACAATTTGGAGAGGCTATGCACGCTTGCTTTACAAACGGGAAACCACGCTTTCCGTCTTCCTTGTTTATATATGGCAATTCGCCCATATAAACCAGTTTGTCGCCGGCAACAATAATAAACCTGCCGTTTGGATATTCAATAGTAGGCTTTTCATACTTTTCAAGCACCAAAACTTGGTCTTTTTTTAGTTTTTTTGCCACCGCACTAGACATTGATGTATATCCTAGCCCGCCTGCGCTTGTAATGCTATCTAGGGTGTAAACATTTATGTCCTCTCCCTCGCAATCAATGCCCCAAATATTTTTGACGGCATCTTTATGAAAAGTTCTAGCATAAATAATTGACATACAGTCGTCAATATTATTATAGGTGTTGCTATCGGGATAGATTTCAAACGGACTAACAACGCTTATGTCAATATCGCCCTCTCTAATCGTATTTTTCTTTTCATCCATTCCAATAATTCTTCCGCCATCATTGTTCCAATCAATTTTATAAAAAACTGTTCCGCAAATCTCGCTCCACATAGTACCTTGAGCAAGTAGCCTACTAATATTTTTGTTATGGCTTACGGCTTTCAAAATCTTTTTGCTAGTCTTTGCACAAGCCACATCCCCTTCGTCATCCGAAAAAGGAACAACAGTAAGTGACGGCCTCACTCTAGATAGTTTTGCTTGTCTAATTTCAATAATATTTGCAATGTGATTATATACTTCCCTTTCTTGCCAAAAATATTGTTTTCCCGTCTCCATAATATCGCCATTAGGCGTGATATATGAATATTGATTTCCAATAAAGAAGTTTATGTTTAGTTGCCAATTTGCCTCATAGAATTTTCGCTCCGATTGTCTTTTGTGAAAATCGTCAAGCACTTCTGCAACTATGTCTTTGTCATCTATATATTCCGCCATCATTTTTTATTGCTCCCTTTTGTTTTATTAAATACGTTTGTTGGACTTTTTGGCACAACACGCTTTGCTAGTTCCTTATATAGTGCCCTTTCGCAGTCCTCACAAAGGTATAGTCCCGCCGTTCTTAAAAAACCTTCTTTTACTATTTTTACTGTAGCCATACCCTTGCAATTAGGAATTTCGCACCTAATTTTTTTGCTAACATTTTCTATTTTCATTTTTCCTCCTTTAATAGTTTTATTAATCGTTTCTTTTCTTCCTCTAGTTCTTTGTCGGTTAGTGTAGACAAATCCCCTTCACCTCGCCTTTCAAGCAACATTTGCAAAGCCGATAGGTCGGGTGGATATGTTTTTACACTAGTCTTCCGTTTTTGCAAAACTAGTTCGTCGCCCGCTAGCCCATATTCTTCCACGACTTCTTTTGTTTCATAGCCTAGGGCTTTGTCAAGCAACGCTTTTTCAATTTTCTTATTACTTACTTTCTTCATTTTTGCCTCACAAAAAATAACTCCAAGTATTTATCCCCACTTGCAGTTATTTAAAGTTTTCACTATTTAATCTTTGTAGCCTCAAATTTTTAATAAGACGCTCTTTATCTTTGGTAATTATCGACTTTTTGGCTTTCTCCTCCTTTATCCTATTTTCTGGTCTACTCATTATGTAATATCTAAGATCATCCATTGCGTGATCGTCTTTTTTTATTGGTGCATCGTGATTACCCCAATAATACCCCTTTATTTCTCTTATCATATTTACGCAATTTTTGAAAATAAATAGTTTTCTCTCGCCATTTGCATTGCATATGTACGACTTGACCCTATTAATTCCCGAAAACAAATCTTTGTTTACATAAGGGTTTGTAGCAATCCCGTTTTCATAAAATAGTTCGGTCACACTCTTTAGCCCCGCCAAAGTTTTTTGATTTGCGGCACTATCTATTATCGCCTCATACTTGCCGTTTACTTTTTGCCAACCCAAACGCTCACAAATTTCTTTTATCTTTTCACTGTGATAATCTATAGGTTTTTCACGCTCATAATGCTCGGCTATAACATAAATGTTTCCGTCAAAATCGCACGCATACCAGTGACAACTAAGTGGATTTTTTAGCCCAGGGTCAATGGAAATTTTATCATACCAACTTTTTGGCACATCAAAGGGCTCTATCACATTTTTGGATATGTCAAACTCGCTATACACCATTCCCGTACCCGACAAGAAATTTCCATACTTTCGGGAGTTCAACTCCTCTTCACTCATTACTCCCGCCAACTTTCTTATTTCGTCTTTATTCAAATACGGATTATCTTCCCAACTCATTTGGATATACCAAATGTCGGGGTCTTTGGCTTCGTTTAGATAAATCCTATCATACACCCACGTTAGTCCTTTTAGCGGTGTCATTGTCCCATATACCTCGCCTTTTCTATCTAGCACTCTCATCTTGCATTCAATATAAATATCCTCGGGAGGTTCCTCGTCAAACCACACGTAATCAAGCGATGTTCCTTGAAATTTTTCCCTGCCTTGGTCGCAACTCTTAAAGCCAATTTTACTAACTCCACCAAAGACATTTTTGACATAAATTGTATCAATAACCCCTTGGGTAGCACTTGACTTTTTGCCCGATATCATAGTTATATCTTCTATCCACTCGGGCTTTAGATACTCTAGTATTTTCCCTTGTGCCACGTCACGCTGAACCTGTTGGCTAAGCGACACCACCCACCCGTCTTTTGGCTTATTTTCTTTGTAAGGGTGAATCCCCCTTGCATACCAAACAGTTTCCACCGCACCGCACTCGGTCTTTCCGCTTCTATTTCCGCCAAACACCCATCTATTTTGCGCGGAGCACTTGTGAAATTCAAGTTGCTTTTCGTGAACCACTTCGCCCGCATTATATTTGTCTATTTTGTTATACCGCTTTCGCCGTTTTTCTTCATTCAAAATTCGGTTTAGCCTACCTACAATTTCGTCTTTCGTCATTTTACCTCCAAATAGTTTAAATTGCGTAATTATTTTATTTTTCGTTTTGTTTGATAAATAGCCACTTTAGGCTATTATTTATATATGAAAATTGCTTTAATTCTAATTATCTTAATATTTTCTATCTTTGCAAAACCAAGCGTTTCGGTTGTTTATGCTAGCGACTATAGATATGCAAGAATCGTGGACGGAAATGTAAATCTATACAAATTCACCACCACCGACAACTCCATAGACAATGTGCTTTGCGTTATTGAAAAAACCTATTTTGTAGAAATAATAAGCGAGGGTAGCGAAGATTACAAGGTAAATTACAATGGTGTTATAGGATATGTAAAAAAGAATGATGTAGTCCCCGTGTCAGGAAACCCTACTACACCATATCCCGTAAACATAAACTTAGTTGTTGGTAGCAATTGCAATTTGCGAAAAACACCAACCACTAGGTCTACTGCAAGCAATATTATTTCCACCATCCCCAAAGGCGAAACAAACATAACCTTTATTGGTAGAGTGTTTTCGGAGGAGGTTATAGATTTTGGCGGAACAACGTGGTATTATGTTGTGTACAATGGCGAAAAAGGATATATTTACAATCAATATCTAAAGTCCGCATCCCCCATATACCCAAACACCGAAGAAGTTTCGGTTTTTGACGATACAAAATATGATACCCTTTCTCCACTTAGCAACTCAAGTAGTATTGCCATTATGGTTTTGCTATTTATCCCCTGTCTTGCAATTCTATTTATACTATATGTCCCATTATCCCACAAATCCCGTGCCCCAAAAGAGCGAAAAGAAAAGATTATCGAAAGATATTAGACATATGTATTGCTAAATGGCCGTATTTTTATAATATCCCCAAGCATTGCCCTAATTATAATCCCGTTTGGACAATCGTCTTCTTCAAGATTTTTTGTAAGCATATCGGCATAAACGGACGAAAACCATTTTTCACAAGAATATTCTTCTTCAAAGAACGCTTTCCCATATCCACGCTTGTCTAGTTCAAAACAAAAACTATCGAGGGCTTTTGTTTTTTGCCTAAAGAAAGTTCTTAGGCTAACACCAAGCAATTGGGATATTAGGTTTGCGGTAATTCCATCCATATAAAATAGCGACAATATCCTACGGCTATCCTCTGGAATCCCTGCCAAGCACTCTTCCACCACAACCTTCAAATTAACAAGTTTGCGTTTTCTATCCATCAACTTTATCATTTTACTTGTTTGCAAATGTGTTGTTTGATAGTTTTTGCAAGACACCTTGCCACTTCCTTTTCCAATATCAAGAACCACTTTATCCAAAGACTTTGACATTGTTTCTAGATACCTATAAATAGACAAAGCCGATCTGCTGTAATATTTCATAAAGTCCTCCTTTCTCAGTCCGCACCTATAGTATACTTTAGAAAAAAGCACTAAGTCAAAACTTTGTGTCATTTTTTTGTAAAAATTTTTCATAACTTGTAAAATTTGTTCAATTTTAATTACTTAAGTAATTAATAAGAGCAAAAATTTTTTTAAAAAAATTAGAAATTTGGATAAATTTTACTTTGAAATTATTAAAATAGATAGGCAAAATCATTGTCAAAATAAGTAAAAATTGCTAAAATTTAAACATATACAAAGGAGTAAAAAATGAAGAAATTTGTTATGGCAACTTTTATACTTTTATTTGGACTGTTTTTTGCTCCAAATAGCCTAAGCGTATTTGCCCAAACCGAGCCCGAGAACGATATATGTATAGAAACTATATACACCGACGGCATTCTTGATTACAAAAACCTAGAAGGCATTTCCCTTCTTGCCGTAAACGAAAACCATATCGCATATTCAAATTCTGATGCGACGGTGACATTATTTAATAAGGAAACAAGAACATACACAACAGTCGATGGATTTGAAAACCTTTTATCTATCAATTTTGTGGATGACAAACTACTTGTGGCAGACAAAAACGGGATTAGCGTTTTGGATACAAGCAATCCAACTTCACAATCTTACATTTCGGGTATTAATTTTACTAGCGAAATAAAAGCCGTTGATGTGTATGTAGATAGCCACTTGGTTTACATTGGCTACATTGACAACGACACCTTTACCCTAAACGAATATACTTTAACCCTTGAGCCAAAGGAAAATCCAATCAAAACACTTAATAACAACAAACTAAAAAACACAACCGACCTAGCCATAAACGACAAAAACGCATACATTATTTGCGAAAATTCATCGGTTACAACCCTTTATAAACTGGGTTATAAGGAAACTGCCCTTGCCGAGAAGATAAACAACCGACCATTTACAAAGATAGATACATTCTATTTTGACGACCAAGAATATGTGGTAATATTTGGGTTAGAAAACTTGTTTTTGTACAAAGGCACAAGTTTATCTAACGAGCAATCCCCTGTTACTTCAAGGTCGGACGACCCGATAAGCAAGGTTCGTTTGCAAATAGCAAATTTTGATTATTATGGCGATAAAATCTATGTTGCCGACCGCCAAGACAACGGAAAAATACAAGAATACTTTATTGAAGAAAAATCCGAAAATAATAATGTCTCCTTTGTTCTAAATTCCAATAAAATCTTGATTTGTAGCAATAGTAAGGACAAAGGAAGGTTTGACGGTGCAAGTGGAATAGTTTTGTCGGGTTCAAACCTAATTGTAACCGACAAAGGTAACAATTCGGTACATATTATAGACACCATCCAAAACACAACCACATACATTGATACTAGCGTCACTGGCAACGAAAAACTATTTGAGGACCCCGCTTGCCCAACTTTGGACGAAGACCTAAACCTATACTTTGTATCCACAAATGACGAAAATGTTTCATCAATAATCAAATACACGCCAAGCGTAACAAATGACGGAAGCATCGCATACTCGTTTGCAAAAAAGTATAGTACTACTAGCACAATTTCGTCTATATCGTCATACAAAAATGTTGTATACGCAATTGACTATGTAAATAGCAAATTATTACTCATCACCCCAAATGGCATTCAAGAAAAATGCGAATTAGCCATTGAAACCGACGCGAACACAAAAATCGTTTGTCTAAAATCTTCAAACAATTTAGTTATTTATAGCAAACAAAAATTGTATCTACTATCCAATATTGGCGATGTTATTGCTAGCACAAGCACAAACGAGTTTTCTTCAATTACTTGCGACTATAGCCATATTTATGGCTTACATAATGGTTCTATCAAAATTTTCAAAATTGAAAATAATGCTGAAGACGAAACATATAGTCTTAACCAAATAGAGGGCGTAGAAAGCAACAAACTTGATAGTCTAAACGACATTTATTTTGATATTGCAACCAGAATAATGTTCGGGTTTGATGCACAAAGACAATGTTTGGTAAAGTTTGACTTTGACAAAATAACTGCACCATTCACATTCCAAGACATCGCATCATCCACCCCACTCTCCTCCGACCCAATAGCACTAAAACTAAAAAACACTAGAACGGTTTCTTGGAACACACAAAAAGCCACTCAAATAATTTTTGAATATCCAAACCAAATAGGAACACCTTATAACCTAGACGGAAGCGTTACCGAATGTATTGGCATTGAGGAAACCGAAACCGAATATAGAGTGTTATTCAAAAACAACGGCATCCTAACGACGGGATATGTAAACAAACAAAATACCGACATTGCAACCGTGACCCCATCGCAAACAAATGTAATTACAATAAACAAAATTGTTCCAATATACAAATACCCTACTTTACTAAAATATAATGGAAGCATTATAAAAGTGGGCGAATTAGACCACAAAACGGTACTAAATGTATCTAGCAAATATCCAATAAGTATTGACGACAAAACCTTTTATAAATACGAATTTGAGGGACAAATTGGATATATATTCAATGCGGATATAGTAAAAAATGACAACAAAGTAATAAGCAAAGTCCAAGCAAACAACGCTACAATCAAAGCAATTGGGGTATCCAAAATTTCCATTTTCAATTCAACTAGCGAAGACGAAAAGGAAGAACTAATTGCACTAGAAAATGGCGACAGGGTGTACGTTGCCGAATATTCAAAAGATGATAAATACACAAAAGTTGTTTACACCGACAAAAACCAAAAAACCACCGAGGGCTACATCCTAACCGAATATCTAGATATGGACAAACTAGACGACACAAAAGTTGTACTAATAATAGTAATATGTGTATCGGTAGTTTTGTTAGGTGTGATTATAACAAGTTATGTAGTCATTAGAAAAAAGAGGAAATAAAACCACTTTATAAAAAATAAAAGTGTCACTTTGATTAGTGGCACTTTTTTAAACTTTGGTTATTTATAATACTTATTTATTCCTTATAACCTTATTTTTATTCTTTATAATTGTTCCCGTTATTTCCGACATTCTTTTTCTTCTATTTTCGGCTAAACTTTGGTCTTTTTGCAATGTTTGCATAGTACTATTCTTTCCGTAAAAAGAAGTAAAGAATAGTATGCTTAGAACGATGCTCACCACCCCGTAAACCGAAGTAATAATTGGAAGCAAATACCTTCCACTACTAAGGTGGTCAGTAACCACCATTGGATTTTCGCTATCATAATAGATAGTGATTTTTTTGCCAACGCTACTAGAGTTTGCATAGTTCGTGGTGTTGTTTTTAATTTCAACTCCATTTACACTATCAAAGTATTCCAAGGCGTAGCCATAAACACTATCGTCTTCGTTTTTTAGTGCAACGACCTCGGCTTCAACACTCACAAAAGAGCCATAGTTTTTATTAAAAACCACACTCCAAATAATCGTATATGTTAGCATTACCAAAAACAAACTTAACATAATGATTACATAAAGTAAATATTGTCTTTTTTTCAGTTCCCTTAGGTTAGATATTTCTTGCATAACGCCCCTTAAAAATCACATTTTAATATTTTTACCCTTTTATATTAACACAAAAAACTAAAAAATACAATCTATATTTGCAAAACCCTATCTAACATAATAATTTTCTAGCACGCCAACCGAGGTTAAAACAGTGTCAACATCGGTAGTTTCCTTTAGCACCTCAACCCTATTTAAACTTACTTCATAGGCGGTTTTTGTAATAACCTCGTCACCAATTTTCTTTTGATACTCCCTACTTTGTATCCTTCCGCTAACCGAAACCTTGTCGCCCACGCACAAGTTATTTACAAATCTTGCATTTCTTCCCCATGCAATACAAGGAAGATAATCGCTTTTGTTATAACTCCTGTTTACCGCAATTAGCACATCGGCAATTTCTCGCTTAAATGGCGTCGTTCTAAAAACAGGCTCTTTGCACACATAACCAACTATATCTATAACATTAGGATTGTCCCCCTCGACATATGGCAAAAGTTCACGCATAAAGACGGTGAGCATAAGTTTACTTTTTCCGTCATCGAGTTTGTTATAACTCCTAAATTGTCCCGTTCCGGATATCTTTGACCCCAGCGAAATCTTGTTGTCAATCATTAGCCTCTCGCTAATTGTGACGGGGATAATATCAAAAATATCGGATAGTCTAGCCACTTTTAGGCTTAGTTCATAAAACTTTTCGCCATAACTTTCGTGACTAAACTTCAAATCACTTACCACCTCTCCCGCAATACTTACTCTGTTATTGTTTAGCAAATTGTAATCCATTTTTCTTCTCCTTAAAACACCTAATTATTTTTTCTTTGTATGCCAAGATTATCTATATAATAGTCTTCTTCCATTATTAGGTCGCCAACGGCACAAACCTCATAGCCCGCATTTAGCAAACGCTCTAGCATTAAAGGCAAAGCATCAAGCACATGGTCGGCGTTGTTGTGACAAAGTATTATGCTCCCGTTTTGAACCTTGCCCATAACTCGCTCACAAATATCCACTCCGCTATAGCCTTTCCAATCAAGGGTATCCACACTCCACTGAATAGTCTTTAGCCCCATACTCTCGGTCAAGTTTAGCATAGTGTTGTTATACGCCCCGTATGGTGCTCGAAATAGTTTAATTTCTTTGCCCGTGATAGCCGTGATAGTCTTTATGCTAGTTTCAAGTTCTAGCCTCATATCGCTTTCACTAAGTGTAGTAAAATCGGGATGAGTGTTGCTATGTGTTCCAATTTCTATGCCTGCTTCATCAACCGCTTTTACCATTTCGGGATAATCTTCCGCCCAAAAACCTACCATAAAAAATGTTGCATTTACCTTGTACTCCTTCAAAATTTCAATAATTTTAAGCGTTTTGTCCGCACCCCAAGCGGTGTCAAAAGATATTGCAACTTTTTTCTCATCGGTATCAACCGAATAGATGGGAACAAGCCTTGGAGCAGTTCCAAAAAACACCTGTGCACTTGCACCGCCCCCAAAGTTTATTGATAGCATCACCATACTAATCACTGCCACAAGTAGCAATGCTAGCCACTTTTTTTTAACGACCAAAAATTTCATTTAGCACTCCTTTATTATACTTTATCATACTTGGATTTCTTCAAAAAAAGTACTTGTATTTTTGACACTAAAATGGCTCTTTTGTCGAGAAAAGGCATAACCACCCAAACTTAAAATATATACCCCACTAATAACAAAAAATGATATGGCAAACTAGCACCATATCATTTATATAACTCTATTAACTTTCCTTAAAAGGATAAACCCTCTTTATTTTTTCCTTAACAATAGCCTTTCCATTGCCAGTTCTAGTATCAATTGGCATTGCATTGCTACGAACAAATGTAAGTTTGCTATCCAAAGTTTCTACGGCATAGTTTACTTTTGTGCTAAGAACACTAGCGTATACAAGGGTTGCATTCTTTGATTTTGCGCCCAAGTACGAAAGTCCCTTTCTATTTCTTGCACTATCCATTACTTCGCTTTGTTTAAGGATTTTTGCGTGTCCATCACTTTGGAACAAAGTAAATGCATCACTAATTGCAACTTGCATTGCGGACACAACCATATCGGCTTTGTCTACTGCCATACCCTTGTTGCCTTGTGCCGTTCTTGATGACACTGGCATATCGTCGGTCTTAATCTTTACAGCATTTCCAAGTGCGGTAAATATTGCAAGTTTTTTGTCTGGGTTATAGAACTCAACCGCTACGACCTCATCACCTTTGGCAAGTTTAATAGCCGTTATAACTTGCTTTGTAGACAAATAATCGGTTGCTTTAGAAATTTTTACAAGTCCCGACTTTGTAACAAAGATAAGGTTTGTATCTTTCATTGTAGGCTCAATTTCTAGCATTCCCACAATAAGTTCGTCTTTTGTAACGTTCTTTGCAAGATTGAATAGCGGAGTTCCCTTGTCTCTAAACTTACACTCGGCAATAGATTTTACAGGCACCCTCACACAATTACCTTTGTTTGTAAATACACAAACATCTTTGTTGTCGTCCACCTTAAAACTAATTGCAGGAATTTCGGCAGTAGTTGGGCTAGAGCCAAGTTCCTTGTTGACCAAGTTATAACTCTTTAGGTTAACCGATTTTAGCGTTCCAACTGGAGTTGCAATAATATGGAATGTTTGGATATCTTCATCCTCATTTTCAATGCTTTCAAGCACTGCACCACTATCCTCAAAGTGCTCTTCTGCACTCAAAATCTTGGTTCTTCTTGGATTTCCATACTCTTTAACAATTTCTTGAAGTTCGGATTTTACAACCTTCATTTGCAAAGTTGGGCTCTTCAAAATCGCCGTATACCTCTTTATCAAATCCCTTAGTCTATTTAGGTCGGTAATAAGTTTGTTTACCTCAAGGTTTGTAAGTCTTGCCAGTCTCATATCAAGGATTGCTTGCGCTTGAATTTCGTCTAGTTCAAAGGTGCTAATAAGTTTTATTTTAGCGTCGGTTACACTCTTGCTTGACTTAATAATCCTAACGACTTCGTCAATATTTCTAATTGCAATAAGTAGCCCTTCCAAAATATGCTCTTTCTTAAGCGCCTCTTCTAGGTCATAATTGGTTCTATTATATATTACTTTTTGTTGATAATTTACATAATAATCAAGAATTTCAATTAGCCCCATTTGCTTAGGTTTTCCGTCGGCAATGGCTACAATGTTGGCACCAAAAGTAGTTTGAACATCGCAATATTTATATAAAGTATTCAAAATCGCATTGATTTTTGCATCTTTTTTAAGTTTGATAACCGCTCTTGTTCCAAATCTATCCGACTCGTCCACAATTTCGGCAATTCCACTAAGTGGTCCTGTTGGGTTTGCATCACGATATTTGGCAATTTTCATAAGCATACTTGCCTTATTTACTTGATAAGGAATTTCGTTTATAACAATGTTCTTCCTTCCGTTATCGGCATTTTCTATGCTAATTTTTGACCTAATATAAATTTTACCCTTACCGGTTCTATAAACACCCTCAAGGTCACTGCTATCAAGAATATATCCACCACTAGGAAAATCCGGTGCGGGCATAACTTTCATAAGTTCTTCAAGAGTAATATTTTTGTTGTCAATATATGCAATAACCGCATTGCAGGCTTCGGCAAGGTTGTGAGTTGGAATATTTGTTGCAAGTCCAACCGCAATACCTTGACAACCATTTACAAGTAGGTTAGGAAATCTTCCCGGCAAGGTGTTTGGTTCTTTTAGCCTATCGTCAAAGTTAAGTCCCCAAGTAACCGTATCTTTTTCCAAATCCCTCAATAGTTCCAACGCAAGTGGTGTAAGTTTTGCCTCGGTATACCTCATCGCAGCGGCACTATCGCCATCGACCGAGCCAAAGTTTCCGTGTCCGTTTACAAGTGGCTCACGCATATTAAATGGTTGTGCCATTCTAACCAATGTTTCATAAATACTTGTATCGCCGTGTGGGTGATATTTACCCATACACTCTCCGACAATACTAGCACTCTTCTTAAATGGTCTATCGGGAAGCACGCCAACTTCTAGCATACTATAAAGCACCCTTCTTTGAACGGGCTTTAGTCCATCCTCTACACGAGGAAGGGCTCTGTCCATAATAACAAATTCGCTATATGGAATCATACTGTCGTGAATGGTTTGAGACAATGTTTTAGTTACATAATTTGTGTTATAATCTTCCAAAGTTATGTCCCTTTGAACCTTTTTACTTTTCCTAGTTCTTGGCTTCTTTTCGCCCTCTTCTTCAGTTTGCATAGCACTATCTTCATTGGATTCGTCACCAATGGACGTAAGACTTAAGGTCAAGTTATTTATATCCTCTTCGGTTAGTTCGTCCAAAGGCTTGTCCATATCCAATTTTTTTGACTTTGTGCTTGACTTTGGCTTTGTTGCCGTCTTTTCTTGAGGCTTTACATCCTCAATAGTTACTTGCTCGGCTTTTGGCTCTATATCTTTTTTTGTTTTGCTTTCTTGTTCGCTTCCAGAACGGTTTGCAAATAAATCTTTTTTTACCGCTCCTTTTTTAGGAGTAGTATTTTTATCTTTCAATTCGTCATCTTTAGCCATGATTTTTCTTACTCCTAGTTTCAAATAAATCTACTCTATTAAAGTTTGCATTTGCCGTAATATACTTTTTCCTTGCTTCAATGTTGTCGCCCATAAGGGTTGTAATCATTTCTTCGGCATCGGCAAGGTCGTCAATTGTCACACGAACTAGCACTCTTTTTGCGGGGTCCATTGTGGTTTCCCATAGTTGCTCGGCAGACATTTCTCCAAGACCTTTAAATCTTGTAACCGAGTAGCCCGCCCCCGCTTCTTTTACGACATCATCATAATCTTCTTCGTCATAAACATATTTTTCAAAATTCTTTTTGTAAATTTTGTATAGTGGCGCTATAGCAACATACACGTGACCGGTATTAATAAGTTCACGCATATACCTATAAAAGAAAGTCAAAAGTATTGCTCTAATATGCGCACCGTCTTGGTCGGCATCCGCCATAATAATAATTTTGTTATACTTTAGATGTTCAATATTAAAGTCCGAACCAATTCCCGTACCGATAGCAGAAATCATCGTTCTAATTTCTTCGTTTTCAAGTATTTGTGATAGTTTCTTTTTCTCTACATTTAGCGGTTTTCCACGCAAAGGAAGTATGGCTTGGAACGACCTATCCCTTGCTTGTTTGGCACTTCCGCCCGCACTATCACCCTCTACAATGAACACCTCATTTAGCAAAGGATTTCTTCCTGTACAACTAGACAACTTTCCTACAAGCGAATATGTGTCTACGCTATTTTTTTGTCTAGTAATTTCTTTTGCTCTCTTTGCCGCATCCCTAACCTTGGCAGCACCCTTGGCTTTGTTTATAATATCAGTCAAAGTTTGTTTGCTACTGGTTTGGTTTGCGTAATTTATAAGACCTTCATAGATAATATTTTCAACCTCGGGTCTAGCCTCAGGATTTCCTAGTTTGGTCTTTGTTTGTCCCTCAAATTGAACATTTTTCATCTTTATTGCAAGGACAACCGTCATACCTTCCCTATAGTCCTCGCCAAGCAAGTTTTGCTCTTTTTCTTTCAAAAGCCCCATATTTCTTGCAATTTCATTAAACGCTTTTGTAATTCCGCTCTTTAGTCCCGTTTCGTGCATTCCGCCCTCAGGTGTAGGAATGTTGTTTACATAACTAAACACATTTTCGGAATACAAGTCTACGTGTTGAATAGCACAATATAGTTCAACCAAGTCGGTCTTTGCCTCAATATAGATTGGGTCTTTGTATATAAGTGTATTTTTTTCGTTAAGGTAAGATATAAATTCCTTCAATCCGTGTGTATATTTATACACTCTTACCCTATCCCCCATTTCCTCGGGTTGATTTTCGTCTATTAGTTCAATGGTTATCCCTTTATTCAAAAATGCAAGTTCTCTAACCCTCTTTGCAATAGTATCCCTATCAAAGAGAGCGTCTTTGAATATAAGTTTGTCAGGTTTGAAAGTAACTGTTGTACCCGTTTCCTTTGTTGGACCCAAGCACTCAAGTGGTGCCACAGGAACACCGCCCGAATATTTATCTTTGCCCTTTTTAACCGTCTTGAACTCCATAAAATATTTGAATCCGTCTTTGCAAACTTCAACCTTTAGCCACTCACTAAGTGCATTTGTAACACTTGCACCAACACCGTGAAGACCGCCCGAATAAGCATAGTTTGAGTTATTGAATTTACCACCCGCGTGAAGTTGGGTAAATACGACTTGAACACCGCTTATTTTTAGAGTTGGATGTTTGTCAACTGGTATGCCTCTACCATTATCCTTTACCGTAACACTATTGTCGGTGTGGATAGTAATAGTAATTTTGTCGCCAAAGCCGTTTGCAATTTCGTCAATTGAGTTGTCTACAATTTCCCAAAGCAAATGGTGAAGCCCCTTGACCCCCGTTGTTCCAATGTACATTCCGGGTCTAAGCCTTACCGCATCAAGCCCTTGCAAAACAACTATATCTTTACTCTTGTAATTCTCAGCCAAAATTTTTCTCCCTTATTTTAAACATTTCCAAAATCAATTATATCACAAAAAAAACCAAATTCCAAATAATTTGCTTTGTTTGGTCATTTTTTAACACACACTACTTTATTTTATTTTTATTCATTTTTTCAAATAAAAATACACAAAGCATAATAATTTATTTTTCATCATAAAATAATTTAACATAAGGAGATTGTATGAAAAAAATTGTATTTACTGGTGGTGGCACGGGCGGACATATTATGCCAAACCTGTCTCTTATCAAAAGCCTTCAAGACAAGTATAAAATATACTATTTTGGTTCTAACGGAATGGAGAAAGATATACTAAAAAACTATCCCAAAGTCACCTTTGTAGAAATTCCTACCGTCAAATTTGTAAGGAGTTTGACACCAAAAAACCTTATGATACCATTTAAACTTGCGTCAAGCATCAAAGCTACCAAAAGGAAACTAAAAGAAATATCGCCAAATCTAATTTTTTCCAAAGGCGGTTTTGTATCCATTCCAGTATGTCTGGCGGGGCAAAAACTAAAAATCCCCACCATCACTCACGAAAGCGACATAACAATGGGACTAGCAAACAAAATAATAGCAAAAAACGCAAAAGTTGTGTGTTGTAGTTTTGAAACCACGGCAAATAAATATGGAAAAAACGCCATATACTTAGGTTCGCCCATTCGCCCACAAATCTATTTGGGGAAAAAAGAAAATGTTTTAAATAAATACAATCTAACAACAAATAAGCCCATAATTTTGATTACGGGCGGAAGTTTAGGCGCGCAAGCGATAAACAACATTATATGGGAGAATTTGACCGCTCTTACGCAAAAATTCACCCTAATCCACCTTGTTGGAAAAGGCAAAACAAACAAGCAATTCAAAAACTCAAGCAGTTATGTCCAAATAGAGTTTGTTCCAAATATTGAGGATTATTTTGCCGTCGCCGACCTAGTTGTTTCAAGGGCAGGAAGCAACACCATTTTTGAACTTTTGGCGCTCAAGAAACTAATGCTTCTTATCCCCCTTTCCAAAAAATCTAGCCGTGGTGACCAAATTTTAAACGCCAAGGATTTCAAATCCAAAGGCTTTTGCGAATATATTTTGGAAGAAAACTTGTCGCCAAGCACTCTAGCAAGCACAATCGCCCAAATGCTCAAAAACAAAAATAATTACATATCAAAAATCAACACGGCACCCTCTCCCGATGGCACAAAAAGCATACTTGCCACAATCGAAAAATATATGCTTTAGTTAAAAAAGAAAGAAGCCTAATCCCCTAGACAACAAACACTTCAAAAACCAAACAACTTTGTGAAGATTCGCATCAAGGACACACCAAAACTTCTTTCTTTTTTAGTACATTTTTTAGCACTTCTTTAATTATTGAATTTTTTTAGCACATCTATTTTTAGTACTTCTTTAATTATGTTTTTTAGCACCTCTTTTTCAGTACATATTTAATTATGGATTTTTTAGCACACCTTTAATTTATGGGGCGTTATTTTTCAAGTAATTTAAGCCCACTTTTCAAAATATCCAAATCAAAATCCTCTTGCTTTTTACCATTTTCCACTGCCCTTTTGGTGGCATTGGACACAAGCATTTCAATAAGCACCTCGTATGGGAGTTTTTCCTTGTCAAACAAATAGTTTGACATTGAACCGGGGATTGTGTTGACTTCGTTTATATATAGATTATCATTTTTATCTATAATAAAGTCGAACCTCACCACACCAAATAAGTCAAGTTTTTTATAAACTTTACCCGCAATATCCTTTATTTCATTCTCAACACTTTTTGAAATTTTGGCAGGCATAATTCTTTTAATAGTCTCAAACCCGCCCGAATTTTCCCTATACTTATCATCAAAACTTAGTATTTCAGAACTAGCGCAAGGCTCCTCGGTGTTGGAAAAAACCATTTCACCCTTGTTTGAAACGATTGCAATATTGACCTCTTTTTTTACATCAACAAACTTTTCCACCAAAACCTTTTTATCAAACGCAAACGCTTTTGAAAGTTTTTTGTGCAGTTCCCCCTCGTCTTTTGCAACCTCAATCCCAATACTACTGCCAAGCCTTGAGGGCTTTATAATTAGTGGGTATCCAAGCCCCGATAGAGCACTAGTCACTTTTTTGTCATCAAGCAAAAAGTCTTTTTCAAAAACCACTTCACCATCAATATGCGGGACATTTAGTCCCTTCATCAAATACTTAAATATAGCCTTATCCAAACACACCGCACTTGCCGTCATATCGGCGGAAGTATACGGAATGGACGCCTGCTCCAATAGCGCCGATATACCTCCACCCTCGCCAAGCCCTCCGTGAAAACACAAGATTGCCGTGTCTATATCCTTATAGTGTTTTAGTTTCTTACCCTTCACCAAATACAAACTTTTAGACGATGGCGAAAGCGTCACTTCTTTTAACTTTTTAAACCCATTTGCAAAGTTATCCAAATCAAATAACTCGTCTCCCACAAACCACTTTCCGTCCTTACTTACATAAATAGGTTCAACATTATAGTTAGGCAAATTTGCGTGGCTCAAAAGTTGCACTCCCGTAATAACGGATATATCGTGCTCAAAACTTTTTCCACCAAACATTACCGCCAAATTAATCATAATAACCACCTTATTTTATTTGTATAAATTTCCAAAAAACCAAAAACCAAATCCAAGCCAATTTGACAAATTTATAATCACATAAATTTATCTAAAGCGACCACTAAGAACCACTCACAAAAAACCGTCCGGCAAGTCATTTTCAATAAGCACAACATAGTCGCTCCCTAGTCTATTTATAACCCCTTTTACCTCATCAAACTTGCTTGCAAAATACACCTTTGTTTTATCAAATCCGCTTGACATAAGACCCGTATAAATCGCATCTTTATTTACCCTTTTTACAATAATCACCTCCGTTGCCACTTGCGAAATTTTGGAGCCAAAAGTTTTGTTTATTTCAAACGCATTCTTGCAATCAATAACCCCAGGGGTTACTATCAAAATGTTTGGCTTATTATAAAGTTTTATCGCTTTCAAAGAGTAATCAACTGAGTCAATATTTGAGTTGTAGCCATTGTTCAAAATCACCGCACCACTTTTGCCTTCAAAACGCTCAAGCCTTGCTTTTACTTGTTTTATATTCTCAATCCCAACCTTTATATTATCATTAGATACACCCAACATTTTTGCCATTGCGACCGACAAAAGAATGTTTATAACATTATGTATTCCCACCAAAACCGTCTTTGCATTACACACTATTTTGCCGTCAAAATAAATATCAAATTCGCTTTCATTTTCATCTAACCTTATGTTCTTAGCACAAACATTGTTTTTCTTGCAATTGTCATAAAGTACACACTTATTGCCAATATTGGTGCACCTTTTGATATTTTTACACCACTTTTTAACAAAAACTTTGTTAACGCTCTTATCCCTAACCACAAAATAATATACACCAATTTTATTGCCCACATACTCATCATACATAGACTTAACATAACGATTTGTTAGATTAAATACGCACGACTTATGCGTCAAATAATCGGGCAATTCTTTTTTGGTACGATATATATTATTTAGACTTCCAAATGTACTTGTGTGTTGTCTTCCAACAGTTGTCACAATGCCATAGTCCACATCTACAAGGTCACAAAGTTCTTTTATTTCGCCTACTTTTTTTGCACCCATTTCACATACAAAAACCTCGTGTAAAAGCTCCAATTTTTCAAGCACCGCCTTGCTTATTCCCATAGGCGTATTATAACTTTTGGGAGTAGGAAAAGTGTAAAAAGTTGTAGACAAAATCGTACTCAATATTTCTTTTGTGCTAGTCTTTCCATAACTTCCGGTTATACCAATTTTCACTAAATTTTTCATACTATTTAGTTTTAGTTTTGTCTTTTTTTCGTACGACTTTTTTATAAGATTTTCTATTGGAGAAAGGCTCAAAAATGTAAGCGTCAATATAGCATAATTTAAGAACAAAATCAGTGGCAAAAATATTAGCAACAAAAGATTAGAAAAGTAGATAATTTGAAGAGCAACACACCCACAAATAAGCACACCAAACACAACCAAGATTCTAATTATTCGCTTGGTGTATTTTAGTTTTTTTAGACCTATAAACCTATCGCCAGAAAGCAATATAATTCCACCCGACAAAATAAGGAGCGCACACAACAAATATATGTTTTGGGGACTTACTACCAATAGTAAAATTGCAACTATAGCATACAAAATCCATAAGGCAAAACTCTTTTTAGTTGCTCTAACAAAGTGCGTCCAAAGAGACGCATAAGTATATCCAAATTGTTGAGAAAAATATAAAGTTGAGAAAGCATATTCCGTCTCAATAGCCAAAACAAACAACACATAAAATATCTTATAAAGTACCACCATTTCCCTCTCCAACTATAAATATTTTTATGATTATTTGTTTATCTTTGTGATAACATTCTAGACATCCAAAAGTTCATCCAGTTCTTTTTGAAAAGCATATCCCCTTTTTAAATACGCAAAGTGTCCGCCCGTTTTTGAAACAAAAACCCTCACATTTTCAATTTTTCGCTTTAACTTTTTGCACATCCACATTGGAGTTTCCCCATCGTCCTTTGCCCAAAATAACCTAACATCCGCTCTTATATTAGGAAGCAAATATCCAAGGTCTTGATTTACAATTTTCTTAAAGCACTGCCTAAGGCTCGGGCTAAGCCGTTTGTAATCCTTACTTCCAAATTTATTTAATCTATCCTTTTTCATAATCCCACATTTAACAAAAAACCTTGTAATCCTAAAGCAAAATAAACTTAGCGACCTTTTTATACTAAATCGCCTAAGCCCCGCACTGGACGCAAGCATAACACCACAAACATCAATATCAAAAATAGACGACAATATTATCGCCACTCGCCCACCAAACGAATGCCCCACAAGCACAATTTTGGATACCCCCAAGCGTTTTAGAAGTAAAAAAATTTGATAGGCATATTCATATGTATCAAAGTACTCAGGCGGTTCGCCCGACTCTCCAAATCCATAAAAATCAACTATCAAACATTTTGCTTTTGTATTAAATTGTTTTTTTACTTGCGAAAAATACGAGCCATTTACGCCCCAACCGTGGAGCAATACAAGCGTTTTTTCGCCCTCACCACTCAAATCATAATGCAATTTATTTATCATCAAAATTTCAACCTATATAGCATTGCATCAATGCCACAGTAGTACTTAGGTCTAGTAAAATAATGTTCAAACCCCATTTTTTCGTAACATTTTTTTGCACTCTCGTTGTCCACCCGAACCTCCAAAAACACAATCTTCACACCACTATTTTTAAGTTCCGAAAGCGATTTGTCTAGAAGTTTGGTTGCTATTCCTTGCCTTCTGTATCCACTATCAACAACGATTTTTATAAGTTCCGCTTCATCAACGGCAATAGAAAAATTTACATAGCCAACCGTCTTTCCATCAATTTTTGCAAGCATCGTATACGACTTTTCGTCCACAACCATTGATGAAATGGTGCCCAAAGAGTATGCGTCTTTTTCGGCTTTATCTAGTAAAAAAATGTCATCAATATCCCTATCACTCGCCTTAACAAAATCCAAACTACTCATTTTTTAAGTTCCTTTCCGCTTGGGACAATTGCAAGTAATATGGCACAAAGTCCTCTTTGGCATCCACCTTTGACAAAATAGCGTCAAAATACATTTCATCCAGACTTTCAAAGTACTCAATATTTACATATTCAAGATTAAGTACATTTTGTTCCTCGCTCAAAGCAAACAACTTTTCCCCCTCAAACTTTGACGCAATGTCGGACTTGTTTACAATATCGGCTTCAACAATTTTTTTGTTTTTGATTTTTGCATAATAACACATAGTCGACGTGCTATTTAACAAAAATACACCATTTTTGACCGTTGAAGAGACTATTTCAAAAACATTTACACCAATGATTTTTTTGTTTGCAACCTTATTAAAACCTTTAATCGTCGACATTCCAACCCTAATCCCCGTAAACGAACCGGGTCCGACAACCGCGGAGTAATAGTCAAAGTCAGTTATATTGTATTTGGTCTCAAGGAGAGCCTTTTCAATATAAAGAAAAAGCCCCTCGCTATGCCTAACACCATCACCCATAGACAAAACATACTTTACATCTTTTTCGTCGTCAAAAACAAATATTTTTGCAATTTTTCGTGTAGTATCTATTCCAAAAATCTTCATAAAACCTTACCTTTCTATTTCAAACTTTCTTCCATCGCCACCATTTAGCGAAATGTTGATTTTTATAAATTTTCCGTGCAACATATCCATAATATTTTCCGCCCATTCAATAAAAACAAGGCTTCTTTTATCACCCGAATATATATAATCCTCTAGCCCAAATTCTCTAACCTCATCTGAGTTTGAAATTCGGTACATATCAAAGTGATAAATATTAAATTTCTTTGTGGCGTATTCCCTCATAATAGTAAAAGTTGGACTTGTAATTTCGTCTTTTACCCCAAGGGATTTTAGCACACACCTTGTAAAAGTCGTTTTCCCAGCCCCCAAATCACCGCTAAGTAGAATAACCTCGCCACCACGCAAAAGTTTGGCAAATTTCTTTGCCAACACCTTTGTTTCATTTAGATTTCTAACAATAATTTCTTCCATAAATTTCTCTTATTTGTTTTATATATTTCCCCTTAACAAAGCCATTTTGGATGGGTTTGCATAGTACTAATTTTGTGCTTCTTCGTTGGACCCCAAAGTGTCACACTTTTGCCTAAACATTAGCGAAAAGATATATGGCAAAAGCATACTTACCGTTGCCCCTAGCACCAAGAACACGGGATAATAAATCCACTTTGCAAAGTCGAATAGCAACCTAGATGGCAAATAAAGTGCCACTAGTACCCCATAAGTTATAAAAAACTTTATAATGCCAGTCTTTTTCGTAGATTTTTCGTCGTATTTTATGTACTTTTTATCAAATAAATATCCAAAACTAACCGCCGTATACATCCCTAAAAACATATACACTTTTCTACTTGCTATCCCCCAAATTATATCCAAAAGACCAAAGCCAATTGCTCCCGCAACACACACTACAAATAGCACTTTGCAAAAGAGTTCCGCCGTGCACTTTTCTTTAAATTTCTTTGGAACATACTTCCATATTATATCAATTATAAAAGGTATACTCATACCAAGCATAGCACCAACAATTGTGTCGCTTGGATAGTGTTGACCCCAATATAACCTACTCATCATAACCAATACGCCAAGCACCGCAAGCACACATAAAGTGGTTATTTTAAGCCATTTTTTCGTGTTACTTTTTCCAACTTCTTGGGTTATAACAGTTGCTTCAACGAAGTATCCTTGGCTGTGCCCACTAGGAAAACTGTATTCCGAAGCGTGCAACCTGTCCACGACTTCACTTGACGCAACATATGGTCGTGGTCGCCTAATAATAAGTTTTATAACGGCATTTACCGCCACGCTTGTCAAATAATAAAGCGTAAACTTAAACGAGAACTTTTTGCTATAAAGCAAATAAATACCCGCAAATAATAGCAAGAAAAAAATTTCCTCACCCATTTTTGTTATTATCCAAAAAACAACATCCAAAAACGAGTTTGCAATGCTTTGAAACGCTTTTATGATATTTATTTCCATAGCACCTCACCACTTCCCAAAGCACATTTGAAAAGCATACCAATTTAGTTTGTGCAAAAATACAAATTGTACTTTATAGCCTTTTGCAATATTACACTATATATTTTAGCAAATAATACAAAAAATAACAAATAAATACAAATACCCTTTTATAATATTAGGTTATTTGTTACATAATTTTTTATGGAAACAAAAGTAACTAAATTAAGCCAAATATCAAATGCAATATTTTTCATATCCGTCGTTTATTTTCTTAGTTTTTTATGGCTAGAATATCACTTGCATAGCATAAAAAAGGCGTTTTGGTTGGCAATTGTAGCAACAGTCATAATATCAACTATTTGCTTTTTTGTCAAAAGGGTTTTCAGTTCAAAACACAAATCACAAACGCTAGTTCAAAAAGAAAAAGAGTTTTTGAAAACACAACTTATATGGGGAAACGAAGACACCATAAACGCCTACCTAGCGGAACTTTTTGACCTAGATATATCAACCAAAACTAGCCCAAACTCGTATGGATTAGCGGACGGCGGTGAGGTGATATTTTGCTTTGAGCCTAATGGGCTAGATTTATCACTTCTTTCCAAAATTATACGAAGTTCAAACTCCTCCAAAATCACCTTTTTTTGTATAGACTACACGCCATTTTTGCATCCAAAAAATATGGAAATAACCGTCTTTACACTTGACGACATTTACACCCGTCAAAAGTCATCATCGCCCAAAATTCCAACAAATATTACTATTGAAAACAAGCCTAAATATAGCCTAAAATCAGTGCTTTGCATAGCACTAAATAAGGGGCGAACAAAAAACTATTTCTGGTCAGCTATTTTGCTTATTTTTATGTCGCTATTTACCCCATACAACATCTATTATCTAGTTGTTAGCACCATTCTATTGCTACTAGCCCTCTACTCTCGCTTTAACACTCGTTTCAATTCTTGAGTGGTCTAAATATTAATATTCACGCCACCACCTTCACCCCACCCAAAACAAAAAAGACCACCAAAAAATTTGGCGATAAGCCACAAGCATAACTTTGTGGACACCCAATATTTGGTGGTACGTAAATTATTTTCTTTTTAGCAAATGATTAAACTTTGGTTTGTCGGTTTCTTTGTAAACAACAATCTTGCTTCCAATGATTGCAACTAGCGTGCATTCGGCTTTTTCACAAACCTCTTTTGCAAGTTCATCCAAAGTATATCCCACGTTTTTGTTTACTTTTATTTTGATAAGTTCGTGAGCATAAAGGTTGTCTTTTATTTGAGCAACAACCGTGTCTGTCACATTTTCTTTGCCAATAAAAACCAAGTCTTTTAGGTTGTGGCTAAGACTAATTAGTTTTGCCCTTTCTTGTGATGTTATCATATTTCCTCCTATTCGTAATACTCAAGTTCGTATCCATCTATTCTAATTAAATCGCCTTCTTTTAGCCCAATTTCCAAAAGTGCATCAATTATTCCGTCGTTTTTAATTCTTTTTTGGAAATAAGCATTTGAGGTCAAGTCGTCAAGGTTAACTCTCTTCATAATTTCAAATACAAGTTCGCCCGTCACTTCAAATACGCCTTCGCTTACTTTTCTAACCTCAAACTCTCTTAGGTTACGCTTGTCAATTTCTTCCTCTTCAATTTCCATTCTTTCAACTTTTGGAAGTTTTGATAGTGTTTTGATTACACACTCAATAAGTTCATTAAGCCCCGTGTGGGTGTAAGCCGAAATTGGAAAAATCATTTTGTCTTTTCCAACCTTTTTTCTAAACTCCTCAATAGCGTCCTCATCCACAAGCATATCCACTTTGTTTAGGGCAATAATTTGTGGAAGTTTAGAAACACTTTCGCCATATTTGTCTAGTTCGTCGTTGATGGCAACATAGTCTTCATATGGGTCACGCCCCTCGCTTCCCGAAATATCTACAATGTGGATAAGAAGTCTTGTACGCTCAATATGCCTTAGGAAATCCGTGCCTAGTCCAATGCCCTCGCTCGCTCCCGAAATAAGCCCCGGTATATCCGCCATAACAAACGAATCACCAAAAGCATTTACGACTGCAATATTTGGCGTAAGGGTTGTAAAGTGGTAGTTTGCAATTTTTGGTTTTGCATTGGATACACTTGATAAAAGCGTGCTTTTTCCTACATTAGGAAAGCCAACAAGCCCAACGTCCGCTAGTGTTTTTAGTTCCAAAATTAGTTCAAATGGCTTTGTTACAACTCCTTGCTCGGCAAAACGAGGCGCCTGTCTAGTAGGTGTTGCAAAGTGAGAGTTTCCCCTTCCGCCTTGCCCGCCTTTCAAAATCACCTTTTCCTCGCCGTCATTTAGCATATCGGCAACAACTTTTCCAGTAACTGCGTTTCTAATAATTGTGCCCTTTGGAACGGAAATAATAAGGTCTTTTCCATCACGACCAAACCTATTGTTTCCCGAGCCCGCTTCGCCGTCGTCCGCTCTAAATTTCTTTTTGTATCTGAAATCCACAAGGTTGTCCATATTTTTATTTACCTTAAAAATTATGTCGCCACCCTTTCCGCCGTCTCCGCCGTTTGGACCGCCATTTGGCACAAATTTTTCCCTTCTAAAAGCAATTACGCCGTTTCCGCCATTGCCCGCTTTGCATTCTATTTTAACCTTGTCCAAAAACATATTATTTCCTCCTAGTATTTAGATTTTCCTTGCATATATCCCTTAGCACACAAGCCTCGCATTTTGGATTTCGTGCCATACAATAATATCTTCCAAAAAGTAGCATCAAGTGGTGGATTTCGCCCCACTCTTGGCTATCAAAAAGCCCCTTTAGCACACCTTCGCACTTGTCAGGACTATTTGTGTCCGCAAGCCCAAGCCTTGTGCTTACTCTTAAAATATGTGTATCAACCGCAAACGCCGGAACACCAAAGCCAACCGCTAGTACAACATTTGCAGTCTTGTTTCCAACACCGGGTAGCGATACTAAGTCGTTGTGATTTGATGGCACTTGTCCACCAAACTTGTCCACTATAGCCTTGCAAGCATCCACTATGTTTTTGGCTTTGTTGTGATAATAGTTGCAAGACTTTATGTCGTTTTCAAACTCCTCATACGAAGCCCTTGCATAGTCGCTTGCACTTCTATATTTTTTAAACAAATCCCTTGTAATTATATTTACCCTTTTGTCGGTGCATTGTGCCGAAAGCATTACTGCCACCAAAAGTTCAAGGGTATTACTAAAAACAAGTTCGCTTTGGGGGTTTGGAATTAGTGCCCTTAATCTAGCCACAATTTCATTTGCGTTCTTTTCTTTGTTATCCATACTAATGTATTATATCAAATAACAATCCCGTTGTCAAAGTATGGCATAAAAAATAGTCCTAAATACGCACAAATTTTTTAAATAAATCACCCACTTCCATATACATCCCCTTAAAAGTGCTTAGCATAAGCCTTTGAAGCACCGCTCTTGCTCTTTGCAAATCCTTTTCAAAAAATACAACGCTTATTCCACACGCCTCGCTAAGTGCCCTTGGGGTATCTATAGTTTTACACCTAACGCCAATGCGAGCAAGAGCCGTTGCAAATTGCATTGTGTGATTCCTATTTCCAAAAACTACAACTATATTTCTCATATTGTCTCCACATTTTTTCCTTTTATTTCATATTATTTATTATTAGTAGTTTTTGTTAAATAAAGGAGATAAAAATGATTTACTTAGACAATTCCTCCACCACACACAAAAAGCCCCTCTCGGTCAAAAAATCCGCCCTAAAAGGACTTTCTGGCTTGAGTGTAAATCCTAGCAGGTCGGGACACAAACTTGCACTCAAGGGTGCGTTTAAAATATATGAAACAAGGGAACTAATGGCAAAGTTCTTTGGAACAACACCCGAAAATGTCATATTTACAAGTGGTTGCACTATTGCACTAAACCTAGCCATACGGGGCACGGTAAAGCGAGGCGGACACATAATAACTACAATTTTTGAGCACAACAGTGTGCTAAGAGTTTTGGACGCACTAAAGTTGTCGCACGGTATTGAGGTCACCTATCTAACACCAAATAAAAGCGGACAAATCCCGCCTTCCGACATTTCAAAAGCAATAAAGAAAAACACATATATGGTTATTATAAACCACACAAGCAATGTAACAGGCACCACCCAAAACATTGAAAACATTGGAAAAGTTTGCAAAAAACACAAACTAATCTTCCTTGTAGACGGAGCACAAAGCGGTGGGCACAAAGAAATTGATATGCAAAAAATGAATATCAACTTGCTTGCCATTGCGGGTCACAAAGGATTGTATGCCCCTCAAGGGATTGGAGCGTTATTAATAAATGGCGTAACCGTATCCCCACTTATCTATGGCGGGACGGGCACAAAAAGTGATAGCCTATCCCAACCCACCGACTACCCCGATGGACTTGAAAGCGGAACGCCCAATATTGTTGGAATTTTGGGACTGAATGCGGGGATTAGATTTGTAGCAAAAAGGCAAAAAAGAATTGAAAGAAAAATCGAAAAACTAACAACCTACGTATTATTAGAACTTAACAAAATAAAGAACGTGACTGTATATGGCGAAAAGTGCTCAGGCGTAATTTCAATTGGCATCAAAGGAAAAGACAGTTCCTATGTATCAAGCGTCCTAGACGAAAAGTATCACATATGCACTCGAAGCGGACTGCACTGTGCACCCCTCATCCATAAATACTTAGGAACAAAATCCCAAGGACTTACACGAATTAGTTTGTCTTATTTCAATCACAAAAGCGAACTTAAAAAACTAGTTTATGCCATAACCGATATCGCACTAAACTAGCCCACCAAGGTCTAGACACTACAAAATAATATTATATTTTTAATGCCAACAAAAAAGTAAAAAGTAAATTTAGATAACTTCAATTTTGTTGGCATTGTTTTTTGTGCACACTTTAATCAATTTTTATATACCACAAATTACTTTCCAACAAAAAAATATATGGCAACTTTTAGACCATTACAAAGCCTCAAAATTGCCATAATAAATATCAAATTAATTTTAAATTATTTAGGTTCAAATAACCAAAGCCTTCTTTGTTTCTATCCCCCTCAATAGGCTCACAAGCCGACAAAATCATATACTTAATTTGGTCGGGAGTATAACTTGGATTTATACTTTTTAGTATGCTTGCAACACCCGCAACCATTGGCGTAGAAACACTAGTTCCGCTCATAGATGTATAAAATTTTTTGTTATTTTTATCAAACACATTTGTAGAAATTATATTAGTTCCGGGGACAACCAAATCGGGCTTGTAGTAGCCGTCCACCGGACCCCTGCTACTAAAGTCGGCAACACCCAATTTGACACCAACAATGTCATCCAAACTGCCCACCGTTATTACCCTTCTACTTGTTCCGGGCGACATAATACTCTCGCTATCCGGACCACTATTTCCACCCGCCGTCACCACAACAATTCCATTATTCCAAAGTATGTTTACACCCCTTACAAGTGGGTCATTATTTCGCTTCAAACTACCAAAACTCATACATACAGTTGTAATGTTATATTTGTCTTTGTTATCAAGCACCCATTGCATTGCTTCAAGTATTTTTCCCGAATCAGTTTCGCCGTCTTTATCCAAAGCCTTTATGACAACAAGTCCACACTTTTTGTCAATACCGCCATATTTATTTGCAATACCCCACCCGTTTATGACACCTGCCACAAATGTGCCGTGACCATTGTCGTCATACAATTGAGGTTTGTTATTTATTAAATCTACAAATTTTATAACCCGATTTTTCCCAAGCAAAAAATCAATGTGCGGATAAATTCCCGTATCAATAATTGCCACATTGGAAGGGGTATAATATGTATCATTTTTATCCAAAAATTCATCAACCCCTAGGAAACTTTTTGCACTATACATAAGCGAGCAAACCTTTTGGGAATCGGATATATACTTTACAAATTTACACCTTGCAATTTTTTCAACTTCGCACAAATTCACCTTTACTATAGCGCTTGAAATAAACGGAAGTTTAATTACATTTTTGTACATATTTTCAAATCTAGAAATATCTTTTTTGTAGTTGTCAAGTTCTATAATGACGGACGCAAATTTATCACTATTTGAACTTAAAGTAATTTTATCAAAAAGGTGTTTGTCAATTTTGTTATACATCTTTTATTACATCAATCACTCTATCCAAATTCATCTTTTGGGTGTTACTCAAATATGGAGAAAGTGTTCCTTTTATTTTTTCTAATTCATCATTTCCAAGCGTCCCCATTTTCTTTTTTGACGCAGTCAAAGATATAAACTCTTGCAACAATTCTTGCTCGCTAAGTTTGCTATACTTGTCTATTATTTTTTCATACTTTTCACTATCGTTTTTTGCGTCCCTCACTTCACTTTCTTGACACCTATTTTCATCGAAACTATACTCACTAAATTTACTCATATTTCCACCTCAATACTATTTCATTATATGAATAAATTTATAAATATGTCCTAAATTTTTATTAACAAAAAATTATACTCTTTCATATATAATCCTAGTAGGAATATAGATATGGAAAACACAAACCTTTCTAACTTAATAAATATTTTGTCAAGTGCCAAAACGGATAAAGAAGTCTCAAGCGAGAGTATCCCAAAAGAAATTCTTGACCAATACCCCTATGGCGACTTCCCCATAAGATACACAAAAACTGGTCAAGAGTTTTTGAGGAAGAATAGCGAGGCTAGATATCTAAACCCCACTCCACAACGCAAAGAGCCACAAAGTCAAGAGTTCAATATATCAACCCTTGTTACCCTTCTATCCCTTGTTGGAACAAAGAAAAAGAGCCCAAGCGATATGCTCGAACTCTTTTCGTCAATTCTATTTAAAGACAATCCCGAAATTAAAAATATTCTAAAACTGTTTAATGCAAACAAGCAACCAAAGATTGAGTCTTTAGAAAAATTCCCCGATGCAAACAAAATTAAAATAAGCACTCTAAAACGCGTGGAATAGTCTTATGCATCGTTTCTTTCGATAGTATCCACTAGCGAGCCAAATTGCAAATACTTTTTCTTATATCCAAATTGGTTTGCAATTTCTTCCTCTTCGGTCATAACAATAGCGGACGCCGTATTTGTTTTTATAAGCGACTTTATGTGATTGATAATTTGCCCCCTGTCAATTGGCGAAATCTTTGCAAAAACATCGTCAATAAAGAATAGTTCAATGTTCCTAATTGATAGTCTAGCAAGTGCAACCTTTACTCTGTCAAGGTAATTTAGTTCCTTGACTTTTTTGTTTTTCAAATATTCAATCCCAAATCCAACTAGCGCATTATTTACTTTTGCCTCATAAAAAGTTGGGTTCTCCTTTCTCAACTTTAGTGGATACTCAATATTTTGCTTTACTGTTTTGTTTTCCATAAAAGCAGGACTTGCGGGCAAGTATCCAACTGCAATATCGCTACACGGATCCACTTTGTCTAGAGGAATGTTTTTGTACTTAACCTCGCCTTTTGCAATGTGTTCTAGCCCCACCAATGTTCTAAGCAAAGCCGACCTACCGCTTTCCTTTCCGCCCACAATAACAAGCCTGTCCTTTGCCCCTAAACTAAAACAAATATCGTTTAATGTATAATAGTCTTTTGTAAAAGACACATACAAATGGTTTACTTCTAACATAATCGTTCCTTATTTTTACTTTTTATCATTTTACTAAAAAAAATAATTTTACACAACTAAATTATTATTTTTTGCAAATATTAATCCCACAAACTTGCATTTTTTTGGCGATTGATATAAACTATACAAGAAGATTAAATAAAGTGCCCCATAAGGACGCCCATATTTAATACAACTTTTACATCAAAATTATAGTACAAGGGAGAAAAATATGATTAAATTTGGAACAGGTGGCTTTAGAGCAACAATTGGCGAAGACTTTACAAAAGAATCAGTTCAAAAAATTGCTCAAGCATTATGCAAAATTATTAAAAAAAGCAAAGTAAACAAACCCGTTGTTGTAGGATATGACCGTAGGTTTATGTCCGACTACTATGCAAGGTGGGTTGCCGAGGTTTTTGCCGGAAACAAAATTGTTACAAAGGTTTATACCCGTCCAGTTCCTACCCCAATGGTTATGACTGCGGTCAAGGAAGAAGGTTTAGATTATGGCGTAACAATCACCGCTAGCCACAATCCATATTTCTATAACGGATTCAAAATTTGTGTTGCGGGCGGAAAAGATGCCGACAACGAATTTACAAATCAAGTCCAAAAAATTGCAAACAAACGCCTAAAAATTAAGTCAATCGACTATAACTTGGCAATCACAAACGGGCTTATTGTTGAATACGATAGTATGAAAGACTACATAAAAGGTATTTGCAAAACGCTATCCAAAAATGCAAAGGAAAACAACATAAAATTGCTATTTAATGCAATGCACGGCGTTACAAACGAACCTATCAAACTTTTGGCAAAGAAACTCAACCTTAAAAAACTAGAAGTAATAAAAGAAGACACCGATGTATTCTTTGAGTACTCCGTTACTTCCCCTGAGGAAGCAAATATTGAGGATATGAAAAAGATGGTTACAAAGGGCAAATATTCGTTGGGTGTTGCTTGTGACGGCGATGGCGACAGAGTGGCAGTAATCGACGAATTAGGAAACTACTACAACGCAAACACCCTAATCCCTGTAATCTACTACTACCTAGTTAAATATAGAGGAATGGAAGGCGATATCGTAAAGAACCAATCCACTAGCGCTCTTTGCGACAAACTTGCAAATGCATTTGGATTCAAGTGCCACGAAGTCCCTGTTGGCTTTAAGTACATATCCTCAAAAATGACGGAAGTTGACGCCCTAATCGGTGGAGAGAGTTCGGGGGGGCTTGCAATGAGAGGCTATACCCCTTGCAAAGACAGTATGTTTACAATCGCACTTTTGCTTGACGCTATGGCAACAATCGGAAAACCTCTAAGCGAAATCATAGCCGAAGTAAAAGAATTTGCCGAATATATATCTACATATATCGAAGGAAATGTAACCGTAACATCAAAGAAGAAAATTCAAAAAGCACTAAGAAAAGTAACCCCTAGTTTCCCATACAAACCAACCCAAATAATAAAGGCTAGCGATGGCACAAAATATATATTTGAGGACGGAAGTTTTGTGCTAATTAGATTCTCGGGTACCGAAGATTTGCTTAGATATGCACTTGAATTCCAAACCGAAATTGAATGCGAAAGAGCACTTAAAGCAATTGAAGCATACATTGCTTTGTTTGACAAAAAATAAATAAATTGGGTATTATGCAAACATTGTTTTATATCCTACATAAAGCCAAAAAATCCAACTTTAATAAGTTGGATTTTTTTATGATTTATTATTATTTATTCACTAACAGTATATTGTTTAAACTCTATTGTGCCATTAAATACAAACTCACACGAACTATCACACGCCGTTTTGTAGTCCTCGCTAGGATAATATTGAACGGTGTCTTTTTGCACTACTGATGCGTTACCTTCCGAATTTGTCATACCCCATAGTGTTCCCGAAATATTGCCCTTTGCAGTAAACTTAAATGGAATAATCTTACTTGCACTAGTAGGCATAAACACCTCTCCCGAACCACTTTCGTCTAGTTCTATACTATGTCTAAATGGTTGACTTAGCCCGTCTTTTATTTCCTCAAAAGTAACCGACACTTTGGAAGAACCTAGCGTTTTGATTCTAAGTTTGTTAACCTTGTTTACAACCGAAATATTGCCCTCTACGTTCTCGATATATGTATCAATATTTTGTTCATAGTCACCTGTGCTATTTACTTTAATATTGCCTCTTTTGCTTTTAAATACACCGCTTTCCTCATATGAGTCAACCGAAATGTCGCCGTAGTGAGTAATTACGCTAATATCCTCTTTTGCCTTTGTTACCTTAACTCCACCGTGCTCACTTTCAATTGTCACATCATCGTTTGTTTCCCCTAGTTCAATCGAACCCGAAGAAGTGATAATACCCGTTTTGCCATAAATCGTATTGATTTTTACGCCACAAGTATCGGTTATGATTGTATTTTCGTTTGAACCCGAATTCAGAATGCCCACATTAACTTTTCCGTTGTCGGACATAAAGGTAAAGCCCTCGTTTGTAGCATTAATGCTTTCGGCTGTAAAGTTTACCCCCGTGCCCCTAATATCAAATGAAGCATCTGCGTTTTTAAATCTAAATGTGCCCCTTTCCGAACTGATTTTTGCAAGTGATGAGCAAGCAAGCGAACTGAAGTTCCTAAAGTCAAAATCACCACTTTTTGTAGATAAATTTAGAACCGATAGCGAAAGTACGCCCAAATCGCTACTGCCCGAGTTTTCTATTTCAAAGTTGCCCGAATTTGTAGAAACAGTTAGTTTAGATATGTTTACGCTTGTATCATCGGCACTTACAACCTTTATATCGGCACTTTTTGTATTGCAAACAAGTGCATACTTAAGGTTTGATGGAATAGCAACCCTTGCACCACTACCAGTTAAAGATATTAGTCCCTCGGGCTCGGTTACATTAAGTCCAATTTTCAAAACCCCGTCTTTTACTTCAACATCTTTTATAACCCTATATTCGGTTATGTCATAGGCTATTCCAAATGTGCCAACATTAAGCGAGTAATCCACGCCATTGTGCTCAGTATTAGAAACAATGGTAATAGGAACCTTGTTACTACTAACACTTAGTTCCACGCTATCATAATTTGAATACTCGCTAAACATAATTGTGTCGCCCTGAAAATTCTCTTTTACGTGCGTTACGCCCACACCCATTATTCTAAAACTTGGCACAAAATACATCACGCCAAACAAAAGTATGCCCGCCCCCAAAATTATGGCAAGCACAATTCCAATATAAATAAGTACGCCCTTTAATGCTTTCATAAAGACCACCTTTAAGACATTATATTTATTTTAGTATACAACACTTTTAAAATAAAATCAATCTATAGCACCAAATAAAAAAATAGATATACACCCAATTTTGGCATATATCTATTTTTAAATTACTCAAGTATTGCCTTGATTCTTCTAACGCCACTAGACGACGCTTCTTCTTTTTTAATCTTAAATTTGCCTAGTTCGCTTGTATTATTTACGTGAGGTCCCGTACAAATTTCTTTTGACACGTCACCAATAGAATAAACGGTTACAATGTCGGGATATCTATCAATAAATTGATGCTCGGCACCAATTTCAACCGCACGCTCTTTCTTCATTTCTTCGCAAGTTACATCCATACCTGCGCCAATCCACTCATTGACCAAAGCCTCCGTTCTAGATAGTTCATCTTCTGTCATCTTGTGGTCGCAAGCAAAGTCAAATCTAAGCCTTTCGGAAGTAATATTTGAGCCCATTTGGTGCGAGCCCTCTCCAATAACCCTCTTTAATGCGGAGTTAAGCAAGTGTGTTGCAGTATGATATTTTGTTTCCATTTCACCGTTTCCGCCAAGTCCACTCTTAAATGCCCCTGCACTTGTAGTCCTTGCTAGTTCTTGGTGCTCCTCAAAAGCCTTTTTAAATCCTTCCTCATCAACCTTTAGTCCCAACTCTTCCGCCATCTCTATGGTCATTTCAATTGGGAAACCAAAAGTATCATAAAGTCTAAACGAAGCCTTTCCGCTAATAGTCGTGTCCTCGGTGGTCTCCACATAACTAGGGTCTTTGGATTTTAGGAACTCCACTTTTCTTCTAAGCCCGCTAACAACCTTATCAAATTCCTTTGTGCCCGTTTCGATAGTCTTATTAAACTTTTCTACTTCCTTGTTTATTTCGGCTAGGATATGGTCTTTCTTTTCAAGCAAGTTTGGATAAGCCTTGTCATAAACCTTTTCAATAAAGATTTTTACAACTTCGCTTAGTTCGGATACATCCAAACCTATTTTCTTTGCGTGCCTAATGGCTCTTCTTAGTAGCCTTCTTAGTATATAGCCCGCCCCAACATTGCTAGGAACAATGCCATTTTTGTCGCCGATAAGCATCATCGAAGTCCTTAGGTGGTCGGCAATAATTCTAATAGATGCCGTAGTCTTTTGGTCTTCTCCATACACCTTACCCGACTTTAGAGAAATGTACTCAATAACCTTGCTAAATAGGTCGGTTTGATAAACGTCTTTTAGTCCATTTAGGAACATCAATACTCTTTCAAAGCCAAAGCCCGTGTCTACATTTTTGTTGGTAAGCGGAATATATCCGTCCTCGGTCTTTTTGTATTGCATATATACATCATTTCCGATTTCAACAAACCTGCCACAATCGCAAGTAACATCACATCCCTCCCCACAAGGATTTTCGTGCAAAGGATAGAACCACTCGTTGTCTGGTCCACAAGGTGTGCCAGTGGTACCCGCTAGTTCCCACCAGTTGTTATCTTTGTCAAGGTAGAAAATATTCTCTTTTTTTATGCCCAAACCCATAAGCAAGTTTGCCGTTTCATCATCCCTTGGAACGCTATCATTTCCCGCAAATACAGTGGAGCATATTTTTGACTTGTCCATTCCAAATACATCGGTAAGTAGTTCCAAAGTCCAAGCAGTTTTTTCTTTTTTGAAATAGTCGCCTAGGCTCCAGTTTCCCATCATTTCAAAGAAAGTACAATGACTCTCGTCTCCAACCGACTCAATATCTACCGTTCTTACACAACCTTGAACATTACAAAGTCTAGTACCCATTGGGTGTTTTTCGCCAAGAAGATATGGCATTAGTGGTTGCATTCCCGCAACATTAAACATAACCCCCGTTGTGCCGTCGCCAATAAGCGATACCGCACCAATATCTACGTGACCTTTTGACTTATAAAAATTAAGCCACGCTTCTCTTAATTCTTTTGAATTGAATTTTTTCATAATTTAGCCCTTTAATAATATATTTAACTTAGATATATTATCACAATTAAACTAATTTATCAACTAAGTCGCTCAAAGTTTATTTATTTTTTCGCTATATCTTGAAAAAATCAAACACGAAAGCATAAGCGACACTTCAATCCCCACAAATAATATAACCGCTAGCCCGCTTTGGGTAAACAAGGTTTGCACTTTTAGGCTAGCGTCAAATCCAATTACATCTAGCATCACCCCTACAATTAGCCCAGATATTGAACTAGCCATATTCCCCGCAAAAGTCATAGCCGACGAGTAAGTAGCATTGCACGCCCCGTCACGGCTTATCCCCATAACAATATCGCCATAAATGCTTGTGGGCAAAGTATATAGCGCACCACTGCCAATCCCACAAAAAAATATTGCAACCATCATTAGCCAAAAACTTATTTCATATAGTTCTATTCTAAAAATGTAAATTAGTATCACCGCAAATACCGATAGAATTGTAATAATTATGCCAAAGACAAGTGCATTTTTCTTATTTCCCCTTTTGGATAGCATCACCCAAAGCGGTTGGCTAAGTATTGTGCCTATTAGCAATGTCAAAAGTAGTATAGTTATATTTCCGCTAGTATAAAAAAGGGAATAAGTAAAAAAGTGTAGCCCCACACTACAAAGTATAACCGTTGCAACACTAGTTAGGACATAACCCCATATTATCTTGCTCACACGTCCGTCTTTAAACACCGCCAAAAAACCCCGCATAAGCCCCGAAATGGATAGTTTTGGTTTGCTACTAATTTTTGTAAATTCGGGCTTTGAAATGGTCAAAACGGAAGATATTAGCCCCGCCACGAGACAAATAGCACTTGTAAATATGGCTATCTTTGTATATCCCACGGGATTTAGTTGTCCAATAGGATATTCCTCGGTGCTAGGCAAAAATATTAGCATAAGTAACGACGAGGTTATCATTCCAATAAGATAAAACACCGTGTTTGTTGCACCCACTTTTGTGCGGTCAAATTCGTTAGTTGCCAGTTCATTTCCAAGTGCCATATATGGAGTTGAAAACATTGTGTTAAAAGTTTCGAGTATAAGCAAGAACACTAGTATCCACACAAACTTCATCCCCTCGCTTAGCCCCATAGGCACACACCACAAAAAGACATTTGTCACCGCCATTCCTATGGTTGCAATTAGCATATAGCCGTTTCGCTTGCCAAACTTGCCTAATGGGAAATTGTCGCTAATGTATCCCACTATCGTATCACTTAGCCCATCCCATATAGTGCTTATTGCAAGCGCAATCCCTACAGTAGTGCCCCTAATTCCCAAAACCGAGGTGGCAAAGAACATAAAAAAATTAGCAACCGTTTGGCTAATAACGCTATAACTAAGCCCACCAAAGCCATAAAAATATTTTTTCAAGCCCACCACATCCTTATTTAATCTTTGCATATATTATTGACAATATTTTGGGGCAATAATCGTTCCCCGTTTCACTACTATGCAAAACTTGGGTTTTCGTTTAAATAAAGCCAAAAAAAGTCAGTATAAAACTGACTTTATAAATTAATCAAATATATCTAGTAGTGCGTCCGCTTCGCTTAGTGGCACCATTTCAATTTCAGGTGGAGGCTCAGGCAATGGCTCGTCATCCACTTTAGCGCTTTCCATTTTTTGACTAGGCTCGCTTGTCACTCCCCCAACGGCTTCCAAAAGTTCCGCCTCATCATCCAAAGGAATTGCCTCAAGAGGTTCATCCTTTTTATCCGCTCTTGCTTCCTCTCTTTCTTCTTTTGTAAGTGGTGCGCTCTCCACCAAACTTTGTTCGTTTGCGTCTTTATCCAAGTTTAAGAACGAAGTAATACTGCCCACCCACTTGGTCTTAATAGTATCGGTCTTGCCCGCTCTATTCTTGGCAATAATAATTTCGGCAAGCCCCGAAAGCCTTTCGGCTTCGGATGCGTCTTTGTACATATCAGGTCTATAAATAAAGAGTACCATATCGGCGTCTTGCTCAATAGAACCCGATTCTCTTAGGTCACTAATAATTGGCCTATGGTCGGTTCTTTTTTCGCTCTCTCTGCTCAATTGTGATAGTAGCAAAATTGGAACCTCAAGTTCTCTGGCAGCCATCTTCAATGTTCTAGTAATAGTAGAAATTTCTTGCGTTCTATTTTCAATTTTACCATCCCCTTGCATAAGTTGAAGGTAGTCAATCATTATAAAGTCTAGCCCTCTTTCACGCTTTAGTTTTCTACATTTTCCAAGGATGTCCATTGGACCTTTTGAGAACCCTTCATCTATGTATATGCTTGCCTCGCTAAGTTTTTTGCTTGCGGCAACCACCGACTTCCATTCCTTTTCGTTCATTTCGCCCTTTAGTGCTTTTGAACTATCTACATATGCAAGACTACATATCGACCTACTTGCAATTTCCTCTTTGCTCATTTCGAGCGAGAAAATGGCACATTTTTTCCCACACTTAACGGCAGCGTGGTTTATCATATTCATACCCAAACTTGTTTTTCCGTGACCCGGACGGGCGGCAATTAGAATAAGTTGACCCTTTTGGAAACCATTGGTAATTTTATCAATCCCATAAATTCCACTAGGCACACCCTTAATAACACCCTTGTTGTTTTGAAGTTCTTCAAAATTTACAATCGCATTGCTAACCGCCTCTTTCATATGCGAAAATCCGCCACGCGAATCTTTTTCGCCAATTGCAAAAATGTTTTGTTCGGCATAAGAAAGTGCGTCCTCTTTTTGCACGTCCTCATATGCTTTGTTAATAATGTCTTGACCGGCGTAAATAAGTTCCCTAAGCACACTATTATTTTTTACAATGTCCATATAACTAGCATAATTGCTTGCACTAGGAATAATGTTTGTAAGGGTAATCAAATAATCCACCCCACCCACGCTTTCAAGCATTTCGTTCTTTTCCAAATTTTCCGTCAAGGACACAAAGTCAATAGGTGCGTTTTTAAGGAAAATTTTATACATGGCCTCAAAAATAATCTTGTGAGGTTGCGAATAAAAGTCGTTTTCTTTAAGTGTTGACATAATGCTAAAAGCGGCGTCTTGGTCAATAAGTGCACATCCAAGCACACATTGCTCTGCCTCAATGCTATGAGGTAGCACCCTTCCGTCACTAACTTTTTTAGGATTTACATCAGTTTTCTTCATTTCTAGCCTCTCTTACTCTTTTTTGCTTTTGCAGTCTTTTCGGTTGACTTTTCGTTTTCGGTAGACGATATATCTTCCACGACCTCTATCACCTCGGACGAATCCATTTTTGCTTCTTTCTTAGCCTTTTCCTCTTCTCTAATTTTTTTGTAACTATCTTCTAGGATTTGTTTTTTACGCTCGTTCACATACTCTCTAGCACGCCTTTTTGCTTCTATTTTTGCGTCTTTTTTGGCATAAATCTTTTTTGCAATTACATTTCCAATCAAAATAAACGCCACCAAAATAACGCAATCAAGTAGCACAATAAGCCACCTAATGTTAATGTATTTGTATGCAAAAATATTAAATAACACCATTGGCACAAAGGCAATTAGGAATATAAGTCCATACTTTCCAAATCCCCTTTTCATATCCCTTTTGTCGAAAAAATATCTATTCGCCACTTCTTTCCACTTCCTCTTTAGTCACCCTAACGGTAACTTTGTTCTTTGCGTTTTTGCCCATTCTAAATAACAAGAATACAACAACACCCGTCGATACAACAAGTGCAACCACATACCAAGGAACAACCTTTGGAGCAACTTTGTAAATTTCCATTTTGAAGTCCTCATCCTTGTCACTTAGGTTCCAATACATCAAGTTTAGCCCCTTGTACTCTTCACTCTCATCGGCGTTGCTATAAAGTTTTGTGTCGGGATAAGTAAACACTTGCGACACTTCCAAATCGCTTAGGTCATAGTGATTGTTTGTAAGGTTGCGGTAGTTGGCATATAGCGTGTCAAAATCAACATATTCGTCGTTCTCTACACCTTGCATATTTTTAATAAAGCCTTGGTCTTGCACTCTTGAATATTTGTACAAAAATATTCCCATATCGCCCGTGCTATATTCATTAAGAAGCATTTCGCTAAGGAATGGACCCACATCGGTCATTGCTTTCTCTAGTTCCTGTCCATCAACAGTTACTATTCCATAAAACAATCCGAACATTTGCCAGTCGGAAAATTCCACCGAAAATGATAGTTCGTTTTGGGTTTCAGTTTGGTTTACTGTTATGCCCGTTTGAACCCTTAACGCTAGTTCGGGATATTCCCCCACATCAAAGCACTCCTTCCAACTTTCAATATGCTCCCTAAAGTTCTTAAAGTCCTCTAGGACATACGACTTCGCTTGGGTCAAAGTTGTGCCCGCCTTGTTTATTTTGCTTTCGTCAAGAGATACAACAAGTTTGTCTACAATGGATCCGTTTCCGTTTACCGTTCTTAGGTATTGCACACTAGCACAACCGCATAGCGAAAACATAGCCACAAAAACTAGTGCAATTGCCAATAACATTTTCTTAGCCCTCATATCTCTCCTTACAAACCAAAATCGTTTACAATATATATTTTAACAAATTGCAACTTAATTTACAATAGATTACGCCCAAAAATAAAAATAAATATGCAAACAATTTTCGCCCAACAACGGATAAAAGGTTTGCTTTTAATTAAAAACTAATATATAATTATCTAGTAATAATATGTTTAAGGACGGATAAAAAGAAAATATGGAATTAAAACAAGTAACAACCCTAGCAAACGGAAGGTACCTAATATCCAATATGAAAACTGACAAAACCGCAATAATTCGTAGCGGACTTCTCAGTTCTTTTTCCGTAGGCGCACTGGGTTCAACGTATAACGAAAAAGTATATTTCGACACCCCCGACTTCTTCTTTGCCGAAAAAGGTATTAATATCTACACCGTTACAATCAACGGCTCCGCCAAAGAACTAGTCATAAAGTACGACAAAGAATCAGTTAAAAGAATCGAATTTCTAAAGAATATGCCAACTTATTTCAAAGTGCCAATTGGCAAAAACGACGGAATTGGAAAGTACTATAACGAAATAATCGAGGCTATCTACAAGATTTTCCCTATGGGCATAAACGCAAATATCGAAGACTACCTAAAAATGTCTTCCCCACAAATCAAAGTTTTCAAAAAGCGTGATAGTTATAGGGTCGTAAACAATACCGGATTAAAAATGGTTATGTCGTTTGACATAAGCGAATATACCCAAGTGTCCAAGCGTGGAAAGTTCACTCAACCAACCATTGACATAGTTTGCGAAACCGCAAGGAACTCGGGCGACTTTGATATTTTCCTAAAGTCCGTCATCCGCGACTTCCCTCAACTTATCAAAATCGAAAGCAACGAACTAACCCTCGCAAGAAATAATTTGTAAAAAATCACAAAGAAGGTGCCAATATACTGGCACTTTTTTTGATACAACGACATAGATATACTGTCATTCTGAGTGGGCGTAGCCCCGAAGAATCTCGAACGTGCAACCTATACCCGTGTCTTCCCGAGAGAGCATAAGCGAACCGAGTGTATCTATTAAAATCATCCTTATATGTCATTCTGAAGCGAAGCGAAGAATCTCTATTTCCAGTCATCCGCTTGCAAAAAACACACCAACTTATTCCACATATATTGGTTTCGTTCAAAACATTGTCAAGAGGCAAGGAACTACAAAAAAATCTAGCACGAGTTTACTTATCGTAAATGACTGCTAGATTTTTTTGTAAGTGACACCGCATATTGCGGTGTTTTGGACGAAAACCCGTTTAGTGGCAAAATGAAATGCTAGGCGAGGCTCGAAAAATAAAAAAGGCTTCACAAACGAACTTGCGTTCATATGGTGTCTTTTTTAACTTTTTAGAAACAATGCATACTGATATAATACACCTCACCCCCGTTTAGTGGCAAAATGAAGTGCTAGGCGAGGCTCAATAAAAAAATCCAGTGGGAGTTTACTAAGCGTAAATGACTACTGGATTTTTTTATTAGAAACGAAGCATAGTGCTTCATTTTGCCACTAAACGTCAATGCCTTCGGCCTTAAGCATCTTATAATACTCCTCAAACACCGCATCAATAATGCCGTCATCCTCAACGATAACTAGGCAATCTTCGTCGTCGATTTCTTCGATACAAAATACTAGGGCTTCGTCTTCGGCTACGCCTTCCATATCGGCTACAGGTTTAAGAATTGCATAAACCTTTTCGTCGATAGGAACTAGCGCGATTTGTTCAAACTCTACTTCCTCATTTTGTTCATTGAATAGTTTGATATTTTCGGTGTTGTTTTCATCCAAAAGCATATCAATAGGTGATAAAAATTCCTCTGCCATTTTAAAATTCTCCCTTAAAAAATTATTTTTTGTAATGTGCATCTAGATAGTCTTGCAAAATTATCGTTGCCGAAAGTTTGTCAAGAACTTGTTTTCGTTTTTTTCTAGACACATCGGCAGAGATAAGAATTTTTTCTGCCGAAACGGATGTTAGGCGTTCGTCAAGATACTCAATTTTGGCATCGGTATACTCCCCCAAAATTGACGCAAACTCATAGGTTTTTTCCACCCTAACACCACTGGAACCATCCATATTAAGGGGCAAGCCTAGAACGATAACTTTGACATTATTATCTTTGGCGATAGATGCAATATGTTTGCAATCCTCATCCAAAGACTTTCGGGTATAGTTCTCATAGCCTGTGGCTAAAAACCTAGTCACGTCACTAAGTGCAATACCAATTCTAACATCGCCATAATCTAGCGCCATAACCTTATAATATGTACTTTCCATAGTTTAATCTTAGCACAACTTTCCAATTTTTCAAAAGAAAATAAGCAAAGAAAATGCATTTTTAAAACTTTTTTGTAAACAAACCTATTCCATAATTTGTTTAACTTTGTCTTTTACTGCCTTTTTGCCCTTTTCGACCACCTTTTGTGCTTGGGAATTGTTGGAAACAAGGAGTGCACCTGCAATAAATCCAAGTGCCATACCAATCATAACACAGTCTTTCATATAAACCTCCTAATTTGATATGCCTTATTTTTTGTTAAAACCCCTTGTTTTATACCACTCCCCCATATCCAATTAGTGGAAAAGAAAAACAACAAGGCAAAAACTACACCTTGTTGTAATAAGTGTTACTTTTTAAATAGCCAACCAAATAGTCCTTTTTTGGAGCCACGTTCTTCTTTTTCTTTAACCTCTTTTGCAATATCCTTGCTCTTTGGTTCTCTTTCTACAAAGACATCTTCCTGTGGAGCCTTTGGGGTCGCTTTTGGGGTTGTGGTCTTCTTTTCCTTTGAAGTAGTTGGCAATGTTTTTAAAGCGGACACCGATGAAGCGTTCCCCTCTCTAATCCTATGCAAACTATCCCTCATTGACGAAAAACTAGTAAGCGTGCTTGCCTTGTCCACAGTCTTGCCATTTACCGACTTAGAGACGGTCGTGGCGGTGTGGGCTTCGACCGAATTAATTTTACTCTTGGACGAATTTAGCCTATTTAGCATATCGCTAAGATTGCTAGCCGTGTGGATGTGTTTGTGAGCGTCCTCGCCCTCGGCACTAAGCCTCATCGCACTCAACTTTTCGCCCTTAACTTCGGTGGTTTCGCCATTTTTTACAACCGTTTGGACACGGGTTTTCTTTTCAACCGTTTGAACAATAACCTTTGTGCCAGTTGTTGTGTCGTTTGTTGGAATTCCGTCCGAAACAATAACTTCGTCTTCGGCAATTTGGGTTGGAACACTTACTTTTGTGTCCACTTTTTCTTCATCACCATGGTCTTTGATAACCGCCAAATGAACACTCTTTATTCTCTCTCCCGTTGCCTCGTCGATTATTACATTCTTGTTTTCAATAACGGATTGGGTGTCAACGGCTTTTGGGCTCGACTTAGGCGTAGACGCTTTTTTTGTAGCAACTTTTGTCGCAACTTTTTCTTCTTTTGAAGCCTTTGAACTTGAAGCCTTAGCAACCTTTGTGGTCTTGGATGTAGTTGCGCTCACGGCTTCTTTTGTGGCCTTTTTGGACGCCTTTTGGACTAGCGATTTTGGTTCTTCTTTTGCCACTTTTTCGCTTAGTTTCTTAGCCTCTTTTCCTACTTTCTTGGCTTCTTTCTTTGCTTTTTTGTCAAGCACTATTTCTTCTTTTTCAAGTTTTGCATTTTGGGTTTTTACGCTTGAAATAGCGGTCTTGGATTTTGTGTTCTTAGTAACCTTTGTGGTTGTCGACACGGTCACAGTTTTGTCCACGACCTCCTCTTTGCTAGAAACCTCGATATGCGTTTTTGAGTTGCGTGCGGATTTTTTGGAAGTATCCACCAAAATGCCGTTTAGCCCGTCGTTTACACTTGACTTGGTAGTGGTTCTAGATTTTTTTACTTCGGTTTTGACGGTTTCGACAACCTCGCAAGGAACAACTTTGCCTTGCTCAAGCGCCTTTCTATATTTCTTTACAAGCAACGCAAAAGTGCCTAAAATAAGCGGATAAATATGATGACGGCTTTCGTCAAGTTTTGCAAAAGCCACAAGGTCTTTTTCTTTTATCTTAAGTGCTTCGTCCACCGTTTTGCCCTCGGCAATTTCGCAAAAATATGAGCAAAGTGCGGTAAAGTATGAGCATCCCGAGCACTTGAAACTTATGGCTTGGATGACATCGTTTTTGTTTATTTGAGCATAGAACTTAACAATATCGCCATAAGGGTTTTTCTTGGTCATAGCAGAAGCATTGCTATTTTTCAAAACCTTTAGGTATGTCAAGTTATTTAGTCTATCTATTATTTTTTGGTTATACATAGTCTACCTCTTTTTAGATTTTAGTGGGCTTTGTTTTCTAAGCCTAGTAACTTCGCTTGCCAAAGTTCTTACAACATAGTCAATATCGTCTTTTGTAATATCCAAATCAAACGAAAATCTAATTGTTCCCCTAACTTCATCGTCACTAAGCCCCATTGCACTAAGCACGTGGCTTTTTTCTAGCGAGCCCGACGCACAAGCCGAACCAGTGGAACAAGCAATCCCCTTCATATCTAGCATCGTAACAAGGCTTTCGCCCTCAACGCCTCTAAATGTAACCGACACAATGCTATTAGATTTTTGGTTAAAGTTTCCATTAAACTTGATGTCGTCAATTTCATACTCAACTTTCTTTATAAAATAGTTAGAAAGTTCAAACATCTTTTTCTCTTTTAGTTCTAGTTCTCTATCGTTTAGTTCAACGGCTTTTCCAAAACCAACAACCGCTGGAACATTGACTGTGCCACCACGCTTGTTCATTTCTTGCTCGCCACCAATCATAAACTTTCCTATCTTTACACCATTTCTTACATATAGTGCCCCCGCACCCTTTGGTCCGTGGACTTTGTGCGACGAAATGCTAAGTAGGTCAACGCCAAGTTCGTCTACATTAATCTTAAACGCAGGCAAGGTTTGAACACCATCAACGTGGAAATACGCACCATAAAACCTTGCAATTTCGCTAATGGCTTTGATGTTTTGGATGGTCCCAACCTCGTTGTTTACGCCAATAATCGAAACAATTGTAGTCTCGGGATTGATTTCGTGAAGAAGGTCGGGAATAGACACCATTCCATTGCCATCAACCGGCAAATAAGTTACTCTAAAGCCCTCTTTTTCAAGTTGTTTGCAAGTGTCCAAAACACTATGGTGCTCAATTGCACTGGTTATAATATGCTTACCTTTTGAAATGTTTGCATAAGCAACTCCCCTAAGTGCCCAGTTGTTGGCTTCCGTGCCACCACAAGTAAAGAACACTTCATTAGGCTTTGCACCAATGGTCTTTGCAATAATATCCCTTGCTTCGTCAACGCCCGCAACCGCCTCTCTTCCAAAAGAGTGTAGGCTAGCACTATTGCCATAAATGGAAGTAAAGTATGGCATCATTTCTTGCAAAACTTCGCCATTTACCATTGTTGTTGCCGCCGAATCTAAATAAACTTTTTTCATTTCGTTACCTCGTAAAATTAAGTTTTAAAAAATACTAGTAATATATTAAAACAAAAAAGCGACTATGTCAATAGCCACTTTAAAAATTTAATTAAAATTATTTAATTACTTCCAATATTTTTGCCTCAGTTGTAAGCCCAACAAAGGTTGAAACCTCTTTTCCGTCTTTAAAAACTTTGATTGTTGGCACTGCCATAACCCTATATTCTTTTGTTAATTCATCGTTTTCGTCAATGTCAACTAGTGCCAATTTTACATTTTGTTCGTCTGATATTTTATGTAGAACAGGTGACATCATTTTGCACGGCATACACCACGTTCCATAAAAATCTACAATAACAGTGCCATTGTACTCAAGCACTTCTTTTTCAAAATTTTCGTTTGTTATATTTACTTCCATATCTACTCCTTTATAAGTTCCTCTATTACAAAACTGCCAAGCACACACCCACACATAGCGGGATAGTACGAAATGCTACCAATAGTATCCCCATTTGGCGTGGCAATATTACTAGTAAAGCAAACATTATGGTGCGTAACACCCAATTTTCTAAGACCCGAACGCATAACTTTTGCAAGCCCGTCGTTGTAGGTTTTGTATATATCCGCCACCTCAAATTTGGGTGTACCAACTCTATTGCCCGCACCCATTGCACTAATTATTGGAACGCCAATATCCTTGCAATACTTAATAAGTGCCAACTTGGACGAAACCATATCAATGGCGTCTATTACATAATCATACTCATTTAGCAAAAAAGTTTCCAAATTTTCGGGTGTTACTTTGTCGTCAATGGCTTTAACCTTGCAATCCTTATTAATATCCCTAATTCTTTCCTTCATTGCTTCAACTTTTGGCATACCAATTGTGCTATCCAAAGCAATAATTTGTCTATTTTTATTTGAAATATCAACTTTGTCAAAATCGACAATTGTAATATTTTCAACTCCGCTCCTAACAAGCATTTCTATAACATATCCACCTACTCCGCCAACGCCAAAAACAATTACATTTGCCTTATGTAACTTGTTTATTTTGTCGCCCAAAAGTATTTCTGTTCTTCTAAACATATTTCTCTCCTAAAAATTCTTGGCATATAGTTTTGCTTTTTAATCAATTTTTACTAGCCCAACCAAAACTACCTAAAATTATTCAAATCACATAGCCCCTTCAATAAACTTTGTGGGCTCACCCTCATAAATAACCGCAAGCCTATGCATTGCCCTAGTGCAAGCAATATAAAGCAAGTTTTTGTCAATTTCGCTATTATACTTTAACGAAGCGTCATAAATGATAACTCCGTCAAACTCTAGTCCTTTGCTATTATAAACCGATATAACGCACACATTTCCGTCATACACATCCATATCGTCATCTATAAGCACGGCTTCCACTTTTCCTTGCAATCTTTTAAACAACGCCTTTGCTTCTTTTAGCGACTTTGTAATAATTGCAATCGACTTGTATCCATCTTTTTTAAAATCATTTATATACTCAATTATCGCCTTTATATCGCCGTTTTTGTCTACTTTGCATAGGTCTACTGGTTTGCCCTCACGATGCACCAATTGAATGCTACTTTTGCCTCCAACCTTGCACGCAAATTGGGCAATGTTTTCGGTTTGTCTATACGACTTGTTTATGGAAATCAATTCAACATCACCGCCCAAAACCTCAGTCAAGTTGTCCTTGTAGGATTTGACCAAGTCGGGATTAACCGTTTGGTTATAATCCCCCAAAATAGTCTTTGGACAATCAAACAATTTGTTTATTATATAAAGTTGCAAACACGAATAATCTTGCATTTCGTCAACGACCAAGTGCTTAATCTTGCTATTTGGTTCAGTGCCAAAAATAAATAATTTAAAAAATAGTATTCCATAGGCGTCCTCGTTTTTTACCTTGTCCCCCACAAGTTCAAGTTTTAGCCCCTTGGAAGCCAAAAAGTTTCTATACGCCCTAACGCTATTTTTGTTCTCAATTTGACCATATAATTTTACAAAAATTAGTTCCTTGAGCCTACTTACCTTTTCGGGATTTTTAACCGAGAAAAAGTACTCGTCAAAGATGTTGTCGGTTATCCACTTTATCCTTGTAAATAGGTCACGGTCTTTGTATCTTTCAAAAAAAAGTTTATTGACCTTTTTTGTGTCGATATTTATATCCCTAATACTAAACTCTTTCAAATTAAAATTGTTTATATAGTTTTCGTTTGCATATGACATCAGGTCACGCAAAAACTCAAAACTTGTTTTGTAGTTGTATTCGTCCAAATTTCCGCCACCTATAAGCCTTTCAATTTGTTCAAACTTTCTTTCAACAATGCAAGTCTTTTTTAGCATCCTTCTTGCTATCATATCTAGTTGCATTTTTTCAATGTCTTCTTCGGCAAGGTCGGGAAGAACGGAAGAAATATAACTAGAAAGTGCGTTGTTTGGCGACAAGAACACAACCGAACTTGATGTAAACTTTTCCCTATTTTTATACATTAAATAAGCAATTCTATGAAGTGCAATTGCCGTTTTCCCCGAACCCGCAACACCTTGAACAACCACGGTTTTGTTTTCGTCACACCTAATGACTTCGTTTTGTTCTTTTTGGATGGTTTGAACTATAGACTTCATTTGGTTTGTTGCATTCTTTGCTAACGCCTCTTGCAAAAGTTCGTCCTCAATGTTAATAGTTGTGTCAATATAGTAGTCCAAATTGCCCTTTGTAATGCCAAATTGACGCTTTCCAAGTAGTTCGCACGAAAGAGTAGACGAATTGGTTTTTAGGACGCATTTTCCGCTTTCATAGTCATAAAATATACTTGCAATTGGTGACCTCCAGTCAATAACCTTATAGTTCTCCTCATCATCCACCAACGAATGCAAGCCAATATAATAGTTTTCGTCTTTTTCTTCGTCGTCCGCCCTCAAATCAATCTTTGCAAAATATGGCTTGTCTAGCATTTTTGTATATGCTTTTTCGTCTCGCACAAGGCTATCGCTATCTAGTTCCAAATCCCCTAGTCTAGTTTGCATATTTACTAGTTCAACCACGTCTTCTTCGTTTATCTTGTTTGCATTTCGCTTTAGGTATTCAAAATATTCACTATTTGAGTCGTCAAAAATAGAATTCAAGTTCTTTGAATTTTCTTTTACATATTCAAGTTTTTTCTCCACTAACTCAAGCGTTTCCGCTAGGTTTTGTCTTTCTTTAATTAGTTCTTTTTCTTCCATAGTCTTTCCATAAAATTTAGTTTTGCTTGGGTATATTTTAGCATAATCAAAAAATTATTTCAATTGCAAAATCAACTTTCCCTAATTTCATTGTCCTCAATGTGGTCAACCAAAATTCTTCTTGTTTTTTCCTCAACATAAGGCAAAGCCACCGCCCCACCTATCGACATTGTTCCCGACAAGACAAAGCACGTCCAAATAGGCAAAAATATACCAAATGACACAATTATCCCCGTGGTCATAAAATACATATTTAGTTTGCCAATTATGCAATCAATATTTCGTCCTACAATCTTGCTTTTTTGTAGCATTCGATGATAGGAGAAAAAGAATATAAGCGAATAGCAAATAGCCATAATTGCCACAACTATATAGAATGGAATAACCCACTTTATTAGCGTCAAAGATATTCCACCCACGCCCAAAGTTATTCCCGCAACAACTGACAAAGCCGTCAAGTCTTTCTTTGCGTCAAGTTTTTCAAATAGATAGCACCCCACACCATAAAGCCCGTCAAATAACGCACTAGCAATTGCAGAGGTTGTAAAGGTTCCCGTAAAGGTAAACATCAATAGTGGCAAAAGAATATACATTGCATTCCAACTTTCTTGCAAAAAATAAAACTTACGATACTCTTTTACAATCGCCTTTGACGCCTCGTTTGCCCTAGCAACATTGGTGCTATCGGTCTTTAGCCTAATGTGCTCCATTGTAGAATATTCTTCGTTTCGGTTCTCATCTTTTCTATGCTTTAGCGAATAAATCATAAGTGGCAAAGCACCAATAAAGTATAGCGAAATCGACACAATTACTAGGATGTATGTGTCCAAATAATCAAGTGCCACTCCACCCAAAATTGTTCCACAAATAAGTGCCATTTGACCAATTAGTTTTCCACGCGCAAGGTTCGTGCCAGTCCCACGCTCTTTGGGTGCATTGACATATGCAAATAGCACTTCTTTTGGGATATGTTTAAAGGTATAACTACACGAAAACGCCACACCAATTCCAATTACACAAACTAGCGGATATTGCCCCACAAAAATAAGGAGTACCTCATAGATAATTATGGGGATTAGCCTTAGAAACAAAAAAAGTTGAGGGTTTTTGATAAGCCATTTTTCTAGGATTAAATCCAGAAAAAAACTCAAAAAATATTGTATGGCAAGAGTAAGCATCGCAAACCGCATACTTCCCGTATGGTTAAATACAATAACAGGAATAAACCCGCCAACAAGTTTTGTGGAAAAGTTTGCCATAAATCTATTGAAATTTGATAATTTTTTTTCCATAAATCACATTTGCCTCAACTATTTTTGGTTATTTTAACACATTGTTTAACAATTTCAAAATAATAGTTGGTCAAAAACCGCCAAAAACATTTTTAAAAAAACTTTTAGTGTGTTATATTAGATAGGTAAGCGGGTCATCCCCGTTTATTTCAATCAAAATTTACATAATACTAAAGATATTAGGAAGAAAAAAATGGATCAATTAAAACTACTTAATTTTCATAAAATGCTAGCAAACTTTGCAAACAACCTAGTAGGTGCATTTGTATCGCTAATTATTTATCAAAAAACAAATAGTTTACACCTTGCCATAGCATATTTGGTTGTGGTCAATCTTTTGAAACTTGTTTTTACCATAGCATTTAAAAATCTTCACTACAAATATCCCCAACTATTTTTGCTACTAAGGATTATACCTATAACACTATATAACTTGTTTATTTTGCTACTAGATTACAATCTAATTTTGGGTGTGATTGGAGTATGTATATTTGTAGCCCTTGACACATCGTTTAATAACCTTCCAAAGGAACTCATATTCAACTACTCTTCCCTATCCCAAACACAAAGTAGCGACAAGTCCATTGGAGTTACAAGACTATTTGAACAAGCGGGAATTATTGTTGCCCTAGTGGTTGGCGGATACTTGCTTGACGTAAACCAAACACTAGTACTAATACTAGCACTATCAATCTACACAATTAGCGTAATCCCACTTGTTATGTATTACATCAAGTGTCGAAAAGAAAAAACGTTTAATAAAGAAGCCACATCAAACGCTATTAATACAATTGGCAAAATTGAAACGGCAAAAAAAGAAACAAAGGAAACCCAAAAACGCATTCTTATCACCTATGGAATTGTTTACTTTATGTTTGGCTTTATGGATATCGTCCAAACAACATTTAGTTTGTATGTGTTCATAATGAAAGGTGAATTTGCCTTGGCGGGCATACTTAACGCAATATATAACGCATTCTATGCCGTTGGTTTCTATATTGCAAGTGCAATAAACGAGAAAAAAGACACCACAGTTTTGGTGTCAATAATATCGTCTATTATTGCCGTTGTTGTAATACTTCTTCCATTTATAGATATCGACAAACAATTTATTATTGTATGCTTGTTCTATGGAATAATGGCAATTGGACTTCCATTCCTATCCCTATTTGTGCTAGATAGAATGCTATCAAAAACCCGTATTATGGGGTGCTCAAATGAGGCTCTATTTGTACGAGAAGCGGGATGCCTATCGTCATATATTGTCGGCTACGCATTTGGATTTTGTGGACTAATTTCAATATTTATAGCAGTCGGTGTGGCAATGTTCACCTCCTCCGCCATTATCCCAATCGGCGAAGAAAGCACCCGAAAAGACCTAGTGGACTTTCTTCAAAACAACGAAGTTACCCACCGCTCAAAACGCAAAGCAAGAACCAAAATGGACGACTAAACGCCCTATAACCAAAGCACATTTGGATACAAATAAAAATTTTTTTACTAAAATTTCGCCTAGATTTAGCCATAATTTGTGGCTTGCGAAATTTTTTTTAATTTAGGTATTGACTTTTGACTTTTCAGGTGCTAAACTATGGGTGCATTTTAAGAAAGTTAAAATGTTTTTCCATTTTTCATTCTACCTATATACATATATTTAGGTAAAGGGGGTCCTAGTCAGACTCTCTTTTTTTTGCTTTATAACCAAACATTTTAGATTCTTCGGGACTAACGCCCACTCAAAATGACACAACGCAAGGCATAGCCTTGCAAGTGAAGAAGTAATAGTGAATAGTGAAAAGGTGTACAAGCGGGTAACTTATATAGATACACTCCGCTCGGTCGTTTTTAACTCCCTCGGTCGGTATGACACGAAACATACCGAAGGTGTCATATCGACTGAGCGAATGCAATGAGCGAACGGAGTATATCTATTAAAATCATCCTTATCTGTCATTCTGAAGCGGAGCGAAGAATCTCTACTTTGGGTCATCCTCTTGTACCTCTTCACTTTTCACTATTACCTATTACCTGTGGCAATTCCATTGCACCTGTCATTTTGAGTGGGCTTTAGCCCCGAAGAATCTAGAACGTGCAGGTTGGTTTTTATAAGGTCAACCACATAGATACACTCCGCTCACCGCCTTTCGTCGGTTCGGTCGGTATGACACGAAAGGTTTATTATATGTGTCATTTCGACCGAGTGCGTAGCACGAGCGGAGCAAATCTACTTTCAATCACCCTTATATGTCATTCTGAGTGCACAAAGTGCCGAAGAATCTCTACTTTCAATTTAAGCCCTAAAGGGCTTCCGAGCGAGGTGGGTGGGCGACCGCCAACAACGTCGACACCCGTCGCAGTCACGAGGGAGCGAAGCGGACGAGCCACCTCGCCCCGCAAAAATGCTTGCGTTTTTGCCCTCTTTCAATCTAAGCCCGACGGGCTTCCGCTTCCCCCCAACTTCAAATACCAAGCAAGACAAGGCTCGAAAAACTCTTTTCGGTCAAAATGCAGTAAGAGGCAAGGAACTACAAAAAAATCTAGCACGAGTTTACTTTGCGTAAATGACTGCTAGATTTTTTTGTAAGTGACAAAGCATATTGCCATAAATTCAATTTGCATTGATTATATCCACTGCGCCCATTTTTAGTTTAAAATGAAGTAAGATGCAAGGCTCGACGAAAAAATCCGATAGGCGCGTATTAGACATACGTAACTATCGGATTTTTTTGGCAGTAAACGAAGCAGATTGCCTATAAAACGAATTGGCGTTATTATTTCCACCACATCCATTTTTCAAACAAAATGAGGTAAGAGGCGAGGCTCAATAAAAAAATGCGGTAGGCGCATATTGAACATATGTAACTATCGCATTTTTTTATTAGAAACAAAGCATATTGCCTCATTTTGTTTGAAAAATTATTTGGAGGCTTCAATCAGCCCATAATTCCCATCATTCCTCTTATACACAACATTAATTTCCCCGCTTTCGCCGTTTAGGAAAACATAGAAGTTGTGACCAACGGCTTCCATATAAGCGATGGCGTCGTCAACACTGATTGGTTCAAGGTCGAATGTTTTGGTTTTTACAACTTTGCTTGGAGTGGTTTCTGGCTCGGCGTCTAGGAACTCGAGAGCGTCGGAAACTACTTTTTCGGCAAATTTATTTTTGTATTTTTTGTTATTTTTTACAATTTGTTTTTCTAGTTTTGGAAGAGCGGTGTCGATGTTATTGTACATATTGTCCGACATAACCTCACTTCTAATAAATAGACCGGCACTATTGATAGTGATTTCTAGTTTGCATTGGTCGTTTTGCTCGGTGCAAGCAACCTTTACATCAAGGTCTTTTGTAAAATACTTTTCTAGTTTAGAAAGTTTTTTCTCGATAATGTCTTTGAATTTATCGGAGATTTTGTAATTTTTAGCAACATATTTTATATCCATAAATCTCTCCTTTTTTGCATATATGTTATTAAATTTCTTTGTGAAAGTTCCCCTTCCACACTTATATTGTACCAAAGATAATTGTTTTTACCAAATATTTTTAACCTATTTTTCTTTTGGAGTAACTTTAAAGTTAAGTTTTCCGTCTTTGGCGGATATAACTATAACTGAATCACGGCTAATGCTTCCGTCAAGGAGTGCTTCGGCAAGTTTGTCTTCAATTTCTTGTTCAATTAGTCGTCTTAGAGGTCTTGCGCCATACTCGCTATCGTAGCCCTTTTCGGTTAGATACTTTAATGCACTTTCGGTAATTTTTAGGCTTGCACCTTGATTTTGAAGCCTTTTGTTGAGCCCAGTTATAAATAGTTTGGCAATTTGGGATAGTTGGGCGGTAGTTAATGGATGGAAGACAGTTACTACATCAATCCTATTTAAAAACTCCGGTCTAAAGTGTTTTTTCAACGCCGAAGTCAAAATTTGGCTAATTTCTTCGTAGTCTAGTTCCTTGTCCACATCATCATTTGCACCAAAGCCCAAGCCCCCCTTCTTTTTAGGAAGTTCGCTTACGCCAACGTTTGAGGTGAAAATGATTATTGTATTCTTAAACGAAACCGTCCTGCCTTGGCTATCGGTAAGCCTTCCGTCGTCTAGCACTTGCAAAAGCAAGTTGAATACATCGGGATGTGCCTTTTCAATTTCGTCAAATAATACCACTGAATATGGCTTTCTTCTAACCTTTTCGGTAAGTTGTCCGCCCTCATCAAAGCCAACATATCCCGGAGGTGAGCCAATAAGTTTGCTTACGCTATGCTTTTCCATATACTCACTCATATCCAGTCTAATTACGGCGTTTTCGCTATCAAACATTGCTTCCGCAAGTGCTTTGCAAAGTTCGGTTTTACCAACACCCGTTTGACCTAGGAACATAAAACTGCCAATTGGTCTATTGTTGTCCTTTAGTCCAATTCTTGCTTTTCTAATAGCCTTGCTAACTGCGACAACTGCCTCGTCTTGACCAATTACACGCTTGTGCAAAATGTCTTCTAGTTTAAGTAGTCTATCCCTTTCGTTTTCGGTAATTTTGCTAATTGGGATTTTTGTCCAGTCGCTAATGATATTACAAATATCTTCTTCGGTTATAACCAACTCGTTTGAGCCATAACCGCTTCCACTAAGTTCCCTTATACGCTCTTGAGCCGACCTGATTTTGTCCCTATATTCACTCGCTTTTTCAAAGTTTTCGGCAAACAAGGCTTCCTTTTTCTCCACCTCATATCTTGCCACATCTTCTTCTAGTTTTACTAGTTCCTCTGGCTTTTTCTTCCCCGCAACTTTTACCCTACTGCTTGCCTCGTCTATTAGGTCGATGGCTTTGTCGGGCAAACTTCTATCCATAATATATCTATCGCTAAGCGATGCGGCGGCGACTATTGCTTCGTCGGCAATTTTTACCTTGTGGAAAACCTCAAAACTATCCTTTAGCCCTCTTAAAATTTCTATCGTTTGTTGAACGGATGGAGGATTTACGATAACGGGTTGGAACCTACGCTCTAGGGCTTTGTCTTTTTCGATATACTTTTTGTATTCGTCGGTAGTGGTTGCACCAATGGTTTGGAACTCCCCTCTAGCAAGATATGGTTTTAGCATATCGGCAGGATTGACCTCGCCCTTATCGCCCCCTACTTGGACTAAAGTATGGATTTCGTCAATAAACACAATTATGTCTTTGTTGCCAGAAATATAATCAATTAGTTGCTTTAGCCTTTCTTCTAGTTCGCCTCTATATTTTGTGCCCGCCATAAGTCCGCCAAGTTCTAGCGAAAAAATAGTTTTACCTTTTAACAAATCGGGAACGTCGCCATTTGCAATTGCAAGTGCCAAGCCGTCAACAACCGCACTTTTACCAACTCCCGCTTCACCAATTAGCACGGGATTATTTTTGTTCTTTCTACAAAGGATTTCAATAACCCTTGCAATTTCCTCTTTTCTTCCAATAATTGGGTCAATTTTGCCCGCTCTTGCCTTTTCGGTCAAGTCCCTTCCCATAGATTTTATAAAGTCGGGAATTTCGCCATTTTGTGTGCCGTTTTGATATTCCCCACCTCTATTTTCGGTATATCCGTCGTACGATGAATATCCGCCAAATCCGCTAGGTTGAGAAGCGTATCCCCCCATATTTCCAAGTGCGGTGGACTTCAAAATTTGAAGCACGCTATTTTTTATATCGTTTATGTTTACCCTAAAGTTCTTTTTTAGGATGTTTCCGGCGGTGTAGTTGTCGCCAGTAAGAATGGCAATAAGCAAGTGTTCGGTGCCCACAAAGTCGTGACCAATTTGAACGGCAAATTGGCTAGCGATAGATATAATTTCCTTGCTATCTATGGTCAAATCAACTTCGTTTGCAATCATTGTGGTAGCACCCCTATTCATCTTTGAAAACAAACTTTCAAGGGATGCGCTTGTAACCCCATAGGAAGACAAAATCTTTCCCGCCAAACTGTCTGGGATTTTTGTAAGGCCATACAAAATATGTTCGCTATCTATGGCAAATTTGCCATATTGCAAAGCAATGCTTCCCGCATATTGTAGCGCCATATCGGCATTGTCGGTAAATCTAATATTACTCATTATTGTCTCCTTTTTGAAGGTTTTCTATTTCCTTTTTTAGTTTGCTTGCCTTCTCGTAATCTTCCTTTTCTACGGCTTCGCTTAGTTCGTTTTTTAAGCCTTGGATTTTTAAAGCGTTTGGGTTAGCCTCCATATCACGCTTAAACTTATCGGCACCCTCTCTTACCGACTTTTTGGCTTGCTCCAATATACTATTCCCCCTACTTGGGCTTGCAAACCCAAATGCCGGCTCAAATGGTAGCGAAAATCCAAAATCAAAACTTGGACTAAAGAAATCGTCAAAGAAACTATCTATATAGTTCCTATCCCCCATATCCTCATATCTAGCACACTCGCTACACAAGTGCTTTTCGGTAACGCGTCCGTTTATATTTGTTTTTAAATAAGCGACCGCCTCACGCTTTTTGCATCTATCACAAATCATTAATTTTCCCCCCTTAAATAATTTATTAATACCGTTTTTAAAATATTTGCCCTTTGTTTATTTTCAATCTTCAAAGGCATTGAGAGTGCGTTATGCGAAAGAACAACTTCCAAAATCCCCTTTTCGTCCCTATCAATAATTTGAAGAGCCTCTAGGTTATCTAAAATTTTTACCGAAGTGGGATAATCCAGTTCGCCCTCCAAAGTTGTAGAAATAAGTTCTTTTAGGTAATCATTCTTTTCGTAATTTATCTTAAATAGCCTTATGTATCCACCGCCCCCTCTATGCGATTCTATCATATACCCCTTTGGAGCCGTGAACCTTGTGGACAACACATAATTAATTTGGCTAGGCGCACAACTAAAAAAGTTGGCAAGTTCGTTCCTTGACAAATCAATATTGTCGCTATCCTCCAACTGTTCTAAGATAAACTCTTCAATAATGTCACTTATGTTTTGCATAATCCACCCCTTGTAAAAGTTTGACTTTCTTTGACCTTTACACTTAGATGATACTCCTATTGTCTCCCAATGTCAACACTTTTGTGTCAATTTTTTAAAAAATTTTATTTATAGAAAAAAAGCACTATATATAGTGCTTTTACATAACTTTGCATAATAGTTTGATTTCAAATAATTTGACAAATCAAATATTATTTTGGATAAGTTTGTCAAAATATCAATATAATCAAAAGTCAAACTTTTGGTCAAAAATCAAATTTCGTTATCTATTCTAAATATAATATCCTCACAAGTGCTTGCGATGTCCTCATAGTCCACCCCACAATAGTACTTTCCGTCCATATATAGCACTTTTCCGTCAACCATAGTTAGTATTACATTGCTACTCTCACAAGCATTAACTAGGTTATTATAAATATTATTAAGCGGACGCATATTGGGTTTTGAGGTGTCTATCATAATTAGGTCGGCAAGATACCCTTCTTCAACCCTTCCCAAGTCGTCGTACCCCAAAGCCATCGCACCCCTAACTGTCGCCATTTTAAGAGCGTCAATAGTTGTTATTGCACTAAACTCGTTTAGAACTCCCGCTTGCAAGTTGTCCGCCAAATACATTTCCTTAAACATATTTAGATTGTTGTTACTGCCCGCCCCGTCGGTGCCAATTGACACATTGATTTTGTTTTTTACAAAACTATATAACGGCGCAATCCCGCTTCCCAAAATCAAATTGCTACTAGGACAAGTGGCAACCGATATGTCATAGTTTTTCATAATTTCTATGTCGTCTTTGTCTATATGCACGCAATGAGCAAGCAAACTTGGACTATCAAAAAAGCCAAAACTTTCTAGCGTTTCAATAGGCGACATTCCATATTTATTTGCAATCTCCCCCACCTCTTTCAGCGTTTCGCTTATGTGGGTAGACTTTAGGATATCGTGCTTTATTGCATACTTATTAAGTTCATTAAATTGGCTTTCGTCACAAGAGTATAGGCTATGAGCATATAATATCGGTTTTATTCGTGACGACAAAGTGATACTTGAAATGTCTTTGTCCAAAGATTCTTCCGATACAATTTCTTTTCCAGTAATTGCCCCTACACCAATGCTTGCCCTAATGCCAATATCCAAGACCGCCTTTGCCGTCTCGCTAGGATTTATATAAAAGTCCGCAACGGTAGTAACACCATTTTTAATAAGTTCAAGTATGCCTAGCGTCGCACCATAATAGCAGTCATCATTTCCTATGCGGTCTTCCAAAGGTCGCATAACGTCCCGCCACCAGTTGTCAAAACTTGTGTTTTCGCCGTACCCTCTAAAAAGCGTCATTGCAAGGTGGCAGTGAGTATTTACAAATCCGGGCATAACTATATTGCCTTTGGCATCTATCACCGTGCCCTCAACTTCTCGTACGCCTCCAACATAGGATATTCTATTTCCATCAATTTCCACTTGACCATTTCTAATAATTTCGTTACTTCTATTCATAGTAACAATTATTGCGTTTTTTATTATTGTTTTCATAAGTTTCCTTTATTTGGCGTCGTACCAAGTTTTTCCGCTTTCGATATTCACAGTTAGTTTTACACTTAGGTCAACTACATTTTCCATACCACGCTTCAAAATTTCTTTTACCTTATCTAGTTCGCCTGCCACAACATCAACCACAAGTTCGTCGTGGACTTGCAAAATAATTTTGCTATGAAGTCCACTTGCCCTAAACTCATTATATATTTTTACCATAGCAAGTTTGATAATATCGCTTGCACTACCTTGCAAAGGCATATTCTTGCTTGCCCTCTCGCCAAAGGTTCTAAGGTTAAAGTTTGTACTATTAATTTCAGGTATTGGTCTAACACGCCCAAACATAGTTTTTACGCATCCAAACTTCCTTGCATAGTCCACATTTGAGTTCATATAATCCAAAATTTTTGGATATCTATCAAAATACATTTTTATATACTCACCCGCTTCCTTTTTACTAACCCCAATGTTTTGGCTTAGCCCAAAGTCGCTAATCCCGTACACAATTCCAAAGTTTATTGCTTTTGCTTTTCGACGCTCGTTTGCCGTCACTTCACTCATTTGAATGCCAAAGATTTCACTTGCGGTACGCGCGTGAATGTCTTGCCCCTCATTAAATGCACTAATTAGCGTTTCATCACCACTAAAACTAGCAAGCAGTCTTAGTTCAATTTGGCTATAGTCGGCACTTACCAAAAACCCATCTTTATGCGAAGGAATAAATACTTTTCTTAAGTTTCGCCCCTCTTCCGTTCTAACGGGAATGTTTTGAAGATTGGGCTCGCTACTGCTAAGCCTGCCGGTTGACGCAATTGTTTGATTAAACACACTATGGATTTTATCATCAGGCGTTAGCAAGTTTTCAAAGCCAACTATATAAGTGCTATATAACTTAGTAATAGCCCTATATCTAATAATAAGAGGCACAAGTGGATGCTTGTGTTCAATTTCATTTAGCACCTCAATACTAGTGCTTTTTTTCTTGTTGCTAGGAATATTTAGTCCAAGTTTGTCAAATAGAATTTCTCCCAATTGCTTTGGACTGCTAATATTAAACTTTTCTCCCGCGGTAAAGTAAATGTCATTTTCTAGTTGTTTGATTTCTTCGGCATACTTTTTGTCTAGTGTCTCTAGTTCGTTTTTGTCTATCTTAAAGCCCTCTATTTCCATATCAAATAGCACATCAACAAGTGGCATTTCTATATTATAATAAAGGCTTAATAAGTCCATTTTTTCCAAGTTTGCATAGTACATATCTTTAATTGCAAATAGTAGTTTTGCTTTCGCCTTTCCTTCTAGTCCACATTCCACTCTCACCTCATCAAAAGTAACAGTTGGCTTTGCAATGGAATTGATTAGATATCTAGCAATCAAGCAATCAAACTCCACGCCCAAAAGGTTTGAACCATATCTATATAAAATATGCTTGATAGCCTTGCTATCAAATGCAATCTTTTTGATATTTTCATTTTCAAAAATTGGCTTTAGTTTTGTTACAACATTTATAATATCTAGTCCCGCGCTAAATAGGTCTTTGCCAAAATAAATTTGGTATTCCCTTTCGCAATAAATTGTAAAATCCTCTTGATCAAGATATATTGCAAACTCCTTTGCTTTTGAAAGCGTTTCGACCAAATCATTTAGTTTTTCGTCACTGTCCACAACAAAAATATCGGTCTCTACCTTTTCAACTTTGGTGCTAACACCACTATAAATATCCGTCCTTTTTAGCAAAGTTCCAAATTGGTAACGCTTAAAGACATCCCTTACATCTTCATTAAATGGAAAATCATAAGTAAAGTCTTCAATCCCCTCTTCAAACGGCTCATCAAGCACGATTTGTGCCAGATATTGCGACATATACGCCTTGTCTTTGTCCCTTAGTAGGTTATCGTGTATCTTGCCCTTTATTTCGTCAATATGTGCATAAACCCCATCAAGCGAGCCATAAGTGGTTATAAGGTTTTTTGCCGTTTTTTCGCCCACACTGCCAACACCGGGAATATTATCGCTACTATCACCCATCAAACTCTTTAGGTCAACCACTTGGTCGGCTCTAACACCATAAAACTCTTCAATATTGTCCTTTGTAACAAGTATCGTCTCGGAAATCCCTTTCTTTGGGAAAAGAACGGATGTATGGTCGTTTATCAGTTGAAAAGCGTCTCTATCGGCAGACACAATTATGTTTTCGGTGTCATAAGCCCTACTAAGCGACCCCATAAGGTCGTCCGCCTCTAGCCCCTCTTTTTCAATAACCTTTATGTTCATTTTTTTTAGCATATCTTTTACAATTGGAAATTGCGAAATGAGTTCCACTGGAGTTGGGCGTCTAGTCCCCTTATACTCAGCATAAGTTTCGTGCCTAAAGTTCTTTTTTGATACATCAAATGTAACCGCAATGTACTTTGGCTCCACCTCTTTAATAATTTTTACTAGCATATTAGTAAAGCCAAATACGGCATTGCTAACCTCTCCCGCAAAGTTGCTAAGTTGTGGCAATGCATAAAAAGCCCTAAACATTAGATTGTTTCCATCAATAATTACAAATTTTTCCATAATATCTCCTATCAAAGATATTTTACTATATTTATCGTTTTTTTCAAAATATAATATGAAAATATTATATTAATTTTAGTAATTTGATTTGTTTTTTTAAAAACAAATATCAAAACGCCAAAATACTACAAACTAATACATTATTCGCCCAATATTTGCGTCACATTTAGTTTTTTAAATTTTGAAATAAATCTAAAATAAAAATATAAATATAGAAGGAGAAAATTATGAAAAAATATTTGATTTCAATTTTGCTTATTATGCTACTAATCCCTTGTATGTTGCTAGCCTCGTGCGGAACAATAAAAGTATCTGGCAAAACCTTTGCTTATGGCTCGGTCGAGGTGGATTGGGGCACGGCAAGCGACGACGACAAAAACGCTCTATTTTCCGACTTTCAAGTCCAAACCGAAAACGAACTGCTTGCGGTACTAAGAACCCGAAACAACCGCAATGGCAGAAAAACCACTTTTGGGACCGATGGAAAATACACCACAAAAAACGAGAATGGCGACATCCTAGACAGTGGATATTATAGACAAGAAGAAACAGTCATCACCCTTGCGGACACCGAGGACGGCTTGCTTGCGTCCGACGCCTACACCCTACTTGCCAATGACAAAGGCTATATCGTCACCACCATCCTAAACGACGAAAAAAATATATTTGCAAAATATCAATATGTCGAGGAAGAGTAAAAATACAAACAACTCCAATAGCACACCAAAAAAGACTAAGGTTTTCTTAGTCTTCTTTGATGCATAAAAAACGACACCCACTAAAGCCCCTTTGTTGGTTTCACTTTATGTTGTGCCGTTTTTCTTTAAATTTACATTTCCATATCGCTATCGCAAGTCATATCGTCCGATTGATTGAACCCCATTACCCTAAAATAATCACTTGCCGAATTATACAACCTAAATTCGGTGGCATTGTGGTAAGCAATTGGATTATCTTTTTGGAAACTTTCGCTTGCCAAAGAAACTTCTTTCGCTTTCATTAGCGAATCGTATGTTACTGAAACAACTGAATATTGTTTGCTTTCCGAAACCTCATTAAGGAAATTTGCGACTTTCAAAGCGTCCCTAGCGGTAGTAAAATAAATAGGTTTTCTTCCTCTTACTGGCATAAGAGGCCTATCGCCAATTTGTTTTAGTTCTCTCCACTCTATCCCATACACCTTATTTAGTGCAATAGCACGCCTAACGCCACTATTATTGATATCAAAATTTACTCCATCCATACCGCTTCCCCTTTACATTTGAATATCGTGTTCGTGAGCATAATACTCACCAAATTCGCTCATTGACATAGTCTCAAACTTTGGCTTGTCGTCCTCAAGGTCTTTTCCAAATATTCTTTTTTCGGCACTCTCTTTTGATACCGCATATTTTACAAACCTCAATGATTTTGGGTCAAACTCTTTTGCTCTATAGATTTCTGGCAAATACGAACTTTCCCAATTGATTTCGCCCATCAATTCCTTGTCGGCAATTACAACCCAGTCGTCATACCCCTTATATCTAGTGCCATACTCTCTAGTCACATTTCTAAGAGCCATTCCACTTGGCAAAACAAACTCAATGTTTACACCATTGTCAAAAGCCTTGTTTTCAAGCATAATTGAGTTTCTAAAAGGAACAACAACTCTTATGTCCCCCATTCCCTCAAAGCACGAATTTTTTATTTTAACACTACCTTTGGCATAGTTAGAAGCCTTATCCGCCTCGTAATATGCAAGAGCCTCATTTTGTTTGTCCAAACTAACTGGCATAATAAAGCGCTTGTCACCAACAACTCTAGGCAAGATAACCTCATCCAACTTATCTTTCAAAGGAATTACTTTTTCAATGCTTACCCTGCCACCTTTTACGCTACACAAAACCACACAACTAGGCTTTCCGTCTTTATCATATTGAATATAAGTATTTTCTCTACACATTTCTGGTAAATTCATATTCCACCTCTTTTCTTTCCAACTATCATATCACACTTCCCCACAAATTTCAATACCCAACTCAAAATTTGTGGACAAAGAAGAAAAATTTTTTTCCATATTCCCAAAATCTATTGCCAAAGCGATTATTTTGTGTTAATATATTTAAGTTATTTGAGTTTGACGAATAAGCAGGGCTCTCAAAATGAACCGTTTGCTATCCTTTACTTTGTCAAGTACAACTTGATTTATTTACCTAGCCACACCCATATGCCGAAGTGGCGGAACGGTAGACGCACACGACTCAAAATCGTGCGGGAAACCATGAGGGTTCGAGTCCCTCCTTCGGCACCAAATCTTTTAGTATCCTTGGTGGGATACTATTTTTTTTAAATTCCACAATCCCTCGCACCTTTGAACACAAAAAAACTACCCCGTGTGGGGGGGTAGAAAGTTGTGGTTTATAATTCGCCCTTGTCGCTAAATATTTCAACAAAGTTAGTAAATCCATACTCGGATAATTTTTCTTTTTGGAACTTGGCATTGCTATTACGAGGAGAAATCATAACGGTTTTGCCTTGACGGCGTAGTTCGTTTGCTTTTTCGATTGTCTTTTGAACTTTTTCTTTGTCAACATCTTTTGCAATCAAAACAGCAATTTTTTCGCCCTCTTCCACTGGCAACAAGTTGTTTTCCTTGATAACCGAAATAATTCTTTCAAAGCCAATTGAGAAGCCACTAGCAGGAACCTCTTTTGAACAGAACTTTCCAATCATCTTATCATATCTTCCGCCACCGGCAACCGATGCGTGATAATTTTCTAGTTCAATTTCAAAAATTGGACCAGTATAGTACGACATTCCCCTAACAAGCGTTGGGTCAAATACGATTTTGCAATCCTTGCTTACAATGTTTGATGTGGTTGTTATAATCTCGTTTAGGCTATCCACAACCGACGCATCTAGATATCCATCAAGTTTGTTGCCAATAAACTCCTTGCAATCTTGATTTCCATCCAAGCCCTCAAACATTTGGCAATACTTTTCAACTCCCGCCTTGTCCAAACCAAACTCAAGAAGGCTTTCCTTTACGCCATCCAAGCCAATCTTGTCCATTTTGTCTAAGATAATATAAATAGTGTCCAAGTGTTCTTCTGGGAAACCGCAAGAAAGTGCCATTGCCTTAAGGATATTTCTATCATTCACCCTAACCTTTAGTTCACGAATGCCTAGTTCGTTTAGCATATTGGTAGTAGCCGAAATTAGTTCAATTTCGGCAAGGTTGGTGCTATCACCAAGGATATCTATGTCGCATTGGACAAATTGTCTAAATCTACCCTTTTGAGGTCTATCCGCTCTAAAAACCTCACCAATTTGCAAAGCCTTGAATGGTGCGGGCAAAGTTTCGCCATTATTGGAATAAAATCTAGCAAGAGGCACAGTTAAATCATATCTAAGACCACTATCACAAAGTTCTTCCAAAGACTCCGACTTTGTTAGTTTTTCGCCTCTTTTCATAATCTTAAATATTAATTGTTCGTTTTCGCCACCTTGCTTTCCGGTCAAGTTCTCGATATGCTCAATATATGGTGTGCTAATTAGCATAAAACCAAATTTTTTGTAAGTGTCTTTAATTTTTCTAAGAGCATACTCTCTAATTTTCATATCGTTTGGCAATTGTTCGGGCATACCCTTTACCGGTGTTTTTATAAAACTCATTTTATTCTCCTAATCAATAGATATTTATGGTTTTAAGTTTAACAAAAAGACATATATTTGTCAATAAAATTAGCGTCTATACCGCCACCAAACCCATTTAGTTTAAATATTTTTCCGTCCCCTCTTGAAATTGGGAGAGAACTATGCTAAAATAGCCATATGGAAAAAGAAAATTTTTATTTATTTTTAGATATTGACGGAGTCTTGTGGGACTGGGAATGGCGAGTGGGAGAAATTAAAAGTGGCAAAATAAAAAGAGGGAAATTTGTCACAGAATTCAATCCCGAGAGTGTAGATGCTCTAAACAAAATAATTAGCCATATCCAAAAAGACTTTGATTGCAATCTTGTAATATCGTCGTCGTGGCGAACTTTTTTTGAAGAAACCAAACAAGTTCTAAATAAAAACGGCGTTATTTTACCTAAAAACATATCCAAAACTCCAATTATTCCAAGACCAAATAGCCGAGGCGAAGAAATACTAAACTATCTAAAACAAAAACCCGATGCCCCAAACGTGCTTATTATTGACGATGAAATAAAAAACATTTCCAAACACTTCCCTATTAGCAACATTATCAAAACCAACATTTATCACGAGTCTCTAAGGGCTCACCACGCCACAAAGTGGATAAATCAAAGAGAATATGAATTTGGTTATAACAAATAAAAAACTCTAAAAGCAAAAATTTTACTTTTAGAGTTTATTTTTTTAGTATTCGCAGTTCTTTGGAGTTCTTGCAAATAGTGCCACGTCTCTAATATTAGAAACACCTGTAATATACATAAGTATTCTTTCAAAACCGATACCAAAACCACTATGCGTAGCGGTACCAAATTTTCTTAGGTTCAAATACCAGTCGTAGTCTTTTTCTTTTAGTCCAAGTTCGTGCATTCTATTTAGTAACTTGTCATAATCTTCTTCTCTTTGGCTACCACCTGTAATTTCGCCAACCCCTGGAGCAAGCAAGTCGCACGCTCTAACCGTTTTCCCGTCAGGATTTTGCTTCATATAGAAGGCTTTAATATCCTTTGGATAGTCAGTTACAAACACAGGACGCTTATAAACTGTTTCGGCAAGATATCTTTCGTGCTCGGTTTGGATATCGCTACCCCACTCAACTTTGTACTCAAACTTGTCGTTGTTTTTCTTCAAGATTTCAATAGCATCGGTGTATGTTACTCTTGCAAATTCAGAATTGATTACGTTACTAAGTCTTTCTACTAGTCCCGTATCAACAAAACTATTAAACATATTCATTTCGTCCGGACAAGTTTCAAACACGTGTCTAATTACATACTTAATAACCGCTTCTTCCAAATCCATAATGTCGTCCAAATCCGCAAAGTAAACCTCAGGCTCAATCATCCAAAATTCGCTAGCGTGTCTAGTCGTATTGGAGTTCTCGGATCTAAATGTTGGACCAAAAGTATAAACTTTTGTAAACGCCGAAGCCATTGCCTCGCCTTCTAGTTGTCCGGTTGGAGTTAAGTAAACGGCTTTGCCAAAATAGTCGTCTTCTGGCTTAATTGGTTCTTTGCTCTCGTAGAAGTTATGTGTTGTTACTCTAAACAAATCGCTTCCGCCCTCACAGTCGGACGAGGTCAAAATTGGAGTATGGATATACACAAACCCGTTTTCGTTAAAGAACTTGTGGAAAGCAAACGCCGCCTCACTTCTTACCCTATAGATTGCCGAGAACAAATTTGTTCTTGGTCTAAGATAAGCAATTTGTCTTAAAAACTCAACCGTGTGTCTTTTCTTTTGCAAAGGATATGTTTCGTCGGTTTTTGAAATGACCTCAACGTTTACCGCTTTGATTTCAAATGGTTGTTTGTTTTCAGGTGTTAGGAAAACCGAACCCTCAACCTTTATGGTCGAGCCCGTTGTAAGTTTTGAAACAGTTTCAAAATCGAAGTTTCCGTTTCTTGTAAACACTACTTGAGCGGTCTTGAAACAAGTTCCGTCAGTCATATCAATAAATCCAAAATCCTTGCTTGACCTAACTGATCTAACCCAACCATATAGCGTAACGTCTTTGTCTTTGTACGAAGCCAAGTCGGCATAAATCTTTTTTATTTCGTTTTTCTTCATTATAAACCTCTTAATTTTTGTTTTTAGTTTTTTTCCTAGATTTAGGCAATATATCTATGTTTGCATAGTACCATAGTTATTCTTCTCTAAGCCTTATATGAACTTCTTCTAGTTGTTTTTCGGTAACAGTAGATGGAGCACCCATAAGCAAGTCTTGAGCATTTTTGTTAAGTGGGAATGCAATAACATCCCTAATAATTGTGGTTCCACAAATAAACATAAGTAGTCTATCAAATCCAAATGCACAACCTGCGTGTGGAGGTGCACCATAAGAGAATGCGTTGAATAGTGCTGGGAATTTGTTTTCAACCACCGATCTATCATAGCCTGCAATTTCAAACGCCTTAACCATTACTTCTGGGTTATGGTTTCTAACCGCACCGCTTAGTAGTTCTACACCATTTAGTACTAGGTCATATTGATAAGCAAGAATTTCTAGTGGGTCTTTGTTCAAAAGCGCATCTAGTTCGCCTTGAGGCATTGAGAATGGGTTGTGCGAGAACTCAATGCTTCCGTCCTCACCCTCTTCATAGAATGGGAAGTCAACAATCCACACAAACTTAAACTCATCGCTAAGTAGACCTAACTCCTCGCCAAGTTTGTTTCTAAGAGTGCTAATAAGTTTGGTAGCCTTAGTTTTGGTGTCGGCAATCATAAATAGACTGTCGCCCGCTTTGGCATCCGTTTTTTCCATAATGTATTTGATTTCGTCATCTTTTAGGAATTTGACCGCACTGCCCGTAAGCCCCTCTTCGGTCACCTTAAACCAACAAACACCCTTACCCTCGTTGTCTACAATAAACTTTGACATTTCGTCATAGAACTTTCTGGACTTGTCGCAAGGTGCCTTAATACACTTGATAACTTTTCCATTAAACACCGAGAACTCGGCTTTGGATAGTTTTTCGCTTAGGTCAATAACCTTAAGTGGGTTTCTAAGGTCGGGCTTATCCGAACAATATTCTTCCATAGCCTTTGCATAGGTCATTCTTTCAAACTTAGGGTCAACAACCTTTCCGGTAAACTCCTTGATACAAGCAGTCATAACGTCTTGGATAACCTCAAAAACGTCTTCTTGAGTGGCAAAACTCATTTCCATATCCAATTGATAGAACTCACCGGGAGACCTGTCCGCTCTTGCGTCTTCATCCCTAAAACAAGGTGCAATTTGGAAGTAGTTGTCAAAGCCACAAATCATAAGCAATTGTTTGAATTGTTGTGGTGCTTGAGGAAGAGCATAAAACTTTCCAGGGTTTAGTCTTGATGGCACAAGGAAGTCCCTTGCACCCTCTGGGCTACTGCTAGTAAGAATTGGGGTTTGCACTTCCAAAAAGTTGTGGTTATGCATATATGTTCTAATAAAGTTTAATAGTTTTGACCTAAGAACAATTCTCTCGTGGTTTTCCGCGTTACGAAGGTCAAGATATCTATACTTTAGCCTCAAATCCTCTCTTGTGTTTTGAGCCTCGCTAATTTCAAATGGCAAAGCCTTTGTGCACTCACCCAAAACTTCCATACTCTCTACTTTTATTTCAATTTCTCCAGTAGGCATCTTTGGATTTTTGCTTTCTCTTTCCAAAACAGTACCCGTAACCGATACAACCGTTTCCTTTACTGGAACATTATCATCACCCATAATAAGTTGGGTAACCCCAAAATGGTCTCTAAGGGTAACAAAAGTAAGTCCGCCCAATTTTCTAACCGAATTAATCCAACCGGCAATGGTAACTTTTTTGCCGACATCAGATAGCCTTAATTCGCCACAATTATGTGTTCTATATTTATTTCTTGTCATAAGCATAATGTCCTTATATATTATTTTGTATTTAATAATTTTACAAGGTTTTGGCAAAATTGTAAAGTATATGGTGCGTATTTATGCCATTTTTAACGATTTTTTCCTAAAAATTGTTGAAGTAATAGCCACACAACAAAAGTAAAAATCAAAAAGAAACAATAATATTTTGCTCTAAAAACTTTTTGGGATAGTTCCCCTTGCCCAAACAAAAGTGTGTACATATGTGTTGCAACAAAAAAAGCCCCACAGTACCCGTGGAGCATAATATTTATTTTTCTTCGTCAAGATAGGTTGCAAGCATATCGCAAGTATGGAAAAGCACGGCAGTTGGAAACTTGTAATAAGCATCACTAAGTCCATAGGCTCCGCCCTTGACCCTTGCATCAAATCCGCCCATATGCCAATTAATAATCATTGCTTCTTCTCTTGTAAGTCGCATAAAACCACTAATTACATACACCGACTTTTCGCCGTGACCATATGGCAAACTGTCTTCTACCGTGTAGCAAGGAACTTGAACCCAATTTCCGTCCACCTTTTTGTTTCTAACATCGGCTTTGAAGGTGTTTATTTTGCACACATCGTGAAGTAGCCCGCATATTGCCATACTCTCTTTTGAGAACCTGTCCGCCCACTCGCTTCCTTTTTCATTTTCCAATGCTTTTACAAATCTTTTGTAAACATTTAGCGAGTGCTCACAAAGTCCACCCTCATACGCCGAGTGAAATTGTGTACTGGCAGGAGCGGTAAAAAAGTCGCTTTTCTCTAGATACTCAAGCAGTTCTTTTGAACCCTCTCTCTTTATGTTTTCTTTGTATATTTTAATAAATTCTTCTTTAGAATTAGCCATATTTTTCCCCTTTAAATTTTTCTTTTGGTATGGAAGCAAACCCCTATTCCGCCACCTATTAGGCTTCGGTTGTTTGGCGAAAATCTACTTAGCATAATATACGCCTCATCGCCTAGTTCGCGTGCTAACACATTTTTTAGTTCGTTTGCAAGACTATCGTCGTCCGAATAAACAATTGCAATTGGAAAGTCCACCACATTTGCCCCATATTCTTTTATATACTCCGCTAGTTTTAACATGGATTTCTTTTTCCCCGAAACCTTGTCAAATAGCACAAATTCGCCATCGCCATTTACAGTTATCACAGGTCTTACCCTAAGTGCCCCGCCCGTCATTTGGCTACCCAAAAGCATTCCGTGATGGTTTAGTGTATCAAGGCTATCAAGCGACATAAACACTTGATATTCCCCCTTTATTTCCTCGGCATACTTTTCTAGTTCTTGGGGAGTTGCTCCCGCCCTATACTTCATAGCAAGTGCATACGACACAAGCCCTTGACCAACCGAAAAGTTGCAAGTATCAATTGCAATTAACTTTCGTTCTGGAAACTCTTGCTTTAGTGCGTCTATGGCGTCAAATAGATTTTTGGTATCAAAAATCTTTTTGCTTGTATATAAATATACAATGTCGTCGCCCCTATAGAACCCTTGTCTAAAAGCGTCCATATAGTCATTTACACTAGGTGAAGTGGGCTCAAGCGTTAGCATATTTGGCGTAAACCCAAGCCCGTCATAAACCTTATCAAACTTTACAATTTCGCCGTTTAGAATGCAAGGAAAATTAATGCATTCCACTGGCATTTTGGCTAGCACTTCACGAGGTAGGTCGCAATTGCTATCCACAAAAAACAAACTCATACTTTCTCCATTATTTCATTATTGGGAATAGAACAACATCCCTTATTGATGGTTGTTCAAATAGCATAACAAGTAGTCTATCAATACCCATTCCAAGACCACTCATAGGAGGCATTCCGTGCTCCATTGCAAGTAGGAAGTCCTCATCAACATCCATTGCTTCTTCGTCACCATTTGCCTTGTCTCTTGCTTGTGCTTCCAAAGTTGCTCTTTGGATTTCTGGGTCAACAAGTTCGCTGTACGCCTTACATAGTTCCTCGCCGTTAATTAGGAATTGGAACATTTCAATAATCCTTCCATCCTTATCGCTTCTTCTTGCCAAAGGCACTAGACAAGCGGGATAATTAAATAGGATTGTTGGGTTTACAATTTCTGGTCTAATCTTTCTTTTGTAAACATAGTCAACGACTGCCCCACAAGATTTTAGTGGCAAAATTTCGTCGGCATCAAATAGTTTTGTGTCAATAACCGCTTGTTTTAGTTTTTCGATATCGTCGGTGTAGTCAAGCACATTAAAGCCAAGCACATCGCTAATAGTCTTTGCATAATCCACTCTTTCAAAATCTTTTGAAATATCAAAAGCGGTGCCATTTATTCTAATTTCACTGCCACCAAGCATATATTGTACAATTTCTCTAATAAACTCCGAGAAGAACTTTATGTTGTCCTCAAAGTTCCAATAACTTGCGTACCACTCAACTTGGGTAAACTCTTGCAAGTGCGAGGCATCCATTCCCTCGTTTCTAAAGCACTTAGCCACTTCAAATACTCTTGGGAATCCGCCCGCTACAACTTGTTTCAAATAAACCTCAGGGGCAATTCTTAGGTTGCATTCCTTGTCTAAGGCATTGTGGTGAGTCATAAATGGTTTTGCACTTGCACCACAAACGGCACCTTGCAAAATTGGAGTTTCAACTTCCAAAAAGTCGTGCTTTTGAAGATAGTCCCTAATAAACGCCACCAATTTGCTTCTGCCAAGTAGCACCTTTCGGCTAGTCTCGTTGCTAACAAGGTCAAGATACCTTTGTCTGTATCTTTGCTCAATATCAGTAAGCCCGTGGAATTTTTCAGGAAGAGGAAGCCTTGCTTTGGATAGTAACTTGTATTCATAAGCCCTAACCGTAATTTCACCCGTTTGGGTCAAATACATTTCTCCAGTAATGCCCACATAGTCCCCAATGTCCACATAGTCCTTAAAGAATTTAAACTTGTCTTCAGGTATTTCATTAATGCTTAGCGACACTTGAAGTTTGTTGAAGATATCACTAATTTGAATAAACATAAACTTACCAAAAGTACGCCTAAAAGTAATTCTTCCGCCAACCGACACTTTGCTACCCATTTCCATTTCTCTAGCACGCGAAATCGTGTGGGTTTCAGTAAATTTTTCGGCATAAGGATTTATTCCCATTTCTTTTAGTTCTTTAATTTTGTTAGCCCTTATGTCCACTTCTTTATATAAATTTTGTTCTTGTTGCATAATTAATCCGCCTTTTATAATAGTTCCAAGTATCCTTGACCATAAGCCCAATTTGCCACACACTGCCAAGTCTACTCTAATTACCCTCTATATTACCAAAGCAAAACCAAATTGTCAACTTATATTTTTTAGATAAAATAATATTATTTATGTTGTCCACTTGTACCTTCTCTCTCTTGTACGCCTCTTCACCATTAATGTCACCCTTATGTACGCCTCTTCACTTTTCACTATTACCTATTACCTGTGGCAATTCTATTGCACCTGTCATTCTGAGTGGGCTTTAGCCCCGAAGAATCTAGAACGTGCAGGTTGGTTTTTATAAGGTCAACCACATAGATACACTCCGCTCGGTCGTTTTTAACTCCCTCGGTCGGTAAGACACGAAACACATCGAAGGTGTCATATCGACTGGAGCAAGTGCCAACTTGCGGAACGGAGTATATCTACTTCCAATTATCCACTTTGCGTTTTAGATTCTTCCGCTCACGCGTTCAGAATGACATAAGCCAAGCGTCTATCCTCATTGTGTCATACCGACCGAACGAAGTGAGCGGAGTGTATCTACATCCAATCATCCTTATTGTCATTCTGAGCGAAGCGAAGAATCTCTACTTCCAATCATCC
>CAYVXW010000002.1:0-84162 GCA_964455585.1 uncultured Christensenella sp.
TTTTGTTTATATTGTGGTTGTGGAAGTAGTAGGAATTCGATATAGTTTTTCCGCCGCTTGCGACATTCCTTTGTCGTTTAGACTGCCAGTGGTGGAGTCGTACTGAGTTTCCCAAGGTAGAACACTAGGACCATATACCCAAGCCGTTATATAATATGTTTTTACTACCAAATTTATTTTTTTAGTCATTCTAACCAAACCGCTTGCGGACTTGTGATCCACATCATCCGTATCGACATATACATCGTTTCCAATTTTGCGCTCCCCACTAGCCAAAGAGTCGTTTTCTCCTCCGTACACTCTGTCCCAATAGAATATTTTTCTATCGCTTCCTTTTGTTGAAACGCCAACCATATTTACCCAAGTGTCGCCATTTCTATCTACAGTATATTCATTAGCCATTTCCATTATGGCCTGACCTAACCTGTTAGTAAAATCAATTTTGCTAATATCTCCAAATGCCTCTTTTGCCATTTTTTCATTTTGGTAATTATACACATCAAGGAATCCCTTGGCATAAACATAGCCGAATTGAACTTCTATTCCCCTAGGACCGACATTAAACATAAGCAAATCTTCTATGAAACACTTTCCAAGATTTTCTTCCGCCGTATTTTCGTTTCCCAATTGAACAAATATACCTGCATACTTAAACGATGTAAATAGCGACCTTTTAAGTTTGCAATCATACCCCGGAATAAATCTATATAAATATTTAAACTGACAGTATGCATACATTTGGGTTTCACACAATTGAACAATACTATCGTTTTGGGTTGAACCATTTACCGATAAATTGATGCCTTTTGGCAATTGAACTCTAACATATTCATCGTTTTCGTATTTATTGTCATTTTTTGAGTTTCTTGCAGATAAGTCAAGCAAGTTTCCATTCCCATATATTGTCTCTTTAATTTGTGCCGGCTCCGAACCCGTCTTTGCAAGGACTAATTTGTCATGCATTACAATTGTATCGCCAGCATTCCAAAAATCCGTCTCTGTCCACACATTGACGCCCGACACAAAGTGGAAGGTGTAGGAGGATAGAAGTTTACCAGTGACCCTATAGGCGGATAAGGTTATTTCGCCACTTGTAAAGTTGTCGTTGTAGACTTCGTCAAGCGAGGATACGCTTAGCCCGCTTGTGTCAAGTTTGGCAACGCCACCGCTATAACTTACTTCCCAATTCACATCATTGTCACCCCTTGTTGCCTTCCATACGATTGCATTGGTACTAGGAGTAAATTCCTTGTCGGCTTGAGAAACCGATTTGGTATTCATATTATAATAGTTTTGGACACCGCCATAGTACGACTGATTTCCAAATAGTAGCATTTGTTGAAGCCCCGCACTATTTGTTAGGGTTTCGTCCATTTTTTGGTTGCCATATCTAAACTCAAAAGCCCTTATTCCATCACGATAAACGGAAATGGTTTGAGTGTATGTAACACCACCAGTTAGTGCACTATTTTTGTATGTAATAGTAATTGTGTCGCTAACCTCAGGTGTGTCGGCGTAACTTTTGAGCGTTATAACAACTTGTTTGTTGTCTTTGTCTATTGACACGCCACTGCCATTTGTGGAAGAGCCACTAAAGTAACCCCAACCATCAAAGCCATTTATGTCGCCCAATAGGCTAATGCCTAGCGACACCGTGTCTGTGCTATGTTCAACATATACGTAGCCGTTATATGTGCCACCGCTAATTGTAGTGTAAGCCGTGCTATTCAAACTAAAGCCGGTTATATCAGTCATTTGGAAACTAGCGGTAGCCGACACTTCACCGTCACCCGAGGTAACCTTTATGGTAACCACGTCGGACGAAGAAAGTGTAAGCACACAAACCTTGCCCGAAACATTTAGGCTAGCCCCCTCTCCCGAAACAATCGTCCAAGTAGCCGATTGGTCGGAGACATTGTTGCTATCTAGTTTGTAACCAAGTTCAATGGTAGAAGCAAAGGATGAAGAAATTCTACTCGATATAACCTTTTCATTAAGGGTTATGTCAATGCTCTCTGCCAATTGGATAACCGAAACTTTCAAGGTGTATTTTCCACTGCCACTAACACCCACTTTTAGTTGTCCGTCGGTGGTTGCACTAAGACCAGTTAGGGTAAATCCTATTTGGTCAGTAGCAGGTGTGCATCCAAATCCGCTATTGTTATTTTCAATATCTAATACTGCCGTCACATCGGTTGGCAATATATTTTTAATAGCAAACTTTATTGCGTTTTTGTCTTTTGTTTTTAGCGTAATGCTTGCTTCGTTACTTATTTTTCCTTCCGTGCCGCCCGTTACCTTATATAGGTCAAACGAGGTTGCTTTTCCAAAAGTACTTTCAATAACGAAGTCTACGCCCACTTCTTCTTTTCCACCATACACAACCGAAACACGCATTGTAGCCTTGCCCGCACCAGTGAATGTAACCTTTCCATCCGCCGAAACCGAAGCAAACGAGCCACCACTTGCAACCTTATACTCAATAGTTTTGTCCACCATTGAGCCGTCGCCATTGTTTACTATTACTATAGGTGCCACATTCCACTCGGTCAAAGCGGTGTAGACATTGTTTTTGCCTTCCGCCAATTTAATTTGTGCTTCTTTCCAAACATAGAAGTTTAGCGTAAAGGTATCTTTTCCGCCATTAGGCTTGGTTGCGGTAACCAAAATTGTAACATATCCGCCCTTGCCCTTTAGTGTAATTTCACCCAACTCGTTTACCGAAAGTATATCGTTTTCGCTTACGCCTCTTAGTGCACTTGTTCTTTGTGTTGCACCTTTGGATGTACGCAAACTAGTTGTCGCAATTGCGTTAGCAGGGCTCTCTACCTCAAAGGCATATGAAGTGTAGTTGTCGTCACTCGAACTTGGATACAAGACATAATTACTCTTTCCAACCCTCAAGGTTTCCACCTTTTCTTCACTCGCCTCACCACCCGAACTTGCACTTAGGTCTAGCGATACAATTTCGTAATCTTTGTTGTTTACAATTGTTATGGTGTCGGTGGCATCATACACGCCACTTTCGTTTTTCTCGCTTGCAACCTTTATGGTAATAACCACTTGACCATTTCCAACAAACGATACTTTTCCGTTGTCATCAACGGTTGCGACTTTTTCGTCGCTAGATGTAAATATTGCATTATATGGGCTTAGTGTAGCACCATTGTTTGCAACTGCCGTGTAGCCTAGTTGCAAACTTTCGTTTTCGCCATATTTTGTTACCATATAGTTGTTTCCTTTTCCGTCAACCGTAATGGTAACGCTTGTTGCCTTATTTAGCACATAAATATCTATGTCTTGAGTTTTTGTTTGGGTTTGGGATGTGGAATATCCAAACCTTAGTTTTGCACTTCCGCCACCTACAAACCTAACCCCATTTTCTTTCCACTCAAACACACTCTCGTCGGTGGATATTATGCTTATTTTTGCCTTGTCCGACTTTAGGTCTATGTCGCTAGGCAAATATGTGTATTTGATAGTTGGGGTCTTTGGTGTAGTAGAATAATCAAAAACATAACTATCCTTTGTTTCTCCGTCAAACGAAACGCTTGCGGTAAGAGACTTATAATAACCCAATGTGCTTGTTATTTTTCTTGTAATACATTCGTACTCGCCATCCTCGTCGGTGGTTGAAATCTTGATTGTAATCGCACCTTGAGCGGTAAAGTATAGTACGCCGTTTTCAATAGAAGCAATATCGTTTCCGCCCAAGATTTCAAACTTGACCTCAAACGCCTTGCTTGAAAGGGCACTGCCCACATTCTCAAAAGTTCTAGCGGTAGTAGGCTTAATACTTGGCGCATAAACTTCTTTGAGGTCAATTCCCAAGCCGTCGGCTTTGCTACCCATTGCGGTAAGGTGGTTATCTTCCCAAGCACTATCGCCAAGAACGATACTCTTTACACTCTCGGTTGCAACATAATGTATGCCAATATCGCTTGCACCACTTGCCCCAAGGGTGATTGTGCCCTCGTCGCCGTGAGCCACTTTGAATACTCCAATTTGGTCAACCGACACTACATTATTATGATCTATAATATTATATATATTAGTATTATATCTATCTTCAAATATATATTTTTGTCCCGAAACAAGTACGATATCCCTATTTGTTCCGCCACCCAAATCAACAACATTTACATCGTCGCTAATCGTAATAACTTCTAGGCTAGCACTAGCCCCGCCGTCTTTGGCGTTTAGCGAAATGGAATATTTTTTGTTTCTTTCAAGACCTTTAAGAGTTGCTACGCCGTCCTCAAGCGAAACATACCCGCTTGCACTTGCGTCCACTCCGTCTATCTTTAGCACCACATCCAAATCCAAAAGGGTTGGTGTAACTAAGTTATTGAACACATAATTAAATTTGTACGAACTATCTTTTGTAACCACTTGGCTTATGCCCTTATTTGTGGAGTTTTCCAAAATAGAAATGCTATCTATATATTTGTCTATCTTTATGGATACTTCTTTTTGCATAGTGCCATATGTCACCATAACACTTGATGTGCCACTGCCAACAATATTTAGATTTGAGCCACTCCAACTTGCGCACGTGCCATTTACACTTACGCTAGGTGTGTCGCTTGAGACGCCATATGTTGGCGCCACACGAGCAATGTTTTTAAGCAGGTCTATACTCTTATTCTCCATTGTGTCATACAAATAGGTGTATGATAGCGTAACGCCATCAAAGCCCGTAACTCTTCCGTATGTGGAACTAACCACAAACGAGTACTCAAGCACTTTGGTTTCTAAAGTAGTCTCTTCCACTGCAACTGCACTTGCATTGTCCAAAGGCAAAATCTTGTATGTAATACTTGCGGTTATTGTAACACTTCCCGCCTTTTTAAATACAATTACGCCATTGTCAATGGTTGCAATATTTTCGTCGCTAGATTTAAAATTATATGCCAATCTTTCGCCGTCCGCACCAAACTCATCAAGTTCCATAAACTTTAGTGTAATGCTACTTGATGCCGTAGAGTGTTCTTGTTTTGTGGATAATTCCACGCTTTCGCCATTTGGCTTTTGGTCAACTATTTTAATTTCGCCATCCAAAATGCTTTGTTTGTCGCTAACCGAAATTGCTCTTCTTTTAATTGTTTCTTCTTTTCCTTGCTCTTGTCCCGGCTCGGTGTCGTACTTAAACTTTATGTTTACATCTTTACTAAACGACTTTGTAAACTTATAGTAAACCGAACCCCTGTCGTCAATGCACTCTTCCACGCCGTCGACCGTGCCCGTAAACTCAATCTTGCTAGGGTCAAGTCTTCCGGTAGAAGAAATGAATGTAAATGGTTCGCCAACTGGCGCAATTATTGTTTGTGACTCGATATCAACTTCGTACATAACGTCGGTTGTCATATATGATACTACAAATGTTTTTCCACTCTCTAGAGTAAATGTTACTTCAATGCTTTCGCCCGCCTTGCTAAACACAATTCTATCGTTTGTGCTAGGCTTTTCGGCAACTGAGCCGTCGTCCTTGGTTATTTCCCAACTAATAATTCTTTTTTGGTTTGCATCTAGTGGCATTGCAATTGGATTTACATATATTGTTGCCCTATTGCCAACAACTTCATTTTTGCCACTTTCTTTTAGTTCAGTTCCGTCCAAACTTATGCCCGTGGCGATTCTGTTTACCGTAAACTTGATGATATCTAGACTAGTTCCAGTGGTTTTGTTTGTAACCTTTATTTCAAACTCTCCGCCCGCATTAAACTTTAGTTTTAACCCGTCAACGGTCACCATATTCTCACGCGACGCTTTTGTAACCTCTACTTGCACGCTTTCGTCCAACACAAATGGCTTTGGCGAAATGTTTAGATAGTCGTTTAGGTCAAAATAGTTAGTTAAAGAGTTTTCCTCGTCAAATACTTTTTCGGTGCTTACGCCCGACTTTTTGGTAATGTTTGCCACCCCATATGTCGTACGGATTGAAATGGCGCAAGACATTCCGTTAGACTCGCCACCAACAACGCTATTTGCGTACGCCAAAGTAAGTTTTGGACTATATGTGCCCGCGTGGTCAAAGATTACACAGTTGTCTTCAACCTTTACGCCCTCGCCATATGTAAGAGTTGCATAACCACTTGAAACGTATTCCGGTAGTTTGCCATCACCACCAACCAACACCTCTAGGTCTAGTTCGGTCTTGCCCGTTTCGTATACGCCACCAACAAGGGTGTAGTCGCCAGAGTTCTTTGGCATAAGTGAAATGGTATTTTGACTTAGGCACACAAAGTTAAATTCTTCGTCGCCAAATGTAACTTTGCCCGAGCCGTTTACAGTAACCTTTGCACCTTGAAGTGCAATATCTTTTGTGCTTGACACAAATTTTTGGTCGTATGAGGCACTAGATAGCGCCGTGCTACTAGGCTTTAGCATAACGGTTGTGCCTTTTATTATAACAATATCTTTGATGTCTAGTACGGTGCTATTTCCCGTATACACCACGGTTATTTTTGCACCATCGCTTTGACCATTTAGCCTTGCCATAACAGTGCAACTGCCCGCTCCACTAAACGATAGTTTACTGCCATCTAGCGTGGCAACATTTCCGCCACTTATTATATTATAATATAGTTTTGAGTTTCCAGTTGCAGTGGATGGACTGAATGCAAATAGCGAGCCAAAATCAAACACATTGCTATCCGCAAAGAAATATTCTCCGCTTGTGGTAATTGTTGTTTTTGCACTTTCGCTAACACTTATGCTAATTTCGCCCAAATATTTCTTTTGGGTGTCGCCCGTATCGGCATACACTTTTACTTTGCTTACTCCCCCGTGACGGGTGGAAACTATGTTATTTTGGATTGTAATGCTATTGCCCGTCACCTCAAAGGTGATGTATTCTTTGTTTACGCCGTCTAGCATTGATACATAGTTATACAAGTCGCAAGTGTCATTGTTGTCGTGCGACAAATGGATTTCTTTTACATTTAGGCTTGTGGTGTCGTCTGGATGCAAGTATGTTGAATGAATTACAACCTTTCTGCAAATTCCGTCCACCTCAACCAAAATTGTAATATCCCCAATGCCACTAAATGTAACCTTGTGCCCGTTAATCAAAGCAATGCCGTCCTCACTACAACTCTCAACCGAAAGGATTGCCGTCGTAGCAGTTGCATTGTTTGGGGTTAGGGTATATAAAATTTCAAACTCTTTGGCGGTAGAATAAACCGAAGTTTGGTCGTTTGTTATATCAAAAGTTGTAGACTTATCCTCGCCCCAAGAGGCTTTTACTTTTAGATTGTCAATGCTTTCTACTAGTCTATTTATTACAACCGTAACCGTTTTGGTAGAGTCTACTTTTCCGTTCTTTAGATAACTGACTGTAATTTGTGCCGTGCCCTTGTCTTTTAGGGTAAACACTGGGCTAGTTCCCATTTGCTCCAAACAAGTGCTACCTGATAGCACAAATTGCACATCTTCAAAGTTTTCGACTTGCTCGTCGATTAGTGCAAATTTACGCACGCCCTCGCCCGACTTTCGCATATTCAAACAAATGGTGTCGGCATCATCTAGGTCTCTAGAAATGTCTATTTTTTCAAGGCTTTCGCCAATATACATCACAACAACCGAACTAGTAACACCTTTGTCGGTGCGAGCCGTAACAGTCACTTTTCCATAGCCCGAAGCAATAATATTGTCTTTGAAAATTAGTTTTCCCGACTTGACCTCGGCAACGCTATCGTCCGATAGGCTATATGTAATTTCGTCGTTGGCGTCCTCTGGCAAACTGCTTGCGTCCAAGGTTATTCCATCACTTCCCGCATATGCAAATTTTGCACCGCCTTTAAAGTCGTTTCCCGTAAAGCCAATTATGGTAGCCGTACGGTTTACGGTAATGGTTGACGAATCCGAAATAACGCCGTCAACACCCCCGCCACTAATAGTAACCGTCGCCCTTCCGCCACGCTTTACTTTTAGTTTTCCGTTTTCGAGTTTTATAACTTCCGAAGACAAACCGCTCTCATCTGTGACCACAATATTTAGTTTGCTTGCATCCATATCAAGAGGTGCATAAGAATATTTTAGAACCAATTCTTCGTCGTTTTCATAATCGGCAAAATTGATATTGGTTGGACTGTCTATCGAAAAAGATATCGAACTAAACTTCCCAAATGTGGATGTATACTTTTTTGTAACCTCAATGTTGGTGCCCGCAATATATGCCGTAACATTAATTGTGCCCGCTTTACTAAAAGTTATGTTTCCGTTTTCGTCCACAGTTGCAACATTTTGCCCCTCAACATCCGCTACTCTATATGATATTTTTTCGCTTGCACCACTTGGGGAGAGTTCGACATTTGGGAAGACAAAACTAGTTTTGGAAGAAAACTCGTCGCCGTCCTTTCCTTTTTCGATTTCCATACCCGACACATGTGGCTTTGCGCTAATTCTTAGCGACACACTTAGATTTGGATTGGAGTGCAAATATGCGGTAATGGTGGTTTCTCCTCCGCCTACAACTGTAACAACCCCGCTTTTTGCAACGGTGGCTACACTTGGGTCGGACGAAACATAATCTAGTTCTACATCAATAGCGTCGCTAGGAACCCAAACGACATTTAGTTTGTATGTATCGCCCACATACATATTTTTTTGCGTTTCAGAAAGGCTTAGGCTATGAACCCTTGCGCTAGTAACCCTTACCTTGCAATACGCCGTTTTGGTGCCATTTTCTTTGGATTTTGCGTGGATATATGTTTCGCCAAAATCTACCCCCACAATCTTTCCCTTTGAATTGACCGTTACAATATTTTCGTTATCGCTCCAAAACTCAACTTCTTTGTTATTTGCAAGAAGAGGAAAAACATTTACTTTGACTTCGCCCGAAACACTATCCGCGGTATCCTTTTGCAAGACGATTTCGTCTTCGACAAACTCAAGGTATTCAACATAAAGATAGGTGGACATATTAACAATATTTCCACTAAGCAACAAAATGCCAAGCACAATAAGTGGCATTAGTATCAATGTAAATATCATTGTCTTTTTCATATTTTCCCCCTCCTATAAAATTTGGATTTTTATTGTTCTATTTTTAGATATCTTTTTTGTGTAAGAGTCGCAAATAGAATTGTGTTTATTGTGGCATATAGTAACGCTATGCCAAGCAAAATTAGATAGGTATAATCAACGCTTATAAAGAAACTTAGGAATATTCCTAGTATCCCCTCAATTGCGGTTACCAAAATTCCAATAAGCATTGCGGTTAGCGTGTTGGTTTGGCTCTCATCGCCCTCGCTTGACTTTATATTTGGTCTAGCGACATTTATATTAAAGCCATTAAAGATTATGCCTATAGTTAGTAACAACGCCGTTGCAAGCACCACAAGTCCTTCTACAATGGTTATAAACTTAAGCGCACATAGTACCACAAGCGATATTATAACCGCAAGCATCGACACAATAAAGTTTACAAGCCCCTTTGCAAGAAGTTGAACTCTAGCGTCAACGGGAGTAATTTTTGTAATATAAAATTGCTTCCCCTCTCTGCTAATTGCCGAGCCCGAAAACGAATTTATCATACTAACAAACGCAAGCACTACTAGTATCGACACGCCAAACGCTATGCTTCCGCCCATTTGAGCCTTTCCGACCTTTACTATTAGGTTGTTTGTAAGATAAACCATAATTGGAGTAACAATAGCAATTCCCAAATAGAAATACGAGTATCCCGAAGTTCTAATAATTTCTTTTATTTCTTTTTTGAATATCGCCATAAATGGGCTATCGTTTGTAATCTTGCTTCCTTTAGAGAATATTTTTTTCTTGCCCTCAAGAGTTTGCAATCTAATTCTATCATAAATAGGAATAGCAATGAGTATGCCTATGCCTAGTAGCACAATACTTGACGAAAGTATTATTCCCATCCCTGCCCAAAGCCCCTCGCCAAAAGCAATTGAGGCTAGATATCCAAACAAGTTCCAACCATTGCCTAGCGACACAATTAGTGACACTAGTTTTGTTTGGGCTTCGGCATCAACTTTTTGGTGGATGTAGTATTCGGCAAGGAAATTTAGTAACATACTATATAGCACAAACACGCCCGCAATTACCACCAAAAACACAATAAGTTTTAGGATATTGCGATTTTGCAAACTAACGACTATATACATTGTTGGAACAACTAGCATTGTGGCAATCCCAAAAGGCACTAGAGGCGCAAAAATTGCCGACAAAAGCACTCTAAAGAAATATCCCACGCTAAGTATGCCCATCTTTAGTCCAAAAATGCACATAACTGACATTGTGGCAAATATGGATATAGCAAGCAAGTACACAAACACGATTATTAAGTGTGCCACAAATTGGCTAAGTGGCGACATTGGAAGGCGGGCTACAAGTTTTAGGTCTTTTGCATTTAGATAAAGTTTTAGTTCCATACTAATTCCAACTACTAGCAACACCACGCCTAGCACTGTATAAAGAAGCCTAGAAAACTCTTTTGGGGTAATCTTGGACAAAAATTGACCGCTTATTACATCAAACATAAAGTAGCAAAGTGCTAGCCCTACGGCAATAACAAGCACGCCCATAAGCGAGGTCATAACCCTACTTTTTTTGTCGACATTCTTGTCCGCCCTAAGGGAGAGTTTAAAGTGCATTCCTATGTACGAACATACTCTTTTCATAGGCCTGCCTCGGTTATTTCCTCAAATATTTTTTCTAGGTCAAAACTCTTATTTTTTCTTTCTTCTTCCAAATTGAAGTTTTCTACTAGTTTTCCTTCGTTTATTATTCCAACGTTATCACAAATCTTTTCGACTACATCAAGATTGTGGGAGGAGAATAGCACGCTATTGCCCTTGCCCGCATACTCTCTAATAACATTTTTTACTTGGTTCATAGTGGTGGGGTCAAGACCCATCATAGGCTCGTCTAGCACCCATAGTTTTGGCTCGTGAATAAGAGAGCCAATAAGACAAATTTTTTGTTTCATTCCGTGGGAATAACTAAAAATTTGATTGTCCAAACTCTTTGTAATAGAAAAAAGTTTGGCATAGTGCTCTAGTCTTTTTGCCTTGGTTTCTTTGTCCACGCCATAAAGGCTACCCATATAGTTTACATACTCCCTGCCCGTCAATTTTTCATAAACCGAGTGGTCGTCGGGAACATAGCCAATAGTCTCTTTGGCTTTTGCGGAATCCTTGCTAATATCAAAGCCATTTACAATTATCTTTCCGCCATCAAAAGGAAGTATTCCAACAATACTTTTTATAGTAGTAGACTTGCCCGCGCCATTGCAACCAACAAGCCCCATAACTGTGCCATCTTCTACAACAAAACTAATTCCCTTTGCCGAGTATTTTTTTGCACCTTTGTACTTTTTTGAAAAGTTATTTACCTCTAGCATAACCCCTCCACATAAAATTATTTAATTAGCAATAAAAATCTAGCAACATTTGTCCCACTGGAATTGCGTTTTTCTATTATTATGCACAATTATACTACACAATTTTTGTATTTTTTGCAATGTTTTGGGGCGTTTAGCCCCAAAATTCAACATTTTGTAATAATTTGTCGATAATATGGGTCAAAATATAAGGGGTTTTCGCCCCTAATAATATATTATATTAATAACTATTATATACCGCACCCCCCCCCCCTATTGTCAAGTACTTGTGGATAAGTTTATAAAAAATCCTTGGCTTTCATCCCATTTTTGACACGATTTGCCCAATTTCGACAATTTTCGACAATATTTTCTAAAGTTCCCTCTTCTCCAAAGTTGCAAAAGTTTACAAAACTTTTACATTTAAAATAGACTTTTTTTACATTTATTATGTTACAATAAGAATATGAAAGAAAAATTTAGGAAAATGTATGAGTTTTTGAAAAAGCCAACTTTGTGGTTTGAACTTATGTGCTATGGGGTATTTGTAGTTGCATCCGCCCTTTGCATACTTTTTCTATGTCTTGGTGGCTTTGAGGCAATTTTGCCAGTGACATATAGCATAATGGGTGTAACATTTTTCTATTGTACCTATCTATTTGTGCGTTATGACTATAAGGCAATAAAGTCGTATTTTAGGTCGCTTAAGGTGCGATTATCGCAAAAAAGTAAACTGCTAGATGGTCTATTTAATAACATCTACTTTAGAACCAACCTTGCCACCGCCTTTTCCCTTTTGCTAGGAATTGGGTTCGTTTGTTACAACGCCTATGCGGGGCTAAAGTTTCACTCGGTTTGGAACGGAAGTATTTCTATTTATTATAGCTTTCTTGTAGTCATTAGAGTGCTATTTTTGATTTACGAAATGGTGCTAATTAAGCATAACGAAATGGGAAATAGTCAAAAAGACCAATTGCGAGCAAAAATGTTTAGGTTTGAGGGGATACTTCTAATACTTCTAAACATCGCACTTATAGCCCCCGTGACCATTCTTGCCCTTTCCAAAAAGCAAGTCAACCTGCCTATGTGGGTGGCAATAGTCAATGCGTGCTATGCTTTTTATAAAATAATTGTTTGCGTATATTCATTTGTTAAAACTAGGAAAAACACTGCACTTTCCATAAAGGGCATAAAGAACCTAAACCTAACAAGTGCCATAATTACAATGCTATCGCTTGAAAACACTATGATACTAACATTTTCCGAAAGCCCTAGCGATATGCAATTGCTTATGATTTTTAGTGCACTTGGCACGATGATAATAAACTTGGTCATTGCAATTAGAACATATCTTATTGGCAATGCCGAAGTCAAAAAACTTAAAGGAGAAAACTATGACGAAAATACTAATTGTTGAGGACGACAAAGAACTAAATAGCACGGTGGGAGTATTCCTAAGTTCCGAGGGCTTTGAGGTGGAGCACGCATATAACGGAATTGACGCCTTGACCCTACTAGGCACACAAGACTTTGACCTAATACTTACCGACATTATGATGCCTATGCTAGACGGCTTTGGGCTAGCCGAAAGGATTAGAGCAAAGGACAAAAAGACCCCTATTGTATTTATGACTGCAAGGGACGACAAACCCTCAAAACAACTAGGCTACAAACTAGAAATTGACGACTACATCACCAAACCATTTGACCTAGACGAACTTGTGATGAGGATAAGGGCTTTGCTTAGACGAAGCAAAACTCAAGAAGAAAGCAAACTGGTAGTAGGCAACCTAACTATGGACAAAGATGAACACACGGCGTATGTGGACGGCACCGAAATTGGGCTAACCGTGCGTGAGTTTGATATCTTATTTAAACTACTAGAAAACCCAAAGAAAACCTTTACAAGAAGTGCACTTATGGACGAGTTTTGGGACTATGATAGCAGTGCTACTAGTAGAACCGTGGATGTGTATATGGCAAAACTTAGAGAAAAAACATCCAAGTGTACGGGATTTGAAATTTTGACCGTTCACGGGCTTGGCTACAAGGTGGTGCTAAAATGAAAAAGAACGGAAAAATTGGTTTTTCGCTACTAGGACTTTTTCTATTTTTCCTAACAATCGCGGGCACATCGTCGTCAGCAATTATGGTTTTTCAGGCGGTCAACAAAGCGTCGGGCGGAAATGTAACTGCAATTGTGTTTGCCGTCCTTGGAAGCATTATGTTTGGAACCCTTATTTGCGTGAGCATTGACATTGTTAGGCGAAAGGTTATGGTGGACAAGCCCACAAAAATAATCTTGGACGCCACAAACGAAATTGCAAAAGGGAACTTTGATATATCTATCCCCATAAAGCACTCTCACAAAAAGTTTGACGAGTACGACAAAATTATGGAAAACATAAACAAAATGGCGGAAGAATTAAGCAAAAACGAAGTATTAAAGTCCGACTTTATATCAAACGTTTCGCACGAAATAAAAACTCCCCTTGCGGTTATAAAAAACTATGCCACGCTACTTAAACTAGACGGCATATCCAGTGACGACAAGAATAAATATCTAAACGAACTAGTCCTTGCAACAAATAGGCTAAATAACCTAATTTCAAACATCCTAAAACTAAACAAACTAGAAAACCAAAAACTAGATTTTAGAGAAGAAAAGTTTAATTTGGGCGAAAGTGTTAGGCAAGTGGTTTTGGGGCTAGAAAACATTTTTGAAAAGAAAAATTTGGATGTGAAATGCAACATTGACGATATATATATTGAGTCATCAAAAGAACTACTGGAAATTGTATGGAACAACCTACTTTCCAACGCCATAAAGTTTACAAACGAGGGCGGACGGATTGGCGTAAAAGTATTTGATGAAAAAGACTTTGTAACCGTGGAAATAAGCGACACGGGTGTGGGAATGGACGAGGCTATAGGAAAGCACATTTTTGACAAATTTTATCAAGGCGACACCTCGCACTCGGGCGAAGGCAACGGGCTTGGACTTGCCCTTGTAAAAAAGGTTATAACCATCCTTGGCGGTGAAATTTCGGTGGAAAGCAAGGTGGGCAAAGGAAGCACATTTAAAGTAAAATTGAGGAAGAAATAATATGGACAAAAAAGACAACGAATTCAAATTCTCCTTTTCCGCTCCGACAAAAAACGAAAGGGAAGAAATTGAGGATATTAGAAAAAATTATTTGCCAATGTCATCTAGAAACAAAAAACTCGCTCGCCTAAAAGACCTAGATGCCAGAGTAAAAAACATCCCCACCATTTGGGGGCTTGTACTAGGGGTTACTGGCATACTTACTTTTGGGCTAGGGCTAACCATAACCCTAGAGTGGTCAAAGTTTATTTTTGGGGCTTGTATATCGCTAGTAGGTGCCGTTCCAATGGCACTTGCCTACCCCGTTTACAAAAAATCAAAAGACAAACTTACAAACAAGTATAGAGAAGAAATTTTAAAACTAAGCGAAGAGTTATTGAATGAAGAAAAGTGATATTGACTACAAAAACTACGATAGACTAGACATCTATGCAAAAAAGGAAAAAGTGGACGGCATAACAAAGTGTTATGAGAGTTTTTCGTGGAAACTAGTAGAAACGGAGCAAAACAAAAAGTACGCCGACACGGTGGAACTAACATTTACTAGACCCCACAAAATCCCAAACAAAGACGACCTACTCTATAGCCAAATTGATATGGAAAACACCCTAAACGACCTAGGCAAACTAAAGCGTAACAAGCACGCTCGCTCCACTGCCTTGGGGCTATTTATGGGGATACTTTCGGCAATTCTATTTGGTGTTGGGGTTAAGGCGTTTTTTGTAACCACTGGAACACTTTGGCTTATACTTTCGGGAATGCTAACGGGAGTAGGCACAATTCTAGCAATAGTTACTGCAATTGTTTCTAGAAAAAAGTACAAAGGCGAAGAACTAAATTACGAAAGGAAAAGAACTGCACTAAACGAAAAACTAGAGGACATTTGTAAAAACGCAAGAACTTTGGGCGGAGGCGACTATGCAAACAAAGATTAATTCAAAAATATCCAACAACCCCTCGTTTGAAATGGTAAAAATAAAGACCGAATCGAACCTTGGCGTACTAAAAACGCTAATTGTTGGGCTTGTGATTTTGCTTCAGTTTGGACTGCTTATATTTAGTTGGCTTTACCTTATGAAATTGTTTCAGTGGTTAGTTATTTTTAGTGCCGTCGTAACAGTTACATTTTGTATAATTACGCTATCATCCAAACGCACCGGTCAAGTAAAAGCCACGTGGATTTTGCTAATGCTACTTACCCCTACTTTTGGATGGGTCATATTCCTACTTTCCAACGAAAAACTTATGTTTGGGGGTACCAAGAAACGCTACAAAAAAATCTATGATAAAACCAAATATTGGGATAGTAGCCCAAATCTAGACGGACTTACACCTAGCGTAAAAAACAATTGTAATTATCTTATGTCTAGTGGCAACTTTTTGGCTTATCCTAGCAACAACACAAAATATTACGAAAATGGGGCTACACTATTTGACGATATGCTAACCGACCTAGCAAAAGCCAAAAAGTTTATTCTACTTGAGTTCTTTATTGTATCGGACGGAGTGCTACTTACACGCATACTAGACATTCTAAAAAAGAAAGCAAGTGAGGGGCTAGACGTTAGGCTAATTTATGACGATATGGGTTCGCACGGAACTTTGCGACGCCATACAAAAAAAGAAATAAAAAAGTCGGGCATAAAACTTGTAACTTTTAATAAACTAGTTCCCCTATTCAACTTGGCTCTAAACATCCGTGACCACCGCAAAATTGTGGTTATTGATGGCGAAATTGGCTACACGGGTGGCACAAACCTCTCGGATGAGTATGTGGGCGAAAAGCGTACACACGGATATTGGAAAGACGAAGGTATTAGGATTTGTGGCGAGGCGGTAAACACATTTACCTTGGGTGTGCTTAGACAATGGGAATTTTTGACGGGCAAGGCACCCGACTATCAAAGTTTTCTAAATCACTCAAGTATAGCCCCACTAGATACTACTGGCACTAGCAATATAGTCGTGCCATATCTAACCGGTCCCGACTATCCGCACCCTATTGCAAGAGAACTATACGAAAATGTTATTTCTTCCGCACAAGAAAAACTATATATTATGACCCCATACTTTATTCCCGACGAAAGCACACTTGCTCTAATCAAAACCAAAGCACAAAGTGGGGTGGATGTAAGGATTATCCTGCCCGAAATCCCCGACAAGTCATTTGTGTATCTTATAAGCCTAGACGGTGCCGAAAAATTAATTGGTGCCGGAGCAAAAGTATACACTATGAAAAACTCCTTTGTGCATAGCAAACTAATGCTTAGCGAGCACGATTGTGTGGTGGGCTCAATAAACTTAGACCAAAGGTCGTACTATCAACAATTTGAAAGTGCGGTGTACACAAACGACAAGGGCATTCTTAAAAGTCTTGGTGACGACTTTGAAAAAACCATATCCCGCTCCAACTTGCACACTCCAAAAAAGATGGGGCTACTAAAGTGGACACTTATTCATATCCTAAGGCTAGTATCCCCTCTTATGTAATATCGGCAAAGACTTGCCGATATTTTTTTACACGCCCGCTATACGCTAGGGCTTTAAAATCACCACAACCCAGTCTCCGTACTACACAAAACTACGCCGATATCAAATTTAAAACAACAAAAAGCGTATTTACAAAACTTTAACAAAAAGTTTACAGTAGATTTATATTAATTTAATTAAACGCAAACACTAGTATCGTATAATGTAAGTACAAAATAAATGACGAAGGAGATAAAAATTATGTCAGACAAAGAATTTGCAAAAAAGATTAAAGAAGAATATTCGCCAAAGGATACTAGGCTTACAAAACTAGACGAACTAAAAGCAATGGACAAAAAGGTTAAGAAGTTCCCTACAATATTTGCTTATATTTTTGGTAGTGTTTCGGCACTTATATTCGGAACAGGAATGTGCCTTGGTATGAAGGTTATTGGTGGCACAACCGCTTGGATGATTGTTGGAATTATCGTTGGAGTAATTGGCTTGGGACTAACTTCCGCCACATATGCAATCTACAACAAATTAATCGAGACTAGAAAGAAAAAATACTCAAAAGATATCCTTGCTCTATCCGACGAACTACTTGGCAGTGACGAGTAATTTTAAAGTTAGAGGTTTATTATGAAGGACAAAAATAAAAAGGAAGGATTCTTTAAGCGTGCATTTAGAAATATGATAGAAAGCGCTTATGAACAACACGAAGTAGACAAAGCAAACTTTGAAGCAGTCAAAGCAGAAAGCAAAGCAAGATTGGAAGAAAATAGAGGCACAAATACCCTAAAACGAGCAAAAGAAACTGCAAAAGAAAATTGGGACTATGCTCACCTTAGTGCCAAAGGAAAAAGAGCAATTCAAAAAGAGCGTCAACAAAAAGAAATTGAAGACGCTACCGCTAGGACAGCACTTGCAAACGAAAGAATAGAAAAAGCAAGACAAGAAAGAGCGGAAGAAAAAGCAAAAAAAGACGCAAAGAAAAACAACTAATATTTACACACAAATCTTTCAAAATTTGGCACATTATTACGCAAAAAATCCACTTGGATTTCAAAAGTAATATGTGCTATTTTTGTCAATATGTAATAAGTTTTTGACAATTGCACTTTACATATGGTCAGCAACTTGCCCATTTCCGATTTTCACAAAAGCATATTTACATCAAAAAAACTCAAAGGGAAATCCTTTGAGTTTTTGTATTTATTATATGTTTTATTGGATGTGTTTTATTGGATGTTTTATTATTATGTGTTTTATTTTATTTGCCTTATAGTGACCACTTTACGCACTAAATCATTTCGTCTTCAAGGTCGTCAATTTCCCTTTCTCTTAGGTTAATAGTTGGGATATTGCTACCCTTGTCAATTATTCTAGAGCCGTCCTCTTTGGAAGATTTTTCTTTGCCTTTCTTTGCTTCGATATACTCTTTTATTTTTTCGTTTTCGCTAGCGACCGACTTGTTGTTTGCCAAGATTTCTCTTATGCGTTTTCTGCCCTCAACTCTAGATGTGCCTATCTTATTTGAGTACTCGTCAACAAATTTTTGAACCATTCCGTCGGTTACACTTTCAATGGAATTTTCGATGCTTGCGGTAAGTTCGTCGGTGCCGTGCTTGGTTATTTGATGAGCAACATATTGGATAGGGTTTACTCTAACAAAATAGTCTGGGGTTCCTTTATCCAAATTTCTTTTTGCCTCTTCAACGGTTACCTTGTACCAAAAACTATTTGGAGGAAGTTCGCCGTCCTTTATGGAGTTATACTCAGCCCCTGCAGTCATAGCGCCCTTAAATGGTGTGTACGAGCCACCCGAAATTAGGTAAACGGGTTTTTTGATAATTTGACCGTCTTTGCTTTCGCTTGCCACCATTGGTTTAAAGTAGTTCATAGAAGTTCTTGCAACATAAATGTCCGCGCCCCCTCTTTTGGTCGCTCTCTCTTCCATCTTTCTTCCAATGTATGCACCTGTGCTAGCGGTTGTGTGCCAATTTATTGTTCTAATGCCCACATTCGCCTTGCCCACAATATCGTCCTCGATTTGGACATTGACAAGAGCATCGTTGCAAACCTTTTTGTCAAGCCCCAACGCCTCTTGCAAAATTCCAAGCATATCTACTTTGTGGTTCTTTAGTATTCTATGCTCGCTAGTTCCTCTAACCATTGCCACAATTTTCCCCTCGTCCGCAAGGTCTTTGAATAGCGAATAGAAGTATGCAATTTGGTCTTGATAAGATAGCATCTTTCCCTTCATCGTCTTTGGAATGTACGAAAACAATCCGCCGTTTAGAAGCACGATTGCATTTTCGCTATCTTTCATAAGCGAAGTGTTGTATTCAAGTTCTTTTAGATATGGGGTTCTTTTGCTAATATGCTCGCCCGCAAAGTCAACAGTGGTTCCCGCATAACCCATATCCACATTTGAAATTTCGTTTAGCCCAATGCTATCGTCTTTTAGTTCGTAACAATATACATTTGGTGCGGTTTTGGACAAGTCTACTTGCGTTTCGTCCAAAATTCTTTTTCTTACATCCTCGGCGTTTCTTCTTATATCGTCAACACTAATAACACTAGGGTCAATGCCGTCTTTCATAAGTTCTACAATATCTGACATATTACATTCCCCCTTTTTCGTTTTCTTGTGAGTAGTCTTTTGGAGCCTTTCGTGGCTTTTCGGCAATAGAGGCTTGGACCTTGTCCCTAACATAAGATTCAAAATCTGAAATGGCGTCTACCGCCTCACTAATCTTTTCATAAACTTTTTGGGACTCTTCGTCCATTGCACTATTTATGGACCTTCTTGCATCCCTAAGCCTTTTTCTTTTTATATTTGTATCCATCTTTAAACTTGGCGAAAAGAACGCACAAGCAGGAACAATTTCGGGATAAGATATTCCCGTTGGAGAAACCTTTCCCGCATATGGGTTTGCTTGAGAACTAAGCACCATCCAAACCGCCGAACTCTTTGCGGTGTCTGGCAAAGCCATTCCCGCGCCATAAGTTCCGCCACCACTTGCAGGCAAGGTCAAGCACATTACATCGTGGTATTCTTGTTTTCCCTCGTCGTTTAGACGAATGGTTCTGTCCATCTTCATTGATTGATTGTGAGTGTGTCCAATTACGCACATATCGGCATTGTCTACATTTCTAAGAAGCCTAAATAGCCCGTCAATGTTGCTAATTCCCGTGCCGTGGTGAGTGGCAATCCTCACGTGAAACTTTCCGTCTTTTGAAAGTGGTTGTCTCAAAACCAAATCGGTGCTAGCATAATATGGAGCAAAAGCGTCCCCTAGCCCCGCCACATCGGCAGCCATCTTTATGGAACTCACCCCTACACTCTTTCGCATTCTATCCTCGTGATTTCCGCTATGCAAAACCACAATTTTACCCGTGTCGTTTAGGTCTTTTAGTGCTTCGGCAACTTCGCTATTGCCCTTTGCAACCTTTAGCACGTCCGAAAAAACATCCAATTGTTGTTGTGGGTTTAATATATCCTCATATGGGTCGGACTTGCTTCCAACAATCGCCGTATTAAGCGCATCGCCAAGCATAAAAATAACGGCATTTTCTTGTGAGCGAGCGTATCTTAGGGTGTCTAGAAGCCCCTTGATATCAAAATCACACGAGCCTATGTGCATATCGCTTAAAAAGCACACTTGCAATGTGTCAAACTTGTCGGAATAATCCTTTGTAATATTTTTTATGGTTGCGTTATTGCTATTATAAGCCGTGTCACCAACCAAGCCTTTGTACTGCTTGTCCAAAATCTTTAGTACATCTTCCCTCATTTTGTAATCTCCCATAAATTCTAACTATCCCCATTATATCACCAATTTCCAAAATGTCAATACCCAACCCTAAAATTTAACCCCTTAGCACACTTTCAAAACCTCTCGCATTTTTGCATTTCAAACGCCTTAGAGCAAAGTTCTAATTACACCATAAAAGCCTTATTTTATACACAATCACACCCAAAGCCCACTGGCAAAACGAAAAAAATTATTAAAAATGATAAAGCCCCAAAGTTTGGCTTATTTGGGTACAAAAAAAAATACTTTGTATAAACAAAGTACTTTTTCGTTTTAATCTTTTGGAATAACTCTTTCCAAATAAATCCTATCATCAAAACCGCCACGCTTAGCACTTTTTCCGTTCGCAATTGAAACTATTTCATCAAGGCTTGAGCCCTCTAATTTTGCCATAGCCCTAATAATTTCCAAGACATCGGCAAGTTCTTCTAGCCTATCCGTCCTATTGTCCGCACCAACAACCTCTTTTGCCTCTTCAAAAAGTTTATTGTCTAATTCCCTCTTGTATTCCTCGTCACCCAACTTTCTTTCCACTGGCGTTTCGCCCTTAGACCTAATTATATTGGGAATGCCGTCTCTTACTAATTTGTTATATATTCTATCCATACTTTTCTCCATTTTAATATATTCTTTTATTCGGAATAACGCCTCGGACACCACCCCTAGGATTATCCACGTCCCCATTATATCTTGGTATTAAATGCATATGCACATGCATAACGGTTTGCCCCGCCGAACTACCACAATTAAGCCCTACATTATACCCGTCTGGGCAATATTTTTTGTCTACAATTTTTTTACATTCATTCAGCAACGCAATCATATCATTTTGCTCACGAGCCGACAAATCAAAAAAGGTTTTTGCGTGCCTCTTTGATATTATTAAAATATGTCCATTACTTACAGGAAATCCATCGTAAAAAGCCACACACGACTCGTTCTCCGCAACACGCTCCTTTGTTTTCATAAAATTATCACAGAACACACAATTTTCCATAACAAATACCTCTTTATTACATAGTCCTTTCATCGGTCATGCCACGAACCGAATCGTTTAAAATGTCTCTTTTCCCCTGAGGGGTTTGAATATCCCAAAACACCAATTTCCCATTGTTGTTCATCGACGCCGAAACAACATATTCTTTAGAAATTGTCCAATTTTTATCGATATTTTGGACATGTTCAATCAGTTTTTCAATTAACGCACAATCCATCGGTATAAATTTATGATCAAAAATTTCTTCTGTCACCGGAACACCCATTTTGTTTAATTTATTAATTCTTACAAGTTTATTGTTATCAAATTCAAACTGATTAACAATATTTAATTTTATATATCTCCACCACTCTTCTTGCCATCCGCGTCTTATTGGAAGATCAAAAGAAATTGTCTCTTGCGGAGAAATATCTCCCCTATTGATATCTGATACATCAAAGCCCTTTCCAACGCACTCCATAATTAAAATGCCCGCTTCTCTCTTTACATACAAATTTATGCCATATATGTTTTTTGTACGATCTATAGGTTGAAGCAACCATAACTGTGTGCCATCAACCAATTTTTTTTCTAACTCATCAAGACTTAACTTCGCTTTGCTCCCGCCTCGAATAGGACTTGTGGTTGGATGCGTGTATTGGTATCTAACCGTACAGTAATCCGACTGAAGAACATCTTTAATTTGCTCAATTTTGCTATCGGTGATTTTTTCGTTCTCTTCAAATAACACACTATCCAAAACAGGACAATTAACTCCTGCCAAAAATTGATATGTTGATATTTTCTCATTTTTGCTATTCTTATAAGAGTTATTTGGCAAAATAATCATCATTTTCCTCCTCAACATGTCCGTCAAATACTTGCGGATTGTTTTTATAAAACTGAATACTTTCTTCAATTTTATCAAGCATTGGAGAGTCTCTCCAATTCCAATTCAACATATCCAAACTCTCCGCCAAAACTTTTCGCAAAAATTGCGAAGGCAACCCCTGATGTGTAATAATATAATTTGAGCCATCTATATCCCTATAATACAAGTATGTATCGTGCTCCTTACACACATTTCGCAAATCTGATATGTCATTGATTGGCAAAACATCAAACTTGTACTTTTCAATATCCCTCAAAAGAGAGCTATTGTGAGGAAAAGAGTGCAAATGTGCATGTACAATACTCTTCCCACTCTCATTGTGTGGGAAGAGTGCCCCATGTTCAAAAAATGCAGATTTTGAATTAAAATAATCGTTATTAATTTTTTCTTGCCAAGACACAATCTTTTCCAACTCGGAATATTGCGCGTCAGTCAGTTCACCAAAACAATTGATATGTTTTTTAGGAACTATTAATTGATAATTGCTAACAAACCCTCCCGTGGTCGGAAAAACAACAAAACTACTTGTTTGTCCAACAATTCGAGACTTCCCCACCACACTTTCCTTAGGATTTCGTAATTCCACGCAAAATGGACAATCCTTCTTTTCCATATCTACACCTCCTCGAAAACATCGTATATGTTAGATTCTAATTTCTTTGTATTAATCATTTTCAGTTTCCCATCTTGTTCCAATATTAGTATTTTGCCAACTATAAGCTTAATATTGCCACACAAACTATCAACATTATTTGTTATTTCAACTTGTGTCCCCTCGCTAACACAAACCTTTTCCAACAATGTGCGAAAACAGACATATTGTGGTTCTTTCAAAAAGTATTGCTTGTACTCTAAAATGTTGTCAACAAAGCCATTTAAACAATCTAGCAATTTGTGTTTTGCGGTCTCCTCATCTAACGGTACAAAAAAATTCTTCATTTTGTATGAATTTATCACCATTCCCGCAACGCCACAATTCATAATCTGTTTTTCTATACTTCTTGCCATTTGACCTGATTGCACCTTTGCAACCAAAAAAGCGATAAGCGCCCCTTGTTCCAAAAGCCGCTCTTTCCACCTCATTTCAGAAGCCGTACCAACCTTAATTTTGTCGCCGGCAAAATAGGCCAAATACACATAATGAGGGGAATCACAATAGTCCAAGGAATATTTGTTATTGTTTTTACATGGCCGTTGTCCATGACAAGAAACACACTTATAAAACTCATATGCATATTTGCATCTATTGCATTGTGTATCTACGCCCGCCACCGTATTGTTACACCCGATATATTCCTGTGTTTTAGGGTTAATCGTTCCCACACACATCCTTAGCCCAGTTTTTTTTATTTTGATGCTGCCCGGGACACTTATATATTCATCTTCATTTTTGTTTTGTATCTTAATGTGCATTAAAGGCTCATTTTCTCCACGCCACACGACACCCAAAAAGGTCACTTTCATATTTACACCAATTATTCATTTTTTATATTTTATCATATTGTTAAAAAAATTACAACTCTTTATAACCTCAAACAACCTCTATTTTCATACACATTAAACCTATAGCCTAGCCCGTTTTCGTGGGCTTTTTCACCCAAGGTCTTTAGCGTCCAATTTGGCATAGTTTTTATGTTGTTTATATATGTGTCGGCATCCGCCACCGACGCATCCACCTCGGTGATATAGGCATACTTGCAATATGGCATAAGTAGATTGTATACACTTCCGCCACCTATTACAAATATGTCGTCGGTATTATACTTTTTTAGTTTGTCTAATAGGTCGTCAAGACTTCTAGCAATTATAACGCCCTCGTCCATAAAATTTGGGTCGCTACTAAGCACAATGTTTGTCCTATTTTTTAGTGGTCTAAATGGCAAAGAATGATAGGTCCTTTCGCCCATTACAACCACCTTGCCAGTCGTCTTTTCTTTAAAATATTTTAGGTCGCTTGGCAAATTGAAAAGTAGGTCGTTATCCTTTCCAATGGCAAATTCCTTTGATACCGCAACTATAAAGTTCATCTAGATTGCCACCTCAATTTTGTATTTTTTGTCGTTGTATTTATAGTTTTCAAACTCAAAACTATCTACTGTAAAGTCGTAGAAATCCTTGACATTTTCGTCCATTTTAAAAGTTGGAGCGTCGTATTGTTCGTGCTCAATTATTTCCTTTATGATAGGAATATGTCTTTCGTAAATATGTGCGTCGGCAATTACGTGAACAAGTTCGCCCACCTCGTATCCCGTTGCACGGGCAATCATATGCACAAGCACGGCATATTGACAAACGTTCCAGTTGTTTGCGGTAAGCATATCTTGGGAGCGTTGGTTGAGTATGGCGTTTAGTTTGTTGCCCGAAACATTGAATGTCATTGAATATGCACAAGGTGCAAGCCCCATTTCGTGTAAATCGTGGTGATTATATATATTTGTAAGTATTCGCCTACTAGTAGGGTTGTGCTTTAGGTCATAAATAACTCTATCCACTTGGTCAAACATCCCTTCCTTATATTTGTGCTTAACCCCCAGTTGATAGCCGTATGCCTTGCCTATACTTCCGTTTTCGTCCGCCCAACTATCCCAAATATGGCTATTTAGGTCGGCTATATTATTACTCTTTTTTTGCCAAATCCAAAGTAGTTCGTCTATGCAATTTTTGTAGTTGGTTTTTCTAATTGTTATAATTGGAAATTCTTTACTTAAGTCGTATCTATTTACAATACAAAACTTTTTGATTGTATGGGCGGGAGTGCCGTCTAGCCACCTAGTCCTAACATCCATTCCCTTGTCCCAAACTCCATTTTCCAGTATGTCCTTTACATTTTGTACAAAAACTTTATCTGCGTAACTCATTTTTATGTTCTCCTTTTTTATAGCAAGTTTGCTTGAAACCAAAAATATTTTAGCATATTTATTTTGCCCAACAAAACACTTTTTGTGGAGTTACAAAAAAATGCAACTTATCCACAAAGTGGGGCTCTCGCTCTCCACATTCTAATATGCTTTTTGCATTTTCAAAACCCAATAGCCCATAAGTTTCATCCGCTTCACTCAAAACCAGGGGGTTACCGCTATGGTCAAACTTTGGTTGGCGAAAACCAAAATCAAAGTTATCCACACACTTGACCCCATTGTGGATAAAATTGTTTTTAAAAATCGCCCAAACCCCTTGACAAAGGACACCACAACGGCTACAATATACATATCCATAAAGAGTGTGCGAGGGACAGCCCCGATGACCACACAGCAACCTGCGTCCCCCCGCAAGGTGCTAAAGGCTGACCGATGGGACTCATAATATACCTCACCCCATCGGTTTCGATGGGATTTTTTGTTACTTTTTATGGAAATACAAACAAAAAAGAGAGAACTTATGAGAAATTTATTTAAAAAAACAAAAGAAAGATACATTATATCTAGCGAGTCGGTAAATATCGGTCACCCTGACAAAACTTGCGATGTGATTGCCGACAGTTTTTTGGACGAAGCATTGGCTCAAGACCCAATGTCTATGATGGCAGTGGAATGTGCAATTAAGGACAACACCCTATTTATCTATGGCGAAGCCACAACAAAAGCCAAAATTGACTATGAGGAAATTGCAAGAAAAAAACTAAAAGAAATTGGCTACGATTGCGAATTTAAAATTGTAAAAAAACTATCCAAACAAAGCGTTGAAATCGGAAACGCCGTGCTCCAAAGCGAAATAAGCGCCAACGACCAAGGCATTATGTATGGCTATGCTAGCGACGAAACCGATGAGTATATGCCAATGCCAATAACTATTGCTCATAGCCTTATGAGGACATACGACGAATATAGGAAGAAAAACAAAAAGTATTGTCCCGACGCAAAAGCCCAAGTGTCTATTGAGTACGAGGACGGAAACCCTAAGCATATCGAGACCATACTATTGTCGGTGTCGCACAAAGAGGGGCTCAAAAACTCGGCAATTGCAAAAACTATGAAGGAAGAGGTCATCGCCCCAACCCTTCAAAAATATATAGGGCTTGTGGACGAGAACACAAAGTATATAATCAACCCTAGCGGAAGTTTTACTATTTGGGGAAGTTTTTCGGATAGCGGATGTGTTGGAAGAAAAATTGTTGTTGACACCTATGGCGGAGTGGGCAGAGTTGGCGGAGGTTGTTTCTCTTCCAAAAACCCAACCAAAGTAGATAGAAGTGGCGCGTACTACGCTAGATTTGTTGCCAAAAACATTGTAGCAAACGGACTTGCCAAAAGATGCGAAATTCAAGTGGCTTATGGCATAGGGCTAAGCAAGCCTATTAGCATTTATATTGATACCTTTGGCACCGAAAAAGTAAAACTGTCTAGGATTTATGATATTGTAAACACAAACTTCGACTTCTCGGTTGGCAAAATTATTGAAAGCCTAAACCTAACCCAACCAATCTACACCAAAACCGCTTGCTTTGGTCACTTTGGAAACCCCGAGTACCCTTGGGAAAAAATTATTGAACTAAAAAAGTAGGCTTTTATCTTCGTGGTCAAAACCACTAGGTGCCTAAAACTTTATCTAATAAGCATAGACCCCAAAACCAATCTTGTACAAAGACAATTTGTGCAAGATTTTTTTATTTTTTTAGCCTAACAAAGCCCAAATTTATTGCTTAAATAAAAATAATGTAGTAATCTATTTTAATATAGATATTAAAAAAGGGGGACATATGGCACACACTAAAGAGAAAAAAATTAAGGAGCCAAACAAGTTAAAAGATTATCCAGGGCTTAAAAAACTCATCCCCTACTACAAAAAATACTTGAAATTGTTTTTGCTAACAATGGGGCTAATGTTGCTATCCGCCATAGTTGGATTTTTGAACCCACTATTTTCGGCTCAAGCACTTGCACATCTTTCCGAAAAAAACTTTATGCCCGCCCTTTATTTTGCCCTTGCAACCTTGGGCGTAAGAGTGCTTATAAACATCATAAATTACTTTTATAACTATTGCTACATAAAGATGGATAGGCGGGTTGTGTATGACATAAAAACCGCACTAATTAGTGCCATAACCTCGGTTACAATGTCAAAAAACGACCAAACCAACAACGGCATATATATTGAACGCTTGCACGAGGACACAGGAAGATGTTCGGATGTGCTACTAGACATTATGTCGGTTGCACTAGATATTATTAGCAATGTTGCTTTCCTATTCTACATAGCAGTCTTAAACATTTGGTTCTTTTTGATGCTTCTAGTATATGTAATTGTGCTTTGGCTTTTTGACAACAAAAAAGAGTATGTTTGGTACAAGCAACGAAAGAGTTATAGGACAAAAAGAGAAATTGCAACGGGTGCATACAACGAACAAGTTAGAGGGCTTAGAGACCTAAAAAGTTTGAACATTAGACGCAAAACCATTGCCGACTCGGGCGAAAAATTCAAGGACGCCGAAGCCGTTAGTCAAAAATCCAGATTTACAAGACGAAAGTTTATTATGGCAAGGGATATTGTTGGAGCAATATTCGAGGTGGGATTTTTCCTAGCGGGAATACTATTTATAAAGTCCAGTTGGATTAGTTTGTCGGGATTCCTAGTCATATATATGTATCACGGAAATGTAAAAGGGCTTTCGTCCTATGTGGCGTCTATTAAGCAATATGCAATTGAGGGCGAACTATCCGCTCAAAGAGTGTTTGAAATAATTGACGAGTATCCCAAAGAGAAATTTGGCGAAAGCGAAATAAAGATAACAAACGGCATAGTTGAACTAAAAAATGTAAACTTTGGCTACTCAAAAGAAACCCCTATTCTCAAAAATCTAAGCCTAACATTTGAGCCAAACAAAACCACCGCAATTGTTGGAAAAAGCGGAAGCGGAAAAAGCACTATACTATCACTACTAAATAAACTCTATGAGGTGGACAGTGGTCAAATCCTACTTGACGGCGTGGACATAAATTCTCTAAATGAAAGTTCGCTTAGGGACAACATTGGAGTTGTAACCCAATCGCCATATATCTTCAATAGAACCATACGCGAAAATTTGCTATTTGTAAAAGAAGATGCAACCGAGGAAGAAATGATTTCCGCACTAAAGCGAGCGTACATTTGGGACTTTGTAAAGAAGCAAAAATTAGGGCTAGATAGCACCGTTGGTGAAAATGGCGTAATGTTATCGGGCGGACAAAAACAAAGGCTTGCTATTGCAAGAATACTACTTAAAAATAGCCCAATTATTGTGCTAGACGAGGCAACAAGTGCACTAGACAACGAAAGTCAAAGGCTAATTGTAAACGCCATAGACGACCTAAAAAAGGACCACACAATTATAATTGTTGCCCATAGGCTTTCTACCATTCTTGACGCCGACTGCATTATGGTGCTTGACGATGGAAGGGTTATTGACCAAGGCACACACAAAGAACTTTATCGCAGATGCAAAATGTATAAAGAACTATACAAAACAGAAGAAACAACCGACCTACTTACCAAAACTTTGCAAGAAAACAACGCCCTTCCGGACGAACTTAAAAACGCACTTTAGAAAAACAAAAAGGAGTAAAATATTATGAACATATTCAAAAAAATGTACTGTAGAATTTATCAAGGAGCATTCAAAATTGCTTTGCCTATCCTTCCATATAGGGAGCCCGTCACATTAAACTCGGTGCTCGACATCAAGGATGTGCTAAAAAGCAACAACATATCCCGTGCCCTACTTGTTACCGACAAGGGACTTAGAGAAAGAGGGCTTACTACCTCGCTTGAGGAAGACCTAAACGCAAACGAAATTGCACTTAGTGTATATGACGGAACTGTTCCAAACCCAACTATTGATTGCATTGAAGAGGGGCTTGAGGTATACCTAAAGAACAATTGCGAATGCATTATTGCATTTGGCGGTGGAAGCGTGATGGACTGCGCCAAAATAATTGGTGCAAGAGTGGTTAAGCCAAATAAGCCCGTTGAAAAGATGAAAGGGCTACTAAAGATTAGAAAAACTTTGCCTTTGCTTATAGCCATCCCAACCACGGCGGGCACGGGAAGCGAAACCACTTTGGCTGCGGTTATTACCGATAGCAAAACCCACTTTAAGTATCCAATAAACGACTTTTGTCTAATTCCAAAGTATGCAGTCCTTGACCCAAGCCTTACTTACGCCCTTCCAAAGTCGCTAACCGCAACCACCGGAATGGACGCCCTAACCCACGCAATTGAAGCATACATTGGCAGGTCAACCACTAAAAAAACTAGAGAGGCTAGCCTAACCGCTTGCAAACTAATTTTTGAAAACATCCTAACCGCTTATACAAACGGAAAAAACAAACAGGCAAGGGAAAATATGCTAAAAGCGTCATACTTGGCAGGCGTTGCATTTACTAGGTCATATGTAGGCTATGTTCACGCCGTTGCACACTCTTTGGGCGGAAAATATGGCACCCCTCACGGGCTAGCAAATGCCGTAATTTTGCCATACTTTTTAAACCACTATGGCAAGAGCGCTCACAAAAAACTAAAGCAAATTGCCGTATATTGCGGACTTGCAAACGAGAGTGATAGCCCTAAAGTTGCCTCGTCCAAGATTATAAACAAAATAACCGAACTAAACGCAAATATGGGCATTCCAAATAAGATTGAGGGCATAAAGGACAAAGATATCCCAGCACTTGCAGTGCTTGCCGAAAAAGAAGGCAACCCACTATATCCCGTTCCAAAACTTATGACCGCAAAAGAACTAGAGGAAATATACAGGATTATCCAAAAATAATCACAGACACCAAAACGTTCACCTTATAAAATAGTAACAAATAATTATAAACGTCACACACGAAAAAACATATAGAAACACAAAAAACTCCTAATTTTAGGAGTTTTTTCTTTTCACAATCCGTTTTTACAACCGATTTTTATTAATTTTGTCCGATTATAGAACCAAAATTTGCTTATTTTATCCGTTTATAGAACCCTGTGGCACACATATTTACCTTTTCTTTAGCCTATTTTTAACCAACTCTTTTACTTTTTCGCCGTCGGCTTTGCCATAAGTTTCCTTCATAACTCCGCCCACGAAAAATTGAAGAACCTTGTCGGGATTATGTGCATAATCCGAAACAGCAACGGGGTTTAGGAAAATTAATTTGTCAATGATTTTTTCTAGTTCCTTGTCGTCCGCAAGCGATGTTAGCCCAAGGGTTCCCATAAGAGAAAGAATGTCTTTTCCCGTCTCGATATGCACATCAAGCAAGTCCCTTGCACTAAGTCTTGTTATCTTTTTGTCAAGCACCATTTTAACAATTTCCACAAAGTCTTTTGGTGCAATTTTTATGCCGTCCGATAAGTCAAACTTTAATAGGTCGGACATTATCCAATTTGCAATTTCCTTATACTCAGGCAAAAGCGAAACACACTCGTCATAAAAGTCGGATAGTTCCCTTGTGGAAGTGAGTATTTCGGCGGTTGAGGCAGTCAAGCCGTGCTTGCCCACATATCGTTCCACCCTTTTGGCTTTAGGGCTTGGAAGACGCAATTTTAGGCGTTCTACCAAGTCTTTTTCTATTTTTATCGGCAAAATATCTGGGTCGGGGAAGTATCTATAGTCTTTGCTTTCGCTTTTTTCACGTAAGGCAAAGGTCATATTTTCGGTTTCGTCCCAACGCCTTGTTTCTTGCGTAACTGCACCACCCGACAAGATTAACTCAATTTGTCTATTTGCTTCAAACTCTATTGCTCTTGACACCGCCCTAAAAGAACTCAAGTTTTTAAGTTCGGTTCTAACACCTAATGTTTTGGCACCCCTTTCCTTGACCGAAATGTTTACGTCCACTCGCATTCCGCCCTCTTGCATTTTGCACTTTGACACCCCGCCAAAGGTAATGATGTCTCTAAATTTTTGCAAAAACTCCACCGTTTCTTCCTTGCTACTAAGGTCTGGACAAGTAACGCATTCTATAAGTGGCACACCGCCCCTATTGTAGTCAATTTTGCTAACATTTCCCTCGTGAACAAGTTTTCCGGCATCTTCCTCTAGGTGAATATTGTCTAGGCGTATAAACTTGCCCGAGTCCAAAGTTATTCCGCCACCTACGCATAGTGGGTGAGCAAATTGGCTAATTTGATAAGCCTTGCTCAAATCGGGATAAAAGTAGTTTTTTCTTTCAAATATTAGGGTGTCGGCAATCTTTGAGCCAAATAGCAAGCCCGACATAATGCCAAGTTCTATTGCTCTCTTGTTTGGCATTGGCAAAGCCCCCGGAAGCCCCAAGCATACGGGACAAACTAGGGTGTTTGGCTCTTCCCCAAACTTATTTTCGCACGAACAAAACATCTTTGTTTTGGTATCCAATTCACAATGGATTTCAAGCCCTATTACAACATCAAATTCTTTATTCATTGCTCCATCCTTTATAGTTTTTTTCTACAAACTCAGCCACGCCATACATCTTTGCCTCGTCCAACTTTTTGCCCAATATTTGAAGTCCAATAGGCATTCCGTGACTACCCTTTTCAAAAGGTACCGACATACTAGGAATACCCACCAAGTTGCTAGGAACGGTAAAGATATCTTCTAGATACATAGTAACTGGGTCGCTTGTTTTTTCACCCAAACCAAACGCCTCGCCATAAGCCACGGGCATAAGCAAAATATCGCACTTTTCAAACGCTTCATCAAACTTGCGACCTAGGTACCTTTGAACCTTTTGTGCCTTTTGGTAGTAAGCATCATAAAAACCACTGCTCAAGACATAATTGCCTAGCATTATTCTACGACTAACCTCTTTGCCCAAAAGTTTTGTCCTACTATTTACACAAATTTCTTTTGCATCGCCCGACTTGCACGCGTTTTTGCAATACTTAATTGCATCAAACCTAGCAAGGTTTGAAGTTGCTTCGGCGGGAGATAGGATATAATATACTGGCAACGCAAGGTCGATATTAGGAATGTTTATTTCCACCACTTCGGCTCCGTTTTCTCCAAAAAACTTTAGTGCCCTTTTGAACTTGTCGCTCTCGCTACTCTTACTATACATATCTATAAGTTCTTTGCAATATCCCACCTTTAGTTTGGACACATCCACTTTTTCCATTTCCTTCAAGTAGTCGTCCACAACTTCCTTTCTTGTGGTTCCGTCGTGAGCATCCTCACCTGCCAATATGGATAGTAAATACGCATTGTCCCTAACCGACTTGGTTATTGGACCCACTTGGTCAAGACTGCTAGCAAACGCCATTACTCCATATCTAGAAACCCTGCCATAAGTTGGCTTCATTCCAACAACGCCATTAAACGAACTTGGTTGTCTAACCGAGCCACCAGTGTCCGTTCCCAAAGCGCAAGCACACATATTGCTTGCTACTGCCACGGCACTGCCACCCGAACTGCCACCCGAAACACGAGTGTCGTCGTGAGCATTTAAACAAGCCCCATAAGCCGACTTTTCGGTAGAACCACCCATCGCAAACTCGTCCATATTGGCTCTACCCAATATAACCGCACCCTCGCTTAGCAACTTTTCGGTGACGGTTGCACTATATGGTGCCACAAAGCCTTCCATAAACTTGCTTGCCGATGTGGCACTTTTCCCCTTGTACAAAATGTTATCCTTAATAATAACTGGCACGCCCAAAAGTTTTCCAGACATATCACCACTAGCAATCCTTTTGTCAATTGCCTTTGCTCTGTCTATGGCGTCATCAAAAACCTCCAAAACGGCATTTTTGTGCCTTAATTTTTTTATATTAGATAGATACGCCCTCACGCACTCTTCACACGTAAAGTCGCCTTTTTTGAGCCCCTCAATGGTATCCAAAACCCCAAGGCTAGTAATCAATTCTTTTTTCATCTATTCCACCACCCTTGGCACAATAATTGCCGTGTCAGTATGTTTTGGTGCGTTGTATAGAACATCTTCCCTTGGCATAGATTTTTGTGGGATATCTTCTCTAAGACTATCAAAGTTGACGCCCTCGCAATCGTCCCCTTCGTCCTCGATGTCGGCTTCGGCAAGTTTTTTTACAAAGCCCACAATTTGCCCCATATCTTTTTCTAGCCACTCATAGTCGCTATCGTCGCAAGCAAGCATAGATAGCCCTACCAATTTTTTTATTTCGTCTCTGCTAATTTCCATTTCTTCTCCCATTTGTTTTGTTACTATTAGATTTTAACAAATAAAGCAATTAATATCAAACTAAAAATCCTCGCCCCAAAAAAATTGTGTTAATATTAGTCGCAACCCGTCTATAATTTTTATATATAGGTCGCACAAAAGTCATAAAGTGCAACAAAAAAGCGACCCTTATAGTCGCACTTTTTGCAAAACTACAAAGGGTCGTCATTATGCTTTAGGGGAGATGCCAAATAGCACACCGAGCGTGGGTCACTAAAGATGTCGAATTTGCCTGACTTGTCATTTTGGAGAATCGAATAAAACAAATATGCTTCTAGCAAGTATTCATACAAATCAATATCCTGAAGAACCTTGCAATATTTATTTGTACGCGCCATATAATCGGCATTTTCATTTAGAAAATTTTTTATAATACTTTTTGCCTTATTCAAGTTTGCAAGTCTAGTGTTGTTGTTTAAATTTTTTTCATTTACATAAATTGGAATTGGCAAAATTTCGGACAACTCCACAAACAAATCGTTGCAAAAGAATTTGCCCGACTCGCCTGTAAGGTTATAGTACCCGATAAGTGCTTGTATTTGCTCCTTTGTCACGCTCCACCTTCTCTTTTAAGATAAGCAATGAAGAAAAAATATCTTAAAAGAATTTACACACTTAGTGTTACCAATTCAACTAGTCGTCTTAGTAACACATAAGTATTATAACTCATAATTTTCTAAAATTAAAGTAAATTTGAGAGAGAAAAATGTGTTTTTTTGTCGAATTTTGTCGAAAAACACAAAAATGGGGAGATTATGGAGAAGTTTGCCGAGATCTTGAAAGATTTAATTGATGAAAAAGGGCTTAGTCTAAGGGCACTTGAAAAGGAAAGTGGGGTGTCCGCCGTGCAATATGGAAGATATCTAAAGGGCACGTATCCCAAGGCACACATTGCCACAAAAATAGCCTTGTATTTTGATGTATCGCTAGACTATCTATTTGGAATAACCGACACCATCTCCACAAAACATTTTGGAAACGCCGACCTGTCTTTATTTTTGCCTAGATACTATGAGGCGCTAAAGCGAGCAAACATAACACATTGGAAACTTTCGCAAAAAACCGAACTTAGTGAGTCCGCTCTAAGGCACTGGAAAGCGGGCGACACGCCAAGTATGGAAAGCCTTGTAATAATCGCCACAAACCTTTCGTCCTCAATAGACTATTTGGTGGGTAGAGAATAAGTTTGTAGCACACAAAAATATTAAAGCCACAAGGTGTAACGCATTTTTGTCCAAACAAAGAAACACCCCCTAACGCAACGGAATATATTTGAAGAAAAAATAGGAAGAAAAATTTTCTTCCTATCCTTTTTATTATAACCTTATTGAAATTCTACATTCCATCGCCATATCCGCCATCTACTGGAGATGCGAACTTTGAATGTGTGCTATCAAATAATCCGGCGTTTTCCAAAATTGAATCATCCTTTCCGCCCGTTCTAATAAACGTAGCAAGGGCGGAATACTCTTCGTGAGTAAATAGTTTGAAATCAATTCCGTCAAGCCACTTAATCGTAACATTGTTGGCGTCTATTACAAGTGGGGTTTGCATTTTTTTAAGCCAAATTTTTACAAGGCGTGGAGGCATTGGTGGTCTAGGTTCTTCCACTATGCCATTTTTTGATTTTCCCTTTGTCTCAACTGGTTTTTCGCTAGTGGTATTATTTTGAAATATATTTCCGCAAGGCTCAAGCAAGTCGGCATCTTCCAAAATGCTTATATCCCTATTTTCGTCACTGAAAAACTCAACTAGCGTGTTGTATTCCTCGTCGGTAAACATTTCTTTTGGAATCCTATTTAGCCAATCTAGCCCTACCTTCTTTGGATGAACCACAAAGGATTTGCCACTCTCTACATATATTTTAATCTTCTCGGCTTGAGACTTTGGTGTAGAGTTTAAGGCATTGATTTTTTCTTGCTCGGTTCTAATGTCCTTGCACTCTTCGCTTTTTCGTTTATAGTCTTTGTATATTTGTTCCGTTCTATTGAGTGGAACACTAGATTCAAAAGATTTTCCGCTTTCAATAAACTTTTGTCTTTCGTCCAAATATGCAACAAATAGTTCTTCCCCTGTGGTCATATCGGCATAAGCGTCTGAACCATTAATTTTTCCAATATTTGCGTGTCCATCGGGTCCCTTTTGGTGAGTATCGGTGCCCACACTTTCAAGAAATTCTTTTGTGATTCCCAATTTGTTTTTTGCTCTTTCCATTAGTTCTACAAACCAACTGTTTCTGCCATACTTTGCCGTTTCAAAACCGTCAACACCTGCAAGCATACATTCTTCCATTAGACGTTCTTGCTCAAATGTTCTTACAAAGTTTACTTTTGGGTGAGCAACCAATGCCACACCGCCACTTGCGTGAATTAGGTCGACAACATCCGTTAGTTCCAAAACCAAACGGCTTGCGGTAGGTGCTTTTCTATAGAGTTTGTTTAATGCCCTATTCGATTTTGCCATTAGTCCCGCATCGTCTAGCGCAACATTAATTCTTTCTCTCAAAGCCAATGGCAAACCCAAATTTTTTAAAGTTTTGTCGTCAACTTTTCTGACCCAACCAAAGAACGCCATTGTGTCGTTTTTGTTAAGGGAGTTGTATCCGGGGTCATCAAGGCGTTTTTCGTTTATGTATTCTTTAATAAGCCTGTCGGGAATAACGCTATCTAGTTTCTTTTCTTTCAAGATATAGTCAAGTTTTCCAAGGTCAACAAGCCTATCGTTTTCGGCTTTTAGAGTGGCGAGTTTGGATATTGGACTATCCTCTGTCAAATCGCAACCGTATGCAAGCAAATGCAACTTTGTTGGATGGTTTGACTTGTTGTTTACCTTAGACACAACAACCGTAAACTCACACCCCGGAATAATAAACATACCCTTATGATTAAAGTATGCCGTATTTAGGGGCTTGCCGTTGGCTTTCAAAACCTCACGACACCCCGCAAAAGTGTTGTGGTCGGTAATGCCCAAAGCACCACATCCGCTAGCCCACGCTTCTTCCACAAGTTCAAAAGGTGACATTGTTCCATCCGAACGCTTGGTGTGCGTGTGAAAATCCACCACAACCCTTTTCCCTTTTTTCTTGTAATCTTGAACCATTTCACGGATAGAATTCCATCCATTCTTTGCTTTCTTTGCCATAACCTTTCTCCCATTTGATTATTTCTTGCTTTTTGGGTCAAGCAAAACCGTTTGTCAGTCTAGATATCTTTTAGCAAATATTCCACCATTGCCCTTTGTGTTGCGGTCAAGTTTGAATCTGCCAAAAGGCTTTTTAGTTCCCTTATGCCTTGAACCTTTTGAACACTTCCGCCGTCGCTACAAATGCCCGCGTGTAGTATTCTTGCATCTATATCGCTAGGGTTGGCATCAATATGCTCACCCAAAACCTTTAGCCCTCTTGCAAATAGTTCTTCGGCGTATCCTTCAATTTCGATATAGTCGGGGTCGCCATCCAAATCTTCCTCGTCTAGGATGTACTCTTCCCAATACATAAGTTCGCCATATACCAAGTCGGCGGACTGGAATATACATTTTGCCTCGTTTAGTTTGTCGCCTACGCTTTCGTAATACTTTGCGCCATATAGATAGTCGGCAACTTGATTTGGTCTAGCCTCTTGCAACTTTTCGATAATTTCAATGTCGTCAAGTTTGTAGTCGCTAGCATTTACGATTTTTTTGTTTTTGCAAGCACTAACGTCCGCACTTGCGTATCCACAATTGGGACATCTTTCAATAAAGAAGTGCCACAAGTCAAAGTAACCCTTTGCCCCAACATTTTTGTCCGATATAAATAGGTTTGTTCTAATTTCGTTGTCAAATGTGAATTTGTATCCACATATTGCACATTTTTTTGTTATCCTCATAGTCATTACCATCCTTCATTCAATTGGGATTTTGCCCCAAAATGCATTTTTTGAAAAGCAAAAAATACTTATTTGTAATTTTATTATATCAAATAAAATACCAAATTTCAATACTATTTATAAAAAAACATTATGAATATATATCTTTATATTTCCTTGCTTTTAAATAAAATATTGTCAACTTTGTGCCCACTATTTTAATAAAAAACGCCAACTGAGCCTCTATAGGTCAATGTTGGCGTAAATATATCAAAAACAGTATTTCTACTGAGTAGTATTTTAGTGAGAACAAACCACCACGTCTTGTCCTCACTTCATACTATTCAGATAGACACCAAAATGTTAAAGGTTTTAAAATAGTTCCATAGTTTTGTTTGTTATATCAATTGGAAACATAGAACAATTTGTTTATCTATAATTTGCATAATTTTGGGCTATTTTTAGTAGTTCGTCAAAGTTGTCGTCGTCCGCCGATTTGTTTCTTTTTACTTCGCCACACTTCTTGCACTTATACGAAATTATGTAGCCCTTTTTGGCATTTGGCTCCACCATAAATGGCACCATTAGCCCGTGACAAGGATTTGCCCTATCCCCTGGGACAATGTCTATATGAATGGAATGCAAACAGTATGGACAATGGTTTCGGCTTGTGTACTTTAGAGATGGCACCTCTTTCCCGCAATTTACACATACAAAGGAGTTATCATTTTTTATCATAATTCACCTCGTATTTTGCCTCGGGTTGTGCCACCGATTGAGAGGAAACAAGCAAGTCGGCGACCTCTCGCTTATATTTGTCAATAAGCCCCGATTCCCTATAAGAATATCTTCCGTCTTCCGATATTATCATATGGTCAATTAGGTGGCAACCGTTTATTGTAAGAGTGGTAACGAGGGCTTTGGTAAACTTGTCATCCTCTTTTGATGGTTCGCTTGAGCCGTTTGGATGATTGTGGGCAACAATAATATTGGCAACTTTTAGGCTTGACATAAGGTCGGTTATATCCCTTATTTGAACCCTTGCCTCATTGGCGGAGCCCGACGAAATACGCTTTGTCTTTACAATCTTTGACTTTGGCGTAAGTGCCACCAAATACAATTCCTCGCTTAGTTTGCCCTTGAAAATTCCACTGAAATATTCATATGTTTGAAGGGGTGTTGTGATTTCGGTTTTGGAAGCAAGTTTGCACCTTTCGTATCTATTGTATATCTTTATAAAATCGGACAAGAATGTTGCCGACACCTCTCCCATCCCCTTAACAGTCATAAGTTCGGAAGTATTTGCCTCAAAAACTCCCGCAAGAGAGCCAAATTTGTCTATAAGTTCGTGGGCTAGGTCGTTTGTGTCTTTGTAGGGTATAACAAAAGAAAGTACATATTCTAGTACTTGATACTCGTGAAAGTTTTCTAACCCTTCCTTTGCTACTCGTTCTCTAAGTCTTGACCTGTGACCATAGTGGTTATGTTCCGCCACACTTCCCCTCATTTATCTTGTTTTTCACACACGCTTTTTGAAATAATCTTCTTTGCGGCTGTGTCTAATCTAAATTAATTATGTTGATTTTTGATATATATTATATATCCAAATCCACATTACACAAAAATTTTGTTTACCTTTATAGTATAACATAACCCAAAAGTATTTTGCAAGCAAAGTTGTTTGTTTGGTTGACGATGGTTTTGATTTAAAGTATACTAATAGTGTAAAATGGGTGAGTTTTAGAAAGCGCACCAAAAATAGAGGTGAAAAAATGTCATTTAGAATAACTTGTGATAGCAGTGCCGACCTAAATCCAGATATGTACAAAAAGTATGATATCCCAGTTGTGCCTTTCCAAATTTTGGCGGGTGAAACTGAATACAAGGACTTTGATTTGTCAAACGAGGAACTATTTAAAATAGTAAACGCGACGGGCACCCTTCCAAAAACTTCGGCAATAAACGAAATTACTTTTGAGGAGTTTTTTAAAAAAGAGAACACGGCGGACGAGGGAATTATCCACTTTAGCATTAGTAGCAAAATTTCTAGTGCGTACAACAACGCCGTAACCGCATCACAAAAATTTAAAAATGTGTATGTAATAGATAGCCAATCTTTATCTTCGGGCGTGGGCTTGCAAGTGATGTATGCAATCAAACTTAGAGACCAAGGCGTACCTATTGAAGAAGCGGTAAAACTAATAAACGAAAGACGCTCGGCAGTACAAATTAGTTTTGTGGTTGACACGCTTAAATTTTTGCACAAAGGCGGAAGGTGCTCGGCACTTGCTTTGCTTGGTTCCAACCTGCTTAGCATAAAGCCAAGCATTTTGGTAAAAGACGGAAAAATGATTGTGGGCAAAAAGTATGTGGGAAAAATCCATAAGGCGTTAGACAAATACATATCCGACACCCTTGGCGACTTTGACACCCCCGACACCGACCTATGCTTTATAACCTACAGTTCGGCTACAAGCGAAATGCTAGAGGTTACAAATAACGCTCTTAAAAAATTTGGCAAGTTTAAAAATATTATAGAGACCACCGCAGGTTGCACGGTTGCAACACATTGTGGTCCAAACACTTTGGGAATAATCTATTATAACGACGGAAAATAAAACGCAAATCGAAAACAAAAAAGCAAGATATTATTCTTGCTTTTTTAACCTGTTTTCGCTTTTTGTCTTTCTTTTTTTGGAGTTTTTATTTAGGGTTTTACCCGTTTTGGTTGTTATACACAACTTGTCTTCCTTTGGTCGTTTTATGTAACCCCCGTTTTTTAAACACACTACAACAATTGTTCGGGCTCGAATGAATCTTTTATTGACCTAAGTTCGTCCATAAGTTTTGTAAGTGGCATTCTGGGCTTGTAACATTCCGAGTGCAAATTATCTAGCCCGTGTTCCACAAGCCTACATAGTGCCCACGCCATCATTTGGGAACTAGCATCGGCATTCACCGACGCCACCTTTTCGCCCCTTGCATCGTCGCCCGATAGCGATTGTCCTAGGCGGTTTCTGGCAATGATATCCCACTTGTCGTTTCGCTTTAGATAGGATAGCAAGTGTTCATAGCAATTGTTTTCAAATGCGTTTAGATACTTTGCCGAATATACGCCCACGCTTTCGGCAAGCCCGTCGTCCGACTTATCCCAAAACTTGCCCTTTGGAAAATATCTAAGTTCTATCCCCTCATATGGTTTAAACATTCCCTCGTGCTTTAGAAGTTCGTTTTTGTAGTTATTGGTAGTTGGGTCATATTTTGTATTAAAGTTTATTGTTGGAATGGCGCTTGCTCCGCCATACTCGGGTGCAAACGACACTTGACCCGTGGCGTTCATAATTTCGCTCACTTCCGCATAACTATACCCCTTTTCTTCCAACAATTCTCTTAGGGCAAAAAGGATTTTGTCTAGTTCGACCGCACCGTGACAATAGGTAAAAAACACGGTTTTGCTCATTTGCTTGCAGGCGTCATCTAGGCTTAGCCTATTGCCGTCGCCGTCTAGACACCTAGCACACAATAACTTTTCGGCAATGGCGTATGTGGTGTCCCTTGTAAACCTACCCGTGTCGCCATTTGCAAGTTGCCCATAAACAAACGGCAAAATGTGGATTTCTTCCCTTAGGGACTTGCCGTCTTTTGTATCAACATTTTCATAAAGCAACTTCAAAAAGTTTTCTAGTATTCCACCCAAATTTTCGGCTTCTTTTTCGCTTAGAGTCATATTCCCACCAAGCAACAATACATTTATTCCGTCCTTAGGATAGTCGCTTGGGTTTAGGGTCTTAAAACTAGACTTTCCGTCCGCCAATACCATTTCACCAAAACTTGGATATATGTAATATTTGTTATTCATCTTCTACCTCGAATGTTTTTAGTCTTCATATATTTCCCTTTCCATTTGTGGCTCGACCATACCTAGTATTTGGGATTTTTCGCTATCGTTTAGAACCAATACTTCTGGCAAAACATATTTTGCACCACAAAAACCGTATTTTGCATACTTATCAACAATTTCCTCAAAACTCTCGGCATTGTTTAAAGTATTGATTAAGTCCTCAAATTCGGGCATTTCTAGGTGTTTTTCTCTACGCTCAAGCCCGTCTTTTTTGGCACTTGCCATTGTGTGAAGAGCGTTACACTCCTCCCTACTAAGCCTATCCGACACACTAAACACCAAATCGTATGCACCAAAATAGTCGTAGTTTTCAAAAATGTTTGCAACCGCATTTAGCGCGTTTTCGTTTTTGTCTATTTCGCTTAGTTCGTTTGAAATATTCACATAGGCTTTTTCTTTTCTTGCCGTCTTGGACATTAGGTATTCGTCCTTTAGTGGTGCCAATATTCTATTGCACTCCACAAATGTCAAGTCATATCTTTTGCCACCCATTTCCATAAATTTTTTAAGCAAAAGATTTGCGTTTACATAGTCAAAATTGCAAATAATATCGTGTATTTCGCTCAAATTTTTTGCTTTTTTCAAAGCCTCTAGAATTATGGTATTAGGCTCACTTAGCCACTTTCTTTTTTCCTTATCCACTGCCCTATGCGTTGCACCAATCCTAAGAAGGGTTAGTTCGCTTGGGTTTAGTTTTATGTTAATTGCACCCAAAAGGTCTTCAAAATTTGCGTAGTTGTTTTCCTCAAATATGGTTGCAACTTCCTTAAAAGATTTTGCTTGGGACAAAGCCGAATACATAACGCTTTGAGGGCTAGAATACTCAAGAAGATTTTTGGACATTTGCTTTAGTTTTTCCCACCTATCGCTATTGTAGCCTATGCGTCTATCCTGCCTTCGCTTATCCTCGTTCAAACGCAAGTCTCGCTTGTCAAAGCCGTCAATTATTGACCTAATTTCAGTTGGCAATGTGGTTTCAAAATTGTTTGGGATGTATCTATTGCTAGCCATATTTTTTTCGGCATTCTCGATTGCAAGCCCCAAAGCGTACGCCATAATTTGCGACACACAATCGGCATTCTCCGACACAACCTTAACGCCATTACGGTTTGTGTATTCCTTTATGTCCCAATCGTTAGTCCTAGACAAAATATCTATTAGATGTTCGTCCATTTCTTTTCCCGTTTTGTTTAGAAGTTCGGACGAAACAATATTTATACTGCCCGCCAAAGCGTCTCTTCGTCTTTCGCCATAAATTTCGCCCACGCCGTCCACTTTTACATCTATGCCGTCTAGTTCGATATATTCGCTTGGGCTATACATATACTTTATATCCGAACCCACTCTTTCGTCTTTTGAACTGAGCACCCTAATGGATGGCATATAGTTGCGTTTGCTATCAAGAGGAGCAAACGACACATTGATTGTGGCATTATTAATCCTTTCAATTTCGTCTTTTGAGTATCCCAACTTTTCCAAATTCCAGTCAAGAGCGTCCATAATTTTGTTGGCTTCCACCTGCCCTTGACAATACGAAAAGAACATTACTTTTGACATATTTTTAAGTGCGGTATCAAGAGGCAAACGCATATACTTTTCGTCTCTAAATAAAGGGGTGAGAACCTTATTTACAAAGTCATCAATAAAGCCCAAACTTAGTGAACCCACTTCGCTCCATTGGCTATCTTTTGAGTACTTAAACCCAAGCAAATCTACTCTGTCTAGGATATTTTCGTCCCCTCTTTTAATAAGTCCTAGCAAATTTTCCACAAACTTACATCCACCATTTGCCTCGGCAAGAGTGGTGGTAGCATTTCCAAAAAGACATAGGACAGTAGGCTTGGTTATATTATAATCGGACGGAAAAAGTTGTTCCCAGTGATGCTCACCACTTGGAACTCGCCTACCAAACTCATCGTTGCAATAGTATCTTGCGTCTTTTTCGCCTATCATTTTACTCCTCTTATCGTGCCAACTTTCGCCCTAAAGACACCATCATTTGCACATATTGTTTATTATATTATATCATAAGTACAACGCCATTTCAAGAGGCATTGGAGAAATTTTATATACTAGCAAAAACATCATAATTTTATATTTATTTGACATAATATTGTTGCGTTTTTCAGTTTAAAACTGTAAAATTCAAGTATATGGAAAAAGATTTACAAAAATTAATTTATGATAACTCAATCGCATTTGCAAAAAACTTAAAGTTAGAGCGTGAAGCAAGCGGACTAAGCAAGAGGGAAATGGCAAAACTTATGGGCATTGCTATGCAAAGTTATTGGGCTTATGAAAATGGACTTTCTTTGCCCACGACCGAAAATCTTCTTAAACTATGCCACATTTTGGACATATCGCTAGACGACCTATTTGAAATAACGCCCAAAAAATAGGTGGTCTTGTTTGCAACTTAAATCAAAACCCACTACTTCAACAAAAAAACCGACCGAGGTTTTGCCTCTTTAGTCGGTTTGTTTTTTATCCCCAATAGTGTCAATAGGGTATTAATTTTATTTTGGCACTAAACTAAGTTTGGACTATAAAATCAAATTGTCCATACCCAAAAGTGTTCCACAATACTTGATATCCGCCATTGTTATACGCTACAACTAAATGATTGACGGCAATAAAAAATGTTCACGATATTTGTGAACATTTTTGTGATTTGATTTTTTGACTAAACCCGCTTAGGGTGGTCAAGGTCTTAAAGTTTTGTTTTAAAAAAGTGACGGAATATGGGGAAATTTTAGTTTTTTCCACAACAGTCCTTGTACTTCTTGCCCGAGCCACAAGGGCAGACGGAATTTCTGCCTACCACCTTGCCTTTGGTTTTGGCTTGGGAGGTTTCGGTTTTGTTGGTAATCATTTCTACTGCGGGTTTTTCCTTTAATAAATCCTCGGCAGTTTTTCCATTTGGAGCAGGTGCTCTTCCCGTCAATTCGGCTTTCATTTTTTCCGCCAACTTTTTCTTAAATATTTCTCTTTGTTCTGGAGTTAGTTTGCTCAAATCCGCATTGATAGGAATACGCCTTTCAATTTGAACCTTGAAGTTGATTAGGAACATTGCGGTCTCTTCCCTAACCTTGTTTATCATTTTTTCGTAAGCAACGCTACTTTCTTCCTTGTAGGCAATGATTGGGTCGTGGTTTCCGTACGCTCTAAGCCCAATTTCGCCTCTTAGGATTTCCATAAAGTCGATATGGTCACGCCACAAACTATCTACAACTCTAAGCAAAATTTCTCTTTCGATTCTTTGGTAATCTAGTTTTAGTTCGCTTAGGGCTTTGCACTTTGCCTCGTACATTTCAACGGCTTTTTCGGCAACCTTGTCGGCTAGTTCCTCAGGCTCCAACCCCTCAACAACATCTTCGGTTACATAGTTAAACTCGGCAGGGAAAACCCTATTGTTTAGAAGACCATTGATTTTTTCCAAATCCCATTCTTCAAAAGTTTTTTCCTCGTCAATCCCCTCGTATGCCGTGTTGGTTGCAAATTCCCTAATCATATCCACAACTTCGTCGTGAACATCGGCACCATCAAGAACCCTGTTTCTTTCTTTGTAAATTTCTTTTCTTTGTTGGTTGTTTACGTCGTCAAACTTAAGAACTGTGTGACGAGCGGAGAAGTGGAAGCCCTCAATTTTTCTTTGGGCGTTTTCAATTTGTTTGGAAAGTAGTCCTAGCGAGAACGATGTGTCGTCGCTCATTTTGAAGAACCTAACAACGCTTTGGAGTTTGTCTCCGCCAAAAATACGCATTAGGTCGTCTTCCATACTAACATAGAACACACTGCTTCCTGGGTCGCCTTGTCTGCCCGCTCTACCCCTTAATTGGTTGTCAATTCTTCGGCTTTCGTGCCTTTCGGTACCAACGATATGAAGACCGCCAAGTTGAATAACTTTTTGTTTTTCGTCCTCAGTTACTTGAGACACCTCGTCATAATATTGTTGATATTTCTTTCTTGCGCGCTCCAAGTCTTGGTTGTCGCTAGGAAGATAGGATGTGGCAAAGTCGATTTGCTCGTCGGTAAAGCCTAGTTCCTTCATCTTCTCTTTTGCAAGGGCTTCGGGGTTTCCGCCAAGCATAATATCCGTACCACGACCCGCCATATTGGTGGCTATGGTTACTTGACCAAGTCTTCCCGCTTGGGCGATAATGGCACTTTCTAGTTGGTGATTTTTGGCATTAAGCACTTTGTGTCTAATTTTTGCCTTGTTTAATTCTTTTGAAATAAGTTCACTTTTTTCGATAGTTATTGTACCAACAAGGATTGGTCTACCCTCGGCGTGAACCTTTTTTACCTCTTCAACGATGGCGTTGATTTTTGCTTTTTCGGTAGGGTAAATTACATCCGGCCAGTCTATACGCCTAACAGGCTTGTTGGTTGGAATTTGCACTACGTCAAGGTTATATATCTTATTAAACTCGGTTTCCTCGGTTTTTGCCGTACCGGTCATACCACTAATTTTGTCATAAACCCTAAAGAAGTTTTGGAAAGTAATGGTTGCCAAAGTTTTGTTTTCGTCTCTAACCTCAAGCCCCTCTTTTGCTTCAATTGCTTGGTGCAAACCGTTGCTATACTTTCTTCCTTCCATTATTCTTCCCGTAAACTCGTCGACAATCAATACCTCGCCGTCTTTTACGATATAGTTTTGGTCTTTCATCATAATAAACTCTGCCTTAAGGGCGTTGTTTATATAGTGGTTAAGTTCGATGTTTTGGATGTCGCTTAGGTTTTCTACGCCAAACATTTTTTCGGCTTTTGCAATACCTTTTTCGTTTAGTCTAACCGCTTTTTCTTTTTCGTCAATCTCGTAATCGGTGGACTTTAGGGACTTTGCAAACTTTGACGCCTTTTTGTAATCATCGCTACTCTTTGTGCCCTTTCCCGATATGATAAGTGGAGTTCTTGCCTCGTCAATAAGAATACTATCCACCTCGTCAATAATAGCAAAGTGATAGCCTCTAGCAACCCTATCCTCGGCACGCATAACCATATTGTCTCTAAGATAGTCAAAGCCAAGTTCGTTGTTGGTGCTATAAGTAATATCGCAAGCATATGCTTCCTTTTTTTGCTCAGGGGTCATATCGTGGTTGGATATGCCAACTGTTAGCCCCAAAAACTTGAATATTTTTCCCATCCACTCGCTATCACGACCGGACAAGTATTCGTTGACTGTAACAATATGCACACCCTTGCCCTCAAGCGCAACAAGGTAAGCAGGTAAAGTTTCGACCAAAGTTTTACCTTCACCTGTTTTCATTTCGGCAATTCTACCTTGGAACAAAGCAATTCCGCCCAAAATTTGAACGTGGTAGTGCCTTTTGCCAATAACTCTTTCGCTCGCTTCTCTTACGCACGCATAAGCGTCCGGCAAAATATCAATGGTTTTTTCACCATTTTTTAGTCTATCTTTTAGTACATTGGTTGTATTTTTAAGTTCGTCGTCGGTCATAGCCTTGTACTTGTCCGAAAGTGCCTCAACCTTAACGGCAATTTTTTCTAGTTTTTCTACATTTCTTGTGTTATCAGATTTAAAAATCTTTCCCCAAAACCCCATATTTTCTCCTAACTTTTTAATTGTTGGGGCATATCACCATTCGCGTTTTTTGCAATACATTTTTTATAATGTATCCTTGAATGTTTCTTTTGCCCACAACTCTCTATTTTAATAAATATACTAGTATTTTAGCATTAAAGCCATAAAATTCAAAACAATTTGATATTAATTCTATCCCATATATTATATAATTATCCTTTTTTCGCCTCTTTTTTGGTTGCAAGTGGGCAAATAAAAAACGAACCCGCCATCTTTTGGATAAGCCCAGTTCGCTTTTGATACTTAATTACTTTTCGCTAACAACAATTTGGAACAGACAACATTTGTTGCCATCTATAAGCAAATTTGCATTGCCTTCCTCTATGCTAAACTCGATTTGGATATTCTTGCCTTCCAAGTATGGCTCAAATACTGCTTTTACCAAATCCAAAGCATTGCCACCAATTACTCCATTAAGCAAAATGGAGTTGTATACATAAAGATTGAACGTGCCACAAATATGCAAGGAATTAAAGGAATTAACCAAGTGCTCCACCTCGCCATCGGCGTCTATGAGCAAGTTTTGGGACAGAATGCAAATTACGCCAATTGAGCCGGAGTTGTTGTAAACCATAAACGAAGTAGCGTATTGCAAAGTCAAATATTGTTCTTGGAATTTTTGTCCCCTTAGATATTCCACAAACGTATTTAGAAGCCTTTGGAATCCGCTATCCGACACCACGTTATAGGTTGTGTTATTTTCGGTATTGTACACTTGAACCATATAGTCATAGTCAAACATAACTTCCAAGTAGTCGATGTTTTCGTAGAGCATATAATAAAACAATGCAAGAGCGTCGCCGTCACTATCAACCACAAAGTCGTACTCGCTGTTGGCATATTCAAACACACGGCTATTGTAATAGTCATAGCATTCATTTGCCGGCATAAACTTAAACTTGTCTCTATACTCATATGGGAAGTGGGTTTCTTCCACCATTTCGTCATCCACAAGGAAATAGGTGTGTGCCAAAACCTCGGTGGAGTTGCCAGAAATTTCCGTCCACGTAATATCCACTAGATAGTACTTGGCAGGGATGTCGTCGTCGGGGTCGTCGTCAAGTAGAACTTTGTTCCAAGCGTGACCGCCAATTGAACCACCACTTGATGCCGTTCCAACCACTCTAACTGCATCTATGTCTAGCATATTGCACATCAAACTAAACGCCTTTGAAAATCCGTCACAAACGGCAGTGCCGTTTATAAACACCCCCTCAAGATAGTAGCAAGGGCACTCGGGTGGATACTTTCCGCTCACATAGTTTCCGTCGCTATCGTATTCGGTGTATTCGGAATAGTCATATACGGTGTTTATACATATCCAATCGAATATGGAAAGCACCTTTTCAAAGTCGGTCATTTCGTTAGATACAATTTCACCCAAAACCGTTTTTGCTTTGTTATAAATTTCTTCGGCGGAACTATTTTTTTCTACAATTGGTGTAACACCATTTTCCACCGCCCAATAAAGTTCTTCGGATGTGTCGACCTCGGTGGACAAAAACCTATGGTCGCTAGCAAACTCGTAGCCGTTTTCAATATCGACCGATAGCATTGTATAGTCGTCTTTTACAACGTCATAATATCCTAGCGAACTTTCTTGCGTTTTTGTGTTGGTGGCAACAATGTTTGTGTCACACTCGCCAACTAGGTAGTCAATCTTTATATTATATGTTCTATTTTTGCTTGAAATTTCCCTTGCAAAGTGCTTTTCGGTTCCAACCTTGTTGCCCGTTTGGAAAACAATGGTTTCTATAAACGAATTTAGCCCATAGTTATATACAAGTTCGTCTAGCCTATCAATAAATCTAAGCCCCGAGCAAGCGTTTGCAAGGTTATAAACCTCTTCCGAAAGCCTAATGTCAAGGTCGGCAATAACCCCGTCCGAGGTCTTTTCTCTATATATAAACGAACGATACATAAGCGTTTGGAGTTCGTCTAGAGTATTGATATAGTAGTCATAAATTTTCCCGTCAAAAATGTATATTTTGTCGTCATCGGTGTAGCCCGAAAAGTTGTCGGGATTAAAATAGAATACGTCGCTTATTGCGTATTTTTGGTTGTCAATAATTGCAAGTATCCTCATAGCCGAAATTTCGGTTTTTGGAATGCTTGTAAAGTCGGAAAGGTCTATATAGTACTCTTGGGTTGAGTGCGTACTAGTAGTGTTTGGCTCAAAGTAGTATTCCTTATATCCCAAACTATTTGACTCAAGCCCCAAAGCAAAATTGCACGAAACGCTAGGAACATCAAAGTAAATTCTACTATCCGAAATGTAGGCGTCCACATAGTATTCTTCCTTTTCCTCAACTACTCCTGCATCCACTTTGTCGACAACGGCGGTACTTAGAGTATACGAGCCCGAATATGTGGTTGATTTTGAGACCCCCACACCACTTGACACGCTTTTTACCTTAAAGTCGTATGTTTTTGCTTCATCCAAAAGCCAACTAAACTTGTAGATATTTATGCCCTCATCGACACTATCCACCTTTTCGCCGTCAAGATAGATATCATAGCCGAGTGCTCCGCTAACCTCTTTCCACGACATTGCTTGGCTATTTTCGTAAATGACAAGGTCGCCACCCGTGTCCCCACCAAAACAACTAAGGTCCGTATCTAATAGCCCGCACCCCGATATTATTGGACAAAAAACCAATATCAGTATTAAAATTGGAAACAAATATTTTTTTACTTTTTTCATTTTTACCGCCATTTAATTGCAATAAATAATTGTAATTTACCTAATATATTATGCGTTTGATTACACATTCAAAACCCAATGTCTTGGAGCAGTAGACCAAACACGCCCGTCAATCAAGTTTTCTTGAACGGCTTCAACCGCCTCGACTATTACTTGGATTTGACCATACTTTCCGCCATCGTCACAAGTAAAGTTTTTGCCAACAAGTTCTATTTCGGTAAAGAGTTCCACCCTTCCGTTGAAGCCCAACACACCATTGTAATAGTAGTAGCCGTCGTCTTCCGTAACGCCTCCACCCATAATGTCCTCCTCGTCCTCGGCATTGTATCTATACCACATAGAGCCCACATTTGGACTGAGCAAGTCGTAGCGTTCCTCATAGCCCAATATTAGCACAACTTTGAACCTTACATATACGCTAGTTGGAGTGGAAGAGTTGTTTGAAAGCACATCACCACGATAGTCGTCGGAATTCCTAGCATAGGCTCTTAGTTGGATTATGTCCCCAGGGTTAAGTTCTCTTAAAACTTCTTCGCCCGTTTCGGTAACCATACTAAGCGACGATTTGTTTTCTATCTTTAGGCTAACCCTAATATCCGAGAACCCCTCGTCCACGGCACCATTTCGCCCAATAAATATTACAAACACTATAAGAATGGCAATTACTACAAGCACAAGCAAAAGTGCTATTGCCACCTTCATATTTTTCTTAAATTCGCCACGAGAACTAGGCTTTTTTGCTTTGGCAACAGTGCCAGCACCACCAGTGCTCTTTGGCGTATACGACCTGCCCGTTGCCCTATTTCTAAGCCTTTCTAGAGCCTCTCTTTCCAAGTCTCTTTCGGTTGGTTCGGGAGCGTCGTCAACTATTGCCGGACGGCGGTCTTTGTACGTCCCCGTCCTAGGCTTTGTTACGTCAATTCTCTTGTCGTTAGAGGTCGAAAAAGACGAACCATTTTCGTTTGGATTATTTGGGTTTTTGTTTTTGTTTTCGTCCATTTCCGAACTCCTTTTATCTATTTTTTTAGTTTAAACCAGTATTTTTGTATTTAATACAATAATCACCCTCTCATCACTTGGCGGTGTTGGTTTGCTTTTGGAAATAGCAACCCACCCCAAGTTTTTGTGCCGTCACAAGTATACACTATATAATGTGTCCTAATGTCTGACGACTATCCTCTTTTTTGCCGAATACGGTATGACACATTAGTTGATTATGTGTGTCATATCGACTGGAGCAAGTGTAAACTTGCGGAACGGAGTATATCTATAAGGTTGACCACATAGATACACTCGGTTCGCTTACGCTCTCTCGGTATAACACACGCAAGGCATAGCCTTGCAAAGTAATAAGTAAAAGCGAAGGGTAAATAGGTACAAATGGATAATCACATTGACACACTCAGTTGGAGCCAAAGTGCCTCTCTCGGTATAACACAAATAGTGTGAGTGTTGTCACTATGCAACAGGTAGACTAATCAACATCCCAATAAATGTCCTCATTTTCCCACCAAGGGCCTTTGCCCTTTTCGACAAGTGGGTCGGGTACGTTTTTGGTTTGGATTGCTTCTACTATATAATTTATATGAATTTTGCAATTTGCTTGTTTGTTGGTTATGGTTAGTTTATTAAGAACGATATATCCGTCAATAAAATCTAGTTTTTCGCCGTCATATGCAATCCTTGATTTCAAATTTCCCTCGGCGTCAACCATTCTTAGGACATACCAATAATCCACCGGTTTTTTGTCGGGGTCACCTTCCCACTCCACAAACTCATAGAAGTCAACCTTTTCCCAAACATCTGGGTCGGGAGCATCAAGATATTCTATTTGACCCAAATTTTTTAGGTCCTCGAGGGTAGAAATTTCCTTTGTTTCGATGTTTTCGTATTCAATTTGAAGTTTTACTCTAACATACGCAGGTGAGGATTCTACTTCGCCGTCGCCAAGTTGGGCACCAAGTTTTAACTTAATCCTATCCCCCGGATAAATACGGGTTTGGTAGTCTTTTAAAATATCCGTCGTTATTTTGCTATCCTCGGTAATAAAGATATTGACTGGATGCGACAAAATGATGTCGGCGGTGTCCGACCTTGTTCGTATATACCACGCAGCGGTGGACGAAACCACAACCATCACAACTATTAATATAGATAGTGCAAGTATCACCAAATTTTGCGTTTGTATTCGTTTTTTATAATCTTTAAAACTTCTTTTTGGCATAATTTTTCCTTTTCTATTCCATTTTATTTAGGGTTTAAAAATAGTCATTGCTATCGTGCTTTTTGTTCTCATCGGAGGACACAAAACTTTTGAATATTTCGGGCGACGATGTCCACTCGGCACTTGAAGCGCCATATTGCCTTTGAATTGCCTCAATTGTAATTCTAATGCTAACGGGTGAGCCCTTGACCGAATTATTTAGAGTATTGTCCACATAATATCCGTCATTAAATTGAGTTCCATTGTCGTCAAGATAGCCGATATAATAGTAATATCCGTCACTACCCAAAACCCACTTGTTTTGGTAGGTAGAAGAATATGTGCTTGGTGGGGACGACACTAGCCTACCGCTTGCAAAATGCAAACTAACTTCGGGCCTCTCAATTACATTGCCGTTTCCATCCTTTCCGCCATCAATTTCGCACTTTATCCTAACATACGCACCATCTATATTGTGCTTTTCGCTAGTTTTTAGATATGTTTCAAACTTGTTGCCCGCTCTATCCTCAATGTATGCAGTATCGGGAGCAAGGGCAAGATTTCTAAAACCAAAGTTATAGGTTACATCTAGGTCGATTGTTCCTACAACCATAACGGAAGAGTCGGGAGAAGATGTTGAACTTTTGTCTTCAAACCACGAAAGCGTTACGCCTGCGACACAGTACACAAAAGCCACAAGCAAAATAATTATAAGCGCCGTGAAATAAGCATAATTTAGTTTTGGCTTTTTTCTATACTCCATTTTCTTCTCCCATTTTACTCACAAATTTTATAGTTTTGTGGATAACTAATTTTTTAAATAATTACTAGGTTGTTTCCACGCAAGCCATCCGCTATTTGGGTTTGCGGTCAAATCGCAAGGGATTGTAGCCCCAAACGGGAATGCATTTACGGGGATTTGGCTATCGCCACTAAACCCATCGGGCACTGTAAACTGTGACCAATTGACACTAAGAAGTGGGTTTGTGGATGGCACAGTTGTAATATAAGTAGAACCCGAGTGCGAGTTTTGATATTCATAAATCTTTTTGTAAATATTACCCGAATGGGAAATTGCGTCCACTGTAACCGCCACAAATATATTGTCACCTCGACATTCGCTAGGCACAGTTATTTTGGATATAATATCCACTTGCCCATCCGCATTGGTCTTGCCGTCAACAGTGTATGGCTCTAGCACTTTGTTTAGATACATTTCACCACTGGCAACAACACCAAAATTCCTAAACCAACCAGCGGTGTCAAGATTAATACTTACTGCACCGGAGGTGGAATCTTTTTGAGGGGTGGTGTCAGTTACTAGATAGTTTATGTTCTCGGACTTATATACCCTAATTGAAACTCGAATTAGTGCATCAATGTCGCCTGTGTTTCTAACTTTTAGATTAAGTGAGCGAGTAGTACCGCCCTTTGGAACCGAGTATGTGTGCTCGCACTTCCACACTCCATTTTGACTGTGCGATGTGGTGTGTGACACACTATTTCCATCCGCCACAATTGCCACCGCAACCGTGCCCAGTTTTGTTCCCTCACTCTCGTACGGGTCGTCATTTCGCCACTTTAGCCACGCCAAAACCGTGCCGACAAGGGCGCAAGAAACAAGCACTACTATTGCTAGCATTGCCACAAAAGATATTATGTACTTATTTCTTTTTTTGCCTACCATATCTTTCTATTCCTCGTCGTCGTTTTCGTAACACTCAATGTCGTCAACATACATTTTGTCTCTTATCCAGAACACTCCCCAAATAAAGATAACTAGTATTATTGCGTATGCAATAAGCATTGTTGTATTGCCCTTTATGTACATTACAATATCGCCCATCCACGCAAAGCAGTGAGACTCATATACCACGCCCACAAGTTCTTCTTCGTAGAATGCGCCGTCTTTGGTGTCGGAGTTGTCGCCCTTGGTGTACCAATAGCCGTTCTCCCACTTATCCTCATCAAAACCCTCTTCACCGGGGTTTGGGATTATTGTGTTGTCATATACTTTTCCCTCAATTCTGTGGGTCAAATATATTCCGCCTTTGTTCATAGTAACAATATCGCCAAGTTCCAAATCTTCATAGTCCCTTGGTGTTACTATTATAAGACTTCCAACCGGAAGCCTTGGTTCCATAGAACCCGAGGATACTATCATAAACTTATAGCCGATGACATATGCAAAAATTACCGTAATAACAAGTGCTATGCCAAACGCTCTAAGAAGTTTTCCTAGTAGCCCCTTGAAAAAGTTGTCTTTTTCTAATCTATAAAATCTCATTACATTTCCTTTATCTATTATCTTGTTAGTTTTAAGTAGTAAACATATTAAAATTTGAGCCTCAAGGGAGAAAGTCTCCCTTGATACTCGTGTTTTGTTTTATTTGTGTCTTGGGTATGTGCCCGAAACATCATATCCGCCATTTTCTTCCTTTTCCATAGTCGATTTTAGGTTGTCAAGTGCGGTATTTGTATTTCCGCCCGCCGAACTACCCTCAACAAGGGTACCAAATTCGCCCGATGCTAAGTTAAACGAATCTCCATTGAAGATGTAGTACGAGTTTGTAACTGTTGCAATACGAGAAATTGCATTAATGTCAAGTTGTTGGTGTACGGTGAATGTGTAATTTAGAACCACATAGCATTTTTCTACTGTTGCACTTCCGCCCGAACTTGCGGAAACTATTCCCGCAACGATAATGGAACTTGCATTCTCGCCCGAATTAGAAGTTGTGTGCTCAACCACAACTTTTGCAAGGGAATAGCAAGTAGAAATTGTTACATTTGTACCCGAGCCAACTTCGCACATAATTGCACCAAGAACGCCCGACCTACTTTCAGTACTATCTTCTATTCCATCGTCGGTTACAGTAAGAACAACATTTTCGTCAACATAACATTTAGAAATTGTTATGTTGCTATTGGTGCCACCAACTACTTCCTCGGACATAACCACAATTCCGGCTACATAGTTTGCATAAATTTTGCCAACATAAAGTTCGCCCGTCGTATCAACAATTGCACCAAAACTACAATTTTCGATTACCGAACCGCCACTTGTTTTGCCTACAATTCCGCCTGCTTTGGAGGTCTTGTTGGTCAAGGCTTCGATATTTAGTTTTGCTACAGAATTTTTGATTGTACCCATATTGGAAGCAACCACGCCACCAACCAAGATAGCAATTTGAGTTTTTACCTCAAGTACAATTTGGGCTTTCATACTCTTTGAGTAGTCGATATTGCTTGCACCCTCGTCTACCCTATTGCCGTTTTTGTCGGTTAGATATGGAAGAACATTTACGCTATCAAGTGTGCCATAGTTTCTAATAGCAACGCCCGATACCATATATTCCGAAACATCACTACTGTTGGTGTAGTCGATATTTACTTGGAAGTTGGTGTTCCTAATTGTTCCATAGTTGTCAAGAATGAATGACATATATGAAGTCTTGTCGTTCTCCTCCTTAACAGATGGGGTGATGTTGTAAATATAGTGATTGTCACCATCAATTACACCCGAGAAACTATCTATCATTGTCCAATTTGGATTGTAATTGGTTTGACCCATAGAAGAAGACTCAATCTTTATATCTTTTTCTAGTTTGTAATCGCTAGTTGGGTAAATTCTAATGTTATTTAGATTAGCGTAAGTAGCAATTGCATATGGAATGTATTCCGTGCCATTTCCGGATGCAAATAGCGTCATACTAACATCCGTCAAGTTTGGACGATAAGTGCCCGACTTGTATGCGCCCTTGTCGCTAGAAGCCGTGTCGTAAGCGGTAGTTGTAAGACCAAATGTATACTCGCTTGCAACCGCCCTTAGTTGATAACTTGTTGGGGTTGGTTCGCCCTCGCCCGATTTTAGGATAATCAAATCTTTTACATAAATAGTAAATGTTTCGCCTTGGGTATAGTCGTAACTAATTCTTCTTTCCTCAACAGTATTGTCATCTAGATACTTGCTATCAAAATTACTATTTTTTGTAGTATTTTGGTCAAAGTCTGGAGTTGTGCCATTAAGTGGAGAAGTGATGTGTGCCGATTTTAACCAAGCGTTTAGAGCCTCGGCATCTAGGTTTTCTACCTTGTAGGTAGTTTCCAAAATGATATTGTAACCGGTAGAAATATGGTCTTTGTTGGATAGCGTCCAAGAAAGTGTTCCAGTTGCACTATCATATTTTGCATCCACTGGTGCGGATGGAATAGATATGTCTAGTTTTGCGCTATAACTACTGCTTACAAATGCTCTATTGGTGCTAGTCTCGCCCAAGCCGTCGGTAGTTTCAATTGTTCCAATTGCTTGCACAAATGCACAAATTTCGGAACCGCTTGAACTTAGTTTGCCAATAAGGTTGTTCATCTTGAATATCATTTCGTTATCATTTACTTCGGTAAACTCGTTGCTTGCCCAAGTCAAGCCTTCTTTAGTTTCAACATCCGACCTTTCTGGATATTTGATTTCTACAGTTGCCGTGCCATTTACGCCTTTGTAGATTGTGTAAATGTATTCAGAATATGTGCCGTCGGAATTCTTTACATAGAACTTGACTCTATATCCCGAAGCGTTAGTTTGAAGTGGCCAATAAATTCTACTTTCTTGCGAAGCGGAAGTGTTTGCCACGTTCTTGAGTTCTGGAGTTTGCAACTTGGTGATATAGAACTCTTTGTTGCTACTTGCTAGATAGAACCTATCGCCATCCTTAATGCTATCGGTCGAGCCCTCAGTTCCACTATACTTAATAACAATATCGTGGTTGCCCGCGCCAAATGTTACGGTGTCGGCAGATGAATTGTAAGTTTGGAAGTTGTCCACAGTTAGTTCGGTAAAGTACTTGTACGAAAGAGTTGATGTGCTATCAATCGTTACACTGTTTCCGTCTATCTTTAGTTCAGGAAGAGTAACGGATTGACCTGCCGTCTTGTCCGCCTCGGTTCCCCAACCGAATACACCATCCTCAACTGTTGGCTCAGGGTCGGCAATTCTTGTAACTTCAAGACTTGCGGAGTACGAACTATTTAGATATCCGGCATCAAATTTTGCAATAGCCTTTACTCTAATATTGGTTGTACCCAAAATGCCGTCATAAATCTTTGTTGTTGCAGTTGTGCTAGTATCAATTTCTTTTTCTTTTGTGCCCCATTGATACGAAATGGCATATTTGCTTACATTGCCAGTGGTGTCGTTGGATTTTCCGTTCCACCATAGGTTGCCTTCTTTGTCAACTCCTAGCCCAGTAGGAATTGCAAGACGCAAGTAACTACCCGACCAAATCTTATTCTCCTCGTCCTCAACCTTGTGGGTCTTAACGGTGTCGGAATTAAAGTAATTCTTTGAGGTTACATATGTAGTTGCCCCGCCGTCTGCCGAAGGAACTTCGTCTAGCCTTGTTGCTATAATTTCTATGCTATACATAAAGCCACTTTCGTTTAGTGATGGGTCGTCTGGCATATCAAAATAGGTTTGGTTATAAACAATTGTTGATGTGTTGCACATTTCAGGGTTTGCATTGGCATCGGCTCCTACGGCAATCTTTTTGATTGTGACAATGTATGCATTTGCAAATGGAACGGCGTTCCACTCAAACATACCCGCAGTGGCATCCGTCTTACCCAACCAGTATGGCAAGCCGTCTTGTGTGGATTTTGCACTAGTTGTGCCAAGTTTGTAGGCGTATACAACTTCGGATATAGGGCTATCAACAACACCTCTGCCGTTTCCTATTTCTTGTTCGTAAATTGCATATCCGCCCTCGGTGAAGTTTAGGTTGTCCGAAAGGGTTATTTCGCCCGTTCTTTCGTCGTCCACTCCCGAGTTGATTTCTTTAACCATTCCCAAAAGGGCAGTTGCGTTATTCTTTACATAAGACTTAACTTCCGCTAGCCTATCCTCTTCAAACTCAAATTCATCAAATACGCTATCGTCTTTTTGGTCGCTTTCGGCAAATTTAATTTCGGCAAGCAATAGTTTAGTAGCATCTAGTTCCGTCCAATTTTTGTTTGCGTTCTCTAGGCTTTCGGCTTTGTAAAGTGGTCCATAAACCTTGATAAGCGAACTAACCGAATTATCGTTTGGAGTCCACTTGAATGCACTTTCTTCCACGCTTGTTTCGCAAGTATGAAGGATTGTCATTGTGTCGCTAAACATATATGAGTTGCTATTTAGCAAGTAAACTGTATCGCTTCCGTCGGTTGCAGGTGTACTATCCTTTGTTCCCATTGCTAGGATGAATAGTCTATAGATTTTGTCAAGGTCAACCTTGGTTGTTTCGTTATAGAACATTTCCTTTACATCTTTTGAATACTTGTAGCCGTCGCCCACATTAGGGTCTTTGCTTTCGCCGTCTAGGTCACCAACCGTCACTTCGGCATAAGCCACGCTTTCGCTTCCGGCAGTGATAGCCGACAAATAGTAGTCTTTGTGATAAGTGAATGGGTCTTCGTCCCCAGTTGCACCTTGATTTGCAATAATGGATAGTTCCCATAATGCTTTGCCTTTACTAATATCGTTTACGGTGTATTTAGGTGCACTTGGGTCGCCACTAGTTGGATTGTCCTCACCATCTAGTTCGTCGTCCAAAGTCATAATTTCTTCGTTTTCATCGTCACCAGTGTTATCCTCTTCCACTAGAACTTTGTCATACCAACTCTTTGGAGTGGTTAGTTTGTAGGTTTTTAATGTTCCCGACTCAATGCCGTTTAGGACATTGTCGCCACCAACTGCACTAATGCTAATGTCATAGTAGCCGGCGGTATACTGAATGCCCGCAGAGTTGGTTACCGTATTCGACACATCGTCACTATCGACATCGTAAGTGGTAGAAACCGAAACATCGTACAAGAACTCAAATTTGGCAACCGAACTACCACTTTCTACAACCTCTCCTTGTGAGTTAAGAAGCCTTACTTCGCTAGGAGTATCTATTGTTTCAACGCCATTGATGTTTAGTCTAATTTTGTAGAAGTGTTCGGTAAAGATACCGTCAAATGTAGAGTTATCTGACTCGCCATTGAGTGCCATATCTTTTATGTAGTCATAGAAAGTAGTATAATCTATAGTGCCCTTTTGGCTACCCGCAATTTCGGTAACCACTTGGACTCTAGCCTCTTCGCCGGCGTCCTCGCCTCCGCCCTCGCTAAACTCTACACCGTCTAGATATTTAAGCATTTCGGTGGTTGAAATTGTCCACGAAAGTTTTCCTTCTTTTACCTTGTAGGTGCCTAGCATACTAGGTCTATATGCTTTTGTAGAAGAATCGCTTTGAGCCAAAGACGATATCATTGCAAGTTTTGGATTGGTAATTGCGGTAACCGAAATATCCCAATATCCGCCATTCAAAGTGCCAATTTTGCTAGCATACTCCGAAGCATTAAAGTTTATATCCGAACCATTTTTATAGATTATTACGATATTCTTCCCATCGGTAATTGCAATTTTGTAAGTCACTGCCGATGGCAATGCACTCCAAGCAAGTTTTCCGTTGGAAACCGATGGTGTGGTGCTATTTGCAATATATTCCACTTTACAATCGTTGGTCACAAGTGAATAGTCGCTATATAGCAATCCAAATGATTGGCTTTCATTTCCCATAGCCATCATTCTTATGTCGTACTTTCCAACCTCTACATCGTTTGTTAGTTCGTAGTATTGCTTATTGTCGGTGCTTGATAGTTTTGCTTCTTTGATTTCTTTGCCACTTTGGTCAAAGAACACAAGTTTTAATTCATATCCCGTTTTGTCTTTGTTTGGGTTGTCCCAATTTAATATAGGCTTTCCAACACCGTTTCCGCTTTCGTCATATAGTTGCATATTAAGAGCGGTAGGAGCCATAAGTTTTTTGAACCTAAACTCGCTAGATAGTTCGCTACATAGCATACCCGTTTTTTGAGTGATGATGCTAATCTTGTAGGTCTCGCCCGCAACATATGCAAATGTAGTTTCGCCCGTTTCGGACTCATCGTCCCCACTTGCAAAAACTTTTACATCGCTAATGCCGTCGCCCTCGGAAATAACCGCAGGCAAGGTGATGTCGCCGTCGCCCGAGTAATTGAACGACACAACCAATTGATTTAGATTGTTTCTAATTTGAACAAAGTAACTTCCGCCCTCAACTGCAGATGCCCATACAAGGCTTCCGTCTTTTGATTGGATAGACAATACTTTTTCGGATTTTGCAAATGTATATACGGTTGACTCTTCCGAACTTAGAACCTTTCCGCCATTTCCAATAAACATAATTGTGGTGCCATAGGTGCCATTTTCGTCGTAGCCCTCTAGCCCCCTTATGTCAATTTCGTATACTCCGCCGTCAATTGTTGCAAATGCACTATACTCGCCAAATGGAATTTCTTTAACAATGGCCTCTACCGAAGTGTCGATTTCGATTGTTGGGTCGCCCTCCTCGCCTTCAACACTGGTTACGGTCTTGTATTTGTTGATTGTAATCCTTACGCTTGTTGGCTCAAAGCCTTCAAATGTTTCGTAGTAGCCATATGCAAACTTTCCACTATTCGACACTGTTACTAGGTCGGTAGACGCAGTTGCAAGTTTGACAACTTGTACACTAGCACTATTGCCATCTAGATATGGGTCGCTAGATGTGAGTGTTTTTATTTTGAATGTATGCCTGCCTGCATCCAATGCGTCTATCGCATAAACAAATTTGTTTATTGAACTATCGTAAACAAAATCGGTAGATTGAGTATATGTGCCCTCGCCATCCACATCTTTATAGATTGAACAAGTATAATCGTTGCCACTCTTTTCTACTTTTAGTTTTGTTGTGGTGGATTCGTCAAGCACAATTTCAAACATTGAAACCCCACTAACATATGCCCATTGCAACTTTTCGTTTACCATAGTTATGTCGCTAGCCTCACCAACCTTGGTAAGCCTCTTTACTCCCGACATACTGCTTGAAATGCATCCATCAAGCACTGCCCTTATGGTTAGGTCAAAGTCGCCTGCAGGTAGCCCATAGAAATCAACGCCATAATCAAATGCAACGTTATCTATTTCGTAGTTGTTTCCAATGCTGGAAATTAGGTTTCCGTCCTTATATAGTTTGAATGTCAAGCCTTGGTTAGGGCTTGTGTCGTCCTCGCTTGCTTTGTATTCAAAGGTTGCTCTTCCGTTTTGGGCTTTAATTTCTCCAACGGTAGGAAGTTTTGTAATTGATACTTCTTTTTCGTTTTCTGCTAGCCAAATTCCAGTAGAAACAAAGTCAACCGAAGTTTGGATTTTTATATCATAAACACCGGCGTCCATTTCGGCAAACGACAAATATTTTTCGCCCGACAAGGTTTGGATATCCTCGTCCGAAACGGCACTGCCGTATTCGCCATTCGATGTTAGTTTATAATAAATTGCGTATGTAATTCCGTCGTCATAAGTCCACACAACACCCTCGGCGTCACTGCTTACTCTAGCACCCACACGCCCGTCTCTTACTTTGATTTCGATAGATGGGTTATTTGTGCCCGTAGCAACCGACGAACTATCCAAAATGTATGGATTTTCGCTACTAACGCCACTGGTTTGACTATTTTCGCCACCAGCCACAATTGTTATTGTATAATCGCCAACTTCTAGTCCGCTAGGCAACTCATACTCGGTGCCATCAACTGTTTTTGGGGTCTCGCCGTCAAATATTGCCTCAGAGCAAATAAGGGTGTATTCGGAGCACTTATTTACACTTGACCAAGTAATCTTTGGTGTGGTTCCGCTTGCGTTTCTTGAAACGTTTACGGTTGTCAAGACTGTGGCATATATTTTGTCGCTAGCCGTGCTTGCAAAGTAATTTGGATGAGTTTCCCAAATTTCCATTGCAACCGTCTTTCCCTCATAGTCGCTCAAAACGCTTCTAATATTTAGTTTGTAGCCCCTGCCGTCTTCATTTGTGGTGCCACTTGAATATGCTACCGATTTTTGTGCAACCCTAGTGCTATCAACATAGAAGTTTATAACATAGGTAATTCCGCTAACGGTTGAGGTTGACGACCAAGATAGTTCGCCCGAAGGGCTCATTTTAAGCCCCGTTGCCACTCCCGAGCGATTGAACGAACTGCTAACTTTTACTGAGTCAATAATTCCCGCAACGCCCGAACTTGATGGACTGCCTATTACATAAGCCTCAATGTTTATTTGTTCGCCACTAATGTAGTCGATTAGTTTGTTGGTGCTATCTTTGCAATTTAGTTGGGTTAAGTCAATTGTAACCTTTCCGCCACTAACCGAGCCTCTTGTCTCTTCCGAAACAACATCGCCACTAGGGGTCTTTAGGATAACAACATATGTTTCGCCAACTTTGTTAAATACAAGTTTTGTCGAATCCTCAAGGGTCATATTGGTAATTGAACTTCTTCTATTGAAGTTTACATTGCTTGAGCCCGATGAGGAAATAATTGCATTTGAACCCGACAATGATGTATTGTCATTTTTGTCGGTAATGATAGAGTAGTAGAATACATCACCCGCACTCAAATATCCATCTATTTCTTCCGTCTCAATGCCCACGATTTCTTTTGACGCTTGTCTAGATAATAAAACTCTGACAACATCAAACAAACTAAAGGTGTATTTGCCACTTACTTTGGTTAGCGGAACAACCCCGTCCTCTAGGTCGCCACCGTCTTTTAGGCTAACCTCTTGGGCGTTTCCGTTTTTGGAAAGTCTAATGGTGTAGTTCTTTATTTCCTCGGCACTACCACCATTTTGATATGACACAGGCGCAAACGAAATTGTGCCGTTTGAAGAAATTTGAGTAGCCGTTGTGTCTTTTAGGACTTGGCAAGTATAAACTGGATTTTTGGAAACCTCGGTTGCCGTCAATGTGTTTGCACTTTCTCCAAAGTCACCCACCATTTTTGCATAAATTTGATAGTTGCCCGCACTTAGCCCTGCTTTGCTAATATCGCACGATGCGGTCTCGCTAAATACATATTTTGAAAGGTCCAAGTTCTCGGTGTTGACAAAGAAGAACTCAATACCCTTTATTCCATTTGCTCCGCCAACAGTTATTATGTTGTTGCTAATGCTATGCGAAACAACTGGGTTGTCGCCAGGGATTTCGCCCGAGGCGTTGTCGGCGTTATAGATTTTTCCTAGTCTAGTATAGAAAAGGTTTTCCCATTCGCCTGCAATTGTTCTTTCGCTATTTCCTACAAGCCTTACATAAACAATTTTTCCCGCCGTAATATCTACTTCCGGCTCGCTTGTAATAAACACGGTGATAGTGGTTGTTTTGTCGCCAAGAACCAATTGTCCAGTTTTACTTGGAGAAATTTCCTTTAGCCTATCGGAAGAAAGTTCGTTTGACGCAACAAAGTATTGATATCTAACCTCGTCTGACTTGGTCACTCCAACATCGTTGCCCTCAAGTTTTAGAACGGTCTTTAGGTTTACGTCCTCAAACTTCTTTCCGCCTATGATAAACGAACCAGTCTTGTTTTCAAGTGAAATGGTTGGTTTGCCCAATTTTTTAAACGATGCAACCCCGCTTCTTTCGGATGGATAGAACCTAACGCCGTCTTCGGTGGAGTAGCCCGTCGCATTATCAAAACCTCTTGGCTTTGCAACAACGCTCACATTATATTCGTCTAGGTTCTCAAGATTGCTATACTTAATTGCACTATCGCCACGATATTCATAATTACCCATTTCGGTAATTAGTCCGCTATTAGAACTTGTTTTTGTAACGGTTTTGTTTCCGCCATAAGTTATTTCGGATGTTACCGAATACTTAGGGGATGTAAATGAAATTTCGCCGTTGCTTACGCTTAGGTCTTTTACGGCTTCAAGTTGGCAAAACATAAATTCTTTGCTATCCGCACTTGTAAATACGTCTTCGTCGTTTCCTAGTGCCTTGACTTTTAGTTTGTATATCTTGCCCGCTTCAAAGCCTGCCTCTTCGGCGGTAATTTTGTTTGTAGAAACGCTTACGGTCTTTTTGGAGTTCTCAACCTCGCCTAGAACCGCTTTTCTATCGCCTTGCTCTGTTACAACGCTATATTCCATTTCCCAAACGGAAACGCTATATCCCGTAAGCCCCTTTGCAACCTTGTCCGCTCCACTGCCAACTGTTGGGTTTGCGTCTTGAAGAGTGTTTGATTGCCAAACTTTGGTTACATTGTTCCAACTAACCTCTTTGCTATCTGTGCTATACTCAAATAGTGATGGTGCATCAAGGGTAGGGATTTTTGCTTTTTCCTTTTTTACCTTAACATTTGCTTTTGCAATTTTGCCAGTAGTCTTGGTCGTGAAAGTAATAACGGTTGAACCAACATTCTTGGCGGTAAAACTAACCGTCTCTACCGCACCCTTTGAATATGAGAATGTAGATGTGGAAAGAACGCCACTGTTGTCCGAGAATTCCCAGTCGACTTGTGTGGTAGTTACGTTGGACGGGGTGAGCGTGTACTCCAAACTAAACCTATCCCCTTTGTAACACTCAATGGTTAGGTAGCCACTATTTTCGTCCTTTTCGTATTTTATGTTTTCGCTTGGGTTTACGCATCTAATGCTAATCCCCGTCTCTGCCACGGGCGAAAATTCTCCGCTCGAGCACGAACACGCCGACATAAATGCCGAAGCAAGTACCATAATAATTCCCGTTATAAACATTTTAGCCTTTTTCATTTCTACACCTTTAGTCATTTTATTTAAAGTCTTTGTGGGGAGTCGCCCCACCTTTCTCTTGAGTTATTTTAGCACATTTTGTCGCAAACTTAAAAACGATTTTGCTATGTATTTATATTTTTAACAAAAAATATATTATTTATTATTATCTTCTTTGTACCCGCTTTTCGCTCAATATTCTTCCGCTTTCGCGTTTAGAATGACAAATAAGGATGATTGAAAGTAGATACACTCCGCTCGTGCTATCGCACTCGGTCGGTATGACACACGCAAGACATAGCCTTGCAAGTGAAGAGGTGAAGAGTAAATAGTGAAGAGGTGCAAGTGGATGAATTTTAGTCTATGTCATTCTGAGCGGGCTTTAGCCCCGAAGAATCTAAAACGTGGAGCGAGGCAATTCGTGTCATATCGACCGAACTGGTGCCAACCAGTGAGCGGAGCATATCTATACAAATCTAACCGCTTGTCCACCTCTCCACTATTCACTCTTCACTATCACCTGTGGCAACTTTTTCGCCACCCGTGTCATATCGTATTCGACCGCAAGGGAGAATCGCCGTCACCCACTAGGACACATTATGTAGTGTACACTTGTGACGGCACAAAGACTTGGTAGTTTGCTATTCCATAAAACAAACAGCCACTGATAAGTGTCGAACGGAGCATATCTATAAAGATAACTCGCCTGTTTGCTTCCTTGCTTTTGGGTAGCAAACTTCTTGCTATGGGTAGTTTCCCCCTGTCACTATGGCGGATTTTCGTCGTTTTACACTTTCACAATTGACAACATACAAAAAAACGGATATACTTTTTTTAATTAAAGGAGAGAAAAATGTCGAAAAAGAAAAAAATAATAATTTCAAGCATTGTGGCGTTTGTGTTGCTAGCGGGGATTGTAACCACCCTAGTGCTAGTTTTTGTAAAGCGATTTAGTAACTACACCGACGCCAAAATAGACTACAACACCCATACCGAAATGACCTATACCGACTATGAGACCACCTACAAAGAACACTCAGCGGTCACCTATTCAAACGGCACACAAATAATAAAGAACAACTCAAACGAATTTGGCATATATTCGTGGAGAGAGGGCAAAGCCATAGTGGCTCCCGCATACTCAAATATATATGTGGCGGACGAGGGCGAAGAGGGAGGCAAAACCTACTTTAGGTTAGTCGACAACCAAAACATAAGCAAAATAACCCTTGTGGACGAAAACGGGGAGTATTTGGACGAACTAAAATTTGATGCCGAAAAGAAAAGCACATACACCCAAATAAAAACAAAAAGTGTGAGTGTTGAAAGTCAAAAAAATGGCTCCGTAAAGACAAAAAGCGGGGACGAAAAAAAAGAGAATGTGTATATAAAATCATACACACTAAGTGGCGAAATTATTGGCGAAAATTACCACTATGAACTATGGGAACTAACCAACATTGACGACAGGGTTTATACAAACATTTTTGACCTCTTTGACGGAAGGGAACTTGTTCAAACTATTGGTGCAAACGATGGCTTGGATTTTGACACCAACAATCTTTCGATTTATGTACTCGAAAACGGCGACATAAGATTTTTGGGAACCAACCCTCAAGTAGTAGATAGCAACACAAAAACGGTCACCCTTTCGGTCTATGACAAAAACTATAATCTAAAAAAAGAATCGTCGCTTGATGCAAGCGTTATTCAAAACCTTGTATGCGAACCTATCCGTGTGGGCGACAACCTACTTATTCAATGCAAAAAAGAAACCACCGAAGACGACTATAACTTGTGTACCTCATCAAGCGGAGTAACAACTTATTACACATATCAAACATACAAACTAAACCTAAAAAATGGCTCAATTAAGGAAATTAATTTTAAATACCTATTAAACAAAGACATTCTTTCTCACACCACCCTAAACGCAAATACAAGCGTTATTGATGTAACAAAAATTAAAGACAAAAAGGCAGACTACTCCACCTATTTGCTTATTAACAACCGCTTTCAAACAAAGGAAATTGGGTATGGCATTGAGAGCCTTGTAAAGGTCTCGGACAAAAGATTTGTTGCAAAATCGCACTTGGGCGACTATAACCTAATCGACAACAAATTTGGTCTTGTGTGCAACCTTGGCTCAATTGACAGTTACTTTACAACTAGTGAAAGTATTATTGTTACAAAGGGCGACATATCTTATGTTTGCAACCTAGACGGGCTAACCCTAAAAAGTTATGATGCTAGCGAAATTATCAATATCAAAGACGAAAAATATTATATGATAAAAATCCTTTCGCAAGAGGAAGGAAAAGTTAAAACCGAGTACTATCTAGAAAGGCTTTCAAAAAGAAACTCCACCCCAATTTACTCTCATATTGAGGGCGAAAGTGAGTACTATTCGGACGGCGTAAAATATGACGGGCTAGACATTTCTAACCTAGATAGCACCAACCGCAATAGTTTTACGCTTATTACAAAAATTACAAAGGTTGGCTCATATAACTATACTTACGAAATTTGCACAATATCGGGGGATGTTCTACTTAGCCAAAGTGGGCTAAGCGATATTGCATATAAGCCCGCCCTTGTACACTCATCTATGATTGGTGACGACTATGTCGTTGTGGCATTTAGCGGAAGTCGCTATACGTTAGATAGGTGACAAGACATAGTCTTGCAAGTGAAAAAGTAAGAGTGAATAGTGAGGAAGTGTACAAGCGGTTAGATTTATATAGATATGCTCCGCTCACTGGTTGGCACCAGTTCGGTCGATATGACACGAATTGCCCCACTCTATGTTCTAGATTCTTCGGGGCTAAAGCCCGCTCAGAATGACAGGTGGCAATAGAATTGCCACTAGTTTTTTGTTATATCCAAAATATCTTTTTTAATTTCTCCCCCACTTTTCGCTCAATATTCTTCCGCTTCCGCGTTCAGAATGACACGAGAGGATGACCACATAGATACACTCCGTTCGTATTCTTGCGAATACTCAGTCGGTATGACACCACATTATATGCCTCTCGTGTCATACCGACCGAGTGCGATAGCACGAGCGGAGCGTATCTACTTTCAATCGTCCGCCATTACACCTGCGAGCAAGTGTAATATCATTATGCTTTAGCATAATATCATTGCGATAGCAATATCATTTTTTGTGTAAGCAAAAAATATCATTGTGGCAACTTTGCCACCTATCATTCTAGGTTCACGAAGTGCCGAAGAATCTCTACTTTAGGTCTCAAGCCCAACGGGCTTCCGCAACTTTTATTTTTTCTTTCTTATTTTTTATTTTCCAGTCGCTAGACTGGTCTGTCGCCACTACTCTCCACTATTCATATCAATTTGGATTTCCACAAAGCCTTGGGGACTTAGGCAACTAGGGCACTCGCTCCACGCGGTTTTGGCGGTGTGCTCAAATCCACAGTTGCTACATTTCCACTTGACGGCGGTGGGGCTTTTGTATAACTTTTTGCCTTTTAGTTTTGTGTACAATTGCTCAAGCATAAGTTTGTGACAATTTTCCACCGTGCCCGCAAAAGTGAATGCATCGGCAATGTCGGGATACCCCTCTTCCTTTGCAACACCTGCAAACTTTGGATATACAACATCGCTTTGAGACTTCTCCACTGCCATAGTGCTTTTGATACACTCAAGCAAATTACCCGAAGCAAACGAGTAGCCTCCACAAATTTCCATATTCTTAGTAGGACTGCCAGAGTGCTCGCTTAGCAAATCATAAAACCTTTTTGCGTGTGCCATTTCGTTTTTTGCGTGGGTCTTGAAAATTAGTTGCATATAATCATAACCTTCCGCCAAAGCCTTCTTGGCAAGGAACTGATACTTGGCTCCGTCTTGACACTCACCCGCAAACGCTCTTGCCAAATTTTCTTTAGTCATACTTTTATCAAATTCAACCATAATTACCTCCAAAAATACATACCAAATTTTTGACAAGATTTTTTGATTTATACCACACCAATTATGACCCTTAAAAAAAATAAAGCAAATTTGGCAATTAAATTTTTGTAAATTTATTGACTTTTAATTTTTTTTGATTATACTAAGATTAAGATTTTTTTAAAAAATCGTGCTACTAATGACGCAGGAATGTTATTAGGAATAAGTAATTACAGAGAGTGTAACGGGGCTGAGAGTTATGCATACATCCTTATAATTTCCACCTGCCGAGGTACTTGTGAAAACAAGGTCTTTGTGCAATCTTTTGGACGCAAACAAAAAGGAAAACGAGGTGGGGGAAATTTCCTCAACTAGAGTGGCACCGTGGATAATAACTATTCATCTCTAGATATTATGGATAAAGCACATTTATCTTTTTATCTAGGGATTTTTGTTTACTTTATCAAATATCAAAACCAATAGTTTTTGTCAAAAAGTGTGGAGGAATTGACAAAAGCAACAAAGAAAAAGACATAAAGGAGATAATATGATAGACATTAATTTAATTAGAACCAATCCCGAATTGATCAAAGAAAACATTAGAAAAAAGTTTCAAGACGCAAAACTTGAAATGGTAGACAAAGTAATTGCACTCGACAAAGAAAACAGAGAAATCAAAGCCGAGGGCGATACCTTGCGTGCAAAAAGAAACACTCTTAGCACCCAAATTGGTGGGCTTATGAGAGAGAAAAAAGTTGCGGAAGCAAACGAAATAAAAGCGGAAGTAAAAGCAATAAACGAAAGGCTTGTTGAGGTTGAAAAAATTGAGGAAGAAAAATCGGCGGAAATAAAAACTCTTATGATGACTATCCCAAACATTATTGACCCTAGTGTTCCAGTTGGAAAAGACGATAGCGAAAATGTTGAACTAAAGCGTTTTGGCGAGCCAATTGTGCCTGAGTACGAAGTTCCATATCACGCCGACATTATCGAAAAACTAAAAGGTCTTGACAAAGACAGTGCGGGAAGAACTAGTGGCACGGGATTTTATTTCTTGATGGGCAATGTTGCAAGGCTCCACGAAGCAATGATTGCATATGCAAGGGATTATATGATTGACAAAGGCTTTACTTATTGCATTCCACCATTTATGATTAGGAGCGATGTTGTAACGGGCGTTATGTCATTTGCCGAAATGGATGCAATGATGTACAAAATCGAAAACGAAGACCTATATCTAATTGGCACAAGTGAGCACAGTATGATTGGAAGATTCAAAGACCAAATTGTAAAGGAAAGCGAACTCCCTATTACAATGACTTCGTATAGCCCTTGTTTTAGAAAAGAGGGTGGCGCTCACGGGCTTGAAGAAAGAGGACTATATCGTGTTCATCAATTTGAAAAGCAAGAAATGATTGTTCTATGTAAGCCAGAGGACAGTATGGATTGGTATGAAAAAATGTGGAAATACACCGTTGAAGTATTTAGAAATATGGACATTCCAGTAAGACAAATTGAATGTTGTAGTGGCGACCTAGCCGACCTAAAGGTTAAGTCTTGCGACATTGAGGCTTGGAGCCCAAGACAAAAGAAATACTTTGAGGTGGGTTCTTGCTCTACCCTTGGTGACGCACAAGCAAGAAGACTTGGAATCAGGACAAAGGGCGAAAAGGGCAACTACTATGTTCACACCCTAAACAACACCGTTCTTGCCTCCCCAAGAGGACTAATTGCTTTGCTTGAAAATAACTATAACGCCGACGGCTCTATAAACGTTCCAAAAGTTCTTAGACCATATATGGGCGGACTAGAGGTTTTGAAATAACAACTTAGGAAAAGACAAAAGTCTTTTCCTTTTTTATTTAGTCTAAGTCTAAAAAATATCTTAAAATATTATGTAATATAATATTTTTGTGATAAAATAAAATTGAAATTATGTGGGATTTTGGTTGACACCACCCACGGTATTCGCTTGGAACACCCAAGCAAAAGGAGTTGGGCTTATGAAAAAATGGACTACTACACTAATTTTATGCGGAGTGCTTTCGCTTGGTGCTATAGGCACAATACCACAAGTTCCTAGTATGGAAGTGGGGGCGTCAGTTTTTGTAAACACGCTAAGAGACGGCGAGTCGTCGATTTCAAGTGGCGAGGTGACCATCAGTAACCCAAAACTTGAAAGCAGGCTAAAACGCTTGTTAAATATTGACAGTGCTTCCACCCTAAAATCGGATAGCATAATAAGTTCGCCCAAATATTCCAACACCGACACATCGGCAATTGAAACATCGCTTGACCTAAGCGGGCTCGGGATTGATAGTATCACCGAACTATGCCAATTTGAGTGGCCAGAAACACTAATAAGCATAAATCTAGCACACAACAACTTCAATAACGCAAACCTTGATGGAGTTTTAAATTTTTGCGAATATCAAAGCGGGCAATCGGTGACGATTGGCGAAGGAGAGAGTGCAAAAACGGTCTTTGCTCAAAGCAATCTAAAGAGCACTTTAAAAAACATCAACCTATCCTTTAATAGCGTCGACCTAACCAAACTTTCAAAGTCCACACTCGAAAACGAAAAATATATTTGGGGATTTCAAGGGTTAAACGATATATTCTCCCCCACCACCGAAAACAATTCAAGTTTTAGCCTAGTAACCCTAGACGAACTGGAAAATGCCCAATACTACTTTAGGGACACCGACTTTTCGTACATAACGGGAAGCGTTAGCAAAGACGGATATATTGAAAAGAAACTTAATGAAGACCTAAAAACAATAGTTAATATTGCAGACACATTTGGCGTTGGCGATCTAAAAATCACCCTATCGGGGCAACCTCAAAATGGTCACTACAAGTCGTGGAGCAAAACCCTAGAATTTACATCTTTCAAGGTGGAACTACTCGACACAATCATAATAGAGCGAAACCAAAAACCATTTAGTCCGCCAGACGGCGTTATAAATTTAACCCCATCAACACTAAAACACAATATTGTAGGAAACCCAAACACAAAAGAGGTGGGCAACTTTACATTCAATATCAAAGTGACAAAACGCGACGCAAGCGGAAATGTGGTGCAAGAAAGGTATTTGCCTTTGCCATACACCGTAGTTGACACCACTCCCCCAACACTCAAATTTGTGGGAGCAAGTACGATTTATTGGAGCAAGAACAAGGCATTTGATTTTGACAAGTACACAGTAGAAGCAGAGGACTCGCGCGATAAAATTAATTACATAGACGAACCAATTAAAACCGACAAATTGGAAAGCGAACTTAATCCCAACGACTATGCAACTCCAAACACAATAACTTGTGTTACTAACCTTGATGTAACCACACTAACCGAAACCTCAAAACCTTATTACATCAAATATTTTTGTACCGACTCTAGTGGAAACCAAGCCACACCTATTACTAGATACATCCACATCCAAGAACAAGCGCTAGACACAATCGTACTTAGGTCAAACACCAAAGACCTAAAAGTGAATGGTGAAATAACTCTTGAGGTCAAACCCGATAGCAATATAAAAATGTCAAACTACTCAGGTTTTACTTTTGAATACAAGTGGTATGTAGATGGGAAACTTGATGGCAAGCCAACAAAAGGCGATTCGGTAGGTGCAAAATCCACCCGAACATTTACATTTGATGACGCGGGACTAAAAGAAATAAAAGTAGTGCTTGTTGCAACAAAAGACGATATAACAATAGAGGTTCAAAGTGAGACACTTTATCTAGATATTGAACCCCAAATAGACAACACGGAAATTATAATTATATCGTGCTCAATTGCAATTTTGCTTATTATATTATTCTTCTCTATTAGAGTAATTGTAAAGACAAGGCGTGCCAAAAAAGGAGTTGCGAAGAAAGCAAAAATATCTTCCTTCAAACCACAACAAACCCCTCAACAAAACAAACCAAGTATTACAATTGTTCAAGGCACAAACCCTAATAATGGAAACGGCGGAAACATAAACACCCGCCCACCTGAAAATAGCAATGACAATAGTTTTTGGGGACAATAAATAAAACATAATTTTGAGTTACACTTCACAAAGAAAATTTGGAGTATGACTGGTAACCAATTTTGATTATGGAGTTGTTTATTTATCAAAAAATATTATATAGAGCATATCACAACAAAAAAAGACACTTGAATCAAATTGAACTAACCCCTATGGGGTTAAATTCAAAATTTCAAAGTGTCTTTTTTTCATCAACTTTATTTGTTAATTTTCTTTAGTGTTTCAAGTTATTACCTACTTACTCTCTTCATATCGCACTATTTATTATAATAGAACTCTCTTTCGGGTTCTTGGGTAGTCGTATCCAAAACACGCTCTTTCGCCAAGTTTTTGGTTTTGGAGCCAATTGCAAGATTATCCTTGTTTATGTCAAAATCTATTAGCGTTTTGTCAATAAACCACTTATCTATTGTCAAATTGTCCACTTTTGTTTGCAAACTAGGTAGTAATGATACCAATTCTTCGTTAACCGCCGAACTAAGCGAAACTTTTACATCGTCAATATACACCTCAACATTTTCAACCGCATCGGTGGACAAAATTCTAACATAATCGGCAATACATTTGTCCAAATATTCTCTGCCGTCGTCGCTATCGTTTAGAATGTTTTTGAGTATAGTTCTTAGTCTTAGAATTTGTTTTTGTTTTAGATTACTCAAGCACGAACTGCCTCTAGTAACCTTTAGTTCATCCATTTTGTCGTCAATAATTTGTTCCAAAACTGTGGCAACTTCCACCCTAAAATATTCTTTCAAAAAATCACTAATATTGACCCCGTCAAGTTCGGGATTTACTCTAAATAGCACGGACGAAATTTGCATCTTTTTTTCGTCCTCATTTTTTCGCCTAAGTAGCCTTTCGCCCTCGGTGGTAAATAGCCTATATAGTTTCCCCACAAAGTCATAATTGCTAACGCCAATATCGGTTATGTCTAGTTGATATTCCCCCGTTCTGGTCAAGGTTCTTTTTAGTTTTTTCACCTCTTGCCCAAGCACAATTTCTTTTTCAACCGCTTCACGCATTTTGTATAGTTTGAATAGTTCGGACTTGGCACTATTGCCGTCCTTTTCTAGTTCTACAATCCTATCTTCAATAACTCCAATTGCCACCCTTTCTACCAAATACATAAGGTACTCGGTTGGAGTATAACTCCTGCCATCCGTCCTAAAAATAACCGCTTGCTCTTTTGCCACAATTGTATCTTTTAGCACAGTAGTCACCGCCGACTTTTCGATTGCACTTAGTGCATCTGTCCTCGACTTAAAATAAGTTTCCTTTGAAGTCGGTGCCTCGCCAAAACCAATATAATCGTTTACACGGGACAAAAGCGGATTAACTTTTCCTACGCCCTCAAACCTATATGGATAGTCTTCTTTTATGCTCTCAATTTCTTTTACGACTGCGTTTGCACTTGCATATGAGGTGTAGATGACAACCGTATCGCACCTATCGTCACAATTTAAAAACTTTATCTTTACCGGCAACTCTGATAGATATGCCCTATCCATAAATTCTTTTGCAAACAAAAGAATTTTATTCGATGGAAGGTTTATATATAGTCTAACTTCGCCACTATTTGGGATGTCTTGGTTATACAGTTTGTTTACATCGATAGAGACAAAAAACTTTTCCTCTAGTCTATTTACATATTGCAAACTTATTGGCAACACTCCGCCAAACTTTCCGCCCTTAATTAGTTCAAAGCACTCCCTTCCGCTCATCCCGCTAGGAGTGTAAAAAGGACTATGGACTAGTTTGTATACCGCCGTGCTTTTGTTGTTTTGATTTACACAAAACCAGTCGGCATATAGCCCCAACAAAAATTCATATAATTCTTTTTCTACTACCTCGCCCGTATTGCAAGCATCGTAGGTTACAAAAAAAGTATAAAGGTCAAGTTTTTCCTTATTCTCCTTCAAAAGTTCCAAAATGAATTGGTCCACCGCTTCGGTTTCTTTCAAGAACTTTTCTTTCTCTTTGATTTCGCTTAGTTTAGACATAGTTGCCTCCAAAAAATTTTTGAAGTTATCCACACTACACACTCGTTTGTGGATAACATAAATTTATATATTTGCCCTTTGATTAAAATCTAAAAAGACACATATAAAAAAGGAAAAACAAGGTGGCAAAAATTTGCCACAACAATGCTTTTCCCATTTTTCATAAAATTTAGATATCAAAGTAGGCAGGGGCATTTGCCCCATTCGATTTGTAACAAATACAAAAAGCAACTTTTAATATCTATTTTTATTTTATCACATAGGGCGTCCCGCCGTCAACTATTCGGCAAGTGTTGCAAAATTTTGTGCTATGTGTATTTTTAAAACACGAATGGCTAAAAAATAGGAAGAAGTCTAAGCCTTCCTCCTATTGTCTTTTATTTAGTGCCCCTTGCAAGGTTGCTTCAATTTATACAAAGCGTCTTTTGGAGTACAAAACCAAGCCACGCTAAATATCGGCAATCCTTTTAATTTTATTAAATTAAATCGCTATCGTTTAGTTCGGGTTGTGCCTCTGGCACTGCTTCAACCTCAACCTCAACAGGGGTTTCCTCAATTGACTCTGCCAATTTTTCTTCCATTACTTCCGATGGGGTAACGGCAACCGATACAATCTTGGCTCCGCCCTTCATCTTCATAATCCTAACACCCTTGGTGTTTCTACCAATCTTATTAATTTCTTTTGCACCAACTCTAATTACGACGCCATCGTCCGATGTAAGCATAATATCGTCGTCTTCGGTAACTTGCTTTAGATTTACGAGTTTGCCCGTTTCTTCGTTGAAAATGCCCGCTTTTACGCCCTTGCCATTTCTACCTTGAACTTTGTACTCGTCCTCACTCGACCTCTTGCCATAGCCAAGTTCGGTAATTGTTAGCATATCGCTACCAGCGATTACCTTTGTCATATCCACAATAGTTTCGTTTTCGCCAAGTTTCATAGCCTTAACACCCATTGTGTCTCTGCCAAGTGGTCTAACTGTGTTTTCGTTAAACCTAATACACTTGCCTTCGCTACTACAAATTAGAACTTCGTCGTCGCCACCAGTTAGGAATACCGAAATAAGTTCGTCACCCTCGGCTAGTTTTATAGCAATCTTTCCGCCCTTTCTAATAGACAAAAACTCTTCGGTCTTGGTTTTCTTAATTAGTCCAAACTTGGTTGCCATCATAAGGTATCCTTTGTCCTCAGGGTGGATAGGAATAATGGTGGTAATTCTCTCGTCGTTGTCTACTTGAAGTAGGTTTACCATTGCTCTACCCTTGCTTGTCTTTTGAGCCTCAGGCACTTCGTATGCCTTTAGAACATACACTCTGCCCTTGCTTGAGAAGCACATTAGGTTGTCGTGAGAAGATGTTACATAAATATTCTCCACAAAGTCGGCTTCTTTGGTCTTGTGACCAACTACGCCTACTCCGCCCCTATGTTGACTCTTATATTCGCTTACAGGCATTCTCTTTATATATCCGCTATGAGTAAGCGACAATACAACTGTCTCTCTTGGGATTAGATCGGCAATGTCTAAACCGGTGTAGTCAAGTTTGATTTCAGTCTTTCTTGGCACGCCATATTTTGTTTTGATTTCAATCAAATCGCCCTTGATAATTTCAAGCACTCTAGCCTCGCTTGCAAGAATTTCCTTGTATTCCTTAATAAGTCCTTCTACTTCGTTTAGTTCGGCTTTTAGTTTTTCAACCTCAAGTCCGGTCAACTTTTGAAGACGCATATCAAGTATTGCGTTGGCTTGCTTTTCGTCAAGACTAAATAGCCTTGTTAGTCTTTCTACCGCATCGGCTTTGTCATTGGATAGTTTAATTTGTCTAATAACTTCGTCAATGTTTGCTTGGGCAATAACAAGTCCTCTTAGGATATGTGCCCTTGCTTCGGCTTTGTCAAGTTCAAATTTTGTACGCCTTGTGATTACATCTTTTTGGAAGTTTAAGTAATGAACCAAAATATCCTTTAGTGGCAATGTCTTTGGAGTGCCATCAACTAGGGCCAAGTTTATTGCACCAAATGAAATTTGAAGTTGAGTGTGTTTGAATAGGTTATTAAGCACAACTTGAGCGTTTGCGTCACGCTTTACATCAACAACAATTCTCATTCCCTCTCTGTCACTTTCTTCCTTTATGTCAGATATACCCTCAATCCTCTTGGATTTTACCATATCGGCAATTTGGATAATAAGTTTTGCTTTGTTTACTTGATAAGGAATTTCGGTAATAACAATTCTTTCTCTTCCGTTCTCTTCTTCAATTTCGGCTTTTGACCTAATTATAAACGAACCCTTACCCGTTTCGTACATTTCTCTAATGCCCTTTCCACCTACAACAATACCTCTTGTTGGGAAGTCTGGAGCAGGGATATATTGCATAAGTTCGTCTAGAGTAATTTCGGGATTGTCAATAAGAGCAATAACACCGTTTATAACCTCTCTTAGGTTGTGAGGAGGCACGTTTGTTGCCATACCTACCGCAATACCGTCACTACCATTTACAAGAAGGTTTGGGAACCTACTAGGAAGCACGGTTGGTTGCATTTCACGACCATCAAAGTTTGGATAAAAATCAACTGTTTCTTGGTTTATGCCATTAAGCATTTCGCTTGCAATTTTGCTAAGTCTTGCCTCGGTATAACGGCTAGCAGCAGGAGGGTCTCCATCGACCGAACCAAAGTTTCCGTGACCTTCAACTAGTGGACAGTTAATGGTAAAGTCTTGGGCAAGCCTTACTAATGCGTCATAAATTGCCGAATCGCCGTGTGGGTGAAATTTACCCATAACCTCACCGACGATGGTTGCACTTTTTCTAAATGGCTTGTCGTTATAAAGTCCTAGGTTTGCACCCATTGCATAGATAATTCTACGGTGTACGGGTTTTAGACCATCTCTTACATCGGGAATGGCACGGCTAACGTTAACCGCCATTGCATAAGCAATAAACGATTTCTCTAGTTCTTCTTTAACCTTGACATCCATAATCTTGCTTGCGTCAATTTTATCTAATATATCTTTAATTTCATCTATTTCCATAAGTTTACTCCTATTCTATTAGACATCCAAGTCTTTGACTAGAGTTGCGTTTTCTTCAATAAACTTTCTTCTTTGTTCTACATCTTCGCCCATAAGTTTTGAGAATGTTTCATCCGCTTCAAAGGCGTCTTCCATAGTAACTTTTAGAAGTATTCTATTTTCTGGATTCATTGTGGTTTCCCAAAGTTGGTCGGCGTTCATTTCTCCCAAACCTTTGTATCTTTGGATTTCAACCTTTGGTCTACCAATCTTTTCAAGCGTTTCATCAAGTTCCTCGTCACTATATGCATAGTACACTTGTTTTCCGTTTGCAATTTTGTATAGAGGTGGTTGAGCAATATACACGTGACCATTGTCAATAAGCGGTTGCATAAACCTAAAGAAGAATGTAAGCAAAAGTATTCTAATATGACTTCCGTCGACATCGGCATCGGTCATAATAATAATTTTGTCATACCTTAGTTTTTCCTCGTTAAATTCGCTAGATACGCCACAACCAAATGCGGTTATCATATCTTTTATTACTTGGCTCTCTAGAACTTTGTGCAAAGTCGCTTTTTCTACATTAATAATCTTACCTCTAAGTGGCAACACTGCTTGGAACTTTCTGTCTCTACCTTGTTTTGCCGTTCCGCCCGCGCTATCACCCTCAACTAGGTATATTTCACTACTCTTTCTATCTTTACTTGTACAATCCGCCAATTTGCCCGGCAAAGTAGTGCTTTCCAAAATTCCTTTTCTTCTAGTTAGGTCTCTTGCATTTCGGGCAGCGTCTCTTGCACGCTTTGCGGTAACGCACTTTAGAACCATTTCTCTTCCCACACTTGGGTTTTCCTCTAGGAACGAGCCAAATTTTTCTTCCATAGCGCTTTCTACAATTCTCTTCATTTCGCTATTTCCAAGTTTGGTTTTTGTTTGACCCTCAAATTGTGGCTCGGTTAGTTTTACCGAAATGATAGCGGTAATACCCTCTCTAACATCTTCGCCCGATAGTTTTTCGCTATCTTTCAAAATCCTATTTGTATGACCATAGTCATTAATAATCTTTGTGAGCGCATTTTTGAAGCCTGTAAGGTGTGTTCCACCCTCTTCGGTGCTAATATTGTTTGCATAACTGTTTATAAACTCATTGTAGCCATTATTGAATTGGAAAGCAATTTCAACCTCGTTTGTAGGGTTTACGACATCGACATAAACTGGCTTTTCAAACAAACACTCTTTGTTTCTGTTTAGATAGTCAACAAACTCAACTATTCCGCCGTCAAACCTAAATGTTTCGCCCGTAGGCTCTTCTCCACGCCTATCCTCAATGGAAATTGTAAGACCTTTGTTTAAAAACGCTATTTCTCTAAATCTAGATTTTAGTTCGTCATAATTAAACTCCAAGGTCTCAAAAATTTCAAAGTCAGGCATAAAGGTTACTTTTGTTCCCGTTTGGGCGGTGTCGCCAACAATCTTTAGTGGTTCTTGAGGAACGCCACGCTTATAAAGTTGTTTGTGAACCTTTCCGCTTTGTTGAACCTCAACCTCAAGCCACTCGGAAAGAGCGTTTACGCAAGACAAACCAACGCCGTGAAGTCCGCCACTAATTTTGTATCCTTCGCCACCGAATTTTCCGCCAGCGTGAAGTTTTGTAAGAACGACCTCAACCGCACTTTTGCCCTCAGTTTTGTGAATACCACAAGGTATACCCCTGCCATTATCAATAATTGAGCAACTTCCGTCTTTGTTCAAAATAACTTTGATGTGTGTACAATATCCGGCAAGTGCCTCGTCGATACTGTTGTCAACAACCTCAGTAATCAAATGATGTAGTCCCCTTGTGTCGGTGCTACCAATATACATACCCGGTCTTTTCCTAACCGGCTCTAGCCCCTCAAGAACTTGGATATCCGCCTCGTCATACTTTGTGGACTTTGCCAAGATATGCTCATTTTGTTCTTCCATATTAAAACTCCTTGTAATCCCTTAAATTAGCATAAAAATAATACTTTTAGATACTAAAAGTATATCACAATTCTTCCCCATTTCCAACTATTTTATAGTATATTATATATAATTTATTATATTATACTAATAAGAAGTCACAAATGAGCATTTTGTTTTAGCGTTTTGGGGCAAGCATAACACGAACCCCAATAAATTTTTATAAGGGGTATTGAAATTTGGAAATTGATATGATACAATATAAATACTTTAAAAAAATATTGGGGAAAAATTATGAAACTAAAAAGTTTTGAAACAAACGGAATGATTTTGGCTATTGGAGCACTTCTAAACGATGTTGGCGTAAGCCAAATAATGATGCCACATCCAGAGGGCGGGGATTTGGTTTTGTATTCGGTAAAATCAAAAGACGGTAGACTAGACCTCACCATAAATCCCGACGACAAAACGGATTATATGAAGAAGTTTATGGAAAACCTAGTGTCACTATATAATTATGTGTACAAAGTGGACTCAAAGCCAAAAGACAACTTCAATACAAACGACTGTATGTGGTATGCCACCCTTCTTTTCAACTCGGCAAAGGACTCGGCACTAGCAAAATACGAAGCCAATCCACCTAGAGCACTTTTTGTTAGAGGGCTTAGGACGATTGACGGATTCTCCGAAATGGAAGGAAATGCAAACCCTCTAAGTAACGATTTTCAATCGGCATTCTCCGCCTCCGCACTTGTTAGCCGTACATATAAAGCAAAGGTTATAAAACAAGAAGACTTGGAGCAAGCAATAAACGAGGAACGCCAAGACCTAAAGTGGTTTTGGGAACAAGGCAAAGCCGATTTGGTAGACGGACTTGTATCCCGAGGTGAAATGACAAAAGAAGAAGCACTAGAGGCTTGGAACGAGTTGTTTGAAAAATATAACGAACTAGAAATGTAAAAACAAAACTTAACCAACTAGACGCCTAAGATAAGGCATCAAAAAGTTGGCTAGGTTTTTTTGTTTTTACACACCAATTCTCCCACGCACTCCGCCAAATAATCCGCTAGTTATAGCCAAAATCCATAAAATATTGTAGTCAAATTTTTTAAAACCCAAACTCCGCCGAGTGGGCATATTTTACTAATTTTTTAACCCAAATACATCATTTTGACATTGCCCATAGCACATCAAATTTGAGCACAAAAAATGCCCTAGGCAGAAGTGTCTAAGGCATTATTTTTTACAAACTTTTTAGCACATTACTAACAACTTTCATATCGCATTTGCCGTTGTAGTTGGTCTTGAAATGACGCATAACACTAGGAACAGTTTTGTCGTCAAGAGTCATAATAATTGCTTTTATTTCTTCTTCGCTAAGAAGGGTTGGCAAATATTTTTCTATCAATGATTTTTGGTATTCAATATTTTTAACTTCTTCCGAATTGCCAACTCTAGCGTAGTTGTCTCTTTCTTCCTCAAGTTCCTTTATTGTCTTTTGGATAATCCTAACCATATCAGCATCCTCAACCTCTTTTCCGCTAGTTCTAGCATCAACAGTTGCCATCAAGTGTTTGTTCATAATAACACTATAAATTGCTCTTGCCAAACTATCTTTGTCTTTCATTGCTTGTATGTTTGCTTTTTTAATTTCTTCAATAATCATTTTTTAAATCCTCTCTTTTTATCAATATTAACTAGTGTTGGGTCATAAAACGCATCGGGAGATATTCTCCTAGTACCGTTTTCAATTTCTTTTAGCATTGCATAAATTGCACGTGTGTATGGAATATTAAATTTTAACCTATCGCCATACTTTATAAAACTTCCAATAACATATTCCACTTCCGTTCGCCTTCCGTGTTCAAGGTCATATAGAATGCTTGACCTAATATGCCTATTGTTATGCCTAATGATTTTGGTCATTTTGTGGTTATAGAGCCTGCCTTTCAAACTTTTGGATATAAAGAGTTCGTAATCAAGTTTGTCGGCATAAGGAAGTATTTTTATCCTAAACTTCCTAAGCATAGTATAGCCCTCTTCAATAAGCCTATTAAATAGATATCTGCCATTGTAATTGTCTAGTATTTCGCCAAGTTTTAGCCCCGAAATGGCACCTAGGGCGGAAATTGTGGCATTCATAATGTTTCGACTAAGTAGGTACCCCCAAACATTGTTTGTAATGTGGGTTTCGCAAGTTTCTTTCATAATCTTTTCAAAGACTTGCATCATAGGAAAAACATTTTTGTCATAAACGCCCATAGTTATTCCACCCGAATCAACAACTTTTCGCCCTGTTGGCATAGTTGTTGTAAAGATATCCAAATACAAACAAATACACTTCTCAGGTGGAACAAGTTTAAAAATTCGGTCGAGCGAAAAAACATTTTGCACGGTAACAACCGCTCCAACGGGGGTTAGCCACTCTACGGCTTTTTCCACCACCTCAACCGTTTGGAACGCTTTTGTTGCAAGGATAATAAAGTCTTTTTTAGTGGTAAAACTGTCCATATCGTCCACAGTTGGCACAAGGTAGGTTTTGTCACCAAAATCCCCTATTATATGGAACGCCATTGAATCGTCTACGTGTATCCCGTCGCCATTTGCCACCAGTTCCACATCGTATCCATTCGACGCCAGTTCCACCGCCAATGTCGGCCCCAAACTGCCCGTTCCCACTACTCCAATTTTCAAATCGTGGTACTTCATACTCTTTCCTTTAATAAAGACAATATCCATAGTTCAATCCCGCCAACTCTTCGCCGACATATTCCCAAATCTATTGCCTATTATTTATTATATCATCCCCCCACAAAAAAATCAACTCGCCATACTATACTTTTTGTTGTAAGTTTTAGTATAAATATTTTTTGTATAAAACATTACTATAGTTGTTGACAATTTAGTAGATTTAGATTATAATAATCGTAATTTACTAAAAGGTAGGGTTTTATATGATTGGTAGAGAGTATGAATTAGAAAAATTAGAAGAATTATATAGTTCTAATAAGTTTGAATTTTTAGTGCTTTATGGCAGAAGAAGAATTGGCAAAACAACACTTCTTACAGAATTTGCAAAAAATCATAAATGTTTATATTTCTTGGCTCAAGAGAAAAATACAACATTAAATATTCAAGAATTTTCAAAACAGATGATTTCTTATTTCAATATGGATTACACACCAACTTTTAAAGATTGGGCAGAACTTGTTTCTTTTCTTTCTGACAAGATTGATACAGCACTAACAAATACACCTGATGAAAAAGTTTGTATTATCATTGACGAATTCCCATTTATCGCAAAAGAATATCCTACAATAAAAAGCATATTGCAACACACCATTGACCATAAATGGCAACACAAGAATGTTATGCTTGTGCTTTGTGGTAGTAGTGTTAGTTTTATGATTAACGAAGTCTTGGGTTACTCAAGTCCACTTTATGGCAGAAGAACTGCTAATATTGAACTAAAACCATTAAACTATCTTGAAGCCTCAAAATTTTTTCCTAATTTCTCAAATATAGATAAAATTACTGCATACTCAATTCTTGGTGGTATTCCATATTATTTGCAAACTTTTGACGATAAGCTATCTATAAAGCAAAACATATCGGACAATATTTTTGATGATGCATGTCTACTTAGAGAAGAACCTTTGCTTCTATTAAAGCAAGAATTTAGAGAGCCAACAATTTACAATAGCATAATTGAAGCAATTGCAACTGGAGCATCTAAATTCAATGAAATTTCAGGAAAGATTAATGAGGAAACTTCAAAATGTGCTAGTTATATGAAAAACTTGCAAGAGATTCGTATTATAACCAAACAAATCCCTTATGGCGAAAATACAAATTCCAAAAAATCCATTTACTTCCTTTCTGATCCATTTTTTAGATTTTGGTATAAATATGTTTTTTCAAACACATCTACCCTTTCTGTTTTGGGAGCCAAAGACTATACCGATAAAATAATTAATGATATTCCATCAGTTTTAGGAAGTGCATTTGAAGAAGTTTGTATCCAATATTTAACTATGATTGCCCGTAAGAAACAACTCCCATTTATTCCAAATGGTTTTGGGAAATGGTGGGGCAACAATCCTGCCAAAAAATCGCAAGATGATGTAGACATCTTAGGCATAGACGGCAATAAAGGTATCTTCTGCGAATGCAAATTCAGAAAAGAAAAATTTGATTTGCCTGAATTCAATGATTTAATTAGTGCAAGCAATATATTCACAAATATTACCGAAAAGTATTACTACATTTTTGTAAAAAGTGGATATACTCAAGCAGTCATTGATGAGAGTAAAAAATACAATGTCAAACTTTTAACTATTGATGATTTATTTAATGTTTATTAATTAAAGCACCTATCGTGTGCTTTATTTTTACCCCCTACAAAAGAAGCGTCTATGTTGCGAAGCAATATACCTCGCGAATAGGAGGGCTTGCACTCCAGTGATGAGCGAGCACAGTTCGATTGTTGTGCTAAGCACAACTGTGTGTGCCAACCCACACTCCTAGGGAGTATTAAAAACAAAAACACCCAACGGGTGTTTAATTTGTTTTTGGTACTCCCTAGGAGAATCGAACTCCTGATTCCGCCGTGAGAGGGCGACG
>CAYVXW010000003.1:0-11432 GCA_964455585.1 uncultured Christensenella sp.
AAAGAAAAACTGCGAACGATTTCTCTATTCGCAGTTAATTATAAAATATATAAATGGTCACTTTTTTGCTCTTTGGGTGTTGACTTTTTGTTTGGTGCTATGCTAAACTAAACTTACTTTAGTAGAGGGGATATGGTTATGGAATTTTTAAACAAACTTTCTTCTGACCAACTTACATTAATTTTGAATAAGTGTGGGCTATTTGTTGTGGACAACATAAAGGATGTTATAAAGGAAGCAAATAAGGAAAACGCCGATTGCTACTACATTAGGGCAATTAATTTTGGGGAAACCGAATACGAGGACGCCGGCGTAGACAGTGTTTCAAGGCTTATTGAAAACATTCAATTGTTTGGGGCAAAAAATCCCAAAATCAATAGCATAAAAGCGTATTTGGAAATGTATGAAGAACTAAAAAACAACTCGGCTTTTGGCTCATACCAAAACGACTTGATAGATATGTATACCATAACCGATTTTATGCTATATAGAACTATGCCCATTGACCCCACCGGAAACTATCCATCAAAAAGGGATTGTGAACTAGACAAAAAATACTACTTGACTATGTGCGAGAAATTTAGGGACGAGGGTTATAACGAAAAATTCAAAAAATTCATTGATACTTTTGAGTCCGAAAGCGTTATGGAATAGCAAAAGTTATGGTTTTAAGCAAAAAATAATAAATATTATATAAATATTGCAAAAGAATTTTAAAAAAATTGTTTACATTGACAAATTTATTTGATATAATAACTTCGTTACCTAAGGCTAGGGTTATCTGTATCTCCATAGATAGTCGTGGTTTTTGGCAAATAATATTATAAGGAGAAAAATTATGATTTCTAAAGAGAAAAAACAAGAAGTTATCAAAAAGTATGCTACAAAAGAGGGCGATACTGGTTCTTGCGAAGTTCAAATTGCAATCCTTTCTGCTAGAATTTCTGAACTAACTGAGCACCTAAAAGCAAACCCAAATGATAACCATTCTCGTAGAGGCCTTTTGAAATTAGTAAACCATAGAAAGAGTCTACTTAAATATATGGAAAGAACTAATCTTCAAGGCTATAGGGATTTAAAGGCTAAGTTAAATATTCGTTAATTTAACTAACAACAAAAGCGGAAGATTTAACTTTCGCTTTTTTGGGATATAAAGGAGAGAAAGATGAAAGAATTTAAAGAATTTAAAACAGAAATAGGTGGAAAAGAAGTAACGGTTGAAATTGGCAAATATGCTATGCAAGCCAATGGTCACTGTATTGTTAGGTGTGGCGAAACTGCAGTTATGTGTAATACTTGTATGAGCAAGCAACCAAGACCTGGTCAAGACTTTTTCCCACTAAGTGTTGACTTTGACGAAAAACTATATGCAGTAGGAAAAATTCCGGGGGGATTTAAAAAACGTGAGGGAAGACCAACCGACCAAGCAATTTTGACCTCAAGACTTATTGACCGTCCACTTAGACCACTTTTCCCAAAGGGATTTTTCAATGATGTAACAGTTATTGCAACTCCACTAAGTGTTGATTATGATGTTGCACCTGAACCTCTTGCAATGTTTGCTAGTTCCATAGCACTTACAATTAGCGACATTCCTTTTGCAGGTCCAACTGGAAGCGTTCAAGTAGCATTGATTGACGGAAAATACATTGCAAACCCAACAAGTGAAGAAAGAGACAAGTCGCTTATTGACCTAAAAGTTGCCGGAACCAAGGATGCTATCCTTATGGTTGAGGCAGGGGCAAATGAAGTAACTGAAGAAGAAATGCTTCAAGGAATTATGTTTGCTCACGAAGAAATCAAAAAGCAAGTTGCTTTCCAAGAAATGATTGCAAACGAGTTAGGGGTTAAAAAAGCCGAAAATCTTCCATACTACATCATTGACGAAACACTAGAAAAAGATGTAAGAGAATATGGCTATCCTATTATGGAAAAGGTTATGGAGCACTTTGATAGACACGAAAGAGACAGTGCCGAAGAAGTTGCAAACGCCGAAATCCTTGAGCATTTTAGCGAAACTTATCCAGATAGCCAAAGACAAATTTTGGACGTTCTTTACAAAATTAAAAAAGAAATTATGCGTGCCAAGATAATTGAGAAAGGTGTTAGACCTGATGGCAGAAAACTAGACGAAATTAGACCTATTTGGTGCGAGGCAGGCATTCTTCCTAGAGTTCACGGAAGTGCCGTATTTACAAGAGGCGAAACCCAAGTACTTACTACTTGTACTTTAGGAAGCCTAAGAGACACTCAAATCCTAGATGGACTTGATGACGAAGACGAAAAAAGATATATGCACCACTACAACTTCCCTGGATATTCAACAGGTGAGGCAAAATCGCTAAAATCTGCAGGTAGAAGAGAAATTGGTCACGGTGCACTTGCCGAAAGGTCACTTGTTCCTGTTCTTCCAAGCGAAGAAGAATTCCCATATGCAATTAGAACTGTTAGTGACGTTCTTAGCAGTAACGGAAGTACTTCTCAAGCATCGGTTTGCGGAAGCACTCTAGCACTTATGGATGCAGGTGTTCCAATTAAGGCTCCTGTTGCGGGTTGTGCAATGGGTCTTATCAAAGACGAAAAGAGTGAAAAAGTAGCCATCCTTACTGATATCCAAGGACTTGAGGACTTCCTTGGCGATATGGACTTCAAGGTTGCCGGAACCACAAAAGGTATCACCGCAATCCAAATGGATATAAAGATTAAAGGCATTGACGAAAAAATCCTAAGAGAGGCTTTGTCAAGAGCAAGAGACGGAAGACTATTTATCCTAAACAAGATGAACGAAGTATTGTTTGAGCCAAGAAAAGAACTTAGCAAATATGCCCCAAAGATTATTTCATTCTCCATTAACCCAGACAAAATCAAAGACGTTATCGGTAGTGGCGGAAAAATGATTAACAAAATCATCGACGAAACGGGCGTTAAGATTGATATCGAAGACGACGGAAGAGTAATGATTTGCGGAACCGACCCAGTTAAATCGGATAGGGCAAAAGAAATTATTTTGTCTATTGCCGAAGACCTTGTTGTTGGAAAAATTTACACCGGCAAAGTTGTAAGAATTTTGCAATTTGGTGCAATTGTTGAACTTGGCTACAACAAAGACGGAATGATTCACATTTCAAAACTTTCAAACAAGAGAGTAGAAAAAGTTGAAGATGTTGTAAACATTGGCGACGAAGTTGAAGTTGAAGTACTAAAAGTTGCCGACGGAAAAGTTGATCTAAAACTTGTTGGAACTTACAAAAACAACTAATTAATTTGCCTTGTACAAGTCGTACAAGGTTTTTTTCGCATAAAAAAATTTACTTAATCATACACTTTTTTAGGAAGTGTATTTATGAAAGTTAAAACATTTAGAAATATTGCAAGTATCATTATTGTTATAATGCTTTGTTCAATTGTGCTATATTTAGACACAAGTTCTTATAACTATGTTTTTAGTTATCAAAACGAGGATATAATTTATAATGGCAACAGGCAGTCAAACAAAGTATCGCTTATGATAAATGTATATTGGGGAACGGAATATATAGAGGATATGCTTGATGTGCTAGATAATTATGGCGTAAAAACAACCTTTTTTGTTGGCGGAACTTGGGCGGAAAAGGAGCCTGAAATTTTGCAAGAAATTGTGTCGAGGGGGCACGAAATTGCTAGCCACGGGTATTTTCACAAAGACCACGAGTACCTAAGTTACGACCAAAATTATGACGAAATAAAGGCAACCCACGCACTTGTCAAAACACTTACAGGGATAGATATGAACCTCTTTGCTCCACCTAGTGGCAGTTTTAATAAATCGACCATTTCGTCCGCAAAAGACTTGGGCTACACGATTATTATGTGGAGCAAGGACACTATTGATTGGCGAGACCAAGACTCAAATACGATTTTTTCAAGAGCCACAAGCGGGGTAAAGGGTGGCGAACTAATCTTGTCTCATCCCACCGCTTGCACACTAAAAGCATTGCCACTAATCCTTGAATACTACAAACTAAACAATCTAACTTGCACCACCGTTAGCGACTGTCTAAAATAAAAAACCCAAATATTTCTTAAATATTTGAACACCAATTTGCCCAATTTTGTTTTATCTATTTTTATTTATATGCTATACTTGAGGTATATATATTTGGGGAAAGGGTTGATATATTGATTTTTAGGTGACTTTATGGTTACACAAAACTCAATATAAAATTTATAGGTGAATCTTTTGGCAGTATATCCTACTAAGACAAATGAAATTAATATGAGAAAGAAAAGGTTAAAGAGGGGAATTACTTTAATCTCGGTATTTTTTGTGCTTTTGCTAATGCTTGCATTCAATTTTATTGAAATCTTTACTATTTCGGTGTTGGGCAGTTTTGGCATTATGGTCTATCCGCTAAGCGTGTTTTTTATTGCGATTGGCATTATGCAAGTATGCGACAAAGAAATTGTTGTATCCAAAAAAATTGTTGGACTTCTAATTGCTTGGCTATGCGTGTTTACGCTTATTTTGCAACTTGCCACAAGCAAAAATATTGACGCAAGTTTTGGAGAATATTTGCTCACCACATTCAAGTCTTGCTCAACGGCGGGCGGAGTATTATTTGGGGTTATTCTATATCCCATCCATTACCTTACTTACACCGTGGCTACTTATATAATTCTAGCCATCGCACTTATAATTTTGACGGCAGTTTTGATTGATAAAATTTATTTGGAAATCAAAAACGGAAAAGTTCAAAAAGCAAAGAAAGAAACCTTGGCGTACAAAAATAGCGAACAAGTGGAACTAGAAAACGAAGAGCCAAACGAAATATATGAGGAAGCAAACGGCGTTGCTAGCGACATCCAAAATGATAGTGACGACATCTTTATAGACGACGAAGTCGAAACGATTAGCGAGCAAAAATCCAATGCCAAATCCTTGCTTGGACTTTCGCAAGAAAGGTTTGAAAAAAGGGAATATACAAAATCCACTTCATCATATATTGACAAACTAGAAAGCGTTCCTAGTGACGAAGAAGAGGATGAAACCATATTTGAGGACGAGGAAATAATTACTCAAAAAACACCAAATAAACCAAACATCTTTGTGCACGACGAAGACGATTTTACGCCATTTGAGCCAAAGAAAAAGCCCGAGCCCGAAGTTCCTAAGAAAACTCAAAAAGAAATTGAGGACGAAGAAAGGCGTCGCTCCGCACTTGAGTTTTTGAACATTACTCAAGGAAAATTTGAAACAAAGACCAAGAAAAAAGGCTTTGATAACGTTGAGCCCGAAAAGGCGTTTGCAAGTAGCATAAATCGAAACGACCAATCCAAACTTGAAGAAGAGCGAAAAAATAACCTAAGTAGGCTTCAAAGTATGAGGGAAGGGCTTTCGCAATCCTCCACTCAATCATCGCACGAATATGTAAATCCATTTAAGGCAAGGGAAGAGAAGAAAGATTTGTATGACGAGAAGTTTACAAAGAAAGAATTTAATGAGAGGGCGGATGAATATAGAAGGGATAACATAACAATCAACGAAAAATTCAACGCTATTCCTAAAAAAGCCCAAGAGGTTTATTCGGGTGAGGCAAACGAAAATGTTGTAGAGGCAAGGGGAGTTAGACCAGTTCAAGTATCTATGAACGACCCAGTAAGAAAGCCTAACACACAAAAACTATACAAAAAGCCTCCAACTTATGTAAAACCACCTATTGATTTGCTCAAGAACTATCCAACTACAATCGACCTAGACCAAGCCTATATTGAAGAAAAAGGGAATGTGATAGTAGAAACTTTGCGTGCATTCAAGATTGAAACAAGGGTTATAAACGCCGTCAAAGGTCCAACCTTTACAAGGTTTGAACTTCAAATGGCTCCCGGTATTCCCGCAGGGGCAATTAACAACAAGATTGACAACCTAGCAATGGCACTAGAAAGTAGTGTAAGGCTCCAAGTGCCAATCCCCGGCAAAAATGCTTTTGGTATTGAGGTTCCAAATAAAGACAGGCTTATTGTAGGACTTAGAGAAGTACTTGAAAGTTCCAATTTCCAAAATAGCAAATCACCACTTACATTTGCTTTGGGAAAAGACATTTCGGCAAATTGCAAGGTTGCATCAATAGACAAACTAGTTCACACCCTTATTGCAGGTTCCACAGGTTCAGGAAAATCTATTTGCTTAAACACCTTGCTTATAAGTTTGCTTTACAAAGCAAGTCCAGAAGATTTAAGACTACTACTTGTTGACCCAAAAACAGTTGAATTTAGTGCGTTTAATAACCTTCCTCATATGCTTATTCCAAACACAATAACCGAGTGCGAAAAAGCGATTGATGCCCTTGATTGGCTCGTTAAGGAAATGGACAATAGATATAGAAAACTAAATGCTTTGGGCGTTAAAAAGATAGACGAATACAACGAAACACCTGAGGTTATGAGTGGTTCCACTCCAAAAATGTTCTATATCGTAATGGTATTTGACGAGGTTGGCGACTTTATGACAAGAGCCAAAAAAGAAATTGAAGAAAAAATTAGATTGCTTGCCGCCAAGTCTAGAGCGTGCGGTATCCACCTAATTTTGGCAACCCAAAGACCAACAGTCGATGTAATTACGGGTACAATTAAAGCAAACTTGCCTAGTAGAATTGCATTTACCGTAAACTCCGCAATTGATAGCAAAACGATTTTGGAAAGTTCGGGTGCTGAATACTTGCTAGGAAAGGGTGATATGCTATATCTTCCTTATGGCTCAAACGATATGGAAAGAATACAAGGATGCTTAATTGGAAATGACGAACTAAAAGCAGTTATCAACTTTGTAAAAGAGCATAACGAAGCCATTTTTGACGAAGAAATAGAAGACCAAATGTTTAATAAAAAAGACGCTTTTGATTCAAACAACTCGGCGGACAACGCTTTTGACCCAATGCTAAAGGACTGTCTAAAATACTTTATTAAGGCCAAAAAGGCAAGCGCATCTAGTTTGCAAGCGTGCTTCGGAATTGGATATCCAAAAGCAAACAAGATTGTTATGCAAATGGAAAGAGCGGGTTTTGTTTCGGCAGGTGATAGCACCGGAAGACGAACGCTATTTATTACTCCACAGGAATTTGAAGAAAGATTTGGCGAGGACATAGACGAGTGACAATAGAAGAATTTAAGAAGAAAAAAATCGGCTTTATTTCGCTTGGTTGCGACAAAAATAGGGTCGATTTGGAAAAAATGATATACAAGTGCAAGGCGTATGGGTTAAATATTGTATCCGACCCAAGCCTTGCAAATATAATAATAGTAAACACTTGCTCATTTTTGGAAAGCAGTAGGCTAGAAGCGATTGAAAATATCGTCGAAATGGGCGGATACAAGGGGGAAAACCTAGAAAGGCTAGTGGTTACGGGTTGCCTAAACGAACTAGGCTACGCCGACCTAAATTCAAGCCTTCCCGAGGTTGACACATTTGTAAGAATTGCCGACAACGGAAACATTGTAAAAATTATTGCATCACTATATGGCATCAATATTGACGACGAAATTAAGGACGGCAGAGTTCTTACCACCGAAAGCCATTATAGTTATCTAAAAATTGCCGATGGTTGCAACAATTTTTGTTCCTATTGCCTTATTCCATACATAAGAGGCAGGAACAAGTCGGAAAGCATAGAAAAACTATACAATGAGGCACTTGACCTAAGCAAAAAGGGCGTAAAAGAACTCATTTTGGTGGCTCAAGACGTAACAAAATATGGGCTTGACCTATATGGCAGGCGTGCAATTGTGGAACTTATCCAAAAACTTAGCACGATAGAGGCGATTGAGGGCATAAGGCTACTATATTGCTATCCCGAGGAACTAACCGACGAACTCATAGATGAAATTGCGTCGAACCCAAAAGTTATAAAATATCTAGACATTCCTTTGCAACACATTTCAAACCCTATACTAAAGGCAATGAACCGAAAATCGACAAAGGAATCGATATACACTTTGTTTGAAAAGTTGCAAACAAGGATTCCAAACATAGTACTTAGAACAACCTTTATTTTGGGTTTCCCAAACGAAAATGAAGAGGATATCGAGGAAATAAAAGATTTTCTTCAAAAATTCAAACTTCAAAATGTTGGATTCTTTAAGTACAGTAGGGAAGAGGGAACAAGGGCTTATGGCTTTGATAACCAAATAGACGAGGACACAAAGCAAAAAAGACTTGAGTATCTATCTCAAATTCAATACGAAATTCAATCCGATTTAAACAAAAAATTGATAGGAAAAACTTCGGATGTCGTGATTGACTATGTGGAAGGAAGCGTTTCAGTTGCAAGATATTATGGACAAGCACCACTTATTGACTCAGTTATTTACATAAACGAAAAACTTGATGTCGGAAAAAATTACAAAATTAAAATTACAAAGAAATCAGATTATGATTTAGAGGGAGAAAGATTATGAATTTACCAAACAAAATTTCACTTGGCAGAATTATAGCAATGCCACTATTTTTACTATTCTTTTTATTAGATTTTACGGGCTCAAAATTTATTGCTCTTGGACTATTTGTTCTTGCAATTATTAGCGACGCTGTTGATGGACACATTGCAAGAAAATATAATATGGTTACTAATTTAGGAAAATTTCTTGACACAATTGCCGACAAGATTTTGGCTACAACAGGCGTAATTATCCTTATAGTTGGCGCAAACCCAATCATTCCACATCCATATGGAACAATCTTTATGTTCATTATGATTCTTAGGGACTATGCCGTAACTGCACTTAGACAAATTGCCCAACTAAAAGGCGTTATTATTCCTGCCGACAAGATGGGAAAAATAAAGGCAAACTTTATTTATGCAACACTAATTTATGGTCTACTTATCGCTTCCCTTAATGACTTTGAAAGCGTTGCAACAAGTGCATTTATGAAATACTTTAATATTGTGTTCTATGTGCTAGTTGGCGTTACAACATTCTTTATTGTTCTATCGGGCGTTATGTATATCGTAAAACACTTTGGCGTATTCCTAGAAGACGACAAAAAAGAAGAAAAAACCGAAACAAAGACCGAGGTTGAAACTAACGAGGTTGAAGCCACCGAAGTTAAAGCCGAAGAGAAAAAAGTTGCTACAAAAAAGACAACAACCAAAAAAACAACCACAAAAAAATAAGTAAATAACCACACAAATTGGCTTAAAACGAAAAGCCAAATAGAAAACAAATGAAAATATCTTGCATTATACTCAATTCCAACTCAATAAACATCGGTACACAACGGAAAATGGTTGATTTTCTAAATACCAAACTTTATGAAATAGGGGAAAATATATCCCTTATTTCATATTTTGATAACAGTCTTGAAAACCTAAAAAACGCGAGTATCCTAAACACAGACTTTGTGTTTGTAATTGGAAAAAACTCTAGCATATACAACAATAACATAAAAGAAAATCTATGTAGGATTTTTGGTGACAAGTTAGAAACCAATGACGCGTGTGTGACCGCACTAAAAAAATATTGTGATACTAGCAATATTCCTTTTTCGTCCGATTTTGAAATGGACGCAAGTATTCCTACCAAAGCCATACCGCTTTGCGACGAAAACTATGATAGCACAGGGTTTATGTACAAACAAGGCAACACTTATATAGTTTATTTGCCCGAAAATATACCCTTACTCACCTTTTCTTATCCAAAATACATTGCACCCTTGATTGGAGACATAACCCAGCCAAACGGCGAATTTGTGGCTCTAAAGTGTTTTGGAATTTTGGAAAAAGACATAAAGGTGCTAATTGAAAGCGAGTTTTCTAATCCAAAGATATCAATACAAATAAGGTCGGACGGGCTTGATAGTGCAATATTTATTAGATACTCTAGCGACACTCCAAAAGTCGATGTTCAAGACACCGTATCCAATATTTGCAACAAACTAAACAAATATATCTATGCCACCGAGGATGTTTCGCTATATGATATGGCACTAGAACTTCTTAGCATTAGGGGAAAGAAAATAATACTAGGCGAAACCTTGACTTATGGAAATATTGCAAGGAAACTATCCGAAAATGGTGCAAACAGAATAACCGATTCGTTTGTATTTACAAACATAGAAAGTATGCTAAAATACACCAAAGTAAGCCCAAAAGTAATTGAAAACTATGGGATGTATTCGGTAAATACCGTATACGAGGTGGCAAACTCGATGCTAGAAATGACAAGTGCCGACACAGTGCTATTTGTGCTTGGAAACCAAAACAAAAGCGATCTTTGCTATATGGCAATAGGCGATGTCGATGGCATTCACGTATACAAAAACAAAATTAATGTAAAAGGCGAGGATTTGATAAAAAATCTATCCGACACGGCAATTTTTTATTTAATTAAAAAACTTAAGCGAAATGATTTGCAAATGTAAATAAAATTAGGTATAATCATATAAAACAAATGTTTGATAAAGGAAAGAAATAATATGGACGACAATAAGAAAAAACAACTAGAACAAGCCATTGCTCAAATAGAAAAACAATTTGGCAAAGGCTCTATTATGAAACTTGGCGAAGAGGTTCACAGAAGCATTGATGTTATATCAACGGGGTGTATGACCCTTGACCACGCATTAGGAATTGGCGGAGTGCCAAAGGGAAGAATTATTGAAATATACGGACCTGAAAGTTCGGGTAAAACAACCCTTACTTTGCACATAGTTGCCGAGGCACAAAAGCAAGGCGGAACGGCAGCGTTTATTGACGCCGAACACGCACTTGACCCAGTATACGCAAGCAAACTAGGGGTTGATATAAACAACTTGCTTATATCCCAACCCGACACAGGCGAACAAGCACTAGAAATTTGTGAAGCATTAGTTAGAAGTGGTGCCGTTGACTGTATCGTAATTGATAGCGTTGCCGCCCTTACTCCAAAAGCCGAAATTGATGGCGAAATGGGTGATAGTTTTATGGGTGTTCAAGCCCGTCTTATGAGCCAAGCACTTAGAAAACTAACTGGCATTATAAACAAATCCAACGCTTGTGTAATATTTATTAACCAACTAAGAGACAAAATTGGTGTAATGTACGGAAACCCCGAAACCACTACGGGTGGTAAAGCACTTAAGTTCTATTCATCCATTAGAATGGATATTAGAAAGACCGATGTAATCAAAGACGGCTCCGAAATTATCGGAAACAAAACTAGAGTTAAGATTGTAAAAAACAAACTTGCTCCTCCATTTAAAACCGCCGAATTTGATATTATGTATGGCACCGGTATCAACAACGAGGGTTGCGTAATTGATATGGCAATCGAACTAGATGTTGTTCAAAAGAGTGGTTCGTGGTATAGTTACAATGGCGAAAAGATTGGTCAAGGAAAAGAAAATGTAAAACTATTCTTGCAATCTAACCCAGACATTTATGAAGAAGTCAAAGCACAAATTAATGAAAAATTAAGATAAC
>CAYVXW010000003.1:11532-83255 GCA_964455585.1 uncultured Christensenella sp.
AAACTAAGCACCGCCAAAGAGCCACGAGTAATCAAAATCGTCATAGGGGATTTGGACTAAGTTAGCATTAGACATATAGCAATCAACGCTATTTGAAGTGTACTCCTTTCCGCTTATAGTATCTTTACATTTTAGGTAGTAGGTGTACTTTTTGTTATGCTCAATGTCACTATCTATATACTCTTTTTCACCCGCCTTATTTTTGTATGAAGATAACAATTTTTCTTGATTGTTGGATACTCTATAAAGACTATATTCAGTGTACTTGTTTGCGTCAAATTTTAATACAAATTTGTCACCACTTTTTTCGCAATTTAGAGTGGTGGGTAATGTAAAACCGTACTCATATTTTTGAGGTAAAAATCTACTAGATAACGTGACCTCCATTTTGTATCTTTCGGGCAAGTTTTCATCCGCCAAATACACCTTGTTTTCTTCCTCCAATTTTATTAAATCCACACTGCATTTTTGAACACTTTGTGGCACGACAAAATCGGTTGGAAAAGTATCTTTGTAAAGAACATTTTCACATATACTTTTTAGCATACTTGTAGCATAAGTTCCACCGTTATTTGAGCCCTCCAAATTATACTTGTTATCCATCGAATAATTTCCAAGCCAAGTAATCATTCTATGCGAGGTTGTATAACCCAAACTATATGCGTCGGTATTTAGGTTCGTATTCTTCACTCCCGCTGTACCAGTTTTGCCCGCAATTTCATAAGGCAAATTTGTTAATTTTTTGGATGTTCCGTCTTTGGTGGAATTTACAAGCATTTTTGTCATAAGATACGCCGTATCGTCACCATACACGGGACTTTCTGTCATTTTGTGAGCATATATTGTCAAATTGTTGTTATCTTTAACAAAATTTACAATGTTTGATTTTTTATAATTTCCGCCATAAATTAGTGTACCATAACTATCTAAAATATTTTTGACTGTAAAACCATTTGTCGTGCCACCAATGGCAAGCGAATAACCAACATCATTTTTATCAAATTCCAAGCCACACTTTTGGGCGTAGTTTTTGCACTTTTCTAACCCCACCATATTGCACACTTTTATGGCAGGGATATTTAGGCTTTTGGATATCGCTTTTTCAACCGACACATAGTCGTCCAAAACACCGCCAACATCGCTAGGGCTATACCCGTCATAATTTATCGCTCCATCGTATATTTGGGTAAGGGGATTTATCACACCCTCTTCCATTGCGGGAGCGTATACAAGGATGGGTTTTATAAGGCTAGCGGGAGAGCGTTTTAGCCCCACCAAATTATACTTACTTTTTCCCGCAATTGCAGTCACGCAATTGGTTGAGTTGTCTATTATCATACCAAGCCCATCAGGCACATTTCCGTATCTATTTTTTTCATAAAAATTTTCGTCGTTCACGACCTCTTCAAGTGCTCGTTGTTGGTCGGTGTCTTTGCTTGTAAAAATCTTTAGTTTCATTTTGTATACATCGTCATAGGTCACTCCCAAAACGCTTGCAGTTTCGTTTATTGCAAACTCGTCGTATAGGTCGGCACCATACTCATTTTTTAGGTTTGTTACACTTAAAACAATTTCTTCTTCCATAGCCTCACGATACTCTTCTTCCGATATTAGATTTTGTTTTTTCATAATCCCCAAAACTAGTTCGGTTCTATTTTTGCAAGCATCAATATTTGATATTGGAGAATATAGAGTGGGTGAATTTATCGCACTTGCTAGCACGCAACTTTGTTTGAGAGTAAGTTCGCTTGCACTCTTTCCAAAATATCTAATACTTGCGTTTTCTATCCCATATGCACCGCTTCCAAAATATATTTCGTTTAGGTAACTTTCGAGTATTTCATTTTTGTCGTACTTGCCCTCAATCTTTTTTGCCAAATAAATCTCTTGCACCTTTCGCTTTAATGTCTTTTTGCTAGACAAAAATTTGTTTTTGACAAGTTGTTGTGTAATGGTACTTCCGCCCGACACAAAGTCTTTTGCCTTAATGTTATCCAAAGCCGACTTTATCATACGCTTTACGCTTATTCCTTTATGTGTATAAAAATCCTTGTCCTCAATTGCCACAAACGCATTTGTTGTGTGGGGGCTAAGAGCGGATATAGATATATTCTTTGTGCCTCCCTTGGCTATCTTCTTTGAATTTCCGTTTAAATCAATTATGTAACAAACTTGAGTATCACTGTCATTTAGTCTAACATCCAAACTTTTAACCTCGTTTAATGTTGTCGTCACCCATATAAGCGTGCTAAATAACATAAGCACCAAAAGCGTAAGTACCGCTATTAATATTTTTTTTACAATACTCTTTTTCATATTTTCTTCACCCTTCAAATATCCCAATCAATTTTAATAAATGACTTGAAATTTTGGTCGATATAATATATAATTATCTTGTACGATTAAATTTATAATATTAGAAGCGAGAGAAAAATGTTTTATTATATAAAGACTTTTGGATGCCAAATGAATGTTCACGAATCAGAAAAACTTGCGGGAATGCTTCTGTCTTTGGGTTACGAAAAAACCGAGGATATACGCCTTGCGGACGTAATTGTGTTTAATACTTGTAGCATAAGAGACGGCGTTGACCAAAAAATTATGGGCAATATTGGCGTTACAAAAAGATTAAAAAAAGCAAATCCAAACCTAATTGTTGCGGTATGTGGTTGTATGACTCAAGCAAAGGGTGCAAGCGAGAACCTAAAAAAGAAATACCCATACTTGGATATAATTTTTGGCACGCACAACTTGCATATGTTTAAAGACTACCTTCAAAAATGCTTGGCGGATGGCAAAAAAATCCAAGAAGTTTGGGAAAAAGAAGAGGGCATTTTTGAGTCGGTCGAAATGCTTAGGGACAATGTTTTTTCAAATGCTTGGGTAAACATAAACTATGGTTGCAACAACTTTTGCTCATATTGCATTGTGCCTTATGTTAGAGGAAGGGAGCGTAGTAGGGAGCCAAACGACATTATAAACGAAGTAAAATCACTTATTGCGGAAGGGTATAAATACATCACCTTGCTTGGTCAAAATGTAAATAGTTATGGAAACGACTTTAAGGACAAAAATGTAAATTTTGCATCCCTTCTAAAAACTCTAAACGGGCTTGAAGGCGATTTTAGGCTAAAGTTTATGACCTCACATCCAAAAGACCTAAGCGACGAACTAATTGACGTTATTGCAAGTGGCGATAAGATTTCCAAATGCATCCACTTGCCAATCCAATCGGGTAGCAACAAAGTGCTCAAGGAAATGAACCGAAAATATACCCGTGAGCACTACTTGGGACTTATCCAAAAAATTAGAGAAAAAATATCCGAAGCGTACATTTCTACCGATATAATTGTGGGTTTCCCTGGGGAGACAAACGAAGAGTTTGAAGAAACAGTGGATATTGTAAACAAAGTTAGATACGACGGCGTATTTGCCTTTATGTATTCAAGAAGAAAAGGCACAGTTGCCGACCAAATGGAAAACCAAATCCCAGAAGAAATCAAAAAAGAGCGTATCCACAAACTTCTTGGCATAACCAAAGCCATTACAAAAGAAAAAAACAAAGAACTAGTGGGCAAAACCTTTAATGTAATAGCAGTAAGCCAAAATGGCGATATGTTTGAAACCCTTACTGACAGTGGCAAAACTGTGTTTGTGGAAAACAACAATTTGACACCAAACAACTTCTATTTGGTTCAAATAAAGAAGTTTTCGGGCGGAAAACTTTATGCCGAATTAATTACAAAATAAAGCCAAATTTTAATACTTAAGGAGAAAACAATGGCACTTTCACCAATGATGACACATTACATACAAACCAAAGAAAAATACAAAGACGCAATTCTATTTTATAGGCTTGGCGACTTTTATGAAATGTTCTTTGAGGATGCGGAAATTTGTGCTAGAGAACTAGAACTAACACTCACCGGAAAAGATTGCGGACTTGAAAAGCGTGCACCTATGTGTGGCATTCCTTATCACGCAGTGGAAAACTATATAGCAAGGCTAATTGACAGAGGATACAAGGTAGCAATTTGCGAGCAACTAACCGAGCCTAAAAAGGGCGTTAAAATCGTCGAAAGGGACGTGGTTAGGATTATCACCCCCGGAACGGTTATTGACTCGTCTATGCTTGATGAGAACGCAAATAACTATATGTGCGCTATATATAAAGAAAAAGACAATGTCGGCGTGTCTATTGTCGATATTTCCACGGGCAAATTTATCGTAACCGAGTTTAGTGGTGACGGCGTTCTTTCAAAAGCCAACGACTATTTGGTTAGCGTAAAGCCTAGCGAAGTTGTTGTAAACGCCGAAATGAAGCCATATTATGATAGTCTTCCGGGGTCAAATGCACAATATTTGCCAATTTCTCAAATTTATGGCGACGAAAACTTTTCGTTTGAAAACGGAGTAAACCTTCTAAAAAAGCAACTCAATGTAGATTCTTTGAAAAAATTTAGTATAAACAATCGTCATTTTGCCATAACGAGTGCGGGTGCTATACTAAATTACATAAGCGAAACTCAAAAAAGAGTGCTATCCCACATCAACGAAATTGAATATTTTTCTCCCGACGGATATATGCAAATTGACGCTAGTTCTAGGCGAAATTTGGAACTTTTGGAGAACTCAAAAGATAGGAAAAAGCGTGGTTCGCTATTTTGGATACTAAACAAAACCAAAACCTCTATGGGGGCAAGGCTATTAAAAACCTACATCGAACAACCTTTGTTTAATGACAAACTTATTAACCTAAGGCTTGGTGCGGTTGAGGAACTTGTAAAAAACATCGTAAATAGGGAAAAAATCGGGGATATTCTATATAACATCTACGACATAGAAAGGCTTTGTGGAAGGATAAGTTACAATAACCTTGTGGGTGCCGACTGTATAACCTTAAAAAATTCGCTAAGAATGCTCCCTGAACTTAAATCAATTTTGACAAAGTTTGGTAGCACTGCAATTGTTAATATTAGGGAAAATATAGGCGATTTTGAGGATATTGTAGACTTACTTGAGGCGTCCATTGTGGACAAAAATGGCGAAGGGGCTACCCGAAAGGATATGGAAATAATAAAGTATGGCTACAACAAAGAGTTGGACGAATACATAGACATTTCTAAATCGGGAAAGCGTTGGATAAGCGAACTTGAAGCAAGAGAAAAACAAGAAACGGGGCTTAAAAACCTAAAAGTTTCGTACAACAAGGTGTTTGGATATTACATCGAAATTCCAAACTCGCAAAGCGACAATGTTCCATATAGATATATCCGTAGACAAACACTTGTTAATGCCGAAAGATATGTAACGGACGAACTAAAGGAAATCGAAGAGAAAATCTTGAACGCCGAAGCACTAAAAACAAACCTAGAAAAGCAACTTTTTGACGAAATTAGAAACACATTACTAGATAGAATTGATGCACTAAAACTCACCGCAAAAGCCATTGCGGAACTAGACACTTATGTATCGCTTGCAACGGTGGCAATAGAGCGAAATTATTGCAAGCCAATTATCAACAAAAACATAAAAAATATCGAAATTATTGGCGGAAGACATCCTGTTATAGAAATTACAAACAAGTCGGAAGAATTTATTCCTAACGACACCATTTTAAATTCGGACGATAGTAGAACAATGATAATAACAGGTCCAAATATGGCGGGAAAAAGCACATATATGAGACAAGTTGCACTCATAACCCTGCTTGCTCACATTGGCTCCTTTGTGCCTGCCACATCGGCTAAAATTTGCTTGACTGATAGGATTTTTACTAGAATTGGTGCAAGTGACGACCTAAGCCAAGGTCAAAGCACATTTATGGTGGAAATGAGCGAGGTTAGCAATATCCTAAAGTCCGCCACAAACGATAGCCTAATTATTCTAGACGAAATTGGCAGGGGAACGTCCACTTTTGACGGTCTTAGCATTGCGTGGGCGGTAATTGAACACATTTCAAAAAACCTAAAGGCAAAGACATTATTTTCTACACACTATCACGAACTAACCGAACTAGAAGGGCTTCTTGATGGGGTAAAAAACTACAAGGTCTCGGTCAAAGAATTTAATAATAGCATTATATTCTTGCGTAAAATTGTTAGAGGTGGAGCAAGTAGAAGTTTTGGAATTGAGGTTGCATCGTTGGCGGGACTACCCAACGACGTTCTAGATAGGGCAAAAGAAATTTTGCATATCCTAGAGCAAAACGATTTAACCCGCGAAAATACCCTTACAAATTCTCTTGACGATGGATACGCACAAAAGAATATTGAAAACAACAAAAACATAAAGAAAATTACGGGAATTTTAGGCGATTTGGACGTAAATACTCTTACTCCACTAAACGCTTTTGATATCCTAATTCAACTAAAAAACTACTTAAAGAAGGATTAATATGTCAATAATAAACATACTAGACAAGTCAGTTTACAACAAAATTGCAGCGGGCGAAGTTGTCGAAAAGCCCGCTAGCGTTGTAAAAGAATTGGTCGAAAATAGCATTGACGCAAATGCCACAAACATAACTATTGAAATACTTGACGGAGGCATTACTCAAATAAAGGTAAGCGACAACGGAAAAGGTATTGATTTTGATGACTTTGAAAAGGTCTTTTTGCCACACGCCACAAGCAAAGTAAAAACGGTTGATGACCTAAGCCAAATTGGAACACTTGGCTTTAGAGGCGAGGCACTTAGTTCAATTTCCTCAGTTAGCAAAGTTACAATGGCTTCCAAGGTGGAAAATTGCGACAGTGGTTATCAAATAAAGGTAACAGGTGGAGACTTGGGCGAAATTATGCCAATTGGAGCCGTAACGGGCACATATATGCTTATAGAAGACCTATTCTACAACATTCCCGCTAGAAAAAAGTTCCTAAGAAAGCCAAAACTAGAAGAAAATGAAATTACAAACTATGTGTCTAGGCTAATTATGGCAAACCCCAATATTGCATTCAAATATATGGCGGACAACAAGATTGTTTATCAATCGTTTGGAACGGGACTTTTTGATGCCATTTATGCCGTTTATGGCAAAAGTATAATTGACAACATTGTTGAGTTTAATTACGAAAAGGGGGACTTTAAGTTTAGCGGATATCTTGGAAAACCTACTTACTCAAAAGCCAATAGAACTTATCAAACCCTTATTATAAACGGAAGATATGTAATAAATCAAACCATATCTACTGCCATTTACAAAGCCTATGAAAACTTCCTAATGAAGGGAAATTTTCCATTTTATGTACTTAATTTGGAAATACCTTTGGACAAAGTTGATGTAAATGTGCATCCAAACAAACTTGATGTAAAGTTTGAAAATAGCAACGAAGTTTTTGGAATTATTTATAATGGGGTCATTGACTTTTTGTATAACCTAAACAACGCCAAAACAGTGGTTCTAAGCGACGAAGAGGAACCCGAAGTAGACAAATCCAAGTTGCAAGTGTTGACCGATTTAAGAAGCCAATTTGTTAGCAATATCGAAGAAATGTCGCATTCGCACACGAATGGCACGGAAAACAAAGAAGATTATGAAATAAAAGAAATTTCTTTGACAGGCGAGGAGGAATATGAAATCAATAAGAAAAGAGTGGAAAAGGTTGACCTTATTGACAACATAAAAGAAGCCAATACCGATAGCAAGACTATTGAAAAAGTTATTCCATTCTTTACCGAAAGCTTGGTTGACTTTAAGGTTGCATCTCCTCAAAAATATGAAGAGTTTACCAAAGAAAACACCTACAAAAAGCCCGAAATTGAAAATGTTTCGGTATTTGATGACAACACAGACATAAAGGTTATTGGAACCCTTTTTGATACATATATTTTAATTGAACAAGAGGGGAAATTTATTTTAATTGACCAACACGCCGGTCACGAAAGATTGCTATTTGATAGGTTCTCAAAAGAACTTGAGAGCAAGCAAGTTGCCATACAACCTTTGCTTATTCCATACATTTTGGAAACAAATTTTATGGAATATGAGTTTATTTCCGAAAACATTGAGACTATCCAAGAACTTGGCTTTGATATTTCTGATTTCGGCGACAACACCTTTAAGATAAATAGTGTGCCTTTGCTTTTTAAAGATGTAAATATAACCGAGTTTTTTGCCGATATTTTAGCAGATTTAAACGGGAAAATAGTGCTTACAAAAGACCAAACAATTAGGGATTATATAGCAAAATCGGCGTGCAAATCGGCGGTTAAGGGCAACGACAAACTTAGCAAAAACGAGGTTATCACGCTTGTAAAGGATTTATACAAGCCCGGTCAAGTGCTTTTGTGTCCACACGGACGACCAATTATTGTGGAGTTTGACAAAAAAGAAATAGAAAAATGGTTTAAGAGGATAGTATAATGTACGATTCAATTGTTATAATCGGCGCAACCGCTACTGGCAAAACCGACATTAGCATTAGAGTTGCAAAAAGCCTAAATGGCGAGGTTGTCAATGCGGATAGTATGTATATTTACAAAAATCTAGACATAGGCACTGCCAAGCCAACAGTGCAAGAAATGGACGGCGTTCCGCATCACCTTATAGGGTTTGTGGGCGAGGACGAAACCTTTAATGTATCGGAATATAGAGAAAAAGCCAAAAAAGAAATAGAGGGGCTTTGGAACATAGGGGTTTTGCCAATAGTTGTTGGCGGAACGGGCTTTTATGTAGATAGCCTAATTGGCACTTATTCCTATGGCGAAACGGGTGCAAATGACGAAATTAGAGCAAGTCTTCAAAGGGAACTTGACGAAAATGGCAAAGAGTATCTTTGGCAAAAACTCAATTCTCTTGACCCCGTAACTGCCTTAAAGTTGCATCCAAATGATGTGGTAAGAGTAACTAGAGCAATTGAAATTGCCCTTACTTCATCCAAAAAATCATCCATTCAAAACCACGAAGAACCCGTGCTTAAAAAACCGCTAATTATAGGGCTAAATATGGATAGAGAGGTGCTATATAATAGAATAAACAAACGGGTTGACATAATGCTTCAAGCGGGGCTTTTGGATGAAGTAAAGGGGCTTATGGATAGGGGCTTTACACCCGAAAAAAACCAATGTATGAAGGGTATTGGATACAAGGAAGTTATTTCTTTTTTAAGAGGCGAGTTGGATGAAAGCGAAATGATAGGAAAAATAAAGCAACACACTCGCAACTATGCAAAAAGACAAATTACCTATTTCAAAAGAAACAAAGATATAATTTGGTTTGACCCAAATAAAGACGGAAAAGACGCCGTTGTTGCAGAAATTGTAAAGTTATATAACCAAAACTAATTGATTTTTTGCAATACATATTATGCACTTTATTTTAAACACAAAAAAAGTAGTCTAAATTTTGATAGATTTATCATAGTTTAGACTACTTATTTTTTAGAATTTTCTAACCAAACCCACTACTTTTCCCAAAATAGAAACGTGGTCTACAATAATAGGGGACATTGTGTCATTTTCGGGTTGCAATCTATAGTGTCCGTTTTCTTTATAAAACCTTTTTATTGTGGCACTATCGTCAATAAGCACTGCAACAATATCGCCATTGTCCGCATACGATTGACCTCTAAGAACAACCTTGTCACCGTCATAAATACCCGCATTTATCATACTTTCACCCTTTGCGGTTAGCATAAATAGGTCGTCGCCTTTAAATAGTGTTGGCGATACCATAAAATACTCTTCGCTAGTTTGAACTGCCAAAATTGGTTCTCCGCAAGTAACTGTACCAAGAAGGGGTATTTTAGTTAGGTTTTCGGCGTGCGACGGAATAGTTTTGATAGTTGCAATATCGTTATCTACAATTTCCAAAGCCCTATTTTTATTAGGGTTTTTCTTGATTTTGTTTGCATTTTCTAGTTTGTTTAGATAATAAAATATTGTACTAGTAGAACTAACCTTTATTGCCTTGCACATTTCTCTGACCGTTGGGGGAAAACCATTGTCAATTTGATACGATTTAATAAACTCTAGCAATTGTTCTTCTTTTGAAAATTTTGCCATTTTTCTCTCCTAAATAACTATATTACTAATAATATACCACACTCTTAATCAAAAGTCAAACAAATGTTCTAAATTTTTTAGATTATTTTTCGTTCTCGTCACTTTCTCTAAATCTAACTTTCTTGGCAGCGTTACGCCTGATATCGTCCGAAATGGCAGCGTAGTGCTTCCTTGTGGTATTGACGTCTTTGTGTCCAAGTACATCGGCTACAATATAAATATCACCCGTTTCCTTATATAAGTTTGTACCAAAGGTGCTACGCAACTTGTGGGGGGTTATTTTTTTTAGTGGGTTTACAATGTGGCTATATTTTTTTACTAATTTTTGAACCGCTCTTACCGATATACGCTTATTTTGCATACTCAAAAATAGTGCTTTTTCGTGACCCGGTTCGGCGGTTATGTTTCGACGCTCAAGTATATAGTTTTGAAGGGCATCCGATACTTCTTCGTTGAAATATAGGATTACTTTGTTTCCGCCTTTTCGTGTGATTTTAAAAGCATTTTGCTTAAAATCAAAGTCGTCTATATCAAGTCCAACACACTCCGAAATACGGATTCCCGTACCCAAAAACAAAGATAGCATTGCATAGTCTCTTGCCTTTGTGTGTTCGTGAAAACCCTTTTGCATAGCGGTCATATCTTCGCCACTTTCGGCTATATCTAGTACTCTTTCAACCTCGTCAAGTTCGAGTTTTATAATTTCTTTATCGTGAATTTTTGGGGAGTCGATTTTGTTTGCAACATTGGTTTTTATCATATCTTTTTTGAAAAAATACTTTAGCATTGCTCTTATTGAACTTAGTTTTCTTGCCTTTGCACGCTCACCATTTTTGTGAATTTTTCCATTAATCCTATATAGTTCGATGTATTCAAGATACATTTCCAAGTGTGTGGAAGTGAGTTTGTCTAGATCGGATAGGGTAATTTCGGTTGGCTTTTTGCCATAGAACTCATCGGTCTCTAGAACCAAAAAATCAAAAAATGTCTTTAGGTCTCTTGCGTATCCTAGTTGGGTAAGGGTGGATGTGTTTTGGGCAACACCCCTAAAAAAGTCTCCCACAAATTGAGGTAGCCCACGCCTTATTTCTCTTATCTTAAGCCTTGTTTCGTCGTCACGTTGAGTAAAATAATCTACTGCCATTTTGTAAAACCCCTATAATATTTTGCGAATACTTTATTATATCAAATTACATCCAAATCCACAAACGAATTAAATATTATTAAGACAAATATTAATGACAAAATATTTTGAATATGCTAAAATGGTAAAAGATAAAAGTAGGGGGCATACGAAATGTTTGTAGCAAATAGTTTAAAAAGCATACACGAAACACCTTTGGTTGAAGAATATAGACAGGCGTTTATTGACCTAGTTTTTCAAGTAGTCGAAAAGTATATTTCCGACAAACCACTATTTTCAATGGATGATTTTTCGGTGATATATAACGACGAGTTCTCGATGGGTACGGCTTGCCACAGTGACATCTTTTCCACTATGTATTTGCAAATCAACAACCCCTCTAATTATAAACTTAATAAAATTTCCAAAACAAAAAAGCCAAACAAAAAAATTGAAATACCCGAACTTTACACCTCGCTTGAAGATATCAAAAAGGGACTGTTTGAATGCCTTGTATCACACCTTGACGGAAACAATCTTGTATGGGTAGAAAAAAATTGTGTTTGTCTAAAGGCGACTGTATATGATGACGACATTGGCATAATGCCATACTACCTAAGGATTATTCCTTGTCTTACTTATTACAACCAAAATAACGTTAGGGGAATTATGTACTTCTATGGCAAGGACATCGACATCGAATACCCCGACTTGGCATTAGAAAATTACCACCACAAAAATGAGTTGACCGGTGACCTATATAGACAAACTGTTTTGATATTCAAAAACATTTTGCTAAAGGAAAAGGACATCGAAAGACTACCTAGCGAAATTATCGAAACGGTGCTATACAACGTTCCAACCGAAATGTTTATAGACGATAGTTATAGCACAATTATAAATATTGTAAACTATTTAAGAAACAAAAACATCAAAGATTTTGTAACACTTGACGAAGAGGACGATGCATTTGTAAGCATATATAGGTCAATGTCAATGTACTATGTAAAACACATTTTGAAGATAATAGAAAGGTATCTAGAAAGTGCAAAGTAATTTGCTCTTTTTTTTGTGCAATCCAGTACTATGCAAAGTACTATGCAAACTTTTTTGTCACATTTGCATAGTTTTAAAAAAACGGTTCTTTGCTAGGTTTTTTGCGTATTTGCAATATACTATTAATTATCAAAACCGATAAACAAAAGGCTCAAACGCCACACCATATGATTGAGTGCAAAATGTGTTAAAATATGCCAAACTATTCGCAAAACTAGGCTTTTGCGAATAGTTTTTACTGACACTATTAATATATCAAACCAAGAAAAATAAATCAACTATTTTTTAAAGGTTTATTAAAAAAATTTGAATTTTTTCTTTAAATATGCTACCCTACTCTTAGATAAAGGAGTACAACAATGACTAAAAAAGAAAAACAACAACTAAGAAATATATTCAAAGCAATATTCTTTATTGCGTTTTGGTGGGTACTATTAATAATCAAAATTCTATCAATGCTAATAAACAAATCAAAAAAAAATACTTATCATAAAAGCACTACCCCACAAAAAACTGAAGAGCAAGAACACAAGTACGAAAGCAAAGGTTTGCTAACTGACTATGAAAAATACTTCTTTGATACTATCAACAACGAGTTTGGAACTAGGTATTATATAATGCCTCAAGTGAACCTTGCTTCAGTGGTAAACAAAATAAAAGACTTCCCTACTCAATACCAAAACGAACTTTATAGAAATATCGACATAGGTATTTTTGATAAATCCAATATGACACCACTACTGCTAATAGAAATAAACGACAAAACTCATAACCAACAAAAAAGGATAGCAAGAGATAAAAAGGTACACGAAATTTGCAAACTAGCAAACTTACAACTTATAACTTTTTATTCTAACTATCCAAATAAAAGAGAATATATAATCAAAAGAGTTAATGAGGGACTAGGCAATTATACCTCTAATGTTTCTAACTAAAGAATAATATTCAACCTCACTTACTTCAACGATACTATTCAAATCGAATAGTATTTTTTTTAATTTTTCTTGCTTACCTCTACCCAACATTTTTAAATACATATTAGCATAATTCGACTGCATAAGTAAAGATACCAATACTTTATCAGTATCATTCAAATCAAAAGTATCAAGTAAAAAATATTCACGAACAAAATAGACAACGGGCAAATATTTTAAAAAATTATCATAATCAAAACAATCAAGAGTAACTTCAAGCCTAGTCAATTCATAAGAAAGATTACTCTCTTTAGTCTTATTATACAACTTAACAAAACCATTATTATTTCTCTTACCAAGATACTCCGTATAATCATCTAGAGAATTTTGCTCAATTTTATAAACTTTTCTATAATCTCTCAAATCTTTAACTAAACAACATAACAACCTATTACAATTAATATCAATTGCAAAATCATAGCGGACAACCCCAAGCGAACGACCACGAATTTTAATAAAATCGAGAATAGGACTAACATAACCATTTACAAGACACTTATTAGGATTAAACTCAATAAAGCAATTTTTTTGACTATCCAAATCAACACCATTAAAGCATAACCCTACTACAAACGAACTATCTTCATTTTTATAATTAAGCATATAGCGGTATTGAAAACTAGTAAAACTCTTAAACATTCTATAGTTATAAATAGATTTTTTTAAGGACAAATCAAAAGTGAATTTATTAAACTCTTTCAAAACATATTCATCAAAACGAAAAGATATTCTTATCATATCACAAGATAGTGTTAATCCACTATCAGTATATATAGGATTATAATATTCCATTTTTACTCCAAAATGTAATTTTTTACATAGTAGCCCCCCTATTAGACATAGGGGGGGCCATAAGGTGGTGGGATAACCCACCACCCACCACACACCCACCATAGTAGAGGCGACATTCAAGTATAAGCCGAGAGGATAAACACCAACAAAGACATTATATCAGAAACGCAGTTTCTCTTGCCACAAGGGCAATTCACTTCCTATCTATTATGTCGCCTATAAACTAAAGGTATAGCATTAGCACAATAAAACAATTAAACACGATAAGCACTACCGACACACAAACTGCACATTCGCGAAATAAACAAAAGTATTACTTATCTTCTTTTTTCTTATTTTTCTTTTTTTCAACAATTGCCTTAACAAGAACATATATTTCATAACCAAGCCAAGCAACCAAACCAACTAAAATAACATATTTCATATCTAACACCTCACTTTTTATCACTAGTCAAAGGCTTATAAATTTTTCTAGAAGAGACCTTTAACAAACTATATCTTTTTAAACCCTCAAACACCGAGGAAATATCAACATAAGGAACCGAATTATATCGTTCGCTATAACAATAGGTATCATATCTTTTTTTAAGTGGGAAAAGACCAATAGACACTTTCATATTATCTTCAGTATTATTACTCTCTAAAGTCTTAATATCTTCACTTAAAGATATTTCACGAATATTAACTCTATAAAGCAAATTGAAATACCCTCTAAAATTCATCAAATTAAACACTTTATTTATCCTAACCCTAATAGGCTTACAAATACTATCACTACACTGCTCAGTGCAAATCAAGTAGCCACCTCTAGTATAATGACGAAAAAACCTAACAAACTCATCAAGAGCACCTACAACATTAGGATTACTATACTCATATTGATTAACATAACCACCTATTTCATCAAGAAATACAATAGATTTATGATTAATATGCGACTGCAAAAGTAAATAATCCTCAGTCAATTCAATAGAACTCTCAATAAATTTGGAAATACAAGACTTTTTCAAAACTCCATTATCTAACATTTTTTCAAAGTCCACTCTTTTCAAATACCTATCAATCTTATCATCATTATTAGAATTGTAATTCAACCAAAATTTATATTTTAACTTAACTAAGTTATAATACTTAAACTCACGACTAGACTGCTTAATAAATATAGGAATTGAGGAGTAAAGCATAGGAATATCGTTTTCAACATTCTTCTTTTCTACCCTAAACAAATTCAAAAATCTAGTTTTTAAATTATTAAACTTTACAATAAACCTATTTTTCCTAAGCAACTTTACCGATTGTTGTACACCTTTAAAGGTTTTACCACTACCTAAACCGCCAGTATAGGCGATAATACAATCAAACTTTTCAAAATAAACTTTCAAAATTAACCATATAAGTATAATGGCAACAACTAATATTAAAATCGACCACATAAAAACACCTACCACACCAACAAATTATAAGTACAAGCAATAACAATCTTAATCACATAAACTATCATTTCAAACAAATAAATTAAGAATTGAACCCCAAAAACAATGCATTCATAAATTAATTTTAAAGTAGTCCAAACGGACTTTAAAACCTCATACCACTTGCTATCATCATTATAGTTACCATACTCAAGCACTACTTTATTAATCTTTTCAGTAGATGGCATATCCGGACGGTCTTCAGTCACTTCACTAATCTCAACAAGATAATTCTCAAAGCTAAAAGACTTAGAAACATTATTCACACTAAAAAGGGCAATAATGACGGCAAAACAAATGAGAAACACACTTAATTTTTTCATTATCTCTTACCACCCTTTATACTCTTCCAATTCATCAAATTCTTTAGCAACTTAAAAGGCAATATCAAAAACAACCATACAACGATATAAGAAGCAACAATAACAAACAATATTTTAAATATATCCAAATAAGACAAAGACCAATTCGCAATACCTATAGGCTCGCTAAGAATAGATACATCTATAAAGACACTCAAAATATCATTAATCAACACATCAAATAAATTAACCATAACACCCCACTAAATCAACTTCTTAATAACAACCGTAACCAACAAAAGGGATACAATCGAAATTAAAAAATAAGATAAATTTATACCAAAAATTTCAAAACTAAAAGCATTAGACAAAACATTAAAAGGAGCATCAATGATAGAATACATTAAAGAAGCAAAAGTATCTTTAGATGACATGGCAGAACTCTCCCCCTCACTAAAGCCAACACCATAACCACTAGAATATCCATCATCATAGCCACTAGAATAAAAATCATCTTTACCAGTCAAGTATCCATCATCATAGCCGTTACTATAGTTTTCATCTTTCGCATACTCATAACCTTGCCAAAACTCAGTTATAATGGTATATTTTGCGGTAAAATCAATATCACAATAAACAATATCACTAGTAGTAAAGCCGTCAACACTACTCGACCAACCATCGAAAGTATAACCAACTCTAGAAATATTAGGAATATCACTAGAATTAATGCGATAACCAAAAGAAACATTAACACTACTTAAAAGCCTATTATCATAATCATAAAAACTAATTAAATAACGGTTCAAGGTATAAGTTGCAATAAATTCCAAATCACAATCAACCGCACTGCCTACACCATAAGCAATATTAGAACATTTCCAACCACTAAAAGTATGACCAATTAAAGACGGATTATTTGGAGCAACAACACTACTACCATAATCAACTACCGAACTTCTAATAACACTTCCATCATAATCTTTAAACACTACACTATATTTATTGATTTCATAATTGGCAACCAAAACTATATCCTCATAAACTGGACTACCAAGAGCATATCCACTGCTAGAGGAATAACCAATAAAGGTGTAACCTACTCTATTAGGAACATAATCAGAATTAAAAGAACTACCATAATCAACTATCGAACTACTAATAATACTGCCATTATAATCTTTAACTACTACTGAATATTGCTTAATGCTATAAGTTGCAGTAAAAGTGACATCACAAGTAATAGGGTCACTCACATTAAGACCACTAACACTAGGCACCCAACCTATAAAATCATACCCCTCATAAGTAGGAGCGGTAGGAATAGTGGCATAATCGCCATAAAAGCACCAATCCGAAGAAATTTCAATACTATCCATATCGCAAAAAGAAACATTCACAGCACTACCAAAAGAATAATCCGCATAAAAACTAGAAAAATCACTAGTACAAAGAGAAAGACAACAAGGAAAATCAATATTAGCAATCGGATTAAACCGAATAGTACCAGTATCCACCAAATCAAGAGGTTCAGACAAACCACTAACTAATCCCCTAAAATAAAACGGAAGGAAAAGACTAATACTACTAATATCACCATCTTTATAACTAAAAGACCAAGTATTTGCCCCACACCCTACCTCAGAATAATGAAAAACCAAAGGACTATCAAAAGTAATCCTAAAAGAATAATCATCACGAGAAGCGACATCAGAACCATATTGAAACGGAACACAATCAATCGCACTAATAATTATATCGTCTTTAGGAATTGACGAAAAATCGCAAGTACCAAAATCATTATAAACAAAAGCACAAGTATAATAAATTCGCCCCAAAAAATCAATACTAGTATATATACAATCCCCTTCATAATAAAACCCATAGCCATTCTCTAAATGAAAATCATAAGAATCCTCATCGGCACTAACCGACATAATATCCAATGACCCAAACAAACAACAACTCGCCAATAACACAAAAGAGAGTAGCAAAAGCACTACCCTCTTATTATTAGTGCCATAAACCGTATCAGACATAGCACACACCTCAACTACCTACCACGAACTAAACGAATAGCACCATAAACCAAACCAATCGCAAGTGAAATACCCATAAATACAAGACCAAATTCAGCAACACTAGAAAGCACCTTACTAGAAGCCGATGGGTCTTCATATAGGATATTGACAAAAGCACTCTTAATACCGCTTGCTAAATTAGTAATAGTATCGGTAAAACCACTAAATATCTTACTAACAATATCACTCATTAATCAACCATACCCCCTTTATCATCATATTTATGGAACTTCAACAAATATTTTAATAGTTTTTTGTCTTCATCCCTAGGTTGGAATATAATTTTTTCTCCGTCTATAGTAGCGGAACACTCATAATATTCAACCTCTTCGTCTTCTTTTTTAAAGACCTTTTTGCAAACACACAATTCATGTTTTTTCATAAAAAACCTCCAATAATTATTTTAATTGTGTGTCAGTAAACCTACTCGCAAAAGCAACTATTTTGCAAACAACTTAAATAATAAAAGGAGGGGAAATAATACAAATATAAATCAATTAAATTTATAGAAACCCATAAAAAATTAAATTAATTTATTCGCAAAACCGTTGTGGCTTTTGCGAATAGTTTTTACACCTAAATTTTAGCAATTTTCTACACTTTTGGCAACTAAGTTGCTCTATTTTTATAAACTTTACCTTTCCCTATCTATGCAACCACCGCCTATTTGCACATCAAAAAAATGGGACACTCTGTCCCACCCTATTTGTTTGTGTGACACACTGTCAACTGTGCCCCACTTATAAAGTTATCAAAATAAGTTATGGTAATAATAAATCGTTTGGCTAAGCCTTTTGAGTTTCATATCTAAAATCCGTTTGGCTTATGTAGTCCATCCTTATTACAAACTCCCCCATAAAAAACACTTACGCTTTCCAACCTATCTATATAGCCCTAGCACGTAGTCGTATTCCTTGAGGATTTTTTGCTCAAGTTTGTAGTTGGGGATGATAAGGGATATAATCTTGTAAAAATCCTTGCCGTGATTAAACTCAACTATGTGTGCTAGTTCGTGCACGATTACATAGTCGACGCATTTGTGTGGCAACATCACAAGTCTAAAGTTTAGTTTGATATTTCTACTTGTGTCACAACTTCCCCATCTAGACTTGCTATTGTTGATAGTAAGCCCCGCATAGTCAAGTTGCATAAGGTCGGCAAAGAACTCTAGCCTCTCGCTCAAAATCTTTTTGGCATTTTCGATATACCACTTTTTTATTTTGTTGGGAACATCCTTGTCCTCAAACTTGACAGGCAAAACGATATTGTCGTCGGTGAGTTCAATTTTTTTAAGCCCCGCAATTTTTGTTATCCCATACTTTTTGCCTAGGAACAAAACTTTCTTATATGAGGTTATGTCCCTATTGATATTTAGTCTAGTCTCTATTTCCTTTTGTTTGGATACTATCCATTTTTCCTTTTCGGATATGTACCTCAAAATTTCTTTTAGTTTTAATTTCATTGGTGCGTGGACAACTAGTTTGCCTTCTTTTGTAACTGTTATTGACAAACTGCGTCTATGCGACCTAACTATCAAATCCGGTTCAACCATAACCCATTCCTTTTTAGGTGTTTGACACAAATAACGGAAATTTCCACTACTATGCAAACCCTATTTTTTTCATATTTATTATATCAAAAAATAACGACATATAACAACTATAAAAGCACGAAAATAGTGGATAATTTTGTAGACTGCATAGTATTTTGTTTGACTAATTTTGTATAATTATATAATATATAGATATATGTAAAATTATATCTTTTGGAGATTGTATGGCTAAAAGAAGAAAAAAGAGAGTTGCCCAAAGAGGCTCAGTTAATAATATTATACTAAAAACCCTACTTGACGGAGACAAATACGGCTATGAAATAATAAAGGAAGTCGAGGAGTTTTCGGACGGAAAAATTTGCTTAAAACAACCTAGTCTATACAGTAGCCTTGGCAGGTTTGAGGGAAAACAAATCGTTACTTCATATTGGGGCGATAGCGACATTGGCGGAAGACGCCACTACTATCACCTAACCGACAGTGGCAGAGAGTACTACCAAAAAGAGGTGTTGAAGCAAGGCAAAACAACCGTGGCGGATGATGACATCGATGACGAGGTTGAGGACGAAATTGAAAACGAGGAAGCCGAATCCGAAGTCACCCTAACCGAGGCTAATGATGCTCAAAACGATGAGGTCACCCTAACCGAGGTCGACGAGGACGAAATCCCCGCTTATGTGGAGTTCCCCGAAAAAGAAACGACGCCCGAACTTATCCCCGACCACCACTTCTATAGACCTACCCCGTTGGACGAAAAAAGTGACGAGTTCAAAGAGCAATATGTTCTAAAAAAAGAACCGTCCGCCTACTCTTCCGCCCCTATTACCTTGGGTGCAACCAGTAGCGACGATAGACCATGGAAAGACTTTGCCGATAGCACAAAACTAAGCAATAGCAAGGTGGCAGGCACGGCGTTTGGGAAATTGCGTTTTGGAAAGGCTCAAGAAGAAAGCCTTGAAAACGAAACCCCACAAAGTGTAAATCCTCTAGCCCCTGAAAACGAGGTTACATCAAACGAAGCCTTTGAAAATAGCGACGCTTTGGAAAATACACCACAAGGGTCTTGGGAAAATAAAGTGACCGAAACCAATATGGAAACCAAGACTAGTGAAGAGGTAATTGAGCCAAAAGCATATGATTCTAGACCGCCAATACAGACTATGGAGAACTCCTCCATTGAGGTCAAAAAATCCAAAATAATCCTAGATAAAGACGGAATATACAAACTAAGGGATAGCGATTATGACCCAAATACTTCGGGACGTAGTGGCAAGCCAACAATTATTGATAACGTAATAAAGCGTACAAATCCAAACAATATTTATGGCTACTCGGCTTACACCGAACCACAAAAGCCTACCCCTGCTCCAAAAGCGACTTTGGAAATATCGGACGAAGAGCGAAAGATAAAGAACGAAAACTTTATTGAAAAGTTCAATAGCATTTCCAACTTCAAAAAGCAAGAGAAATCGGACGACGAATTAAATAGGTCGTATCTTCAAAAACTAGACGAACTGAAAAAGTCGTATGAAGAAACTCCAAAGCCTACCCCATCGTACACACCAAAAGCACCTATTGTAACTAGGTCAATACTAGACGAAGAGGATGAGGAAGAATATGAGCCATATAATGAGGAACCTCAAAACAACATTTATAATTACGAAGAAGATGAGGTGGAAGAGGACGCGTTCGTTGACCTTGACGAAGAGGATGAGGCGGAAGAGGACGACACAAATGGCATTGTTGATATGGAGCCCGAGAGGTTTGAAGTTAAAAACGAGAACAAACAATATATCGAGGAAATTTCCAACTACTCCGCACCAAAAGAGAGCATAAAAATAAATCGTTACGAAAATAAGCCAACGGCAATACTATCCGACAAAACCTATGTACTTATAAACCGTGTCAAGTTTGTTTTTGGACTAATTATGGCGGTTATTATGTTTGGCGAACTGCTACTAACCCACTATATTTTGGGCAAAAACGGGCTAATTGGTGACGGCGATAAAACCATATTTATTGTGGCATATGTCCTATCGGGAGTTTTGGTGCTAATTAATATTTTACCTATTATATTTGCCTCAAACGAGCACAAACTGAACACCTACAAAACCAGATATGCGTGCTTGTTCGGCGTGCTAACCTTCCTAATTTCAATTATCTTGATTTATTGTACAAACGCACTTCTTGGCTTTAAACTTAGCAACTTTGAATACTTTGCAACCAAACTTATAGTGCCAGCGGTGCTAACCCTAAACTTTGTAATATTGCCACCAATATATGGCTTGCTTCTTAAATCAAAGAAGTTTTATGATTAGTTTTATTTGATTTTTTGGCTTTGTTACGCTTGAAAATTTTGTTTAAGATAAAGTCTTGCATAGTGTCCTGATATCTATATGTCACATACACCATTGCAACTGCAAAAACCAAAATTACACACCATACATAAATGCCCCACCCCGTAAAAGGAATTAGTTTGCCACTGCCAAAATACGACATACAAATTACTCCAACGGGACGGGTGAGTATGGTTACCCAAGCAAACGACATCCACGACATATCGGTTATGCCTGCAATTAGGCAAAGTATGTCGTCGGGAAACATTGGCAACAAAAAGGCAACACCCAAGAAAAACGAACCACGCTTTCGGATAATTTCGGAGTACTTGTCGCAATTGTCCTTGCCAACAACCCACGAAACCACCCTATATCCGCAAGTTTTGCCAATAAAAAACGACACAAACGAGCCAATAAGCACCCCTATGCTACAATATATTCCCCCAACAAAAGGACCGTATATTAGGCTTCCCGCAACACAAATAACGGCGGCGGGAATGGGTAAAAAGACTACTTGAGTGGCTTGGATTAGGATGTAAACAAAAACACCCATACCCTTGGTGGAAAGGATGTAATCCCTAAGTCCTATGGCGGAGGAAAAAACACTAAGGATATTCAGTTTAAGCAAAATAAAATAAACTATAACCCCTACACCAGCTAGCACAAAAAGCACATAAAAAAGCCTTGATAACATAGTTTTTTTAGAAAAACCAAATATGTATTTCAAAGCCAAAAATAATGTTATAATAGAAACTATTAGTGCTTTTGAAAATATTGATGTAGCGTTTGCGGTCAAGACCAAACCAATTGAACCGCACAACACTATCAAATTGAAAATAAATAAAAACGCTTTTTTGAACATACTTCACCTATATAATTTAGTAAAGTATATTCAATCAAAAATAAATAATATGACAATAATAAAAATAAAGGAGAAACATTTTGAGCAAAGTTGTACTTGATGTATCAAATGTGACCAAAGTATTTGGAAACAGAGTGGCAGTAAACAATATTTCCTTTTCGATTAGAGAAGGAGAAATTTTTGGCTTCTTGGGTCCAAATGGAGCGGGCAAAACCACAACTATGAAAATGATTTGTGGGCTTTCTAGCATAACAAAAGGAACAATTAGGATATGCAATTTTGATATGCCAAAAGACCAAGAAAAGGCACTTGAAAATATTGGAGCGCTAATTGAAAATCCCCTAATGTACCCTAATATGACGGGACTAGACAACCTAAAATATTACGCTAGTTTGCACAAAAACATAGACAAAGCCGACATTACAAAGTATGCCAGAGTTGTTGGGCTAGAGCACAGGCTAAAAGACAAGGTAAAGACCTACTCTTTGGGTATGAAACAACGCCTTGGAATTGCTCAAGCGTTGCTCCACTCCCCAAGACTACTAATACTCGACGAGCCACTTAGTGGACTTGACCCAAATGGCGTAAAGGAAATGAGGGATTTCTTGAAAATCCTTGCAAAGAACTATAAAATAGCCATCCTAATTTCTAGCCATATGCTATCGGATATGGAGCAAATTTGCGACACGGTTGGAATAATAAACAATGGTCAACTGCTAGAAATAAAGTCCATAAACAACCTAAAAGAAAGCCTTGGCGGAACAAAAAGGCTACAAATAAAGGTCGACTATCCAAACTATGCGGGAAAAATAGTGCTCAACGAACTAAGGCTAAAAACTGAGGTTGCGGGCAATAGGATTTTGGTTCACGCCGACCACGATATGGTGGGAAAGGTTACCCAAACGCTTACTAAATATGGCATAAACATTTTTGGAATAGATATTGTTTCAAAATCGCTAGAAAATGTTTTCTTAGAAATTATTGGAAATAAACAAAAAGGAAAAACAAGTATTGTATAAGGAGGAAATATGACAGGTACTTTTAGACTAACTCGTGCAGAGTTCAAAAAGATTTTCAAACGCCCAAGTGTGTTTATAATGGCAGTAATATTAGTAATTGCAATATTTGTATCCCTATACACTTTTAACCCCACAACTCGAGTGGATAACACCGTTGACTACAACCAAACAACATCACTTGAATATTACAATGTATTTATAAATGGCGCAACCGAAAACACAAAAACAAACATCGACCAAAAATTTGATGAGGTCGACCAAACAATCAATTATTACAAACTATATAACGACCGAAACAGTGCACTAAGCAGTTATTATAACGATATTTTGTCGTCAGTAACATTGCTTGAAGGTGCTTCGCTTGAGACAAAGACGGAAAAATACAACCAAGTAAAAGACGCCCTAGAAAACTTCAAAAAAGCCATATCTTCGTTTGATACTTTCACCTTAGAAGTTGGCAATGAATATCCATTTATTAGCACGACCGCTTCCCTTGAGGTTAGCGTAAAGGAAGACGGCAATACCACATCATACAACTATCTAGGTTCGTCGCTAAAAAAACTAAATCACCTAATTAGTTATGCGGAAACCCACACATATAGCGAATTTTTGAATACTTTCAATTTGGAAGACAACAAATATAAGTCCGAACTAGAAAAACTACTAGATGGTGCTCAAAATTATATAAAAACCACCTTCCAAGGCTTGTTTTCAAACATTACTTATGACTATCTAGAATATGAAACATCTACAAAAAGTTCTATCCCCGGAAAAGAGGTTTGGATAAGGAACAAAAACAACCTAAAGGCGTCAATAAACGCATATAAGGACTATTTGGAGGTTGTTACAGACAACACCTATCCCCTAATTACAATTGACAAATCCTCAAAGGCGTCAATTGACGAACTACTAAACAGTGCCCTAGACGCACTTAGCATTCCACTTACGGACGAAGGGCTATATTCGTCCCACCAAAGGGCTTTTGAGAACTTGGCAAAACTTTATCTAATAAACAACCTAAACTCGCTTACAAACGCCAAAATTTCTCAAGTAATGGTAAATAATCACCTAATAAACGATTATCAAAAAATCCAAACAAAAGTAACCGAAAACAAGGAAAACTTAGTAACAAAAATAACCGAACTAAAAAATGACGAAGCGGTATCTAACATTCAAAAAGCAATAACCGAATATTATTTGCTATCGGAAAGTTATAGCAGTTATATCTATGACAAAACAATTGTTAGCATAACCGAAAATTACGAAAAAAGCGAATATGAGAATTTTTATAAACTAAAACTTGATGAATACAACAAATATCAAGTTAGCGAACAAATTTCCCTAAACGCCTACTATATCGAAAACAACACTTACGAAAACTCTTACTTAAACAACTTCTCGTTTAATCAAAAATCGGATACAAAAGACACAAACGCATATGACTTTATGTATTTTGCAATGGAAATTTGCACTGTGGTTATAATGATATTTGCCGTAATGCTAATGTGTAATTTAATCACTGGAGAGAGTGAGAGCGGGACTATCAAACTACTATTAGTAAGGCCATACAAGCGTAGCAAAATCATCACCGCAAAACTGCTTGCAACACTATTCTTTGTAACGGTATTTATGGTATTTTCTAGCGTTATTTCGTTTGTTGGTGGATACTTCCTATTTGGGCTTCCATCGTCAAATGTGCTAGCCGTATTTAATGCAACAAGCGTATTTGAAATTCATCCACTAGCCCTAATGGTAATAAATATACTCACCTTGCTACTAGATATAATATTCTTTGTGGTTATTGCCCTAATGATTGCGGTATTATTCAAAAACTACGCCGGCTCAATTTCTGCCGTGCTAGTTGTGGTTATTGTTAACTATGTTCTAAATATACTATTTGGCGGAACCATATGGTATTCGGTATTACCGGGTATGAACTTGCACCTATTTAAGTACTTTGGAAACACCTTTGTATCAATGGGAACCGCAAGTGTGTTAGAGACGATATTCATAACAACAATTGAAAGTTCGATGACATTTGTGTTTAGTGTGCTTATTAATCTAGCATACTTGGTTATCGCTCTTGCAATATCCTACTCCGTCTTCCACAAAAGAGATTTTTAAAAAGAATTAATACAACAAAAAAGTGCTATATCGTCTAGATATGGCACTTTTTTTATACACTTACAGATATGCTTTTCATAGTTTTTTATTTTTTTCTAGCGAAAAAAAAATAAAAAGGCTACCCCATAACCTTTTTGGAAAACCCAAATTAAAGTTATGGAGAACCTTTTTATTTTTGACTAAAATATTGTTTTTTTACAAATTCAAATCTTGAATATGTGTTTAAAATTCATTATACAAAGTTTTTGGAAAATAAATATATAATCAATTTTATTTAAACCTAGATACTAGTAGTTTTTATGACCACCAGATAGCAATACTTACATATTGCTATCCGTGTCATAAAGCCAATAATCCGAAGGCTTGTGAAGAGTGATATTTATTGTAATATCCCTAAACACAGTGTTGAATGTAAATGAACCGACGTAGTTGAATGCTAGACCCGATTTGGATATATCAAAGTAAGTACTAAAGTCTATACCCGATACCGTCAAATCAAGGGTTGGATTGTATGTGCTATTTACCCCTACAACTGTAGTACTGCTATTACCACAGTCATAGAACATTGGATAGTATACAAACACGTACCACGAGCCATAATCGTCACGGTTGAAGTTGAATGTATTGCCACCAAACTCATATGAGTAATTGATGTCCAAAGTGCCATTGTAGATATTTCCAAATGAGTACTGCTCCCCATTCTTTGTATCTATTGAATATGCATAATCAATTTCTCCGCTTGAATTTTTGTGTGCTAGCACAACTGTTACAAAGTCGGTATCTTTTACGCTTGTGCCGTCACCTGCCGTCAAGACTGTATTTACGTTTACATTAAACTCTCTATAGTCGTATGTAACTATCAAGCCATAAACCTTGCTATCTTCCGAACTCAAATCCTTGTGGATATGAATGTCGGAGTTATTTAGTGTTGCACATTCGGTGTAATTGGTTGAACCTTGGTTTGCCCCGTCAGGTCTTACAATATCACCAAATCTAACCGAGGATATTACACCATAGATAGAGTTGAATACAAATATATCTAGCGTGTCGCTATCCATAAGCGTGTATGTAAACTCAAGTATTGTGGTATTTGGAACACTATCATCGCTTGATATTACGCCATAATCGCTAACTACCTCGGAGTTTGCGCCCAAATATAGAATGTTATCAAGTCCCCTATTTGCGTACCCTAGAGTACCCATTTCAAGCGTTCCTAGAGGTGTTGTAACCGAATCGTACTTATATGGGTTGTATACAGTTACATCAATTTCTATTGTATCGCCACCGTATATCGACCTAAGCACTGGATAATCCCAGTTTACGTGATATACATACGTCCAAATGTCACTAAAGTCCCAAGTCGAACTAGTCTTAAACGCTTGTTGCGAAGTAAGTTCGGCGGTTGTGATAATTGATATTTGTTCGCTAGTTAGCGTGTCGCTTCTGCTTGCACCCGTCATATAACTACCCATTTGAGGGTTCTTTGTGGCGTCTACTAGATAGTAGTTTTTGCTAATTGTTGGAGAATTAATCATCCTATGAATAGCATACACTTCCTTTACAATTTCGCTACTTGTCCACTTTAGAACAATTTCGTTTGCACTATAGTTGTTGCTAAAAGTGCCTTGAACATAATAAGCAAATGAGTTAACTTTTGTATTTGCATACGATACAAGTTTACCTTTTGAATAGTTATCTTTGGTTATACCGTAGTTGTGAGTTACAAGTCCGCTTATAACCTCAAGTGCGGTATAGCAGTATTGATATGAGGTTAACACACCATTAAAGTAGTTTTGACTTAGTCCATACGAAACGCCATCTTCTACAAATGAGCCTATCGTTTGTCCAACCAAACCACTACCTTTTGCAAAAACACCGATTACTGTAATATTTCCGCCATAGTCGTCGCCAATAGCATAGGTATCGTGCAATGTTCCCTCGCTATTATATCCCGTAACGGACGAAGCAATTAGTCTAGAGTCTTTTAGATAATTTACTAGTCCTGCGGTAAATTGTGATTTGTCAAGCAAAGACGAATTAAATCCTTTTACCGAACCACTAATATAATTGATATTCCTAATATCTGAATTATCCGCATAACCTACTGCCACTGCCAAGTGGTTATAGCCAGATATGTCAACTCGCTCAAAGTTAATTCCACTAACCACTCCACCTTTTAGATATGCAACAAATGCCGAATATTTTTGTCCCACGGAACTATAATACTTGTTCTCTGTTCCAATAGTCATTCCGCTAATTGTGATATTCTCGGTATCACTGCCATATAGAAGGTCGCTAGAAGTAACTTTGTTTAGTTTTTCTTGAGCGGTTGAACCCTCTTTCTTAATACCATAGATATGTAGAGCAATATCATCGTGAATTGAGTTAATTGGCGTCCAATATCTTCCACTTAGGTCAATGTCATTAAGAATTACAAAGTATAGTTCGTCTATATCTTGCTGACTTAAGGTCAATCTACTTATAAAGGCTAGTTCGTATGCGGTTGTAATGCCGTATACGGTCTTTCCGTCAATAGTTGTTTTTGCCAAACTATCTAGACCATCTATGGTATTTGTACCTGATGAAACCAAGTCGGTAACACCACTTTGTTCAACCCATAGCCCAGTATCTTTTACGATTTTAGAAGTTGAATAAGTGTTGATTTTCCTTGTAAAGTAGCCTTCCGTTTCGGCAAATCTAAGCACAGGATAACTAGCCCCCATACTCCAATCGGTCACAAAATCAAACTCTCCAAATGTGTCTACTGACTTAAATTGGCTAGCCGACAATGCCGTTCCATTTTGACCTGTTTGTAAGCCCGAATTTTTACCCGACAAGTAGTATACATCCTCTATTGCTGTTGCTCCATTTTCCGCTTGAAAGGTTTCATATTTATTGTTTGAACTAAGTGCCCCAACATTAAATACATTTTTAAGAATGGTGTAATAACCAGCCGTTCCACCGGCAATTCCAAATACATATGATCTTCCCGTCAAACTTCCGCTATTGTAGCCATTGATTAGCCCACCACCAACGTTGAATACAAGTCCCGAGGAGACATAGTTTTCGTTGGTAATGTTTCCATTGTTGGCAACGTTATATGCATAACTACATGAACTTAGTTTATATGTAATGCCGTTTGCAAAAACGTATCCTTTTCCACTTACATAAGCGTAACCATTTGAAGCCACAACAATGTTTCCATTGTTTATAGCGTTATATATCATAGAGGTAAAATAATTGTTGCCGTCACTTTCTGCTCTTCCAACAATACCCGATGCACTCATAACCTCACTACTATATTGTGAAGCCCTATCCATATTATAAGTAATGCTTGCGTTATTTATAATATTGGTGATAGTTGCACCGCGGTTTACGCCCGCAATGGATGCGAAGTTTTCGGTAATTGCAAGGTCGGATGACAAAAGTTTATGGTTGGAGAAGTGAGTATATGAGGAGTTGTTGTTGATTGTAATGTTATCAACAGCACCTTCCGCATAACCAATTAGACCAACGCTTGCTTTTCTGGTTGTACCTGATGCAATGTCACTACCTTGAGCGGTCCTTAGAACTAGATTGTCTAGAACTAGGTCACTCAAGTTTCCACCTGTACCCAAACGGTTAATTAGACCATATACCCAAGTTTCGGTTGAGCCACTAGTTGAGTAAATGGTAGACATACCAAACTTGTAGCCGGTTTTGTCTAGGATATTTACTTCTCTAGAAGTCCTTCCAATAGTTAGATAACTATTTAGTTCGATGTTGCTTAGGATATAGCCATTGCCATAGATAATTCCATCGAACCTCTCTATACTTGGTGTAAACCTTGCGTCAAAGTCGATATCGTTGGTTACAACAAAGTATTTGCCTTTGTAGTAGTTATTGGCACTTGTGCTTGTGTTTACGATAAAGCCCCAATCGCTTGCTTTGGATATTACATATGGATCCCAGTATGTTCCATAACTACTATCCGTGTAGTTGCTAGTGTCAATTGTGACACCATTAACCGTCTTGATACTTAGTCCCGTTGGAGTTCCTCCGCCATCTAGTGTAACTGTGGTTGAGGTGTCGTTCCAATAGTATCTAATAAACTTGACGTGAAGTTCAATATTTCCATATACCGTGCCAAAGGTGATTGTATGGCTACTTCCATCGCTATTTACATATCCAATGTCGCCCGATGCCAAAGTGAATAGTTTTGACTTAATAGACATTGTAGTATCGGTTGGCAAGTGGTTTGCCGTTATGCTATCCCTTTCGGTATACGACTTGGTGTAGTCACTGCCGTCGAAGTATAGCCTATTTTCTAGCGAGTGGTCAGGGTCGCCGTTTGCGTCCTTTTTGTCCGCGTTCTTTAGTTTGTATAGATAGTATGTAATATTGATTTCGTCAAAGATATATTTGTTGGATGGTGTTAGGTTGATTGTAATATCTTTTCCGTGTCTTACGGTGCTTACAATATCTAAGCCATTTACCTTTGTACTACTTGGATATTCTTCCACGCTCTCAGGAGCATTAACTGTTCCGTTGTATGCGTTTATTACTCCATTATTATTGAAGTTTGTATCGTCAGACTCATCGCCATTGTCTACAATTGTATTTACTTTGTAGTTGCTTGGAGTGTATTTGACGATAATTGCGTTGTCTCCCGAATAAGACCTATCTACAACCACTCTATATGTATAGAGGTCATACTCTTGATTGTTTGTAGCAATCTTGTATTCGGTTATGTCTGGATTAACCGCCGTTATCCTTACCTCATTTCCACTAGCGTCTTTTTGGAAGTACCCTACTAGTTTATATAGGATTGTAGTGTAAGTATTTAGGTTTACACTTGCACCGTCGTCCACATATACTCTTGTCTTGTATGTATTTCCGCCATAGTCAACTGTGTCTAGGTTTGGACTGTTGGAGGTGTCACCATAGTTATATGTGTTGCCCGCTAGAATATATTTTCCTTTGGATAACTCAACCTTATTTAGCGAAACGCTTGTATAGTGGTTGGTGTTGTAGTTCCTTGCGCTATACTTGGTTGTATCGCTTGGGGTCAAGGTTTCTTGATGGAATGCATATACACTTGGAGCCGAACTATTTGTATTTAGTTCTTCGTATCCATTTACAAATACAATTGGATATTCCGTTCCGCGAACATCGTTGGATATATCTAGAGTCATTTCTACTAGCCACTGCTTAACTAGTGTTACTAGATATTCACCACTGGTATTGGGCGTTGCTTCAAACGATATGGATATCATATTTGAACCAATACTATATACCTTTGTGCTATCGGTCGTGCCGTCGCTTGCCTTTAGGGTTGTATAACCTGCTATATTATACGCACCACCAAGGGTATAACTACTGCTTACCGAATTTACAATTGTTTTGTCCGCACTTAGATAGTTGTAGCCCGTGCCGTCGGTTGTTACATTGTCTTTCTTTAATGTCCACGAGTCAACTCTAATATTTCTATATGAGTTTTCGCCAAGTAGAGCATCGTTTAGGGTCAATGTAATTGTAACCGTTGTGCCATATTTAATTCCGCTTAGGCTTGTGGTAGTATCATTTGATAGGTCACTGCCACCAGAGGTTACGCCCCCTGCCGATATTACCACATTTCTTATCAAGTTTTCGTCCGTTACCGAAGTGATTTGTTCTTTACTTACCGATACTTTGTAGGTGTCTACATCGTTTTCGATTTCGACAAAGTAATCAAATCTATTTCGGCTATACATATCAAACGAACTATTTGAAGTAACCGAATAGTTTGGAGTAAGTGTAAATTCTACACCTGACTTGATGCCAACTTCACTTGACGTTGCGTTATCCGAGTGAATATCGTCAAGCATTGAATAATCGGTCTTTTCGGATATTGTTATGTCTCCGCTACTTTGTTTGAACTTAAACTTGATAGCGGTGATATGCGAATAAATTACGCTTGTAACATTGATTGTAACGCTACTTCCACGATATACATAGATTGTGCCATCGTCGTTTATGACAATGTTTTCGTGTGCAACGCCGTTTATCATATTAACCGTTGTGCTTTCGTCATTTCTAATTTCGAGCACATACATATATTCGCTAGTCTTGATGTAAACGTATTTGCCCGCTTCGCCTCTATTGTACGAGAAGTATTGAGAACCTAAAGCATTGGACATTATGTACTCATAGTCTTCGCCAACTGGAAGTTCAATAATGTAGTCATTAAAGTACTTGAATACTGGAAGTGAGCCATTTACATCCGAGTATACCGACCAAACTCTTGAGTAATCCCAATAATCTGGTGAGAAGGTTAGATTTGTGGTGGTTAGTTCGGAATTAGTCTTTGAGTAAATGGTATTGCCACTTGCTTCCGTTCCCGATACACCACTGAATGTGATATCTAGTAGGAAGTTGCTTGAGTCTTTGCTAATCTTTCTTACAACCGCCGTACCATATACTAGGTTGCTTGCACTAACTGTGCCACTTGATACACTAACTAGTGCCCCAAACTTGGTATTTGTGGAGTTGTTTGAAAGAATAATATTTCCAACAAAGTAACTTGTAGATATTGTTACACTTGTATCCCCTGTGACAAGTCCCGCAACCAAATATTTTCTACTTGTGTCTTCTGACCTATCCGCAAAGAGGATTGTTCCTACCGAATAGATATCGGTGTAAGCACTACTTGCCTTACTATTTGCAACAATTGATGCAACATAATTAAAGCCAGTAACACTTGAGTAATTACCTAAAGATTTGTTTGTGGATGAGGTCGTATTTACGCCAATCACGCCACTTGCATACTCTCTACCAATTACCTTGCCATCGCTTATGATTGTGTCCGCAACAGTGCTATTTAGGGCTATTACGCCAGCGGTATATTTGCTTGTGCCAAACACATCTGCCACAACGGATACTTTTCTAATGGTTCCATTGTTTATTCCAACAAAGCCACTAGTATAACTATCCTCTGGGCTAGAGTATCCACTGACAACCACTGCATCTACAATAAATAACTTTTCAATTACGCCACTATTTTGTTTTATAAGCGAAGTATTTGAGGTGTTTTCGCTATAGATATAATAGTTTGAAATTACGTGTTCGTCACCATCAAGGTTTGCTTTAAATTCGTTAATTGATGATATAACCTGTACGCTTAGGTTGATATCGTCACCGAGCCTATAGTAAACGCTTGGACTATTGTATCCACTGCCTTCCTCGTTTATTTTGTTTATAAAGAATATAAATTCCAAAGCATTTGAAATGATATATGGATTGTATTTTGTTCCATTTCCGCTAAGTGAGGCAACATTCGTTGTAGAAGCGGTTATGCTTGATACTAGCGATAATGTTCCGCCATCTGAGTTTCCGCCAAACGCCCATACACGACCAAAGTCTAGTCCACCAAGTGTGGTTTTGTAATTATCGGAAGTAATGGAAGATTTTGCTAGAGCGGTACAAGCCGTTGCCGATACGCTATCCTTTACATTTGACGACCTGCTTGGAGAAATTAGATAGTTATTTTCGTAAGCACCTATTCCCATATTTACAAATCCAAACTTGCTTGGGCTACCATATACTTCCATAACTGTGTTGGTTGCATTTAGATATGAGCCACTAGTTAGATAGATTTGAGCAGTCGATGTTACATATGTGTATGAGTTGTAGATATTTACAAATCCAACTTCATTCATATCAGATAGAGCACTACTACTCTTGGTACTTGCAAATATTCCCGCATTTCCTACAAATGCACCACTTACAATATCCCTAGTATAAATACTGCCACTTACATACGAGCCATAGATATTTGTAGCATACAAACCTCTACCACTTAGTCCACCAATGCCGATGTTATATAAACTATGTGAAGATAGTGTGTCGCTAATATCTACATTCTTGACCCTTACACTCGTAAATGTAGTATGCTTGGATTGTCCCACTACGCCACCAACTGCATATGCGATGTTGGTTTTAATATGAGTGTTGTTGAACTCTAGGTTCGTAAACTCGGCATAGTCGGCATTTGCAATAAATCCTACTTTTTCATTTACATAATTTGCATTTGTAAACGACGAGTTTGTAACATTTTCGGCTAGCAACTCTATGTATAGTCCGTTTATCTTGCCTGTAGTACCCGATTCGGTGAACATTACACCATCAAAGTTTTCCATAGGCATCCAGAACTTGGACGACATATCAAGCGAGCCAGAAATCTTATAGTAAGCGTCCTTAAACTTATAATCTTTTCCGTTATACGAATATGTTGCACTTGGAGTATTGCATAGGATGTAATCAAGAAGTGCTAGTTTGAATGTGCTATTTATTTCAAATGCACTCTCTCTACTCAAACCATTGTTTGCGCTACTTGCCACATATCCCGAATCCGACATAGTTACAAAACTAATTGAACTAATGTAATTATCAAGGGTTGTACCGGAAGTAATTGTTGTTGGAGTAGAAGTATTAAACTTGCCCGACGAATTTGTTAGACCATTTAGCGAGGTGTCATAATAATCTGGTATATATGTCTCCAAACCCAATTGGTCAAAGTAACTAAAGTAATCTTTCTTATAATTGATTGCTATCTCTATTTCCTCGTCTTTTTGGCTAAGCACACCATACTCATATGTGTAGTTATAGGTGTGTTTGGTATTACTTGTGGTTAGTTCGTAGGTTAGTTTTCCTAATCCCTCAACCGTATAAGTAATATCCGTAGCCTTGGTTGTAAGTGAGTTATTTGTAAATAGGTCTGATGTTCCCTCGGCTTTTGAGGTATCAATATAGTAGGTCTTGCCTCCAATATTTACGCTATTACCCTCTACATAATAATAGTTTTCGCCCACTTTTACACGATTTGTGTAGTTGTAGTGCGTGTATCTATTAATATATTTCAAAGAGTTTCCGCTTACAACTTTTAGGTTCCTTACATTTATAGCGTCGGTCTCGTCGGTTAGCCTATACCTATCGTTTGCCGTGAGTTTTAGTGACAACTTATAGCCGTCAGGCATCTTAAGCATTCCGTACAAGCCTTGGTCTAGACTATACTTAACGCTACCCGTTAGGTGAATACCCTCATAGTACAAATCAATTGGATTTTCGGAATAATCGGTTGTAAGGGTTGTAGCCGTTCCGCCATTTACGCTATATTTCATAACACCACCATCGTTGATGATAGAATATAGAGTTGTGGAGGAGAAGCCAGAATCCTTGGTATTTTCCAAAATTACATCAATCTTTTTGTTGTTTTCTGGGTGCTCTAAGTAAATTCCAACGTTATATAGTTTTTCGGTCATATGGAATTCGTACAAACCAAATGTGTTTGCGTTTAGTTTGAACGTGACATTTATGTTATAGGTAGTTCCGCTTAGGACGGAGTTTAGTATCGAAATGTCGCTATGGTCAACCGATGAGGTTATATCGGTTAGCGTTCCGTTTGAAGCCAAACTATATACTTTCTCAATTAGACTAGAGTCTTCGGCAAGTTCGTATACATAAGTAATTGTGTTATACGTGCCGTCGGCGTTTTTGCTTGTCAAATCAATAAATGTACGCTTGAACCAACTAATCCTACTACCCGGTTCGGCGTCAAGTTTGATAGTAACATTTTCGTTTGCACTAATCATATTGCCTGCCGTATAGTCGGTGGCATTTGGCATATAAATGTATGTGTCACTTGCACTTGCACCAATCCAAATCTTGGATTCGGTCTCCAAACACTTGTTGTTGTCTTTGGAGCAATCGTGGTGGTTCATATCGTCACAACCGGTCAAAATGCCGTTTGTAAACTCACTAGTTGTGTGAGAATGATAATGAAGTGTTTCGTCAATTGCACTATAGTATACATATTCTACCCAAGGATGATAACTGCCCGCACTAGCCGAAGAAACTGTTACGGTAATAGAACCGCTAGTTACATAGTAATACGAGGTACCAGTGTCGTGAAGCATTGATGTGCTTACGGCGGTAGAATCAATGTTTGCAATATATGCATAAGGAACACTTGAGCCATAGTAATACTCTACATCGGTATTTGAACCATCGTTTTTGATACCGATTAGGTATGGGAAGTTGTTCGCATTGCCATAGTCTAGCGAGTTGTTGTTTTGAGGAATGCCACCCTCAAATACCATACTAGAACCATAAGGAATGTATACCCAACCCTTTAGTCTTACGCCAACAAAGTATTTTCCGTCACTAGACATATACGAACTGCCCGTAAATGTAAATGTTACTGTACTATTTCCATTATCAACCTTTCCGCCCGACATTTTGTCAACGCCGTTTGCGTCAATGTTGGAGTTTTGATAATAGAACCTACTTGTGCTATTTACAAGGTTCCACTTGTCCGAAGCATTTCCGTTTTTATAGTAGCCTGATTTAGCAACATTGTTATTGTAATTTGCAGTAGTATTGCCATTTGCATCTTGAACCACTCTAGTTGTGTTGGTTACCGAAATTGTGCCATAATCGCTATTTTCGGTTTCCGTGCCGTTTATTGCACTATGCATATAGTAGAAGTCTTTGCTAAATACAATTCTAACCGTGTTGTCGTTAGTTTGAGCAACCTGAACCGCACTGCCCGACTTGCCCGATACTAGTTGGCTATTTACATTAAAGCCAATATAACTTGTTTTATAATTGTTTCCAAGAGCGGACGAAGCGTCTTTTTGATATTGGTTACCTGCCACAACCGATACGCCATTAACTTCAATTGACACAATATGGTATCCCGTATTTGCATAGAAGTTTAATGTGTAATATGGGCTTCCAACAACTAGATCGTGCAAACTCTTTACATAGTACTCTTTGCTATAAATGTTTGTGCTCTTTTCGTACTTAATGCCCGTGGTGATTGTTTTGAATACATTACCTACGGCATCCTCGTCATAAGCCGATTTGCTTTCAAAGTATCCGCCACTATCGGCAGTCTCGCCCGATACGAACTCAACACCTTCTGTTACAACTATTACTTTTAGGTCATTTGACCTAATGTTGCCCACTAGCACTGGATAGTTGTATCCCGTGGTGTCCATATACCAAATATCACTATTGTTTAGCCCTTCGCACGAAGTGTTGATAAGGTCAGTAATTGTAATACCCGTGGTTGTAGCCACTGTGCCGGTCAAGGCGTATACGTTTGTATAAGCACCAACTTGAGCACCAACATATTGGGTGTTACCATTATAATATACCCTGCCTACCGAGTAGGAATTCTTAATCGTTAGTGTTTGACCTGATTGCAAAGCCCCAACAAATATTCCCGACCCAATATTCGTGGTATTAGATAGGTCGTATCTATAAATATTTCCATTGAAGTATGAGTCTTGGATGATTGTCTCAAATGAACTTACTTGATAACTGCTTACTTGACCGATCATTCCGCCAATATCACTATTTCTAGTTGTTTTGTCGTTTAATCCATTTGAAAGTGCTTCTGCACCCGATTTTCTATCGGTGTGACCAAAATATTTGATTACTGCCGACGAATGAGTTTTGTTAATGCTAGAAACCAAAGATGTTTGATTATTAGACTTTGAGAAAACTGCTACAATGCCACCAACTGCTATACTACGATATGGGTTGGTTGTATAGTAGCCGTTGTTGATAGTTCCATCAAATTCGGTTTCGTAGATTGTTCCACTTAGGTAGCCTGTGATACCACCAAAATAGATTGAGTTGTCACCAATAAGTGACGACATATCTATTGTGCTATTTGTTACATATACTTGGTAGATGTCGTTTCTACTAATACCCGCAACAAATCCGCCATATATGGATTTTAGGTTCTTTAGATAGATATATGAGTCTTTTAGGTTTATACCCCTAATTGTACCACCTAGGTTGTCAGACACCAATCCATATCCCTCTTCGCTTGTTGAATTGTTGGTTACATATAGTCCGCTTAGGGTATATCCGCCACCATTTAGGGTGTAACCCGCTGGCAACTTGTATCCAATCCAAATTTTGTTCTCAAAGGTAATGTTGCCTACTATTCTAAATTCTACTTCCGTCTTTCCTGTGTTCAAGGATGCCGAATATAGATAGTTTGCAAGTTCTTGAGCGGTAGAAATTGCATAAGTTTTATTACTTTCAATAGTAACTGAAGTTGGAGTATAGTACTCTGTGGTCATAATTCTAAGCACTCTAGCCCCGCTAGTTACATCGTACCACCTATTGTTGTTGTCAAATGTGGTGCTAGTATAACTGGTCGAACTAGATATCATTTGTTTTACATAGATATTATAGTCGTTTGAGGTGATATTGTTTGTAAGGTTGGATAGAGCGTGGTTTGCGTCGCTAGACGAACTTACCCCCGTAACCTCAACATAGATATCGTGCATAGAAATGTTGGATACACTTGAGCCTAGTTTTCCAACAATTCCGCTTGATGCAATGTTTGTATTAAGCGTCATTTTTACATAGGAATTATTTACATAAACCGATACATTTGTGCCATTTTCGTTTATAATGCCGTTTTCGTTTACGCCCTTGTCGGAGTTAAGTGTAGCACCAACCAAGCCTCCAAATACAGTGTTATCGCCAACTAACGAGTGCGTAACACTTGCACCTTGTACCCCCGAGTTTGCTATTGCATAGCCCGAAGCGGTGGTTAGTTCGTTTGGATATTTGCTATATGTAAACGCTATGGAGGTTGCGTCACTTGAGTATGCCTCGGCATATCCCACTAGTCCGCCTGTAGCAACTGTGGAGTCGCCTGTGCCCTCATAGATAGCATCCGACAAATCAAATCCGCCACTAAAGCCATTGTATTCATAACCCATCCTGTATGATACATTGCCCTTTAGGATTACGCCGTCAAGCGATGTGTCTACGGCGTAGCCAATTAGCGTACCGTTTGCTTTTCCAATGCCATTGTAATAATATCCGCTAAAGCCCTCGATAGTTAGGTTAATAATTGTAGCGTGAATAGATGTAGCAACTAGCCCCATACCTTGAAGTTTGTGGGTATTTTCGTATGCAACATAAGTTGTATTTGTACCTTTACTAAAGTAAATATTATTTGCATTTGGAATGGTTTCGCCGTTTACAGTGGTGTATGTAACCCCCGCACTTGGCATTGTAACTTCAGTTTTTGCCACAACACTTGTGTTTTGGATTACGCTATCTGGATAAGCGGTGCCATAAACCATTTCTTTTGACGAAACAGTCTCAAGTCCCGTAATCTTATAACCATTGCCGTTTATTTTTCCCATAAACGCATCGGCGTATGGAATCCATAGTTTGCCCGACAAATCAATGTCGGCAGTAAGCGTTATAATTGTACGACGATTTGAAATTATCGTTTTTTCATTTAGAACATATGCAAGTTGTTGAGCAGTACTTACGTTATATTGGATAAATGGAGTTTGACTTCCATCTTGTGGAGTATAACCATAGTTACTTGGAGTAACAACCGAAACATTGTGCGTCCAAACCTTGGTGCTATCAGTCTTGAATACTAGGGTTATGTTTGCGGTTACATCACGATAGTTTTCGCCATCGCTAACCTTTTTAACCGAGTATACAAATACCGAATACGAACCCTTTGAGTCTGACTTATTAGTTAGGCTCTTTTCGTGGTTAGCACCACCATTAAAGTTAAGTTCGGCGTGTTCGTAATAACCCACTACGCTATCTAGTGTAGCGTATTTCCCCGGGAACGCCTTTATAACTATATAGTTGTAGTTATTATTTTCAATCGACTTTGAATCCCTAGTTATCTTGTTCGATTGTTCGTTATATAGAATATTATCAAATACTGTGTTGCTATCGGAAACGCTAGATATTGTGGTTGCAGTCGAATAGCCATATTGGAAGTAGCCATTTCCACGAATGGTGATGGTGTCCTTAGCCTCGCTACTCAAAATGTATTTTGCCACAATGTTTACACTACCCATTCCTGGGGTATAGGTAATTTGATATCCTACACGCGAAGCCCCGCCAACCGACATATATGTTTGGAAATAATATACTTGTACTTCGTTTCCGCTAATTGAGTAACCTAAGTTGGTTACCAAGTTTACGTCCTCAAAAGTATTGTACCTATATAACTTAGTATTGTTTACATAGTATGTTGTGCCCTCAATTGTAACTTGATTGCCCGACACACTATATGCTTTGTATATCTTTGTTGCACCGATATAGAAGCCACTAAACGAGTATGTTGTGCCCTCGCCAATCCTTTCGGCAAATAGTGTCATAGCCACATTTGCTTGGAAGTTGGCACTGATTGTATTAACTTTTTGGGTGTCAACAATGTTGTTTATTGAAACATTGTTCCCTACATAGTTGTTTTCTACAATGCTACCTACTGGAGTTGTGCTTTGACCTTTTGTGGTGTTCTCAGGTGTATAGTCGCTAGTTATTTGACCCATTGACACAACTGGTCTAGCATTTTGGTCAAGATAGGTTGGTTGGATGTCCATAGTAACCACTACTTTCTTCATAAAGATGTACTTGATATAATATGAACTATTTGAACTAGCCTCGTTTGAGTTGTATACGCCAAGAGGCATAGAAACCGCAACTTGGATTTTTCCATCCGAAGTAGTTGTACTAAACATACTTCTAGTAAGTGTTGATACACCACTTGAATTGTATATGGTGGTTTCGGTGTATAAAGAATATAGGTTTGCGTCAATATTGGTTAGTCCCGTAAAGCCCGCAGAACCAATGTAATTTACATCCTTGGTTGCGTGAGCGTTTTCAAAATAAACCTTTTTGCCACTAAGAGTAAATTTGTTTTCGGCAAAGACAATGTCCATAAAGTCGGACGAACTAGCCTCGCCAATAACCTCGGTGTCAATTCTAATAGTATATTCTCTAAGTATTTGCCCACAAGTGATGCGGTGAGTACTATCAGATATAACTAGAGTACTATCGTCATTTACAGTAGAAGCGTTAACTACAAGGGTTGACTTGTTGTAAGTCTCCCTATATGCCTCGTTTGCACCCCACAAATGAGCGTCGTCATAGTTAGGGTTTGAAATAGTGTTACTTGCATTTGAACCAAACTTTATGTCAGTTGTAACATATCTTTCCAAATTCTTCCAGTCGGCAGCGATATCTGGATAACTTGGGGTTATGGTTACATCGTATGACGACTTGTGAATAGTGCCGTTTAGGTCGGTATAAGTGCCAATTAGATATACCGCACTAGTGGTTGTTTGAGTTTGGGTCTTTTCAAGGGTTGCACCAAACGAGGTGGTGTTTACATAATAATTTGTATCATAATCAATTTGTCCATCGGCGGTAGACAAGTCCTTGATATTGTACATTCCGCTTACGTGAGTGTTTACACTACTTTGGATAGTTCCCGTATAACTATAGGTTGTATAGTAATAATCGGTTGTAAAGTTGGTGGTGATTGTACCCTTGCCAGAAGTGATTGGGTCAACCTTAACCTCATAAATTGGAACGTAGTATATACAAATACTTGTGTCGCTTTTGATAGACGATAGACTGAATGTGATATTTGTATTTGTGTTGTCTATTGTGGTAGAAAGTAGAGCCGAAGTTGACCCCTTGTCAACTACCAAATAGCGATATCCGCTAATATAACTACCCGATACATATCTAGGTTTTACAAGCAAACTTGCCGTAAGCCCCGTAATGCTTGTGTTATATTTAACCGAATATTCTTTTGTGGCAACAGTAGTTTCACCTACTGTCGACTTTGTAAAGCCGGATAAGCCAAGGTATGTGGACATATCGCTTGCGTATAGGTCTTCTAGATTGCCATTAATGTTGGCAATAGTGACTACAACCGTTGGAGTCTTTATGAACCTAATTACGATATCAAGACTACTTAGCCTATTTGTAGCACTTGCCACATATTCAAGCCTCTCGGTACCATAGTCAGTTAGTTCACCGACGGTAAGCGAGGTTTTGTGATTTGCATAGGTATAGATGTCATAACTAAACTCAAATACTTCCGCACTTCCCAAATATAACTTATTGCCCGAAACGGTATATTCTTTTCCGTCCGCCAAAGTTACTTTGTTGCTTGCACCAACTGAGTATTGACCCCTATTGTCGCCCGAAGTAACTGCAACAATTGGAGTAGATAGGAAGGTGTTGTTTACAGCGTAGCCACTAGTACTTGTCAAGTTGCTATTTAGGAAACTATCAAAGTAGTAACCAATGTTTTCGGTATTAACCGAACCATCTGGGTTGGTCTTCTTTGCCTCGCCCTTTAGTGTAAACTCACCAAAGTATCCAACATAAACCTCATTTGAACTAGCATTACTCAAATTTAAAGAATAAGTGCTAAGTAGTAGATAGTCATAACTATTTCCACTGCCACAAATACGCAAATCGTCGGCACCTGTTGCGTCTTGAGAAACAAGAGAATTGAATGTGTCGGCTTTGATATAAATCGTTGCATCAACATTATTTTGAAGCCCCTCAGGACTGCCAAGACCTACATAATAGGTAGTGCCATTAATTACAACCGTGTTGTCCGAAATGATTGCGGTAGTGCCATTGCTTAGCGCAACTAGAGGACTAGAGTTGTAAGTATAAATGCTTGATGGGATTGCCGATTGATGGTTGCTATCCGCATAAGCCACTCCATTTTGTACAAATAGTAAAGTATCCAAGCCATTGAAGATATATCCATCATATGGTGATACACTCGTAAAGGTAGAAACCGCACCGATTACGCCACCATTGTTGTAATATAGTCCTATATTATTAACTAAGGTATATTCTAGTACAAATGAAAGATTAGAAACATTTAGTAGAGTTGTATGCGACGAATCGGTATACAATTTTCCGCCCGAAGGGTAGATATTAAATGTTTTCTCTGAGCCCGAGCCATCAATATATTTGATTTGATATATCGAACCTTGCAACTTATAAACCCCTGCAATTGCATAGTTATTGGTTCTAGCACTATTTGTAACAACAATGCTTTGACCTCCAACAACCTCTGGAATAGTTGTTTGGAATGAACTATTTAGAGTATAACCGTATTCACCCGAAGTAGAAGCAAAGCCATTGTAATAATAGTAAACGCCCCAATCACCGGTGCCATCATCATCATCCGCATAATAATTCATCTTTGCTTTTGCTTTGCCGTCGCTAATTACATAATAGTTGTCGCCAATCTTGATAGATGCCGAAGATACCACAGTGTAACCAAAGTCTTCACCCGTTACTGGAATTGTACGGTTGGCGTCTTTGTATAGAGTATCGGAGTGACCGAATGCTCCCGACGAAGACGAATCCGCACCTGCAACAATTGAGGTAGAAACATTTAGGTTAAGTTTCTTTTCGGATACAACTAGTATTGCACGCAAAGTTTTGCCATAAGTGTTGCTCAATTTGAAGTTGGATGTGTTGTACGATAGATTTTCGCTAGAGATGGCGGAATATGCGTTTCCGTTTTCGTCTAGTATACTCCACTCCTTAAACTCAAAACCTTCGCCATAGGTGTTTACTGAGCCCAAAAGTGTTGCATCCCTATCAATATATTTTGACCCGTCATACGACATAATGGCAGTTCCGCCCGTCGTTCCACGCATTGTAACTGAATTTGTGGACGATGTGTCAACCGACAAGGTATAAGTTCCACCCGTTAGGCTTTCACGCTTATTATATCCACTAGCACTATAGAACATCATAGTAACTTCGTTGTCGGCAACCTTGGTTGTTGCAACAAAGTCGATGTAATATGTGCCTTGAGTAGCCGATTTGGATAAGAAAGTAAACTTTGTGGTTGGGGTTGTATCAACATTTGTAAGGCTATTGAATCCACCATTTATTGCATAACTATGACTACCACTAGTAGTAGTTGCAAAGGTGTAGTTAGACGAAATGTTTGTTCCGTTTGATTCGTTCTCTTGGTCAAGTATTCCGCCTACTGGATAGCCCGACTTAGACACTTTTACTAGCCTATATGGATTTTGACCGGTAATCGATGGTGCCCAAGCGGATACGGTAACTGTTTCGTTGTACTTATAAGTAACGGTTGTGCCCGTCATTCCAACTCTTGTAGAACCGCTTGTGTAGTCGGTAATTCCCACATACAATACATTTCCGATTGTTGCAAATGTAGTGTTGTCGGAATTTACATCGTTGAACGCTCCGCCCGAATACTCCCTAAACTTGAATGTAAAGGTGTATATTTGGTCAAAGTTTAGTACAATTGCCGAACGCAAATCGCCACTTTCCTTGCCAACATTATTTGACAAAGCAAAGTCGGAGTTATAAGTAACTGATTTGTCTGCCAAGTGGTAATATGGATTGTTATACGAAACCGCATCCAAACCAATGGAGTCATAACTTGCATTAAACCACCTATCCCACGTGCTTAGCCTCCAACTTTGACTAGCACTGTCTGGTGAATACTTAAACCTAAAGTATAGACTTATATTATTTACAAAGCATCCGCCAATTGCCACACAACCCTTTTCGGTTAGAGGGTTGCCCGAAAGTGTTCCGTCGTTTGCACGAGAGGAGTATACACTAATTTCGGTAATAGATGCATTGACTGAGTTTGTAGTACTTGTAAATGCAACTTTGGTTGTGAGTTTGTTAGGCTCTGCCTCGCTACCAATATTTTGGTCGCTATTTTGAACGGTTTCAACTTGCAATTGAACGCTATCTACAAAGAACATTGCATAATGCAAGTTATATTTGTTTGTAATAGCCGACTCCAAAGCCGATGTGGTAGCAGTACGACTAATTGCACTAGATACATTGTTATTTAGAGTATTAAACGCACCAATGGTTGTAAAGTTGGCGTTATAATTGGTCAAATTAGCAAATGTACTTAGGCTATTGTTATCGTTAAGAAGCGATGTTCTAGTATTGTTTTGGCTAGTGGTAGAATTGTATCTAGATAGCGAATAAGGAATAATTTGATATCCGCCACTAAAGTTTCCTGCCGACATAGCAAATGTAATTGAGTCGCCCTCTCTTACATAAATAATCTTGTATCCGTTTGTATCGCCAAGTGCTCCACCACCCGAATAATCAACATTGCCCGTATTTGAACCTACGGTATAGTTGGTTATATTTACGTTGGTAGTTGCACCCGTTCCACTTGTGGATACTACACGCCTGCCTGTGGTTAGGTTGATAGCCTCCAAATAAACCTCACGATAGAAGTCGAAATATGTAAATAAATACATATCATCGGCAGTGTAAATACTTCCATTTTCGTGGATTACATAGGTGGCTTTGTTGTAAGTAGTCCTGCCACTGGCATCAATAATTGCAAATGCACCACTTGTAGTCAAGTCTTGACCAAAAGTGAGTGTGTTGTTTCGGTAGTTGTGGGTGGATGCGTCGGAAGAAGTTGCTTGAGAGAATGATTTAGTCGAGCCTCCCGAACTTGTAAGGCTTGCATTTCCACCATCCAAAATGTTTGTTGGCAAATATGGAGTGGTGCTAGCAACCGAACTGCTAGACGAAACGTATGCCCCGCTAATGGAATAATACTTGTTTAGTCCGTGCATTGTGGTTGTAAATGTAAGTGTTGTTCCAACGACCGCCGTAACTTTGCCGGTGTTGTATGCTGTAATACTGGTGTTGCCATTGTCGCCCGTTACTACCATATGAGCAAATACATTGCCGTTTTTGTCCCTTAGATAGAATGTAATGGAAGTGCCACTAGCAGTTGTGGTTGTGCTTCCGCTAGCATCAAGCGATATAGTAACGCCGTCCGCTCTAGATAGAGTGGTTGAAGTGTCGTATCTATTTACATAACCCAAAATATGGGTACTAAATGAACGACGATATTTTTGATACATATTAACGGAATACTTATTGTCCCCCGAAGTTGAAGGAGGAGTATCAAGTGTGCGTTTGATAGTAAATACCAAACAACTGCTTCCGTCATAAATGTTTGAGGTGTTGTCGGACAACTGTCCAACTACCTCGCCCGAACTCCAAGTACCATATGAACCATAGTTGTACTTAGAGTTTGTTACTTTGTTGTCACCAATTTGCCATACGCCCGTGCCATAAACTTTTCCGTCCGATGTGGCATCAGGAATAAGTGCTTGGACTGCCAAAATGGTATAGTATCCAACAGTCACCTCGGCATAATACTTGTTGTAAATACCAATTTTGCTACTTGGATTTCCATACATTACCCCGCCGTCAAACTCGCTTGGAAGCGAACTTGGTCGCCCTGTATCCGAATTTAAATTATTTGTGGTTGGAGCAATGGTATCAGTTCCGTTTGGAGTATTTACCGTAGCGGTCTTGCCGGTTGTGGTGTATTGAGTGATACCAGAAGTTGTTGCACTCAAGTTCACCGTAGCACTACAACCTACATAATTGGTACTTGTTGGGCTAACCGTAGATGTGCTTGCCGTAGGGCTAAGTGTTGTGTAAAGTGCTAGTATTCCCGCACCCGAACACAAACTACAGTCATTTGTATTACATCCGTGACCGATAGAATGAGTATATTGCTTTTCGGTTATAGTAAGCGTTGGAACGATTACGTTAACTTGGGTATGATTTATGTATGCTGGACTAAGAATCATATCCTCAAAATGACCTGAAGTTGAGGAGTCACCACCATCCCATATAATATTATCCGCTCCAGTATTAACAAGTTGCAACTTGTTTACATCAAAGCCCTTTAAATCGGTATCGTTTAGATTTGTTGCAAAATCAAATATGGTATTACGGGGTTTGCCACCATAATAATCTACATATCTTCCCCTATTGGAAGTGGTAAGCAAACTGGTGTGTTGGATTTTTGAGACAATTGTTTCAACTTGCTCGGTGCTAATAGTTACATTATTACTATATGTATTTGCTATTACTTTATAGTCATTACTAATCTTTGTATAATAACCGGAAGATATAGTCCACGACTTACTTGAAGCCGAGAAATTTCCGAAGCAATCATTTGAACCCTGATAGAATTTACCTGAAGTCGACCTACCCATAGCAGTACTTGCCAACTCATTATCCGGCACAATTAGTTGGTAATACAAATTGTAACTACCCACGCCTACCAAATAGTTGTAACTAGACTTTGTCGAATAGCCAGTAAGGCTTAGGTTCTCACAAATTTGGAAGCCAAAGTTATAAGAGGAGTTAAAGTCGTTCCACAAAGTAGTTGAAGCGGTGTTTCTTACAAATGTAACGCCAATGTACTTGACATCACTGGTTGTAGCAATTGTTGCACTTTCGGTCATAGAACTTACGGTGTTGTAAGTAACAGTAGATGTTAGTGCCTCAAGGCTTGAATTGTATGCGGTAATAGTGAAGGTGTAGTTGGACATAGAGGACACAAACCTATATGTATAACCGCCAACCACTGGCATAAGCGTACTTGCGTTGTGTGCAATGGTCTTGTTGTCCGAACCTAGAGTGCTAAGAGCAAATACACTGCTATTTACCACACTTAGTTTTTCGCTAGCCACAAAGTTTATGGTCCTTTGTTCGGTCATTTCGCCGTCTACATACTCGTCGTATGCGGTATACCACTTTGTGCTATCTGCGTGCCACGAGCCACCTGTGTTTGCCGAAGCGGTAGCCAAGTATAGCGAATCGTACGACTTGGACGAACTATATGGCAATACAATTTTGCTAATAGTAACATCACTACCCAAGTCGAATACAAGGTAGTTAAACGAGTACATCGCAACCCCGCCCACATTGTATCTAGCCTTTTCGGAGCCCGTTGCAAGTGGAGCGCTTAGGTATGTTACCCCCGCCGTGCTATATACAACTGGATAAACTGGGTTAGCGGAAGTAGAAGTTTCGCTACTCGATATTGTATTTGTAAATACCTTTAGATACCTTGCGGTAACGCCCGCTTGAACTGGGGTTATGTGACTGCCCGATTTTACATTTATGCTAACCACATCAACATTTTCAGTAACCCCAATGCTTACTACAAACCTATAACTTGTGCTATAGAAGTTGCTATAAGCATTTGCCAAAGCACCACTAACACCACTGCTTGAGCCAAGAACTTGGATGTTTAGTTGGGTGGCGGTGGCGGTCATCTTGAAGGTTGACCAGTTGACACTGTTTCCGCTATTTAGGTGCTTGATGGTGTCATAGGACGATAGATTTGATGAGGTATACATCTTGGTTGTGGTTGAATTTGGAGCGATAAAGTACGTAGCCTTTAGCGTGCCATTTTCCAAGCCCTCATAAACCTCGACCTTAAAGTAACTAATTGAATATCCGCTACTTAGCGAATATGTTGCACTTAGGTTTTTGTAGCCCATAGTGTCGGCATTTCCGCCACTTACAATGTCGGAATATGTCTTGGTGTTATCCGCGGACATCTTTTGCAAAGTGCCAGTGGTGGAAGAAATTTTGTTCTTTGCCACAAACTCTAGTTGGATAGTAAACACAGTTACGTGTGGATAATATCCCGAAATGTCTTGAGTTGCGGTTGCAGAGGTGGAATCGTTACGCCCCGACCCAATGCCCACAACGTCGGCAAGACTTCCGCTAGAACCCGTATAAACAAACTTTTGGATAGCAAAGTCGTTAGCAGGTGTTGCGATCAAAGTAAGGTTGGAATAATAGTAAATTGAAGTTCCAAAACTTGTACCACCGCCGTTGTTTACAATGCCAGTGAAACTAGAAATGGTTTTGTTTAGAAGCGACACACTATGTCCGTCATAACTATCTACAACAGTCAAAGTGCCCAAACCATAGATTTCGTAAGTTGGGTTGCTTGCAACCTTTATTTCGCTAATCTTTGGCACAAACTTGGTGGAAATCATTCCCCTTTCGTCCGCACTAAACATATTTTTGCTAAGCGAAATATACAAGGTATAAATGGTGTTGCCGTTCGCATCGGTGGTCGACTCTTCTACCACTTTATACTTGTTTGCCACCTCGCCACTAATTGGCGAAAGTGTAGAAGATATGGTGGAGCCAACTGCGTTAGAGTACCAACCGTCTAGTACATAGCCCTTTTGAACGGTCAAATCCACTTTTAGGATAACTTGACGCTCGGTGGATGGCGAGTTATCGTTTTCGGTGCCACTTAGGTCATAGGTATATAAGTATCCCGTCTCGGTCTTGATTGGAGCAACCGTGGTTGTGCCATAACTAAAGTCGGAGCCATTGCCCATATATCCACTAACACTAAGCCCCTTGTAACCCACTAGGCTTGTGTCGTTTAGTGCCCTTTGGGAGTACTCATAAATATATCCCGCATCATAGAACGAAACAGTAATGTATGGAGCATAGGTAAATACGATAGACGCAATGCTTGCACCATTGTTATCAAGTGCCGGAATAACAATTCCCTTAAGGCTCTTTGGTTGAACCCTATCGCCAACAGTTATGGTTGATGTAACACTTGAATAATTTACTTCGCTATTTGCCACCAAGTTGTTGGCTTCTATGGAAATCAAGATATCGTCTACTTGAGGAGTTGTGTCGCCACGGCTAAACTCAAAGTAGTTTCCAACAGATGTGACTAATTGATAGTATGTAATAAAGTTGTCAGGCTCTGTCATAGCACTATTTACAACTTTACGCCAAGTATAGGAATATCCCTTAACCGAGGATAGACCGGTTATTGTAACACTTGTTTCGGTATCGTTTGCCGTGCCGTTTGTAGCAAGTGCGGTGGCGGATGTAAGTAGCGTTGTTGTGCCCGCTTTGTACATAGCAACAATAGGTCTATAACTTTGTTTTACATAGTTTGCCACATTTATTTCAAATGTAGTGGTTCTAATCTTAACTTTTGGTGTAACTTTTCCGCTAGCCGTAATGGTTTGAGGAGTGTCGTTACCCCACGAAGTAGCCGTGCTACAAGTAGCCACGGTATTTTGAACCTCAAATAGGTCACTATGGTTTACGCCCTCGGTTTTGTCCGCGGTGCTAATGCTAAACTTCATAGTTGAATTGTGGTCTACATAAAGGGTTTTTGACCTGTCGGTTAGTGCCTCGTTTGTTAGCACCGTGCCCGTTCCACTAAACGATGAGTTGTCGGTTGTGGAAATTGCATAACTAACCCTAGCCCCCTTGTCGGTGTATAGGGTCGAATAATAATCGTACGAATAAATGTTGTTGTCGTTAGTTTCAAAAGTAATGGCTTTTTGCTCAATTGTATAAATTGAATAGGTTCTAGGCGAAGTTTCGCTAACCGAGAAACTAAACGAATTTATGCTTGCCGTCTTGTTGCTAACAACAATTTTGCTTGAAGAATATGTGGTTCCCTCACAGATAATAAACCTATAATATGCACTGCCAATTGCAAACACTTGGTTTCCTAGGCTTGTTATTGTGGTAAGAGCCGTGTTCTCATATGACTTTAGGCTAATAGTGCTATTTGCACCAATATTTAGATTGAATGTAACTTCACGCTCGGTGGTGTCGCTAGATAGTTTTCCGCTTGAACTGGTTGAACTCTCATAAACTGAGAAACTAGCATAAGCCCCCACTCTTGCATCGGCGTTGTAAATAAACTTAATAGGTATAGCCGACTTAGCGGTGCTAATAGAAATTACAATTGGCGACGCCGTGCCCACTTGAGGTTTTCCCGTGGTGGAATAAAGCGTTGTAGCCGTTGTTTCGCCCGTAGGCGTAAAGGTCATAGTGTATGTGCCACTAGACGATGGGCTATTTGTAAACACAAACGTTCCGTTGTCCTTTGTATAGCCGTCGTATACGTTGTTGCCTGCACCAAAGTTTAATGCACTAAGCCTTCTATCGCTATTCGTTTCTACAATTTGAATTTTTAGGTTGTGGAAGTTGGAATAAGTAATATATGTACTTATGTCCCCCGCCGAACCCGAATTGATGGTTGCCAAAGTTTGGCTATTTTTGCCCAAAAGTTTAATTTCAAATCCAGTGTCGGTAGGCTTTGTAACTTTTACGCTATACGCAACCTCACTAAACTTGAGAATTACAACCTCATTTACATTTCCAAGAGCCACAAGGTCAAGGGAAATTAGGTTGTTTGTGCTTGCCGAAAGTGCCGTGGATGGCGACGATGAAGTAAACGCCAACTCGTTTCCGTTTGCAATTTGGCTTGCCAAACTAAATCCAAACCAATCGGCACTGCTTGCAACATATTTGCCAGTAGCAGTATCAAAAATTTCCGCCGTGGTTATGTTTTTTAGCTCCGTGCCCGTGCTAGAAGCAAGGTTTAAAAGTGTGTATCTTTGGTTGTCCGCCGTCTCGCCCACGTTGAATGTTACATTTTTGTCCATTGCCAACATATAGTATGCGGTAAATGCACCATTGGATGCAACTTGACCGTTTTCGTCAACCTTTGCCGTACCCACACAATATGGCGAGTTTGAAAGGTTATTGGACATATTGGATGTAGCCTTGACCCCACTATTGCTATTTGCCGTTTCTTCTTGGACAATAACCCTAGGGGTTTCAAAGTAGAATTGCAACTTCGAGCCCGTGTCGCCCGTGAAGTTAGGAATAGTAAATTCAATACGCTCATATTCACCATAATGATGTGTGAAAATTTGCGTTGTGTCATATTTATATACATCAAGTGCCGTCCCCGCATACTTGACGGAAACCAACCTAACACTTGTAATGTTTGTATTGTTTGAACTAATATCGCCAACATATGGATACAAACTCAAATCTTGCCCCGACATTACGGTCTCTTGATATCCTTCAATTTCAAGTACATGCACATCACTATAATATCCATCGCTTGTAGTAAGCCTCAAAGTATAGTCGCCGTCATCATAGTTATAGAAGCCCGTTGCACCACTTGCAACACTGGTTGCCGTAATCTTTGTGCCGTTTACATAGCACTCAAACATTGACGCATCGAAGGTTGCTAGGTCAATGCCACCGTTTATAATAAGTGGCCATTTATGGTTGTATTGGTTGTAGAAACGCCCACAGTCTGGACTGGAATCCGTTCCGTGCCACCCTTCACAACTGGTGTCTTGGAACCAAACGGAATTGAACGAAAATCCCGTAAAGTTATTCTTGTTTTCCATTTGGGCAGGAGTAAGCGAAGTAACGCCCGTCTCACTACTTGGCGCAACACTTAGTTTTGCAGGAGTACCCGTGTCCGTGCTAAAGTAAGAGCCATAGTAAAAGGAGGAGTAACAATAGGTAACATCGCCAATTAGATTGGTCAACCCAAATTTTGTTACTTTAGTAGAACTTATATTATAAGTAAGTGCGGTAGCACCATAACATCTATTAAGAAAGTCGCTATTTTCAGCAAGCACATAAATATAAACGTTTTTGCCATTTCTATCAAAATCATCTAGAAGCAAGTTATTAATAACCGAATAAGAGTTTTCTATTCCATAATCCCCATCACCAATTCCGTCAATATAAACTGTCCCTGTTGCTTTTCCAATTATTCTAATTCCCCACTCCGACGAACAATATCTAAGAATATTATCATTAAAACCAACAATGCCAGAAAAGGATGCGGATCTATAATCAACCCCACTTGGCAAATAGAATGTTAATGGATTATTTGCGTCTACATATAGTCCGCAATATTCTATTTTACCCGACCCATTATAATTTTCTCCGCAAATAACAGCAGTTGTATAATAATAATAGTTATCATATTTCCACTCGTCCAAAATCCCACTAAGCGGTTTAAAGTCGTCGTCCCAGTCGGTCGTAGTGTCTAGGTCTTTTATAATTTCGTTGTCATACTTAGGGTTCTTGAAATATAGCCCACTAAGCGTTCCATTAAGCGTACTAACAAACGGCTTTGTGCTTGACCCAAAATAGAAGTTCTCAATAAGGGTGTTGTTGCCGTCCAAAGTGCCACTAAATTTGTCCATTTTTGGAGCGATGTATCCCGACATATCAAGACGCCTGTCCGCTACTGCAAACTTTCCGTTTACGGCGGTGTTGCCGTCCGCTATAATACAAAATACCGCTAGGTCGATTTCGTTTGTAATTTGGTAAGCGCCGTCCGAGGTGCTAAGTTTTGTTGCCATTCCAGTGGTGGAAGAAACACTATGATACTTCGCGCGTGCCAAGTCTTCCCAACCAAACCTATGGAACGTAACATATATGCTAGCCCTGTCCGCGTTGTCGGCGGTGATTTGGTTTATGTCCACACTAAAGCCCGAGGATGGGATTTTTGTAATCTTGAACCCATATTCGGTTGGACTGGTTGTGCTATCCACGCCCGTCACATATGCACTTGTCAAGTATGAGTTGCCCTCGTTTGCAAAGTACCAAGTCCTAGTTACTCCGCCCGCCGTAATGGCAAAGGACATATAGTCATATTGGCTTAAGCCCGTGCCCGAAATGGCAAGCGACATTGTCGAGGTTTCAACAAATGGAATGCTCGACCTTAGGTATCCGTTAGCGTGGCTCCAAGTGTAGTACGAAGTCCCCGTGGTTTTGTTGTTTATTGTAAACACCGTGGAACTAGTTCTGTCCACAAACCCGTTGTGCCCCGATGCAAAGTCCACAAAAATTGGAATATTGGTCGTCGCATCGCCACAAATTGCGTCGATGTGCATAAATGACACAAGGAACGAATTCATCATTGCATACGAGGTGTTGCCAATAAAGGTTACGTCGTTATATGTTCCGCCTTGAAGATAGATAGTTTCGTCCGGCTTATACGTTCCCTCATTGTCCTCTTTGTTTATCCAAATTTGAGTTATTGTATATCCCGAAGGTGCCGAAGCCGTCCAAGTAAACGATGGCATAGACGAACTATTTCCCCAAATCAAGCCGTTCCACGAAATAAAGCAGTCGTTTGGAATAGTAGTAATAGTCGTTGAGCCACAAGTAATTTTTATTGCATTGCTAGGCGTTGCAATGGTGTTGTAGTCCCTATCAAAGACATTAAAGTCCGTACGGGTGTAGATGTAGTCTTTTGAACCCGTAGACTCGCCAATGTCGTCACCAATATGATATGTGTACATATCGTCGTAGTCATACGACACGGCAATGAATGGAATGTCCGCACGTTCCAAATCTTCCATAGTAAATGTCGAATTAAATTCGCTCATTTCGCCCACGGAGACCATATAGAATATGCCGTCTAACTCGTCAGAACCAGAACTAAACGTAAGTGTCTTTGCTTGAGTGGTTGTGTTTCTCGTTATGCTCCAATCGGCAACTCCCAAAGTAGAGTAAGTTGAGGAAGCAGTCGAAGCACCTATATGTTCTGTCTTGCTATACAACCCTATTTCAAAATTTCTAAGGCTTTCCGTTGCGGCGGTCGTGCTCCCCAAACAAAAGTACTTGTTTGTATACAAATATTCCTTGTTGTTTGCATAACTGCTTGCGTCAAGCACATAACTGCTCCAAGGGATTGGGTCGGTGTAACTAATGACAACCGAAGAACTTGATGTAACCTTATAAAGGCTTATTTTGTATCTACCAGTTGCACCTTGAGCCAAAACGCTATAGTTATCATAATCGTCTACCGAACCACTGCTACTAATTGTGCCAACCTTTTCCGCACCCGTAACAGTGTGGGTTGGTGTGCCGGTCGTCAACTCCGCCACGGCAAAGTAATACACATCATTCCCCTCGTGCACTGCCGTAATCACAAGGTCGTCGATGTTCTTAAAATAGAACGTCTTGCCGTTGTAGTAGAAGGAACTATTTTGAAATATACTAAAACCAGTTCCCGTATTGCCATCGAGTGTAGAGGCATAAAGGTTTGTTGATGAATTTACCTTAGGGGTAATTTTTTCATAATATACCCCATTATATGTAAACGAGAATTGGTGAGAAATTGCGCCACTAGGGTTATAGTTGTTATACAACCTAAATTGATATTGATTACAAGAATAAATCGAATCTTCATCCAAAGCACCATCATTAAAATAAATATAAGTTAAGACTCTACTGTTTGTAATAGTTGCATTATTTGCCCTACTATACACCCTAGTGCCATTGTAACTTGTATAATTTTGAGAATAGGATTCATATCCAAAACTAGTTGTTGCGTCATAAACCTGTGGCATTGAAGCAGCAGTAGTTGAAAGCGACATATCAAATACGCCGTTTCCCGCCATATTTGTGGTGCTATCGTTTGTTTCAACCGTGGCAAACTCTACATCTATAATGTCTACAAGGTCTAAAATTCTATATAGCCCTGCAAACACACTACCGGCACTATTAGGGTAAAATATCGACGATACCAAGTAGTTTGGGTCAGTCCAATCTGGGAAAATTCCCGCATCATCTTCCCACCAAACCACAAACCATTTATCTAGGTAGTCACCTTCGTAGATAGCCCTTATATAATCCTTCTGAAGTGCAGGACCTGCCGTATTGCCAGAAGGGAAGATACGGTTTGTAGTGCTAGCACTAGGTGTATTAGAACTGTACGCCGTGGCGAGCACACTACTAGTCGCATCAAATATCGCATCGGTTATTGTACAAGAGCCACCATATTTTCCGTCCTCTCGGTCGCACGTAAATGCACTTTGGAAGCCGTTCATATATGTTGAAGTGTCCAAGATGTTTGAATTTGCAATATACCCCGAACTACCTCTACCACAATTGTAATATCCCACCTCACTAATTGAATGGGACGAACTGCCGTCTATTGTACGAGCCACAAATATACTGGTTTTTGAATATTCTGCCTTGAAGCAAGTGGAACTTGCACCCGAGTTAATAACCATTGGATACAAGTACGAATTCATAACCGCCACACCAGAAATGTTGTAAGGGTTATCGGTCGAATAAGCCATTACATTCCCAAAGAACATAATGTTATTGGTTTTGCCAGTCTTATACAAAATTGTGTGCACATTTTCAATTAGCACATCGCTAATGGTAGCACCCTTATCAAAAGCGGAAATTACACTGCCATAAACACCTGTCAATTTTTCGTTTAGCTCAACTCTGACGCCATCAAACTTCAAGTTCTTTATAACGGAAGAGGCGTTGGTTTGTACAAACAAGCCCGCATACTCTCCATAACTAGACGAAAAATTGGTTGTGTTCACCGCAGATATTGGCAAAGCCGAGTACACAAACATATTGCTTATCGTGTGCCCCTGCCCATCAAAAGTTCCATAGAAGTATCTAAATGGAAGCCAAATGCGACCACCAAGGTCGATATCTGCAGTCAACTTGATTGTTTTTCCACTAAAGTTTTCCGAATTTTCATATGACACTTTTGCAAGATATGCAAGTTGCTTTGCAGTAGAAACCTCAATTACATTGGACGAATAACTAATGGTTGTTGTGCTATTTGACCATACCCTAGCACTCGACCCTTGCGAAAGGGTGCCGGTAATAGACGACCACATACCATGGACACCCAGAGTTCCATCCTCTCTTGCCGACAAGACATATCCTCCACCCTCTGTTTCGCCATTAGTGCCTTGAGAAGTTCTAAAAAGGCTAGAATATGTAGATATAGATTGCGAAGAGTTAACATAACAAAACGAATAAGTCGCATTCCATTCCGTCGTAGAAATTGATGAATTAGTTAAAGAGGTTAGAGTGTATATCTTAAAATACGACGACTTAAAGTATGTTGAATAAGAACTTGAACTAAACTGATAATTAACAAAAACCATAGTACAGTATGTGGTACTACTGTCTGTATATTCCATAAATGGTGAGCCCTCTCCCCACCTATAATAATTTACCGCACATCCCGTTATAACATATGAGTTGCTAGTGTTAGTAGAGATGTATCTATGCCCTGCCAATCCACATAAGGATAGTGCATTGTCATAACTCGCAAAATATAATCCATTAGCAGAACTGGTGGAAACATAAAACTGAAATTGAATATTTGCCGTACATCCAGTCAAATAAACCTTTACATCGGAAGTACCTGAACCATCCCAACTAGAACCAATAATACCCGCAGCGACTCGACGATAACTGGAACCGGAAGCAATTAGCGAGTTACTGCCGCTACCGCTAGAAGAATTACTATTAATAGACATAACTCCTGAAAAGTGGCAGTTTGTTATATAAACATTGCTCCTAGTGGAAGTTGAAGAATCCGGATCACATCCACCAATAAGCCCACCTACCGACCAAAGATCATCACGATCAAACTTAATATTGGCATATTCCCCCATAGAGGCAGAGCAATTTACAATATAACTAGGTGCAATAACGCTCTCAGCGTAAATTGTCCCAACTAGAGTGCCACATTGTTTTCCGGTACCCAATAAGTCATCCGCAGTCGAATACATTACAACGCCCGAATCCAAACCGAGAAAATTTAAATGTATATTTTGAAGAGTTGCACTAGTTATAGAACGAGCAAATGCAGAATCGTAGATATCTATCACACCATAAGTACCATCAACCCACTTAACCGTCATATTTGCAACAACCGAAAGTGGTTCGATTGAATTAAACAGTGGATGAAATGTACCAGAATCGTGAGCCGTACCAGCAACAGTAATCTCCACTCCATTTCCATCTACATACCCATAAAAATATGGAATACAATAATTAAGGACTGTGCCACTACTCGTATTATCATAAATTGTTGTCCCCGAATAAGAATAACCAGTACTATTGTCCGAAATTGTCATATTGCCTGCGAACTTGTAGTATTTATAAGAATTTCTATACATTGTAGCAAGGGCTACGAATTTATTCCAAGAATTTACTACATAGGGAGAAGATGATGTACCACTACCCTTGGTGTATAGGTCACTTGCCGAAACCGTTGCCGCACTAACTTTGTAATCATTGCTAAAATATTTGTACATATTCAAAGAAAGAATACCCGAAACAAGTACGAGTATTCCTAGAACAATACTTTTAAACAAATGTGAGAAAGGATGATTAACTTTGTATTTAGTTGCACCAGAGTTTAGCATAATTATTTTCTCCTATCTTTAGTATATATATTTCAAGCGTTTTTAAACAACCTTTTGTCCATAAGGACGACCATATAGATTCTCTCCGTTCGTGGAGCGAGCCCCACTCAGTCGGAATGACACGGTTAGAATATTATTTCGTGTCATACCGACCGAGGTACTTGTACCGAGCGGAGTGTATCTACTTTCAAATCCAACCGCTTTTCGTTTTAGATTCTTCCGCTATCGCGTTCAGAATGACATAAGCCGAGTGAGCACTACCACCCCTTGTCATACCGACCGAGGTACTTGTACCGAGCGGAGTGTATCTACTTTCAATCACCATTATTGTCATTCTGAGTGGGCGTAGCCCCGAAGAATCTAGAACGTGCAGTTTGCCCTTACATAAGGACAACCACATAGATACACTCGGTTCGCTCACGCTCTCTCGGTATGACACAACGGAACACACCATAAGTGTCATTTCGACCGAACCACTTCCAAGTGGTGAGCGGAGTAAATCTACTTCCAATCAACCCTATTGTCATTCTGAGCGAATGCGAAGAATCTCTACTTCAAATCCAAGCCCAAAGGGCTTCCGAGCAAGGTGGTGGGCGACCGCACACAACAGGGACGCCCGTCGCCGTCACGAGGGAAGCGAAGCGACCGAGCACCTCGCCCCCGCAAAAACGCTTGCGGTTTTGCTCTTCCAATCCGAGGCGAAGCCTTCCGCTTAAATGGAGAACCTTATAGATACACTCCGCTCACCGCCTTTCGTCGGTTCGGTCGGTATGACACAAAGACTTCCAATTCAAGGCAAAGCCTTCCACCTCCCCGACTTCAAATACCAAGCAAGACGAGGCTCGCACCGAAAAGCAAGGTAGGAGCATATTGGACATATGTGACTATCTTGATTGAGGTGCAGTAACAAAGTATTGCGACGCGTATTTGAAGTCGGAAAAACGCTTTATACTTATAAATTTCCGAGCGAGAAGTGAGGCTAGCCCTTTTATTATTTTATTAGATTTTTTGTTTTGCCAAGAGCCACGCGGATTGAGAATTGCGGGCTGTATAGCCCTTGACACAACACTCCTCATCCTCGGATATCACTATTATATATTATTTATAATATATAGTCAAACATAAATCGACAAAATTATAAATAATTTGTTTAACTCAAAACAATTGCCAACAAAATTCTTTTCCGCTATAATAAAGTCACATAATAAAACACAAGCGAGGCGGAAAGGAATGAAAACAGTTGAATTATACACCGATGGGGCGTGTAGCGGAAACCCCGGAAAGGGCGGATATGGTGGCATCCTAATCTACGGCAACCACAAAAAAGAATATAGCGGATATTCACCCGACACCACAAACAACAAAATGGAAATAACCGCCGTAATTGAGGGGCTCAAACTCTTGAAAGAACCAGTGGAGTTGCACATTTATTCCGATAGTGCCTATGTCGTAAATGCTTTTGAACTAGGTTGGCTTACCGCGTGGGAACAAAACGGATGGCGAACATCATCAAAAAAGCCCGTCCAAAACCTTGACCTATGGCAAGAACTCCTATCCCTTCTATCCCCTCACACCGTCACTTGGCACAAAGTAAAAGGTCACGCCGACAACGAACTCAACAACCGTTGCGACGCCCTCGCCACCGGCGAAATCGCCAAACACTTGACTGATTAACACATATTCTTTTATGCCATCAACTTTTCCACTTGTCATTCTGAGCGAGCACCCCACCCATGTCATTCTGAGTGAGGTTGAAAACCGACCGAAGAATCTAGAACGTGCAATTTGCTCTTACATAAGGACAACCACATAGATACACTCGGTTCGCTCACGCTCTCTCGGTATGACACGACGGAACACACCATAAGTGTCATTTCGACCGAGCCACTTCCAAGTGGTGAGCGGAGTAAATCTACTTTCAATCATCCGCCTACACCTTTTCACTCTTCACTCTTACTTCTTCACTTGCAAGGCTATGCCTTGCGTTGTGTCATACCGTATTCGACCGCAAGGGAGAATCGCCGTCACCCACTAGGGTATATTATGTAGTGTACACTTGTGACGGCACAAAGACTTGGCAAATTGCTATTCCATAAAGCAAACAAGGGAGCGGAGCGTATCTACTTTCAATTATCCTTACTTGTCATTCTGAGCGATTGCGAAGAATCTCTACTTTCAATTCAACCGCTTGTGTCATATCGTATTCGACCGTAAGGGAGAATCGCCGTCACCCACTAGAACACATTATGTAGTGTACACTTGTGACGGCACAAAGACTTGGTCGTTTGCTATTCCATAAAGCAAACACTGCCAACTTGCGGAACGGAGTATATCTACTTTTAATCCAAGCCCAAAGGCTTCCGAGCGAGGTGGTGGGCGACCGCACACAACGGGGACGCCCTGTCACCGTCACGAGGGAAGCGAAGCGACCGAGCACCTCGCCCCCGCTTTCTTTTGCCAACTTTTCTTTGGCGGGTTCAAAGAAAAGTCACTTCCAATTCAAGGCAAAGCCTTCCACCCAAGCAAAGCGTATCTATTTAAATTACACAAAAAAAAGCCCTCATTTGAGGACTTTTTTTATATTTTGGCAGGGGTGGTAGGACTCGAACCCACAACCGACGGTTTTGGAGACCGCTACTCTACCATTGAGCCACACCCCTATAAAACACAATTGATTTTATACCAAACCAATTGTGTTTGTCAAGCAAATTAGCAAATTTTATTTTGCATAATCCACATTACGAGTTTCTCTTATGACATTGACTTTGATTTGTCCCGGATATTCCATTTCCTTTTCGACTTTTCTTGCAATGTCTTTTGCCATAAATAATGCTTGTTCGTCGCTAACCTCTTCTGGTTTTACGATAATTCTAATTTCCCTACCCGCTTGGATAGCAAAACTAGTTTCAACGCCCTTAAAGCCGTTGGCAATTTCTTCAAGTTGAGTAAGCCTTTTGATATACGCCTCAATCGACTCCCTTCTTGCACCCGGTCTACTGCTACTGATAGCATCGGCAGTTTGCACCAAAATAGCCTCGAGGCTCTCGTACTCCACGCCACCGTGATGAGCAGCGATACAGTGAATAACCTCTTTGCTCTCTTTGTATTTTGTAGCCAAATCCACACCAATAGAAACGTGAGTTCCCTCGGTCTCGTGGTCAATCGCCTTTCCTATATCGTGAAGCAAACCACCACGCTTTGCTATTTGGACATTTGCACCCACTTCTGCCGCCAAAAGCCCCGCAATATAACTTGCTTCTAGGCTATGTTTAAGCACATTTTGCCCATAACTAGTCCTATATTTAAGCCTACCAAGGATTTTGATAAGTTCGGGATGCATTCCGTGGATGCCCGCGTCAAAGACTGCCGCCTCACCCTCTTCTTTTATTGTGTTTTCGATGTCCCTTGTAACTTTTTCGACCATTTCTTCAATCCTTGCAGGATGAATACGACCGTCCAAAATAAGTTTTTCAAGCGAAATTCTAGCAATTTCCCTTCTAACTGGGTCAAACGACGAAAGCACAACCGCCTCTGGAGTATCGTCAATTATTAGGTCAACACCCGTAGCCGATTCAAGTGCACGGATATTCCTACCCTCTCTACCAATAATCCTTCCCTTAACCTCGTCATTTGGTAGGTCAACGGTGGACACAGTAACCTCGCTAGTATGGTCAACTGCAGTCTTTTGAATAGCCAAAGTAACAATTTCTTTGGCTTTTTTGTTTGCCTCTTCTTTGGCTTGGTTTTCAATGTTCCTAACCAAAATTACGGCGTCTTTTTTAGCCTCTTCCTCATATTTTGCAACAAGTTCTTTCTTTGCCTCTTCCCTTGTAAGTCCGGCAATTCTTTCTAGTTCCTTATTCATTTTTTCCAAAATTTGAGTTTGCTCATCAATCTTTTTTTGAACTTTTAGTTCTTTTTCGGCAAGTTCTTGTTTAGCCTTTTCGATTGCTTCGTTTTTCTTTTCAATCGTCTCTTCTTTCTTGTCCAAGAACTCTTCTCTTTGGCTTACTCTATTTTCAGCCCTTTGCATTTCTGCCCTTCTGGTCTTCAACTCTTGGTCACACTCGCTAGTTAGCCTAAAAGCCTCTTCCTTTGCCTCAAGCAAGGCTTCTTTTTTAAGGTTTTTTACCTCAATTTTGGCTTCTTCTAGCAAAGATTTTGCCTTTGCGTTATCTTTACCTAATTTTTGCTTTTGGACGAAAATAACCACAAAATATGTGGCGACACCCGCAAGCAAAGCACCGGCAAGCACACCTATTAGAGCGGAGCCCCATGCAGACATAAGCAAATAGTTTATGTTTAACATTTTGCACTCCTATTATTTAGTTTAATATTACAAATAGGTTTTTAACCCTAATACATTCATAATACTTTGCTATTATACCCCAACGGGTCGACCTTTGTCAAACATAATACGAAAAAAATAATGTCACTTTTTGATATTGTAAAAAATACACGCTTGACTGCGTGATTGCGGAAAATTCTAATCTGAGTGCATAATCACAAGCGGAGCGTATCTATAAGGTCAACCTTATGAAACATAAACCATTCGTTTTAGATTCTTCGCTTCGCTTCAGAATGACATAAGCCGAGTGATTGCCCCACCCCTTGTCATTCTGAGTGAGGTTGGAACAACCGACCGAAGAATCTCGAACGTGCAGTTTGCTCTTACATAAGGTCAACCACATAGATACGCTCCGCTCAGTCGCACGCTCCCTCGGTCGGTATGACACGAAAGACATATAATGTGGTGTCATATCGACTGAGGCTATGCAAATAGCCGAACGGAGTATATCTACTTTCAATCCAAGCCCCAAGGGCTTCCGAGCGAGGTGAGCACACGCGAGCCGACGGGCGACCGCAAGGTCGGACGGCAGGCAAGTGGGCGGTCGGGGCGAAAGCCACGACCACGAGGGAAGCGAAGCGACCGAGCACCTCGCCCCGCTTTCTTTTGTTAACTTTTCTTTGGCGGGCTCAAAGAAAAGACCCCTTCAATTCAAGGCGAAGCCTTCCACTTCTCCCGACTTCAAATACCAAGCAAGACGAGGCACTCTTAGCCCATTCACTCTCTACCGCCCCCTTTTCAATCCAAGCCACACGACGATTTCACTTCAGCCCATACCCTTTACGGACGAAAATGAGGTGAAAGGCAAGGCTCAACAAAAAAACGCGATAGGCGCATATTGAACATATGTAACTATCGCATTTTTTTGGTAGAAACGAAGCATATCGCCCCATTTTCGCCCGTAAAGACAGAAACGCAGTATTGCGAAGTGTATTTGAAGTCGGAGTCGGGTTATATATCAATAACCTCAACACCCTCCATCGCCTCACCAATAAGCGACTCAATATCCAGTTTGCTCTCTTCTCTCTCGCATTGCAACTTTTTAGGCTTTATTATTGGATGCTTTGGCAAGAACACCGTACAACAATCCTCGTATGGCAAAATTGATGTTTCAAAAGTATCAATTTTTCTTGCAATTTCGGTTATTTCGCCTTTATCAAAGGCAATAAGCGGTCTAAATATAGGGATATTTTTTACAACATCGTTTGTAACTGTCATACTCTCAACCGTTTGGCTAGCCACTTGCCCCAAATTCTCACCCGTGATTATCGACTGAACACCCTTGCTTTCCGAAAGCCTTTCGGCAATACGATACATTATCCTACGCATAATGGTTATCATAAACTCGCTATTGCATTTTTTATGAATTTCCTCTTGAATCTTTGTAAACGAGCAAACATAAAGTTTAAACGAGCCAGTATATTTCTTTATGATTTTTGCAAGGTTTATAACTTTTTCTTTTGCAAGTTCGCTTGTGTATGGATAACTATGGAAATGAAGTGCGGATATTTTCATACCCCTTTTTGCCATCATATATCCGGCAACCGGGCTATCTATTCCGCCCGACAAAAGAAGCATTCCCGTACCCGACGAACCAACCGGCATTCCGCCCACACAAGGCACGGTGGAAAAGAACACAAAAGTCTTGCCATTTTCCCTAATATCCACCGAAACTTCCGCCTCAGGGGTATGCAAATCCACCTTTATTCCGTCGTTATGTTTAAGTATTATTCCGCCAAGTTTAGCCGAATATTCAATACTTGTATAAGGAAAACGCTTGTCGGCACGATTTAGTGTTACCCTAAAGGTTTTTTCTTTTAGCCTAATGGTCGACACATATTCTTCAATTGCCTCTTCGCTAGTTTCAAGCATAACCGCAGGGCTCACTGAAATTAGTCCAAAAACGGTCGACAATGCCGAAACAATCTTTTTCTCTTGTCTTTCCTCATAGCCCCTAACATAGAGCCTTTTGTTCATTAGAACAAGTTCTCCGCCAAAGTCTTTTAGTTTGTCCTCGATATTTTCCTTTAGGAGTTTTTCAAAGTACCCAAAGTTCTTCCCTTTCAAAAAAATTTCGCCGTATCTTATCAAAATTACTTTTTCCATATTTATCTCACTTTTTTCAAATATTCTTTTACCGCATCCACTAGTATTAAAGCCATTTTTTCTGTTTCTTCAATTGTGTTTTCTTTTGAAAAACTAATGCGGATATTGCTTTCAATTTCGTCCTGAGCACAACCCATTGAGTTCAAAATCCTATTCCCACTTTTCTTTGTGGAACAAGCCGAACCGTTGCTAACCATAACACCCTTGTCGCTAAGCATATAAAGTAGCGTTTCCGCCCTGCAACCAATAAAACTGACCGACAAAATATATGGGCTAGCCCCATCACAATCGGCGTGTATAACATACACAAGTCCCGATTCCTTCAAAATTTCTTTTAGCCTATTTTTTAGCCCAAGCACATAGTTGAAGTTTGCTTTTCGCCCATCATTTGCAATGGTGAGTGCTCGGCTAAGCGAATAAATCCCAAGCGTATTTTCGGTGCCACTCCTATACCCTTTCTCTTGTCCACCACCAAATATTAATGGCTTTATTTGGACATTTTTTGAAACATACAACGCACCAACACCTTTCATCCCGTGTATTTTGTGTGCCGACATTGTTAGCATATCCACGCCCAAATCGTGGGCATCAATATCAAATTTTCCAACCCCTTGGACGGCGTCACAATGGAAAATAACTTTTGGGTTTATGTCCTTTGCGATGTCGCAAAGCGTGGCAATATCATTTACCGCACCCGTTTCGTTGTTGGTGTACATAATCGACACCAAATCAACATCTTTGTCCATATATTTTTCAAAAGTCTTTGGCGACACAGTGCCGTCTTTGTCAAGTGGCAAAAACTCCACATTGTAGCCCTTATTTTTAAGTTCAAGTGCCACATTATATACACTTGGATGCTCGCCCATCGACACCAAGATTTTCTTTGTGTTTTTCTTGACCACACCCATAAGAGCCATATTGTTTGCCTCAGTTGCCGAACCGGTAAACAAAAGCAAATCTTTTTCGTCCGCACCCAAAATTTCTTTTATATTTTCACGACATTCATCTATTAAACTTGCGGTCTTTCTACCATTTTCATAAAGCCCACCGGGGTTGTAAAAAAACTCATCATTGATTTTTCCAAACTCCTCAATGATAGTAGCGTCAATTTTTGTTGTGCTTGCGTTGTCAAAAAACATAATTCAAACCTCTTTAATGCTAGAGTATTTTACCACAACAAAAGCCAAAAGACAACCACTTTTTTAATTATAAATATATTTAAGCAAAACACTTTATTCTTGAAAAATTTTTGTTTTTGCATAAATATGTAATTTTTTAAATATTAAAACAAAGTTCGCAATCAAAGTCAACTTTGCATATCTATTCATTTTAGTATGGAACAAAGTTAAGAAGAGTGTCAAGAGTATCGGAATACAAATACACTTCGGGCACCTGCCCCACAATTACACTCTCGCTAATTAGCACCTCTTGTTCTGCCTTGAATGACCGTGTGGACAAGGGCATAACCACTGCCACCGTAGCATTTATGTTTACATATATCTTATGCACCGTTTGGTTTATGCCCGCCGTTTCAAAATGTGACTTAAATTTGCAAATAACCGAGCCAATTGGTGTCATTTTTACCGATACCCTAGGTCCACGCCCCACAAGCAAAGGAACACCCGTAAATGTACCTAACGGAATAGATATTCCATTCCCGCCAAACTCTCCAATTCTAGCCTCACAAGTTTGAGCCAAATCCTTACTTAAGTTGTTTATTTCTAGGCTATTTGCTTGAATCATACTAATATTTCCAAACTCATCACTAATGATGTTAACAAGGTCATCATAGATTATCGAGTTCATTACAACATCGGCAATTGAGTCGTTCATCGCCCTTGTGGCAAGTGCCCTCGACTTTATTTCCACCGTGTCCATTATAACGGGATTTATCATAAACGAAAACACAAGAAAAAAAGCACAAACAAGCACAAGAACTATGGCAAAAAATTTCCATTTCTTTTTGTGCTCCACAAACATATTTTTAATCTTGCTCTTTATTCCAACCTTTTCCACATAAAAGTATACGAAAAATCTTTGGCATATATAATTTGTTTAATCAAATATAATCGCAATTTTTGACGAAAAAAATTTTACATATATGTCATATGCAAAATTTCAATTATTTTTATTCATTTATACAAATATTTACTCAAAACTTTTTGGTCTTGCTACTAAATATAAGGGCGAATAAATATGCAAAAACAACCGCTGCGGCAATCCCTCCCGCCGTTGCCGTAAGCCCGCCCGTAAAAGCCCCAATAAGACCTTTTGACTTGACGGCATCAATTGCACCCTTGGCAAGACTTCGACCAAAGCCCGTTATTGGCACGGTTGCCCCCGCACTTGCAAAATTTACAATCGGTTCATATAGCCCAAACGCCTCAAGCACTGCCCCAATAGCCACAAATAGCACCAAGATTCTTGCACTAGTAAGGTTTGTTTTGATTATAAGCAACTGCCCAATCATACATATAAATCCACCCACCAAAAACACCTTTAAATAGGTCAAAAGCATTATTTACACCTCCTAATTTCAACTGCGTGACAAATCCCAGGGATAGTGTTGCCTTGTTGGCTACTAAGCGGGCTAAGCAAAGCACCCGTTGCACAAAATAGTACCCTATCAAATTTCCCCTCATCCATTTTTTGCATAATATACGAGTTCAAAACCACTGCACTGCACCCACACCCACTCCCGCCTTGGTAGGTTTTTTGGTCATTGCTATATATCATTTGTCCACAATCGCCATAATTGTCCTTTAGTTTGTAACCATTATGCTCCATAAGGTCAAGCAAAATTTCGCTTCCCAACTTTCCCAAATCACCCGTTACAATCAAATCATAATCTTCAGGCGTGGTTTTTGTGTCCTCAAAGTGGCGAATTAGCGTACTCATTGCCGATGGTGCCATTGTCAAGTAAGGACCATATATTTTTTAAAAAAATTTACTCTTTCTACTAAAACACTTAATTTAAGGCACTTATGATGTAAAGTGCCTTAAATAAGCTTTTCTTCCTTTAAATAATCAACAACTTCATTAAACTCATCTTGAAATTTAAAAGTGATTTCAATCTTATCTTTTCCAAAGACATTTATTTGTTCAACCAATTCTTGAACCATATCTTTTGTAAGTTTTGTAAAATTTTTATATTTAACAAAAGTTGTTATAAAATTATTATGTGTATTTTCTTTATTATTATTTAAAGTTGTAGAAAGAGTAATAATTTGATTTTCCAAAATCTTAATCTGATTTTCAGTTTGTTCTTTCTTTAATATATATTCTTCTTCTGTTATAATTTTAGATTTTAAATTTAAGTATAAATTTGTTAATAAATTTCTTAAACTTAATAACTCATTTTCCAATTTTTGTTTATGTTTTTCATTTGATAATTTAGAAGATTTAAACTTAGACTTCTCTATTCCATCAATAATATTTTTAACATTCAAAGATAAATCAATGTATTTTTTTATGACTTCAAAAACAACCGTTTCAAGTTTTTCTTTTTTAATGTAATGTCCTTGACATTTGTTTGGAGCAAGCGTGTGAGTTCCACATTTATAATACTCATTTTTAGAACTCGACCTCGCTTTTCTCATAGCAGAATTACAATCACCACATTTTATCTTTCCTGCAAAAATATCTGTAATTTGTGGTTTTATATATGATTTTTCACTTATTTTGAACCTATTTTGCGTTTTTTCAAAATCTTCATGAGATATAATTGGTTCGTGAGTATTTGGAACAATATCCCAATCTTCTTTGTTTTTTTTAATCTTTTTATGGCATTTATAACTCACCATTTGACTTTGGCCTTGAACCATATCGCCTACATACATTTGATTTGTTAAGATTGTTTTTATAGAAGAAGATGACCAAATTTTATTAACTGTCTTGAAAGGCATTTTCATTTTTAAACCTTTCTTCTTTTTATATTCTAATGGTATATCAACACCTTCAATATTTAAGACTTTTGCAATTCGACTTAAACTTAAATTTTGATTTAAAAACATATCAAATATTCTTCTTACAATATTTGCAGCTTCTTCATCTATTATAAGTTTATTATGATTGTTTGGGTCCTTATCATATCCATACGGAGCAAACGAGCCTATAAACAATCCTCTCTTTCTATATGATGACATGGCCGATTTAACTTTCATTGAATTATCTCTTGCATACTCATCATTCATAATATTTTTGAATGCAATAAGCAAATTACTATTTGCTGAATTAGGATTTAAAAAAGTATCAACATCATCAAGTATTGAAATAAATCTAATCTTCAATGTCGGAAATACAACTTCCAAATATTGACTTACTTCTATGTTGTTTCTGCCAAATCTTGATAGGTCTTTGACAACCACACAATTAACCTTGCCATTTCTAATATCATTCCACATTCTTTGAAAACTTGGTCTATTAAAATCCGTTCCAGAAAATCCATCATCAACATAAAAGTCAACAACATTCATTTCTGGATTTTGATTTGCAAATTTAGTGAGTAATGCTCTTTGTGAAGATATACTTTCACTTTCATCTTTAACATCATCATCTTCTCTTGACAATCTTAAATACAACGCAACATTCCATTCAAAAGTTTTAACTGTGGTATCTTGTGGTTTATCATATCTACTTATCCTACTCATAAACCACCTCTACATCGCCACAACAACATTTGCATTTTTAAACTGTTGCTGTTTGATATAAACTTGTCTATTGATTTCAATGTATTCAAGTGCTGTTAAATATTCATCTCTAAATTTAACAACAACTTCAATTCTGCCACCTTCATAGATGTAAACATTTTCAATTAGTTCCACAAGTATATCTCTTGTAAGTTCAGTAATGTTTTGATGTTTTTTAAAGTTTTCAATAAAACGGTTTTCTTTTGTCAAACCATTTTTTATAGCCTCAATTTGAATTTGCAAATCTTCAATAGCATTCAATATTTCAATTTTCTTTCTCTCATATTTATCTTTTAGCGAAAAATACATTTCTTGTGAAATAAAACCTTTTTTCCAATCTGGATACAAATCTTCAAGCAATCTATTTATTTCATCTCGCTCACGAAATTTACCTTTTAGAGCATTATCATATTTTGTTGTTTCTTTACATTTTTCTTCACTATGGTTAATGAAGTCTATAAGATTTTCCATAGTAACAGCAATATTGATATATTGTTTAACAACTTCAAACACAGCCTCTTTAACCTTTTCAGTTCTTATTGCGTGTTTTGTGCAAGCGGATTTTCCGTTCTTTTTAAATGTATTACATATATAATAGTAATAATCTTTATATGGTTGATAAATGTGTTTTTTGTTCATACCTCTTTTACAATCGCCACATTTTACAAATCCAGAAAACAAATCCAACTCATTATTTGACACACAAACCCTTGTATCTCTATTTAGTAAACTTTGGACTTTATTAAAATCTTCACGAGATATAATTGGTTCGTGAGTGTTTGGCACAATTATTCTTTTATCTTTATCAATCTTCCTACAAATGTTTACTTTGTAACTTACAATTTCCATTTGCTTTTGAACCATATCGCCAACATACATTTGATTTGATAGCATTCTTCTAATTGCTATTGTATCCCAAAATGCTTTTTCGTGAGTTGTATAATGTCTATCATTAAATCCCTTACTTCTTTTATACTCACTTGGTGTCAATATTCCACTTTCATTGAAAGTTGTTGCAATTCCCCTAAGCGTTGCTCCATCAATAAACATTCTGAAAGCATTTCTAACATTTTGAGCAGCTTCTTCATCTATTACAAGTTTATGTCTATCTTCTTTGCTTTTTACATAGCCATAGCAAGGAAATGAACCAATGTATTGCCCATTCTCTCGTTTTATTGTAAGCGAACTTCTAATTTTCATTGAAATATCTCTACAATACTCATCATTTAACAAGTTTTTAAATGGAACAATTACATTATTAACTGATTGTGGTTTTAAATAACTGTCAATTTGGTCATTGATTGCTATAAATCTAACCTTTAACATTGGGAACAAAATTTCAATATATTTACTGGTTTCAATATGGTTTCTACCAAGTCTTGATAGGTCTTTAACAATAACGCAATTTACTTTATTTGTCTTTATATCCTCTATCATTCTTTGAAAACTTGGTCTTTCAAAAGTAGTTCCAGAAACACCATCATCAACATATTCATCAAATGTTTTTAGGTCTGGATTTTGCGACAAAAAACGACATAACATATCTCTTTGAGATGTTATGCTATCGCTTTCTAATTTATCACCATCTTCTCGTGATAAACGAATATACAAAGCGGCATTCCAAATCTTGCCACTTGATAAATTTCCTTGATTAAAATTTTCAAAATTATTCATATACAAATCTCCCACAAAAAAATGAGATGAAATGTCATGAATACTATCTTATACGATATTATTATAACACATCATCTCAAAAATATACAGTGTTTTTTAAAAAAACTTTTATTGAGCCATTTTGGCAGATATTATATTTTCAATTTTTTGCTGAAAACTTTGTGTATTATTTTCCGAGAATTTAACCTTGACAATGGTATCTCCAACTTTAAACATATATGGATTTTTAATTTTATCAATAAAATCCATAAGTTTTTCAATTTGGGATTTGTTATTATCAACTTTAACATCTCTAATATCCACCAAATCATCAATATTACATTCTTTTAAATCTGCATTTTTCATTTCATTTAAACTGTTTATCGTTACCATATACCCGATTTTTGACAATGTGTAGGCTTTTATTCATAACATACATAAAAACCCACAAAACGCCAAATTTCCCCCTTGCAAATTTAATTAGTGGATTTCTATTCTCATTTTATAATTCGTTTTGTTTTAGTCCTTCTATTTGCCTTCTTAATTCCTTAATTAAGTCATCGCAAAGGTCTTGTAAGTCATCTCCTGTAACATTTTCAAGATTGCCATATCCATCAAGTTTATAGATTTCTGCACAATATGTGTCTCCTATAAAAAATCTCAATCTATCAATGCTGTCAGAGTTTTCTGCAATAACTCTTTCCTCATCATCAGATGTGATATAGTTTTGTTCTTCCAAATATTCAAGAATTTCATCATCTTCCAAGCAGATATTATAAATTGCTTTATAATCATTTTCGGAAGCATAAAGAATATTGTCTTTAATATCTTTCAAATTTCTTATGATAGTTCTTTTATTATTGATTGAACTCATCTTAACCCCCCTTCACTCTTTTTTGCTTGTTTTATTACTGGTTCCAATCTACCAGCAATTCTTTTTATCATTATAGGTGGAACCGACATACCACAAACATAAGATATTCCATCAAGACTATCAGTTAAGAAATTGAAATCTTGTGGAAATGTCGAAAGACAAACAATATCTCGTTTGGATAATCTGGATTTTGTGTCCCACCTAATGTTATTGCAATGAGCTGTCATAGTTGGTGCGACTTGGTCATCATAGACAAAACAATAGTTAAAGAAAGAACTTTTACCCCTTGTTCTTAAACAAGCATTTTCAAGGTTTCTATCTCCATATTTTGCATATTTGATTAAACCCATTAAATTTTCAGTAATGCCTTCCATTGAACCTTCTTTGGTTTTGACTTTATCAAATGTTATAGGCGCATACAAAAAAGACATATCCAATTTTTCCAAATCAACATTTAATCTTGTTGCTATAAAAAATACTCTATGCCTTTTCTGTGGAACACCCATATTTTCACCTTTCATCAACCAATGTTTAACTGTGTAACCTATTTGATGAAAGTGCTTGTAAATTCGTTGAACATAACCCCAAGCATTGCCTTTGGTTAAACCTTCAACATTTTCCATTATCACAAATCT
>CAYVXW010000004.1:0-77888 GCA_964455585.1 uncultured Christensenella sp.
TAGTAAAATCGCTATGCATTTTTGCATTACTAAAATTAAATAGCCTATCTTTTGTCGTTCGCGCCAGTCATAGCCCCATCAACAAATTCATTGACAACAACATATCCATTCCCCTCGCAAAACTCTTTGCAACCTCTTAGTTACCCATCAATACTTTGCTCCGTCTGACTATCCGAACTATACCTTGCACCCGTATCCTTTTTTACTTTTGTTTTTTCTATTGACTTTTGCCGTTTTGTGGCATATAATGACAATACAAGCATTTGGGGTAGTGAAACAAATACCAGTAGGAATTGTCCTAGTGAATAAATGCTTGTTTTTTATTGTCCTTGTTATTATCCCCCAAACGGTAGGTGGGAAGGGTTCTCAAATTTAGGGATGTGCGAGAATTTACAGGTTCTATTTTCGACAAGTTTCGACATTATTTACCCTATTTTGATATTATTGTTTGTAAAAACGCAAAATATTTTTGTAAAAATGTGTTTAAAGTAGTTGAAAATGTGCGAGAAAAGGTGTATAATTTGGGAGTTGTTGTTGAAAAACGCATCATTTTACACAAACTAGGAGAGTTCAAAATGGAGAATACAATGTTAACAAGCAATGAAGAAAAAGTGGGTAAATTTGAAGTAAATGATAGCGGTTGGACTGTTGCGAACGAAGATCGTGTATCCAACAATGAGCACGAGATACATAACATAAAGAAGCGAGAAGCGGACGGCGGGTGCTTTGAGAATATCGTGTACGGAACTCAAGAGTACATTGATACAAACAAAGGCTATGAGGGGGCCCCATCGGCTTGCCACAAAGGTCACCCTACATCCACCCACGAAGTAAGTAGAGAACTAAAAATTGAAAGGCGGATTGTGGATATACTTTTGAACATTGGGATTACGGCGAACTTGCACGGGTACATCTTTCTAAAAGAATCAATAAAACTTGCTTTGGAAACTCCGGCGTTTATGTGTTCAATTTCAAAAACAATTTATCCTAAGGTTTCATTAAAATTTGGCTCAAGCACTTCCCAAATAGAGCGCTCTATTCGTCGTGCGATTGAGGTGAGTTACAATAAAGACAAGATAACCCACCTAAACGACATTTTTGACCTTCCCGCCTTTGGCAAATACGAGCAACCCACCACCACCGAGTTTCTCGCCCTCATCGCCAACAGGCTAGCGTTAGAGTTTTATTAAAAGCACTTGAGCGGTTATTGCCAAATACGAAATATCAACAAACGCCCCAACCACAAACCTTATTAAAACTAAAAATACAACCCCATTCGGGGTTGTATTTTGCTCCCGGCAAATTATTGCCGTGTTTTTAAAATAACACTGTAATAACCTCCAAATAAAAAAGTTGATGATAATTTTGCATTATCGGAAGTTGTCGGCAAGTAGTCCGAAGGAATATTTGCTAGCAACTGATGGTTATTCAAACTGTGATGCCGTGATTTATCACGGGGTTTGCATCCGCAAACTGGATTTGCGAACTTGTGAGCAAATCAACATCACATAGCTTATAATATAGGAAGATTAAACAAAGTAGTCGCAAAGACACCTTGATTTAATCTGACGACCATTTCAAACTAAGTGACCACGATTTATCGTGGTTGTTGCGATTAGCAACTTAAAATTTAACTTGCTTAAATTTTAACATCACATAGTTTATAATATAATAAAATTACTAATTGCATTAAGTCATACACTTTATAACTATTATTCCACCTCGCCAAGCAACCAATCAAGGGCATTTACTTTTCTTATGCCATCAAAATCGGTTTCAGGGTCTTCGTCTAAGGTTAAAATAAATTTTGGATAGTGGTCATTTATGCTTTGAAGAGGTTTGAGTTCTCTCTCTAATGTTTTTTTATCTCGAACAGTTGCTGAAACTTGAAAATACATCGTTTTCTTATTGTCCATTGCGACAAAATCAACTTCTGTGTCGTCAACCTTGCCAACATACACATCATAACCCCTACGCAAAAGTTCCAAATATACAACATTTTCCAAGATGTGACCAACATCAGTAGAGCGAGTGCCGAGAAGCATATATCTAAGCCCGATATCAACAACATAATATTTTTCAAGAGTTTTTAGATATTGTTTGCCTTTCACGTTATATCTATTTGCTTTATACAAAATAAAACTTTCAGTAAGCCCCGATATAAATTTTTCAACTGTTTTTACATCGATTTTCCTGCCATCAGAAGTCATTGTGTCGGCAATTTTTTTCATAGAAAGTGGGTTGCCAATATTGTCAAACATAAACCTTGTAATACTTTCAAGCATAGAAATATCCGCAATTTTTTTTCTTGAAGCAATATCTTTTACGACAACTGTATTGTAAATTCCATCAAGATATGGTTTTATTTCGTTTACTTGGCCTCTAAGTTCCAATGTGTATGGGAAAGAACTATGTTGAATATAGTCAACATACTTTCTTGCGAGGTCTTTTTTGTCGCCAGTAGATTCAACGAACTCAGCAAAAGACAATGGCAACATTGAAATTTCAATATATCTACCCGAAATTAGTGTCGCAATTTCACTAGATAGCATATATGCGTTTGAACCTGTGATATAAATATCCACATTATTTTTAATGAACAAACTATCTACAACTCTTGGAAAGTCTTCTACATGTTGAATTTCATCAAGAAAAATATAGTTTTGATTTTTACTATCCAATTTTTCTTTAATATATGCATGAAGTTTGCTCGGATCTCTCAAATCGTAAAAATCATAATCTTCAAAATTTATTGAAACTATGTTTTTCTCACTAACGCCATTTTCAAGCAAATAGTTTTTAAAAATCTCCATTAAAGTTGATTTTCCACATCTTCTAACACCTGTTATGATTTTTATGACTTTTTTATCTTTAAGCGCGATTAACTTATTCAAATATTCTTTTCTTTCTACAAGCATAAATTGCTCCTTTTGTCTATTATTAACCATAATTTTATCCAAAAACTTGCAAAATGTCAACACTTTTGGGAATACAATCCAAAAAAATACTTATCGCCCACAACATTTAACACAAAACAACCTTAGTTGAATAACGACCAAATTATTATTTTTGATACACGATTTCTTAAAAAACACATTGGCTAACAAAACCAATATGTCTTCCCTTTATTTATTTTAAACCAACCAGCTACAGTATTCCACTATAGCAAATTCAGTACGAAATATTTAAAGCATCATTTAACTCTTATAAATTAAATAAAAGTCTTATATATTTGAATTGCAATGTTCCTTATGATAGGCACACAAACCGAATTTCCTATTTGCTTATACGCCTGTGGAAGAGTAATCCCTTTAGGAAATTTAAACTCCGGAGGATACCCCTGTAACGCCAAACATTCATACGGGGTCAATTTTCTAATACCAAAATCATCTCGAATTATGTGAACCCTATCTGGAAATGTTCCCATGTTTGCGGTTAGCGTTGGGCAAACATCTAATCCCCTTGAAGAAACTCCGCAATCGGAAATCCTATGAGCCACGCCTCTTTTTTTAATCTTTTCACACATTTCGTTATATAACGGGTGTTGACTTGTGTAATAATAACAATCATTATGTTTTTTGTGAATATCAACAATATCCGAAACCCTTTTCGTCAAAGCGATTTCCTTTGGATACTCAAACCGATTACATTGTTCAATGTCCGAAAATGCAACAATAAATACCCTATCTCGTTGTTGAGGAATATTTGCATGCGTTTTGGGGTTTTGAGTGGCATATCTTACCACATATCCCTCTTCCCTCAAAGACAAATAAACCTGTTCGAAAGACTTTCCGTTGTCATGCTCGATTAAATTTGCGACATTTTCAAGGAATATAACACTCGGTTTCTTGTCCCTTATTATTCTCGTGATTTCGAAAAATAATTGACCTCGGTTATCATCAAACCCCTTTTGCCTGCCTGCCAATGAAAATGGTTGACAAGGAAATCCCGCAACCAAAATATCGAAATTGGGAATATCATTTGTATCAACTTTTTTTATATCACAATTTACTATATGGTCACTTCCAAAATTCGCAATATAAGTATTGCATGCAAACTTATCAATCTCATTTGCCCACACTATTTTAAACCCCGCCTGAACAAAGCCCAAATCAATTCCGCCTATTCCGCTAAACAAACTACAAACTCGTTTTTGATTTTGCATTTTAAACCGTTCTCCCTAAACACTCGCTATAATTGAATCTTTTATAATAAATCCCAATTGACACTAGTGATAATAATTTATTGCTCACTAGCTTTTAGTCGCTGAATATCTTCTATTTGACCGACAAGATTCGCCACATCATCACCGTGATTTCTCTTATTCCATGTTTCAATAACATGCTTCAAGTCAATCAAGAAAGCGTGAACAACCTCGTGGTCTTCTTTACTCTTTCGGTAGTTTGCTCTTGAAAAACCAATGTACTCTAGCGCTCCATTAAGACCGAGTTTGTTATCGTATTTGTTGTATGGAAGAATAAAGGCATTTCTTATCTTTTGTATTTCATCTCCCATTTTATTGTTCTTGATGTAATCACCATATGTTATTTGCTTTTGAATCGATGTTGTCTCAGGCAAGTCTCTACTGTCTGTCGTATAACCATAACGATAGAACTTTGAGTCAAGGATATAAACAATGTTATCTTGAATCAATATCGTATCCGGTCTTAAATCACTGCTTGCAAACGGATTATAATCTTTTGATTTTAAATACCAATCCGCACTCGGATTAAATTTTGTAGCGTCTCTATTCCCGAAGATTGAGTTAATCATTCTCTCGAAAATATAAGCATAAGAATCAACACCGTACACTATCTCATTGTCGTTTTTGTCTTCACTCAATCCCTCAACAATAGAAAGCATATGAGACAACCTAATCTTCTTTTCATCATCAAATGTTTGACCAAGCTCTTTCTTTAAGGTGTCGATGTAAACATTCTTTAATTCTTTATAGAATGGTTTAGTTTCAATAAAATTAGAACTCTTTATTCCAAACAACCAACCCAAAACATCAAGGCTTTTCTTTACACAATATTTATGTATCTCAACAATGATGTTGTCTAAGTCATTTTTAACTGATACAACAAGGTCGCTATAAACGACATTGCATTTTGATATTATTGGTTGTCCATTAAGAGTTCTTTTCCAATCAACTCTACCCCTTTGATTCTTTTTTAAAACTTTCTCTCTATTAACATAAAAGCCGTTCGTCAAATAATCTCTAATAATCCACAAGTATGATAACAATGGAATTGCCTCATTATTAGAAAACGATGACTCCACTTTTATTCTCGAATTAGAATGAGTTTTTGCAATTGCTATTGTTTGCAGTATGGCAATGACATCTTCTCTTGATTTTTCAATAGACGCCCCATCAAAGTTATAGCTTTCAGGATAATAGAAATCAATTCTATTGTTCTTAATTTTTATACCGACAAATGAGTCGTCTACTTTATTAGTAACCTTATGGTAATGTGGTCCAAAATCAATAGTATCTTTTTTATTTATTGAAGATGCCATCTATAAATACCCCTAATCCTTTTTCTTTGTATTCTTTCACAAGTTCATCTAAGGATTTGATTCCGTCAGCAAACCATTTACTTCTATCGAATTTGGCAACATCGGACCATAGGTATTCAAGTACTTTATATGCAAAATCTTCAATAAGTTTAATATCATCTTCCACACATGCATCTTTATCAATAGGATTATCACTCATCAAATTTCCTTTTACAAAATACACGCCAATTTGCTTATCTTCACTATTCAAACCATTTGAAGATTCTAAAATAAACTTATTAATTCCGTTGACAAAGTCTTCCCAAGTAATATCCGCACCTGGAATAAACTTATCCTTAAATTGATGATTGGATTCAAACTTATTGAGAAGTTTCTTAAATTTCCATCTTCTCTTAAATGCAGTATCCAAAGTAAACACGTTTTGGTCGGATGTATTCATAGTAGCAAAAATAGAAAGGTTACCCGGCAATCTTATCTTTTCAAACGAATATACACCTTTGAATTGTTTTTTAAGATAATCACTGATATTAACATTAGTGATATCATATTCACTAACCCCTTCTTTTCTATCAAGCAATTGGAAAATGTCACCGAAGATACTAGCGGCACTACCTCTATTTAACTCTTCAATAACAAGCGCAACTCTTTCTTGAGGCTTTTCAATTGCTTTTTCAAGTGCGAGAGTAAAAGGTCCGGGATTAAATTCATATGTTACTTTTTCTCCCTCAATCTTAGGTAAAATTTGACCTACAAAATCTGTATTCGTATAGTCTTGGAAATAAGTCGTTCTAATATAGTTTTCTTTCGGATAATCTTTTAATAGCGTATGTTCTACATAATAAGACTTACCACATCCTGGAGTGCCATAAACAATAAGGTTTTGTCCGTCATTGATTGTGGACTCAAAGAAGTTGAATGGAACTAATACTTTTTGAGTATCTACAGTTTCATCAGGAATATCATCAAATTCATCAACATGAAGTTCATTACCACTAATGATATCTTGGATAAGTGGTTTATATAAATTTAATCTAAATACCGATTTTTGTGTTAATGCGGAATTTTTATATCCGTTTGGCAAATCCTTATATGCTATATCTTTTATCCACTCAACCTTACGATTGTTTACATAGTCTGCATCTTGATTTGGTGTATCTTGAATATATTCATACTCGCCTACAACTTTACCAATATGGGTGATACCGTTATCAAAATAAACAACATAATCATTTACTTTGATTTCATCTCTGAACATCCATATTTGACCCACATTAGCGCCTTTTCTTTGATTAGAATCATTAGGATTAATTGTAGCATACAAATCATCAAGTTCATCTCTCGATTGAATATTTGTCAAGTCTCCAAGATTACTCCATCCAATACAAATATGAGGATTCGTTTTATCCAATGCGGAATTGTTTAAGGTGATATGAATGCCATAAACGTTGAAATTGTACAATTCACAATCATCGTCGATAATATCGTTCATATTCATTAAATCGGAAGTCAACTCAACATCAAATAAGATTTTTTTATTCTCATCATCAACAACTACTACAAAATTTACTCCTTCTATATTTCGATTATAAAGTTCTACAAACCATTCATATCCTTCGCCCCTTTGCCTGAAGTCTGTCTTTTTAAGTTGAAACTTAGGAGTCCCGCCATCTTCTCCTTCAGTATGAGTGAACACAACATTTATATTTTTATTAATATATTTTTCACCGATAATGGCACATATATTAGCACCCAGGCTTGCTTTATAATCTCCATCTAAAATATATTTTACTTTAGTTCTAATGCTTTCGTCTGTTTCACGGTGTAAGGCATTTACATTTAATAGGTATGTTTCTAACTCAACTGGCAAATTATATGAGCATTGTTGAGTAATATCTTTCTTTTTAACAATGAGTTTGTAGTTAGATTGAGTGTTTGAGATTATTCTTTCAAATTTTTTAATCATTATCTTCCACCTCCATTAAATAATTTTTCATAACTTTTGCTATTGCCCCAGCTAATAACACTGGAACGGCATTTCCAATTTGAGTATATTGGCTACTTTTATTACCTGTAAAAAAGTATGCATCTGGGAAACTTTGTATTCGTGCCGATTCTCTAGCCGTTGGAATCCGATTTTCTGAGTAATGAAAATAATTTCTATGACCACAATCAATAGTTCCACTCGGCAATTTGCTATTCATTCTTTTGAAAGCGGCATTATAGTTTCTTACTTTATAAAATTCTTCTGGTAAATCCTTAATATTGCCGCCATCGGATATCATACTAATTATTTTTTTTGTTTGTTCTGTATGAACAGTTATATCATTATTTAGAATTCTAGTTGCCCCTTTTCTCATTTCTTTTTGAAAATCATTTTTGGGCTCTGAAATATATTGCTCTTGGTCTTCGCCATTATCCAATGATGGAAGATCGCTCAAAGCATCATAGGTTGAAACCATGTTTTTTTTCTCAACTTTATCAAAATCAAAGAATTTATCTCCAAAAACGTCTTTTTTTAATCCAATAAAAAAAACTCTTTCTCTTGATTGAGGAACCCCATAATCTGATGCTCGCATTAATTTATAACAAACATTATATCCCAATTCAGAAAATCTTTCTAATATATCTTCTTTGTAAAAGCCCCCCTCCATGCTTAATAGCCCCTTTACATTTTCAAGAATGAAAAATTTGGGTTTAATTATCTTTACAAATCTAACATATTGCAAATATAAGCTATTTCGTTCGTCACCAATTTCTCTCTTGCCAACTAAACTAAATCCTTGGCAAGGAGGACCACCAATAACACCTGTAATATTATATTTTTTCATTTTCTTTTTTATCATTTCATCAGTATAGTCATTGATGTCTATTGAAAAGGCTTCTTTGTTTGTTCTGTTATAATTGTAAGTTTTTACAGCATCATCCCACTTGTCGATTGCCAATATACTCTCAAACCCCTCTAATTCAAACCCTTTTGTAAAACCACCTGCACCGCAAAACAAATCTACAATATACAATTTATTCATTTTGATTACCTTCACCATCCAATAATTGTTTAAGTCCCTTTGCTATTGCCTTAGCCATTAATGGAGGAACCGCGTTCCCAACTTGTCTAAATTGCTCTCCCTGATTTCCACAAAATTCAAAATTGTCTGGAAAACTTTGTAATCTTGCAGATTCTCTTACTGTTGGAATTCGATTTAAAACAGGATGGAAATAATTCATATGTCCTGTATCAATTGTAATTGACGGTTCAGTAAACGACAATCTTTTATAGGCACTTGAATGACGATTATTCCTTTGAGTATCCCACAATTCGGTAGGTACATCCTTCCAGTTTCCGCCTTGAGGCACATATGCAATTCTTTCCTGCACCCTTGCATTAGGAAATTTGGGGGCATGATTCAAAAGAACGCCATTACTGTTTCTAGCATATCTTAAAAAGCGATTATTGATATTTCTCTCAGGATAACATATATCACCGATAGCATCATAAACAGTAACAACTTGTTTAACCTTTTCTATTTTATTAAAATCAAATGTGCAATTTAAGTCCTTTCTTATTCCAACAAAAACGGCTCTTCTTCTATCTTGAGGAACCCCATAATCTGATGCTAGCAAAACATTCACGCTTACATTATATCCAAGTTCGTCTGTAATTTTTAATATTCTATCCTTTGCATAGCCATTATCCTTTGTTAAAATTTGTCTTACATTCTCTATTACAAAAGCTTTCGGTTTTATAAGTTTAACAAAACGAAGATATTCAAAGAACAATTTGTTTCTAGGATCATTTTCTTCTTTCTCGTGTCTATTCGCTGAACTAAACCCTTGACAAGGGGGTCCTCCAATAATTATTTCGACACCCCTTAATTTTTCCATTATTTCATCATCTGTTATTCTTTTTATATCGCAACAATACTCAAATTGACAATTAAAGTTATGAATATGGGTTGCCATAGCCGCCCTATCCCATTCCACACCACCAATTATCTTGTACCCCGCTAATTTAAAGCCTAGGCTTAAACCGCCTGCGCCACAAAACAAATCTAAAGCTCTATACTTAGACATTTAATCCTCCTGAAAATCAAAAAAATCTTTTAGCGACATCTCTAAACCTTCACATATTTTTATCAAAGTTTCTACGGTAATATTTTGTTTACCAGATTCCACTCTAGACATATAAGTCCGATCATATCCTAACTTAATTGCCAGATCTTCTTGTGATAAATATGTTTTTTCAGTTCTTATTTCCTTTATTCTATTTCCTATAGTCTTTAAAGTCATAATACCACCAACTTTTTATAAAATTATATCAGTTGGTGACTTATAAGTCAACACTTTTGTGTGTTGATTTTCCATAATCAGAAGGGCTTTCCAATTCTCTAAGGGGATGTCGGAATAATCGTTCTAACACCCACTGCTAAATTGCATTTGAAAGGCTACAATTTAAATCAAAGAGCAAATAAAAATCCACCAGAACATAATACCTGATGGAATTTCACTTAAAATATGCTTATTGGGGTTTTAAAACCACTAAAAACACAAAAACCGTCTTGACACCCCTTATTCATTATATCAAGACTAATCGTTTTTAATGGAGCGGTACCGAGATCCAGATACGGAATAGCCACATTATCTACAACAATGGCAAACCATTGTAACCAACAATAAATTTAACAAAACTCTAGGGCGAGTTTGTCGGCAAGGATGGCAATAAGTTCGGCGTTTGAGGGCTTGTTGAGGGTATCAAATATTTCCAAGCCAAGAAGGTCATTTAGGTGGACTAGTTTGCCTTTTCTGTGGCTTGCGTCTATGGAGTGGCGAATGGCTCGCTCCACTCTACACGCCGTGGTTTGGAATTTTAGCGCCACTTCGGGGTACATTACCCTCGTGACCGAGGCGATGTACTTAGGGTTCGACATCGAAAGTTTTACCGCTTCTTTCAAAAAGAAATGTCCTTGCAAATTTGCCGAAATTCCCATAGTCCAAAGTATGTCCGCAAGGCGTTTGTCTAGGTCTCGCTCACTAACAACTTTGTGGGTTGTACATATTTCAAAATCGTCATTTGCTTGCTCATTGCTAATAGATAATAGGTTTTTCATTTCAGTCTCCAAATTTATATAACTTGATGCGTTTTTCAACAACAACTCCCAAATTATACACATTTTCTCGCACATTTCCAACTATTTTAAACACATTTTTACAAAATTATTTTGTGTTTTTACAAGCAATAATGTCGCTAACCCGTACTTTTTGTCGAAACTTGTCGAAAAAAGAATTTTTCAAATTGCCTATTTGGGTGCTTTAAATTGAAGTGACTTTTGATAAATAAAATGTTAAAATTTAATTGAGGAAAAAATATGGCGAAAAAGATTAATTTTAAAAGTAAAAGCCTTTGGAAAAAGATAGGACTTGGAGTTCTTGCCGGAGTAGTTCTAATCGGTGCGGTGTTTGGTGTAACTGCCCTATTCCGCAAAGCCGAGGAAGAAACCCAAAAGGAAATTAGTCCTAGTTGGGCTATTGGTGGCTTAACCGAGGACGGAGCCTATCTAGAGACAAAGGAAAGTATATATACAAAAGACGCATTCGAGTGTTATGGGCTAAAGACTACCCTTGATTTTGATAACAATATTAGTTATAGATTATTCTTTTACAATGAAGATAATTCATTTCTTGAAAGCACATCAAAACTAACTGACGCGTTCGATAGTTCTAAGACAAATATGCCCGGAGAAACAAAATATTGTAGAATTGTAATCACTCCAAACGAAGATAGCAAAATTTCTTGGTATGAAAAGAGTGGTTATGCTAATCAACTAACAATTAAGGTAAATAAAGACCAAGAAAAGAGCGATGGAGTAGAAGTTGTTCTTAAGAATTATTTTGAAGTTGATAGTAGTAAAATTGGCTATGCTCTTACGACTTCCGAATTTAATTCAACGGGAGTATTATCGTTTACTGCGGTTTCAGGGAACTCGGTTTCTAGCCCCATTGATGTAAGTGGATATCGTCATTATAAATTAAAAGTTGTAGATAATGGAAATAATTCTTTGGTTAATTACTATTTTGGAGATGCAAATAATAATTTCGTTTCTTTTGCTAGATTTGAAAATGGAGCGTACGCAGAATATTTTATTGACATTCCCGCTTCTGCGACATATTTTTATATCAATTACAATACTGGGGCTAGTGCTATAGCTAATATTATTACCGATTGGGAGTTTGTATGAAAAAAAATAGAGATTGGGTGTTGGTTGTTTCAATAATATTATGTATTATTTCTTGTGGCTCTCTAATTTTTGTGTTTAATGGTGGCAATAAAAATAAGTCAAATGACGATACTCAAGTTGAACAAATAGTAGATTGGTCTAATTTTACAATTAGTTGTCTTGGTGATAGTTTGACATTTGGGACAGGAATAGAAAACTCCTATCCCCAATTATTAAAAAGAGAACTTGGTGCCAAGATGGTTTATAACTATGGTATTGGTTATTCGACCTGTTCGGTTATTAATGAATGTGAGTGTCACCCAGATTATCCGGGTCGCCATTACCCTATGTGTGAAAGATACACAGAAATAAAAGAAGCGATATTATTATTGTAATGTGTGGCTTTAATGATGCGGGGCTTGCACCACTTGGAAAAATCGATAGTACCGATACTACAACATTTTATGGTGCAATGAATACAATGTGTCAAGGCTTAAAAGAGAAATATAGTAATAGTTGGATATTCTTTATGACAAGTTTTAAATATGACCACTATGGCGTAGAAAATCCAACCAACGACTTTGGAGACCATAGAGAAGATTATTACAATACTGCAGTTAAAGAAATTTGTAACAAATACAATATAGATGTCTTTGATACATTTAGCGAACTTTCTTGGCATTCGGCAACTAATGCAGTAGATAATGTTCACCCTAATCAAGAATTTGTAAGTAATGTTTGGGTCCCTGCAATTGCACAATACATAAAGGCAAACTACAAACAAAAATAAGATAAATAAAATGGTAGTGTGAAAATACCAAATAAAAAATATTTTAACCGATAGCCAAGCACACTATTGTTTATATAGTAAACTTGCCTATCGGTTTTTTAATTAAAAAAATAAGGAAAAGAAAATATGAATAAAGAAAATAAAAGAAAAAGCCTTTTCTTTACTCTTTCCATATCCATATTGCTATTAATCCTATCAATAATATGCTTTGTCCCAACAAGTATGGTGGCAAAGCGGGCAAGTGTTTATGCGGATGGCAAAGACTTCCGCAACCACGCTTAATGACATTGAAAAAATGTTTGGGTTTTAACAAAGTCTCAAATCTCTTTAAAACAAAAGAAATCTTGCAAGCCAAGATTTTTTTATATCTTAAAAAATAACTCATCCCAAACAAACGCTTTGACGCAAACACTTCGCAAAAATGCATAAGCGATTATCATAAAGCGACCTTGAAGTTTTAAACAAAAAAATCGGGGCGGCTATAGCCCCAATTCTTTGCCGATGTTTTGTCGGTTGTATTCCCAAAGTCTCTCGGTTTGCTCAATTGATTTTCCGGCAAACGGCTTTAGGAATGGATTTTGTGCGACATCCTTCATTGCCTTTGGAAGGTCGTAATTTATTGCATCTTTTAATTGAGAAATTTGCTTTTCTTTTATCTTTCCCGCTTGCATTAAATCCAAAATTTCTCTTAACCTTTCTTGGTACGAAGCCTTTCTATCCGTTCCAATAAATGTATATGATGGATATGGCGACTCAAGCATCGTTTTTAGTTCATCCCTACCCTGAACACCGCTATAGAGTATTCGCATAAACTCGTGGTCAATAGGAACTATCCCCTCATATTTTTCGGCTCCACGTCTCTTGTAATAATAAACATTTTCGCCGTGTCTATCCATTTCGGTTCGGATACAATCGTTTAGCCCCAAGCCAATACGCTCATCTAAGCAATCTTCGGTCATAAATTCCAATAATCTATCCCTAACGCTTTCGTCATAAAGGGGTGCAAAATCGCTTCCGGAAACCGTAGGAAAAACACCTATTTCGCTAAGCATCAAGTCTTCTTCTTGAATAAAGTCATATCCGCCGATTGACTTTATGTTTTGGCCTATAATAAGGCAATCTTCAAGTCCCCCACTATCCTTTTGCTTTAGCGTATAAAGAGGCGGGGTAACAAAGCCAATATCCCCATACATCTTTGCGCTAGCAACATCGCCAATGGACTTTGAACACTTGTGCCTCTTTGCAAAATACTCCACCCCGTCCACACTAAGCGACGGCGACATCTTGTATATGATATCTGGGTCAAACATTTCTACCCTAACACCATCTACAACAAGGTTTTCGCCCTCTTTTTTAAGTCCCGCCTTGTCCAAGTTTCTAAAATATTCATAAACGCTCTTTTTCATATTTTCCCCCGCAAATTCCCAATTTTATATTAAAACCAAAGTTATCCACATTGCCACCAATTTTGTGGATAACCACATATTCTTTAGCATATTATATCATATCCACAAGCCAATTTCAATACCCCATACTCATTTTTCGCATAAAATGCGATATGCGTATCTTATCTCGCTTCACACCATTACAAAAAACGCATAGACCGTAAAACCACACAGCCTATGCGTTTTTATTAATTTTTTTCCCTATCCTAGGCTATGACCACCGTGCAAGTGACTATTACATATGCCACATATGTGACCATTAGGGCAACACCCTGCCACCTTTTGAACTTGCCCGTAAAGAGGGACGGAATTAGTGCTAGCATACACACAAACAAACACACCGGCAAGTCGATAAATCCCGCTTGCTTTGCAATAGGCAACGCCTCACCCGAAATGATTGAGCAAAGTGGCATAATTAGCGTCAAGTCCAAAATGTTTGCACCAATTATATTCCCTAGCGACAATGATGATTGCTTTTTTGCAATAGCCGTAAGAGTGGTTACAAGTTCAGGAAGCGATGTGCCCACGGCAATTAGTGTAACCGAAATAATCCTTTCGGATATTCCAATTGCTTCCGCCAAAAAACTACCCTTATCCACTAGCAAGTCGGCACCATAAACTATAGCCCCCGCACCTACTATAAACTTGATTATATTTATTGCAATTTCTTTTCCGCTAGGCTTATTCTTTTGTGGCTTAGAGGAACTTAAAATTGGTTCGCCCGAAGCCTCAATTCTTGTATTATCCGCCACCGCACTTTGCATTGCAACCATTTCTTCACCCTTGCCGTCCAAGACATCACCAGCGGTCTTTTGCTCAAGGCTATCGATAACGCCCTTTGCGCCCACAACAATTGACCTTTTGGCACTGATGACATTCTCGGTCATATATAGTGCAAATATCAAAAGAAGAACTATAGAAAGCCAAATATTAACCTCGCCCATTAGTCCACAAACGCAAATTAGAGCAGACGCCACCATAAGAGTTATGGACTTGAACATATAGTCTTTTTTCTTTATAACGCTAGGCATAAAGAGTATGGAAAGTGCCATAATTAGCCCCACGTTGGCGGTAACACTGCCGACCGCGTTTCCGGTAGCCATATCCACCTTTCCTTGAACTGCCGCCATCACCGACACTAGTAGTTCGGGCAAAGTTGTAGCCACACTTACAATTGTAGCACCAATTATAAATTCGGGTATCCCACTAACTTTTGCTATCCACGTGGATGCATCCACAAAGAAGTCTCCACCTTTTACAATAAGCACAATGCCTACCAAAAAAAGTAGTATCGCCAAAAATATTTCCATAATCTTTTTCCTTTGATTTATTACTTTAGGGCAACTGGAACTTTTATACGCGGGTTTTGCCATATATCCCAAAAGTTCTTTGCACCCATAACATCAATTAGATAATATCACAGAGCCCAAGCCCTCGTCAAATAATTACTACAACCCCAAACCTCAAAACTATTGCAAAAGTTCGCCATTTGTCGTTTTTATAACCCTTAGAATATTTGCTTCCGCTCCCGTATTGCTATCTATATACACATAATATGTGTAGTCCTTCCACGTGCAAATAAACTCGTATGCCGAAAGTTCTCCCACATACTTATCGGGAATAATAACCCGATTTCGTTCAATCACAGTAAGTTCGGGCGAAAGCGAGGACATTGCGGTGGTTAGCCCAATAGTACTAGTAAAATTTCTATCTATATGATTTGTTGCATACGCACTTGCTTCCCATCCAACCACAAGCCCTAGCGACAAGTCTACTTTCACCTTTACTAGGTCGCTATAATATATCACCCCATTTCCAATTGGGGCAAGATTGATATACACAATGTTCCCCGTAACTTGGTGCCACACCGAGTACATATTGTCTATCCCCACATCGTTTGCAAAAGCCCGTGCTAGGTCAATCCCTTCGCTGACATTAAGCCTAGCCTCATCGCCACCACCATAGGCAGTTATAGACAAAAGCATTCCACCTTTCTTTGTAACCGAAGCATAAAGGTCAACATCACCCTTTACATCAAAGTTATATGTTTCAAACTTGCCACTAGTATCCCCCGTATGGTAAATTGCAAACCCCGTAAAGATTTCGTGTAGTCGTTCTTCCGCTTCCTCTAGGGTGTACTCCTTGTCGCCAAGGCCTTTAACCTCTTTATTTAGAGTAGTATCCGAAAACGGTCCGTCATAAATTAGGCTTGGCACCTCCGTTTTGGAACTTTCGGTATTCAAAAGCCCCGCATCAAACTCGCTACTCTCCATATTCCCAAAGTCAACATCGTCAAGAATGCTATAGTCATAATTTAGCCCGCTTAGATATTCGCTTAGGTCATATTGCACCGCCCTTATTCGTTCATAAAGAGTTGTTAGTTGACCAAAATCACTAGTGGAAATAACATTGCCCGCATAGTTGTTTTCGAGCAAACTATGCGAAAACCCACTAGTTCTATTTAGTAGATTGTTTAGCCCACTAACACCACTAATACTCAATGGCAAGTTGCTAAGATTGGTGACTGCAAGGCTCGAGTTTTCCTTTATGTTTACAAGCAATTCTCTTTGGCTATCAAGGCTAGTGGTTGCAACCAACTTTGACATATCCACTTCCAAATTGTTTATATTACTAACCACTTCATAAAAACTTTTTGTGTATCCATTTTCCAATTGATTTTTGTAAGTATTGCTACTAGTCAAAAACACCAAAAAGAGAACGCCAAACACAAGCGACAACGCACCCAAAAGCGAAATTGTTATGACCAACCCTTTGTTTTTCATTTCCCCTCCTAAATTGCAAAAACGTGCTTTCCTATTGTTACAACCGTTTGCCTACTAAATATCCAACTAGAACTAGCCGTGGACGGATTGTAATAGTACAAACTTCCATATGTTGGGTCCCAACCATTTAGTGCGTCAGTTGCCGCCTGATAACTAGCAGGTTCGGGCTCCAAGTTTATTTGACCATCGTGCACGGCGGTAAATGCCCACGGTTGGTAGATTACTCCATATATTGTATCGGGGAAGTCGGGGCTTGCCACACGATTGAGTATAACCGCACCCACTGCCACCTTTCCGATGTAACTTTCTCCCCTCGCCTCGGCGTGAATACACTTTGCAAGAAGATATAGATCATTGCTATCTTGCTCGGACAGATATATCCCCAAGGCACTGGCAGTAACCCCGCCCACGGCTCCCGAAACATATATCCCGTGGTCGGCTTGAAAATTCTTTATGGCAACAACAGTTGCGTCATCATATACGCCGTTTATCGCCCCATCATAATATCCCAAATCCTTAAGCCTTGCTTGAGCAGAAGAAATGGTGGAACTATCATATGCCCACGCCGTCTTTTTGTTAAAACCAAAGTATGATAGAGTAATAATCGACGCCACAACCATTACTAGTATCACCACAAAATACACCTTATATTTTTTCATATCGCCCCCAATATTTACAACCCTAATAGTTCTAGTAGTTTACTTTTGTACCTAACTTTTTCGCCGGTGTTCTCCTCGCCCACAAAGCAAAGGGGCGGATAAGCCACGCACCACCAATTATCGCCCGTACCACTACCTAGCCTAATAATAAGCGCATTGTAGTAGTCGGCGGGAAAGGTTACTCCATCGTAGTCCCTAGACGGAAAATACTCATAATCAATACTAGCCGACGAGGAATATGTGTAGCCATTTGCACTCAAAACCTTGTTTGCAATTTTCTCCAAATTAGATAGGTTACTTTCCAAAACTTCTAGCACCTCATCACTACCTTCACACCCCTCAATTCTATCCGAAATATATTCAACAACTTCGTCCCTAACTTTTAGTTTTACGCTTTGGTCTTCATCGCTATTTGAGTTTGCTCTAATGTGTATTCTAACCACACTATCACTACTTTTACATCCCGCAATCGTCACAAACGAAAGACACATCATAACGCACATTAATCCCACAAATATCTTCTTCATTTTTCGCCCTCATTACACCTAAATTATTTACCCTTGCCACAATAAATAACTAGTAAAATATGTAGAAATGTGTCAAAATATATCAAATTTTTGTCAAAAGCAAATAGGTATATGACAAAAAAATAGAGTATTGCAAGCAATACCTTTGCAATACCCTCAAAATTTTATATATAGGTTTTTATAACCAAATTAAATTAAAACTCCATAACTCTAGGCTTATATATTGCAAGTTTATCTCCCGCATTTAGTGGCTCGGTCACATCGGGATTTTGAGCCAAAATTAGTTCGGTCGAAACATTCATTTCTTTTGCAATACTCCAAAGCGTGTCGTTAGGTTTTACTATATAAATATATAGCGCACAATCGTCTTGTGGTTTTTTGTCACCCATCGAAATGTCCGAAATAATCACCTCATCACTCATAGTGTATGCGTCGGCATAAACATATAGTTCTCCCGACACTTCCAGTTCTTTCCCTCTTCTACTTTTTGCACTAATGTCAGTCAAACATAGGCTTACTACACTTGCTCCATCCGCGTCTAATTTTTCGTCCACCGCAAATGGCATTTCTATTTCCACCGAAGTAGCATTCCCCGTTTCCTTTGTGTAGTAAATGACGGTGGCGTTTGCCACACCCTCGACCATCAACCTTCCGTCCGCAATATAACTTCTTGCAAGCACTATATTGTTTGTATTAACCGACAAAACATCGTCAATAAATGGTGCACTCTCATCAATTTCGGCAGAGCCCGAAATCCCGTCTTTAAAACTAACCGATTTTAGCCTCACCATTGTTTGAATATTCTCGGAAGTAACCGACAAGTAGTTGCTTTCCAAATACACATCATCTATAACCTTTTCGGTGTTCCCCTCAAACACATAACCACTAAACTCCACCGGCACATCAATAGAAACAGTTATTCCGTCTTCACCAACAACGCTTGAAACTTTTGTGTCCCTATAAATAATGGATAGTGCACTATCTACCGCACAATCTTCTTTTACCCCATCAAACGCAACTTCCCAATCAAAGTCAAGTTCTTTGTATGTAGACTTTAGCCCCTCGAGTTCATTGGATGTAGAATAAGTGATGCCTAGTCCCATTACACCGCTTACGGCGATATAATCGTCCTTGCTCTCAACACTTTTTAGTCGTACGCAAGGAGTAACCATATAAACCCTTGACGCACCGCTAATTTCCACTTCGCCCGACACATCAAACTTTTCAAACGCACGCCCCAAGTATGTAACATATGATACTTCTTTTTGCGTCATATATGCGTCATCTGCATTCAAAGTGTCTAGCACATTATAGTCTTTTGACACAATTGCATACACACTAATTTCAACCGTTGCGCTCACCTTGATTTCGCCACCAACAACACTTTGGTTTACGCTTACAACATTGCTATTTACAATAAGTTCGCCCTTGATTTCATTTTCGCCCTCAAACCTATCCTTAAACTCGGCAGTATAGTCAAGCGAGGAAAGCCCGTTTCCCTCATAAATCGCCTGAAAATCCACAAGCCCAACAAAATTGATTGCGTTGCCTACCGCCTCGCTAGACACAATGCTAGACGCCGCACTAATAGAATACATCTCTTTGACCTCGCCATCATTTGTAGGCAACTTTAGTTCGATTACACTTTGTGTAGTGCCAATATAAGTTCTAACACTACTAACAACCTTTTTAAAATTTGGCTCAAACACCATAACAACCCCCATAAATTTAGTTCTGGTATAGTATACTAAGGGCAAATTATTTTTATGACAAATAATCATCTTTTGGGTGCATATTTTTCTTTATAAGTTCAAAATCAATCGTTTTTCAAAAAGTACAAATTTCTATGCGTATTATATAATCTATATTCCATATCCCCACCTCGCAATTCTCCTTTGTAAAAAATTCTGAGTTCTTTTTCCTCTCCATCTTCCTCAAAAACCACATCATAAAAACTATACCCCAATATATTGAGCAATGGGTTTACATAGAAAATATTATTTCTAATATATACAACTCCAATAAAAATTAGTATTAGCACCAGCGCCACAATAAAGCAAATCTTGGACAAGTCAAAAGTAAGTGCGAGCAACACAAAAAGCGAAAAGTAATTAAGAAAATGTTGGTCGGTGACATTCTTTTTTGAAAGAATTTTAATAGCCCTGCCCTCTTTTTTACTTTTAGATATAATAGTTATTAGCCCCACAACCCCCACAATCATAAGCAAGATAAGCGAAGCAAAAACCACGGTGTTTGTAATGTTCCACCTAAGGTTGTCATTTATTATTTCCACTAGCAATATCACCCAAAAGACCGCATACATTGGCACAAATGCCGAAATAAATAAGATAATTTTAGCCATAACTATTTATTGACGAATTGCCCAAAACTAATAATACACTTTTAAAATTTGTGGTACGAATTTCAAATTATCAAAACCCGCCCCAAAACAAATTTAAACAAAATCTTTTACCATACACAAACTAAACTCTTGCAATTTTTTAAAATTAGTGATACAATACATTTGTTGCAGTTGTTTTAGACAAAATGCAACCCCAAATAAAATAGTATGCAGATGTACCGAAGTGGTCGTACCGGGACGCACTCGAAATGCGTTTGTCGAGGAATCGGCACGTGAGTTCGAATCTCACCATCTGCGCCAGTCATATCCACTAATGCTAGAGATTCTCACTCACAAGTGTGTACTCGTGTTTCGCATTGGTGGTTTTATTTTCTTTATGCTCTCCACGAGGGCAGTCGGCAGTCACTTATCGTCGCTTTCACACAAACCCACCCCTTGCACTCTATTCATTGTGACACTCTCTTTGACCTTAAAACCAAATTTTACAAAGATTTAGGCGTTGCTCTTAAAGATTTTTATTACCCACACTCAACACCCCAAAAACAACCGAATCAAATAAAAATCACCCCCACTTCACTTTCAATTCAACTCACCCCATTAACAAAAAAGCATAGAAAATCAATAATTTTCTATGCTTTTTCTCTACAAATTAATAAGATAACAATGTCAAAAGTATTATGACCGAAAACAAATTCAACAAAACTCTAAGGCGAGTTTGTCGGCAAGAAGGGCAATGAGTTCGGCGTTTGAGGGTTTGTTGAGAGTATCGAATATTTCTAAGCCCAGAAGGTCGTTTAGGTGGATTAACTTGCCCTTTCTATGGCTTGCCTCTATGGAGTGGCGAATGGCACGCTCCACCCTACACGGCGTGGTTTGGAATTTTAGCGCCACTTCGGGGTACATTACCCTCGTGACCGAGGCGATGTACTTTGGGTTTGTCATCGAAAGTTTTACAGCCTCTTTCAAGAAGAAGTGCCCGTGTAGATTTGCCGAAATTCCCATCGTCCAAAGTATATCCGCAAGGCGTTTGTCTAGGTCTCGCTCACTAACAACCTTATGCGTCGTGCATATTTCAAAATCGTCATTTGCTTGCTCATTGCTAATAGATAATAGGTTTTTCATTTCAGTCTCCAAATTTATATAACTTGATGCGTTTTTCAACAACAACTCTCAAATTATACACCTTTTCTCGCATATTTCCAACCATTTTAAACATATTTTTACAAAAATATTTTGTATTTTTACAAGCAATAATATCAAAATAGGGTAAATAATGTCGAAACTTGTCTATATAGTAACCCATATAAACTGATGTGAACCCCAGACTATCTAGGGGGGCGAATACAAAAAACGAGCCCTGAGTTGGGCTCGGGGTTCGTTCTTATTGTTAAATAAAATGTGTCACGGCATAAAGAGCGTGTTATTATTTAAAAGTCGAAGCCGTCAAATGATTCTTCGTTGTCGCCTGTTGGTTCGGGCGAGAAGGTCATTATAAATAGCGATGGGGTTTCGGTTAGTTCCTGCGATGTGGTCTTGTCATAATATCTAAACACTAGTCGTGCGTAGTTATTTTGCAAGTTTATTCCATCGTTTTTGAAGTCTTTTACCTTGAATAGGTTGTTGTAAACCTTAAGTCTTTGGATGTCGTAAGTATGGCTTGTCCCGTCCGAATGCTTTGCGGTATATGAAACCTTGTCGGAGAAGCACTCTTCCAAAAACTCCTCCCAAGAAAGCCCACCATAAACGCTTACATTTTTGAAGATATACGAATCCGTATTCCCACCATTTACGTCATAAAACGCAGGTGCGAGAAAGTCGGTACTTTCATAATTGGATTTTACAATCAATTTCCCATTTACCAAACTATCCTCAATATTTCCGCCGAAATCAAAATCCCCAAAATCAAAACCCTCGTCATCGGAGTCGTCACCAAGGTCGGGGTTGAAGTCTATTTTACTAAATAGCGTAACGCCGTTGTCGTAGTGCATATCGCAATCGACATCTAACAAAAACTCCGATACGGTGCCCGTGCTATCCGCCTTGAAGCCCATCCACATTGACTCCATACTAAAGTAGTTTGTACCCGTTTGGGTAATGTATGGAATATAAATAATTTCTTTTAGTCGTCTAGATGTGCCCTCAAGTGTTGGTTCGTCACTGTCCGAACCCCATTCACCCGAAATGATTTGGTCTTTGTCTAATGGAGTATCGTTTGAAGGTTTAACATCAGCAATGTCGTCTATGTCGTCATAATATATATATTCGTATGGCTCAACATATGGAAACATTGTGGATAATGCTAGGCTATTGTTTTCCCTAAAATACTCGTCGTCGGGAATATCGAAATCTATATATCCACTAGCAGGCACGGCAAGTTTTGACATATTGGTAACAATGCGACCAACAACACTATCGTAGCCCTTATAATTTTGATATGTTTTAAAAATTGTAGGCTCAACATCTTCAAGCGACGACTGCTCACGCAATTCTTTTACGCTACTTCCGCTAATCAAGAGATTCTCATTGGCAGAACCATTCTCAAAATTAGTTTGACCAATTATTTGATATGCAACATATCCGTAAACATAGTACAAAAAGTCTTGAGTAAGACCTAGCATTTGAACTTTTGCAATATCTTCGTGTGTAAAAGTGGTTCTCACATTGTCCCACGTGCTCATTGTAGTAAGCGCCGATGCTTTTGAGATATTTTTAGGCAAATCGCCCGTTACATAAAGGTCATAGAAAATGGACTTTAGGACTTTAGATAAATTTGGTGTTGTAAGACTTGTTTCTTTCCACGCCGTCCCTGCAACTGTAGTACTATATCCACCAAAAGTCCAATTATAAACGGTGTTTTCATCATTTTCTACAATCTCTTTCTCCACTATAATAGTTTTTCCGCCATTTATAGCGTTTTTGAAGTTAAGATAAACACCATTGGAATTTTGCAACAAAACATCTTTATAAGCCTGACTTGTGCCTGTCAAGGTGCTGGAATAATCATAGAAAACATTGTCTCCAAATCCCTTTATGGAGCCCTGACTAGAACTATAACTATCGGGACCATATATTCGCATTATGGTATAATATAAATACGACGCCATTGTGTCAAATTGTCTATCCCAAAGGTCCTTAAACGACATATAGTCTTTCTCGTAGTCGTCATAAAAAATCTTGCTATCCGTGTCTGCCTCGTACTTTGCTATCGCTCCAGCAAAGTAGTCGTTATTGCTATAGTTGTCATCCCATCCGTCAAGGATTCCGCCACTGCCCGAACCGCTTCCCGAACCACTACCACTGCCACTTCCTGAACCCGAGCCTGAACCTGAACCACTGCCCGAACCCGAACCGCTTCCTGAGCCTGAGCCGGTACCCGAGCCTCCGCCGGTTGTATATCCACCGAAACAACCCGAAAAAGAGAACGCACAAAAGAAGCACATTATTAGGGCAATAATGTTTTGAACTAATCTTTTCTTTCCCTTCTTCATCCCATCACCTTTTGTTTATTTTTTAGTAGTTTACCACGAATTTCAAAAATAATCTAATAAATTATATTATTTTCTATAACTTACCAAAAAATTACACTATTGGATAGGGCTTACCCCACAATTACAAAAATATGAATAAGCGAAAAAACAATTGCAATTGTAAATAGATAAATTTCGCCCACGACAAAAAGTGAAAAATAAAGCGAGCCTAGCCCCCGACCGGATATTTCGCAATTCCTACGCTTGAAACTAAGGAAAGATGATATTGCAAAAATAAGCGACAAATTTAAGAAAAACAATAGCCCAATAACCCCGTATGTTAAAAAGCCCAACACTATCCCAGATAGCCCCAAACACACAAAAATTATTGTTATATCAAAGCCCCAAACGTAGGAAGATAGAAGCATAATAATTGCATCCAAAACCACAAAGAAAATGTTTCTTGTAAACACACTTGAAAAGACCACAACTAAGGAAAAATAAAATGTTAAAATCAAAAAATAAGTAAGCGACTTTGTGTCTTTTGTAAGAACCTTATAAAGATATTCATTAATAAGACTGTCGGCACCCAAGTCGCTAGCGTACCCGCCTGCCGTAAAAATCCCCGTCACAAAACCCAACAAGAATAGCGAAAAAAAGAGAATCAAAAACCCCTTATATGCCTTTATTACCCTAACTGCTCTAGCCCACATTACACTGCTTGTTTTATAAAAAAACGGCTTCATACAAAATTATATGAAACCAAACTATCAAATATTATTTTTTCTATTTACATCCCCCCTTATGCCCAAATAAATGATAGTGGGTCACACCATCTTGGATAGCCGTTTTTGCTTTTGGTTGCCATAGACTTGATTATGTAAAACCAACAAATGCGTTCGTCATCGCCAAAATGGTTGGAAATAAAAAGGTTATGTGATAAACTAAAATATTAAGATACGGAGAGAATATGGAACTACCACAAGAATTTATAGACAAAATGAAGTTGCTTTTGGGTGATAGTGCGGACAAGTTTTTTGAAAGCCTAAACCAACCAAACAAAAAAGCAATCACCGTAAACTACTCGCGAATAAATGCGGACGATTTTGAAAAACTTGCCGACTTTGAACACAAAAAGATTGATGGCGTAGACAACGGATTTTTGACCGAGGGGCTAAAGTTTGATAAGCATATTTTAAACCACTTGGGTTGCATTTATTCCCAAGAACCAAGTGCAATGTTGCCAGTGGAACTGCTTGGGGTAGACAAGGGTGACTATGTGCTTGATGTGTGCTCTGCACCTGGCGGGAAGTCCATTCAAATTTTGGAGAAACTAAACGGAAAGGGGTTCCTTGTCTCAAATGAAATAGTTTATTCGAGAGCAAAAATTTTATACGAAAACCTAACCCGAATGGGGTTTAAAAACTTTGCTATCACTTGCAATAGCCCCGAGAACTATGCAAAAACCGATATAATGTTTGATAAAATACTAGTCGATGCACCTTGTGGTGGCGAGGGAATGATAAGAAAAGACGGGTTTGACCTAAACGCCTTTAAACTAAGCAACATTGAAACAAACGCAAAAAGACAACTAAGTATTCTAAATAGCGTAAAAGGCTTGCTAAAAGAAGGTGGAACACTTGTGTACTCCACTTGCACATACGATATACGGGAAAACGAGGGGGTTGTGGCGAATTTCCTAAAAGATAATCCAAACTTTTATCTTGCCACTCCCGACGAAAAATATTTGGAGTATGCAACGGCGGGCGTGGATGTAGACGGCTACCCTACCCACCTAGGTTTGCGGAGATATCCCCACTTACACAACGGAGAGGGGCAATTTATGGCGGTGCTTAAAAAGTCGGGTTCAAAAGCATTTGAGGAAAAAGACTTTGATGCCGACAACTTTGCACCCGTATTCCGAAAAGATATGACCGACATATTAAGGGAAACAAAAGGCATTATAGACCTAAGCGGATTAAACCTATATAAGCGTGGGGATAGCATATTTGTTTGTCCCGATATATACATAGACTTTAAAGGGCTAAACCTACTAACGCTAGGCACCGTGCTTGGAAACTTACAAAAAGGCGTGCTAAAAATCAACCACAACTTTTATCACACATATCCCGAAAGGTTTACTACAAAAGTTGAACTCAGTAGCGACCAAGTCGCCAAATATCTTCACGGCGAAGAGGTCGACATTGCGGGCAACCTAAAAGGCGTTGCAGTTGTAACCCACTATGGCATCGCTCTAGGCGGAGGAAAATGTGTAAACGGAAAACTGAAAAATTATTACCCAAAAGAACTTAGAATCTAAAAATCAATTAGGAGAAAAAATGAGAACACTATTACTTTCACACAAGGCAGACATTGACGGACTAAGCCCCGTAATTTTTCTAAAACTAATAAGAGAAAGGCTTGATGTAGTTTTGCTAAACGCAGGCGACGCTTGCACAAAAATTGCGGAAATTATAAAAAACAATTCCTACAAAAAATATGACGAAATATATATCACCGACCTAACGCTTGACAAACGCACTTGCGAACTGATTATGTCAACGGGTGATAGCGAGAAATTTCATACATTCGACCACCACGCCTTTGACCTATGTGCAAACGCTTATCCATTTGGTGTGGCAATTAGCAAAAACGACGAGGGTGTAAATGAATGTGCAACATCACTATTTTATAAATACTTGTGTGGTAGATACCCAAAAATTTTTGATAACAAAGCAATGAGAGAATACACCGAACTAGTAAGACAAAACGACACGTGGGACTGGGCACTTACAAACAATATTGACGCAAAAAATCTAAGCGAACTACAATCAATTTTGGGAAGAGACAACTACATCGAAACATATGTAAATTTCTTCAAGTCCAATAGTGAGCACTTCTATTATACAAGCGACCAAAAGTACTTGCTAAAAGTTGAACAAGATAGAATAAATAGATATCTAGAAGAGACCGAAAAGACAATGTTTCACGCCACCCTTTTAGGCAAAAGATGTGGCATAGTTTTTGCCGAAAGTCACAGAAGTATTTTGGGAAATTATTTGACCGAAAAATATTCGCATCTAATAGATTATGTAATAATTATTAATATGCAACAAGGCATATCTTTTAGGAGCAGAACGGACGAAATGGATGTGTCGCAAGTTGCCAAAATTTATGGTGGTGGTGGGCACGTAAAAGCCTCGGGGGCACCTATGGATAACAAACTCAAAAAAGAAGTTATTAAACTTATTTTAAACAACAAAAATTTGTTTAATTAATTTAAAAATTAAGATATGGACAAAATTATTAAATCAACTCGGAAAATGTCAATAGATACATATTTATTGTCAAAAAGTATTATGTTTTTTTACAATAATGCAAAAAAGAAAAAGACCAAATAGCCTTTACAAACGGAGAAAATATGAACTACAAAAGTTACAATAAAGATGATAATTTTAGTTACACATTTGGAGCATTTCCAACATATGAATTGCTCGCAAAAAAACCTGAACTTGTGTCCGAAATTATTCTTCACGAAAAGTTAGAAAATTCAAGCGATATAGATAAAATTTTACGGACGGCAAATGCCCATAATATACCCGTTTCAAAAAACGGAAAGTTGCTAGAAAAACTTTCCAAAAAAGGAAATATATATATTATGGGAGTATTTAAAAAATACACTCAAAATTTGGAAACAAACAAAAACCACGTGCTTTTAAATAACCCTAGCGATATGGGAAACTTGGGCACAATAATTAGAGGAATGCTTGGATTTGGATACGAAAATTTGGCACTTATTACCCCTTGCATTGACCACTTTGACCCTAGGGTAATTAGGGCAAGTATGGGCGCAATATTTTCTATAAACATCCAAACATTTTCTTCCCTTGAAGAATATCAAAAGTTATACTCAAATCACCCATATCCTTTTATGCTAAAAGCAAAGGAAACCTTGCAAAACCTGTCCGAAAAAAGGTCGCCTCATACCCTTATATTTGGCAACGAAGCAACGGGGCTACCGGATAACTTTTTAAACATTGGCACGCCTCTTATAATCAAACAAAGCGACAAGATTGACAGTTTTAATTTGTCTATGTCGGTGACTATCGCTTGTTATGAATTTAGCAAATAAAAAAATGACGCTAGACTGATTTATTAAAATCTTTCTATCGTCATTACTTTTTTACTTTATGCCCACCCTTAGGTCGACGCCCTCAAACTTAATTTTTAGACTTTGTTTTTTGTGCATTAGCCTACTAAAAATCCTTTCGCCATAGTTGTCTTGGATTTGTCCAAAATCAAGGTTTGTATTGATAACAGTTTTTTTGTGATTGAGCATTCGTTCGTTAATAATCAAATACAAATATTCGTTTGTAACATTTTTAATTTTGTTTTCGCTACCCAAATCGTCAATAAACAAAAACTCACTATTTAGATATGGCGATAGTATATCTTCCTTTTCATCCAACTTTGCACAATGATACTTTAGCATATCTTGATTGAAATTGAATGCCGTGGTGTACTTGACGGTTTTTGCCATATCTATAGCGTGCATAGTCATACAACCAAGCAAGTGCGTTTTGCCAACACCTGTGTTTCCAGTTATTAGCACCACATCAATTGGAGTTTCTTTTGATTCAACAAACTTTTTCATTTTGTCATAAATGCACTTTACTTCTTTTTGGTTTTCAAACATTTTAAAATCGTCACTAAACCTAGGCAAAAGGGCGGTATCAATTCCACTGCTTTTAATAAGTTCTCTACTAAACTCTCGTCTCAAGCACTCGCACGCTTCGCCATTTACATATCCTGTGTCCTTGCACTTTTCACACTCATAATTTGGACGCAAGGTGGCTTTGTCAATACCCATAGTTTCAAGTAGTTCCGCAAGCACCGCTCTAGTTTCGTTATACTCGTCCCTCTCGGCTTTTGCGTATACACCTTCTACCTCTTTTTTTGCAATTTCCACCACCAATTTTTTTGCCTTGACAAAAAGTATTCTAACATTGTCGTCCTTTAGAACCCTATTTAGATTTACATCCGCCACCCTTTCGGCTTCCATTTTTTTCTTTAAGATATTCTTTGTTGCAGTCTCTAGTGCCCCCATATTTCTCCTTTCTACAGTTCAACTTCAAAAATATTATCAAATAGGCTATCCAATTCCTTTTTGGAATAGTCTTTCTTTTGTGCGGACTTTGTGTCCACGCTCTTTTGTTCCGCCACCTTTGGCGTTAGTTTCTTTGCCTCACTAACACTAGTAATTCCTTTGTCCTTATATTCCGACAAAATCTTATTTAGATATTGCATTGGCAAGTATTTGCCCCTGCTTTGCTTTGCCCCAAACGAAATAAGTTCGGGGGTTATCTTCCAGTCATATAGCCACGTTTTGTATAGCGACCTATCTTGCGAATTAACCTCTCTATTTATATCCATTTCCTTTAGGATGTCCTTGATGATACTATCCGACTTTAGGGCTTCGCTTAGGTGATTGTCAATTGCTTCCACTGTTACAATTCCGTTTTTGTGCATACCCACGATTATACCATTTAGCCCTTCCAAAGTCCTTACGCTACTTTTGAACGCATAGCCAGATAGTTTTAGTATAGCGCTCTCGTCAAAGCCTAGTTGCAACCAGTTTGAAACATATGTGTCCACAACTACCGACAAATTGTCGTACCAAAGCCCAAGCGACTTTACAACCGACTTTGCAATCAAATACATACTTTCTTGCATATCATAATAGTCTTTGATTTCTTTTTCGCTTTCTAGTTTTGCACCATAGCACTTAAACATTTCGCTATTTAATTTTGCAAAGTTCTTTGACTTGGACATCTTGGCAATATAAATAATTATATCCAAGCCAAAATCCAAATCGTTTTTCCATTGCAAGTACATTTGATATTCGTCATAACTAGCACTACGCCTAATACCTAGTGCTTTAAGTAACAATACAATATCCCCCGAAACCCTTTCTTGGTCTAGTATCCTTGCTTCCACATCCTCTAGAGTTTTAACCCCGTCGTATGCCCAATTTTTTGCAATGGTCACAATGTAGTTAACCGAAGCCCCCGTGCCCTTTAGGGTTACCGCATATTGAATAATCCTAAGCACTGCCTCTTTTTCCATTTTCAAGTTTTCAATCAAGAAATAGAACTCTTCCAAATCCCTTGGGGTTAGCATCTTTTTTCCAATCAACTCTTGAGCCGACATATTAAAGCCAGTGTACTTGTCAACATTGTATTTTTTGATTTTTTGGACGGCGTTCTTTATTGGCAAATATCTAACCTCAATAGGGTTTATGTCAAGCACTTGCACAAGCCCCGCTTCTTGCCAATAATAGAAAAAACTAATAATATCGTCACGGCTTAAGTTTAGTGCTCTTTCAAAGTCCTCTATTGTATTTCCCTTTCCCGACGCACACTTATATAGTCCATACAAATAAACTTTTGTTGCCCCGTCGGTGGCATTTGGCATAAATTCGCTAATAAACGCATTGTCTAGCGTTACCGCATTTTTGCTAACAACCTCGCTAGAATACTCACAAAAAGCCATTTCGCTCCTCCATAAAATTCAACTTCACAACTAATATACCACATTTTTGTCCACCTTTCAATACTTTTGTGTCACCTATTTTTAATAATTTTTTATAAACACTTTATGCACATTGGGATTGTGGAAATCTGGGCAAAAAATTTTCAAGTTGGGCTTTTTATATTTTGAATATAAATAATTATATGCTAAAATAAAAATGAAAAATAGTTCAAATGAAGAATGGAGAGTGTATAGAATGAAGATTTTGCATACTGCGGACTGGCATATAGGTGCAAAGACGGACGACCTAGATAGGTTCCAAGAACAAAAAGACGCCCTAAGACAAATTATCGACATTGCAAATAACGAAAAAGTTGATATGGTGCTTATTGCGGGCGACATATACGACAACTTGGTGCCTAGTGCCGAAGACGAAGAATTGGTGTACAACACCGTAGCCGAACTAAGCAGAGGGGGAGAGTGTGCGGTTGTTGCCATTGCGGGAAACCACGACGACCCAAGAAGGCTTTCTAACGCCAATGTTTTTGCCGACAAGTTTGGAATATATCTAGTTGGAAACATTGACGACATAAAGATTGACAAATCCAAGAAAAACAAAAATATCTACGCCGTAAAATCGGGCAAAGGGTATATTGAGTTCAAAACAAAAGCAGGCGAGAGCGTTGTGCTTGCTCTTTTGCCATACCCATCGTATTATAGATACAAAGAAGTCAAAAAGGATGGCGTGGAGTTTGGCGACAAGGTTAAAGAATGGCTAAACTATGGCACAAGTCACTTTAGGGACGACACCATAAATATTACTATGGCGCACATTATGAGTTATGGAATAGATATGTCAGAAGACGACTATTTATCCTACACCACTTTGTCAAACACCCTTGCATACGCCCCACACAAAACTTTTACCGATGTAAAAGCACACTACACCGCACTTGGGCACATTCATAGCACACTTGCCGTAAGCAAGGAAAATAATGTGTACTATTCGGGCGCCCTACTAAACTACTTCTTCTCGGTAAAAAACGACGAGCCTAGAAATGTAATAGTAGCCGACATTACTTTGGACGGCGTTCAAAGCGTAAAAAGGGTTCCATTGAATGTAAAACTTCTAAAGAAATTCACCGTTCAATCGGTTGTGGAAGCACACAAGGTTTTGGATGAAAACCCAGACAACTTAGTAAAAGTTGTTATTGAAAATGTCGACAACCTAGACAGTGGCGAGGAAACAAAAGAATACTTGCCATACATCACTATGAGCGACATAAAAGCACTAAGGAAAAGGCATAGCAACCTAGTAACCCTATCGGTTATAACAAATGAAGCAAAAGCGACGGCAAACATCGCTAGCAAAAAAGACTTGACCACATCGGAAATCTTTGACCACTTTGTTAGGGCAAAGTTGGGAACCGACCCCGACCCAGAGGTCAAGGAACTATTCTTAAGTTTAATGTCGGAGGGACTATATGAAACCGATAATGATTAAAATAAAGGGCATAAATAGTTATGTGTCCGAGCAAGTAGTAAACTTTGAGCGTCTTGCAAAAAGCAACGTGTTTGGAATTTTTGGTGAGACGGGTAGCGGAAAAACCACTATACTTGATAGCATTATTTTGTCTTTGTATGGCGTAAGCGATAGAGACACCCTTCAAAATATTATAAATGTAAACACAAAAGACGCATACATCGAATTTACTTTTGATATGGAAAATGCCGTGGGAAAAACCACAAGATATCTGGTAAGACGTGACTTTCATTTGCGTCCAAGCGGACTAAAAGCCGAAGCCACCCTTCTTGACCAAAAGAAAAACGAAACAATTGCCGAAATGCCCGACCAAGTAAACAACAAAATTTTGGAAATCATTGGCATTGGCAAAAAGGAATTTACAAAATGTATTGCCTTGCCACAAGGCGAGTTTGATAGGTTCCTATCCGACACCCCTGCCCTTAGGAAAAAGACTTTGGCAAAACTATTTGACCTAGAAAGTTTTGGCGTGGTTCTAAATGACAGGTTAAAAAATAGAAAGAACCTAGTTGCACTAAAAAAAGCCACCTTGGAAGAAAAGGCGTCAATATATAGAGGCATTAGCAAAGACACAATTGCCGAAATTGAGGACGCACTAGCAAAAAGTGACAAGGAAGTGCGTACACTAGAGCGTCAAATTGCAAGGGACAAAAAACTTGCCGACACCATAAAGGACGAACTAAGCACAAAACAAGACCTTCTTGACCTAGAGGTTTCGTATAGCCTAAAGCAAAGCGAGGGCGGAGACATCCACCTTCTTGAAAAACAAATTGAATACACCGAAAAATATGGCGACTTTACAATTGTAAACAACCAATATAACAACTGTCTTGACGAGGTAAAAGTACTTACCGAAAACATCGACAAAGGCAAAGCCGAACTAAAGGAAATTGAGACTAAACTAAAGGAAATTAATGTACTAAAGTCCGACAACAAAGCCAAGATTGACGAAATGGACGGCAAGTGGAAAGAAATTCAATTGGTCCAAGAAAAAAGATCTATGCACGAGGACAAACTAAAAGGTTTGCAAAACGAAAAAAGTTTGCTTAATGACAAAATTATGACCGTTTCGCAAAAACTAACCGAGACGGCGTCAATGGTAAAAAAATACAAAGCCAACATTCTTGACCTTACCACCAACTACAAAAAGTTAGAGGCACTTATATTTGACAATATGGACACTCTAGACAAACTTTCCGATTGTCAATCGTTCAAAACAAGACAAGACTTTGCATTGTTCCTAACCATCACCAAAAACAAGATAAATCCCGACTCGCTTGCCGAAGTAGAGAACTTTAATATCTATGACGAAGTAACCGAAGTGGTTCACGACATCGAAGACTACGAGGTGGGCGTAAGAAAAGAAATCGGAAAGATAATGCAAGACCTAAGAGAACTTAATCTTGAGGGCGAAAACATTGAGGAAATGAGGATAGATTTAGCGGAAAGAAACGCCGAACTAAACAAAAAATGTGACGACATCGACGACCAACTTCAAAAGTTGAAAGAAGCCCTTGCAACCGCCACATCGAATATAAAAATCTATTCCGAACAAACCCAAGAATACAATGCGTCATTAGAGAAAAACAAGGCACAAATAAACGCCGAACTCGAAACTTTAAGAGGGCTTAAGGCAACTGCCGACGAAGACTTTGTAATAAAGACCCTAAAGGGCTATGACGACGTTCAAAAGGATTTGCAAGCACGAGAGGACGAACTCCTTGACCAAAAGCAAAAGGCAATAATAGACATCGAAGTTGCCACCCAAAACATCGAAAACTATCGTGACAAACTAACTGAACTAAAAACCGCATTAAAGCCGTTTAATCGTGCAATTTTCAAGCAAAACGTGGATAATACCTTGCTTGTTGAGCACGACGAATTGCCTATGCTAAAAGAAAAGGTTGAAACCTACAAAAAAGAACTTTTTGCTCTTGATAGCCAAATGACGGCACTAAAAGAAAAAGTGAAAGACTATGTTTATACAAAGGACGACTACACCGCAATGCTTTCGTCAATTAGCGAGAGCGAACAAAAACTAAGCGACCTAAAGGTGTTTATAAACGTAAACAAAATAACCATAGACATCCAAAAGAAAAACTTGGAAACCTTAATGGGAATACAAGACGAACTAGACACGGTCACAAAGCAATATGAGTGTATCGAAAGGCTAGAAAGCCTAATTTCGCACGGCGCGCTACTTGACTTTGTTGCCGAGGAATATATGGGGCTTATTACAAACTTTGCAAACACATATGTTTACAAAATTAGCAAAGGCAAATACCTACTTAATTACGACGGCGACTTTAATGTTATTGACAACTTCAATGGCGGAATCAAGCGTAGCGTAAAGACCCTAAGTGGTGGTGAAAGATTTATTGTATCCCTAAGCCTTGCCCTTGGAATTTCGCAAAGTATTGCAATAAACAACAACAAAAACTTCAACTTCTTCTTTATTGACGAAGGATTTGGAAACTTGAGTGAGAACTATATCGAAAAAGTTTTGCAAAGTTTTGACGCTCTTATAAAACTAAACTTCACAGTTGGATTTATTACCCACGTGGAAAAAATGCAATACTATCTAAGCAGTCGTATTATTGTAACAAAAGACAACAACGACGAGGGCTCAAAGGTAGAAGAATTTTATTAAAAACACACAAAAAGTCGTATCGGATAGATACGACTTTTTTAGAACTTATTGCAGTTTTATAAACAGTCTAAAGATGATTATCCCTATAGATATACTCCGCTCGGAAACTTACGCTCCCTCGGTCGATATGACACAACATAATATTTTTTCTATGTCATATCGACTGAGGCTATGATAGTAGCCGAACGGAGTATATCTATTAGGTCATCCTTATGTACACTTTTTCACTTTTCACTTTTACCTCTTCACTTGCGAGGCTATGCCTTGCATTTGTCATTCCGACTGAGGTGGTGTCAACCACCGAACGGAGAGAGTCTACTTTCAATTATCCGCTTTTCGTTCTAGATTCTTCCGCTTTCGCGTTCAGAATAACACAAGCCGAGTTGTTGCTCAAAACAACATAAGCCGAAAGACCACACACCCCTGTCATTCTGAGGGAGGTTGGAACAACCGACCGAAGAATCTCAAGAGGGTTATCCTTATAGATTTCCTCCGCTCGTGCTGTCGCACTCGGTCGAAATGACACACATAATAAACTCTTCGTGTCATATCGTATTCGACCGAAAGGGAGAATCGCCGTCACCCACTAGGGTATTTATGTAGTGTACACCCGTGACGGCACAAAGACTTGGTAGTTTGCTATTCCATAAAGCAAACAAGTAACCGACGAAAGGCGGTAAGCGGAGTATATCTATTAGGTCATCCTTATATACACCTCTTCACTCTTCACTATTACCTATTACTTGTGTCAACCCTGTTGTCACTCGTGTCATACCGAAAGAGCGTAAGCGAACCGAGTGTATCTACTTCCAATCATCCTCTCGTGTCATTTTGAAACCAATAGACACGCTTATTATAGCCACATTTATAACCCCTTATTAGTGGTTATCACCATTTGGTTTGAAGGTGCGTTCCATAACCGCCTCGTCCTCTTTTTCACGGGCTTCCATAGCATTCAATCTTTCAAATTCTCTAACCATCGCAAAGGCTTCTACTTGCCAATTTGGACTGCTTATTAGGTTGTTCCAATAGTTTTCTGCCGATGTCAAGTCACCGCCAAACCTATTGTCCAAAGCGTCTTTTACAAGCATCCAAAGAATCATATCCCTTTGGCTTTCGTCAACCATTTCGCCCGTTTTTTCTTCAAACACACCCACAGTTTTTCCGTTTACCACGCTTCGCTCGTACGCAAAGTCCAATTTTTGCAATTGTGCATACGACATAGGAAGTTTGTCGTCGTCGATGTTGGTTGGGGTCACAAGCCCACCACCCGCTTTTAGTTTTACGCCGTCAAGCACATTCTTTGGAGCCTCAACCTCTTCCAAAACGGCTTTTGGCTCGGGCACTATTTTCCCGTCAGGCTCGTTTGAAACGGCTAGTTCTTCCGCCTTTTCTTCCAAAGCCTCATTTACTTCTTCTCTAACCTCTTGAGGTTTTCCCCCATCTTCCATCGCCGTCGTGCTCTTTTCAACCACGACACCCAAGGCGTCGGGAGAAGCAACAAAAGAATCAAACATTTTATCAAACTTTTCCCAGTTTATTTTTCCACGAGTAACGGTGCTTATAAGCGGGTTATTCTCGGTGGTTGTTGTTTTGTCAAACGTTTCGGTCAAGACATAAACAATGGCAAGCCTCGACACCAAATTTGGGTCGGATAGCACAACGCCCGTCGTTCTTTCTTGAACCGCAAGCCCGCCACGAGGGTCGGGAACAAGGTTGTATGTGTCAAATAGATAGCGTGCGTCGTCGGACGAAAAAGTGTGAAGGTCGGCTTGCATCATAAGTGCGTGAGGATTAAGAGAGGAAAGTTCCCTTTCCAAATACTTTGCCGTGTTCTCCACCGACTGCCTATTGCCCTCGCTAAAGCCGTTTTGCATAACGCCGTTTGCGTCCGACCTATACTTTTCTTCGCTAACCGTTTCAAATTTTCTATTATTAAACTTTTCACCAAGAACATTAAACGCCAACTTTATGCCCTCGTTTGTCTCACCCTGAAGAGTGCCGGTGGACTTATCAAAAGTAAACTTTGAGCCAAATATTTGCTTCCAATCAATCAACATAATGTCCGCACCATCAATGCCAATAGAGGTGGTATCTAGTGCCTTTACCTTAATGTCCGGTCGCTTGCAAGAAATTAGATACATAACATCCGACATATCCACAACATTCTTTAAAGGGCGACTGTCTTTTAGTGGCTTTACATCAAAGTACTCCGCCTCGGCTTTGTTGCCGTTTCTAATTTTTCTTGTGGTCGGGTCATAACTCCACCCATCGGGCAATTCGCCCATCATTTTCAAAGGATTTCCCGTCACCTTGACGGCACCCTTTTCGCCCGAAGACTTAGAAAATTTCAACTTAAAGCCTTTGCCCTTTAGTTCTTTCGTCAAATACTTAACCAAATTTTCGCCGTCAAACCACTTTGGATTTTTTACATCATAAATTTTCTTTTGTTCCATACCCTCTCCAAATCAAAAGTTATCCACAGAGAACGCCCAAATGTGAATAACTTTGTTTATATAGTAATGATATCAAATAATTTTACGTTTTTCAAGCAAATAGGCTTATTTGCATTCAAATACCCTAACGGCAATTACGGTCATATCGTCCTTTGGCGTGCCACTGGAAAGTTCAAGGGCTTTGTTTAAAATTGTGTCGCTTAGAACCTGTGGATTCAAGATATCAAGCGAACGCAAATAGTTTGGGATGTTTAGGTTTGCGGATAGCACGTCCGCTACCCCGTCGCTCACAAACACAAGGATATCCATATTTGAAATAAGCCTGCCCAAAACATTTGGCCTTACATCATCTAGTATCCCAACCGGCAAGTTGCTCCCAGATATCACCTCACACTCGCCCGAAGCCCCCAAAATATACCCGTCCGAACTAGCAAGTTTAATAAAGTCATATGTGTTTTTTCGCCCGTCAATTACACACAAGTCGATGGTGGCAAAGTTTTCTTCCTCACTAAGCGAAAGTAGTTTGTTTACCGTACTTAGGATTAGGTCACTATCAAAGCCCGCACGATAAAAATATTCAATAAGTTTGGTGGTAAGCGTGCTAATGGTCGTAGCCCGCCTTCCACTACCCATTCCGTCGGTTAGCGTAACTAGATACTTCCCCTCGTCAATCTTAATTATACTATGGCTATCCCCACTAGATTTTGAACCAAATTTCTTGGCACTAGCCACCCCAAAAGCAATGCTATAGTTTGGACTAGACACAAGAGTTATGGCAGTTGTGGCGGGTGTATTCAAGGGTTTTTTGTTTGTAATTATCACCTGAACACCAAGGCATTTTGATACGCATTTTATCAACTTTTTGTCATCAAGTGTGTCGCTAGTGACAATTATGCTTATTTCTTTGACAGAAATGTCCTTTTGGTATATAGACGCCTCTATGCACATTATTCCGCTATATCTTAGTTCTTCTATCACCCTTTCTTCTAGTTTTTTATCAAAAGTTATGCTAGCACCAATGTCCAAAGAAAGAGAAGAAATTAGCCTGCTTGTGGCATACAATTGCTCGGCAATAAGCACCTTGCTTGTGTCCAAATTTTTTATTGCCAGGGCATAGTCTTTGTAACTAAAAAGAAGATTATTAAGCGACGACACAAGGGCGTTTACTTGAGAACAATTTGTTGTAAGGTATTGGGGCAGGTCGGTAAGTAACACCTTGCCCCTATCGTAGCCGTTGGATAAGGCGGTGTCTAGGGAACTTTGAAAGAAAGTTCCACGTGCTCGATAGCAATTGTCTTTGTCAACACACTTGTCACAAATCGACGCTTTTAGTTCGGACTTAATAAGTGCCAAGGCGTCGTCTCTTGGAAGCAAACCTTTTGTCATCGACCTATACGTCACGTTCATTTCGTCAAAAACTTGGGCTAGACCTTTAAGTCTTTTTTCCACACTTGTCCTAATTTTATCAAGCATTTCTTGCTCCATACCTTCCCGCCCAATCACAAAAGTTTTGGACACACGACATAGAATTTTGGATGGTACAAATACAAATATTAGCACGCCTACGCTAAACGAAATTAGTTCGCCATACTCAATTCCCATTCCAAATATTAGGGTAAAAATTATGTAGCAAAACTCAACCGCCAAGGCGGACAACCATTTTAGGTTCCCCCTAAACGCCACGCTTGCCACCATTAGCACAACCGAAAGGGCTATAAAATTTGTGTCTAGCATCCCAAGTGCCAAACCAAGCCCCGAAAGGACAGAGAGCATTAGCCCCACGCCGTTTTTGAAAACATATGTGGACACCAAAATTACAAGTGGAAATAGTAGCACGCCAAAATTGAAATACGCCGTTTGTACCCGCGAAGCTCCTATCATAACAATCAAGAAAATCACCGACCCACATATTTTTTCGTCCAAGTTTAGTCCAATCCAAATCCCACGACGTAAAACCGCGTTTAAAAAATGTATACACAAATACAAGAATATTGTGGACAAAATCACTAGTACAAATAGGGCGATGTTTTCCTTTAGCCCGCCGATGTTTGTAATGACTAGCCCCGAAAGGGCAAGCAAATATAACGCCAACACATAGCCGTGCTTAAATTTTTTCTTTTTCTTCTCAAGAAGCGACCTTAGCCACTGCCCAATAGCCAAACTTAGCCCGCACGAAATTGCCACAATTGCCCCGCTCAACCCAAAATTGGCTAGCAAATACGTCACGGCAAACACGACGGCTAGCACAAACCCATCGAACCCGACCGAAAAAATTGCAAAAATTGCACCGATTCCAAACGGAGTTAGCCCCATATAATAGACTTCCGTCGAATTTAGCGTAAATATAAACACAAAAAGTAGCGCCACAATAAGTGCTTTGAGTTTTTTTGTTGCGTCCCTAAAGTTTCCCCAAACACCGCTCACCACATTTTCCATACACCCTCCTAGCATTGTTCAAAAGCCAATACCAACTCGCTTCTTGTACGTGTCTTACTCATTAATTACATCCCGTTTCCTCCACAGCACTTGTAGATGTCCACTCGCCCCTGTCATTCTGAGCGAGGTTGGAACAACCGACCGAAGAATCTTTATTTTATGTTAACCTCTTGTCAAGTTCTTCACTTTTCACTCTTACCTCTTCACTTGCGAGGCTATGCCTTGCGTTTGTCATTCTGAGTGAGGTTGGAACAACCGACCGAAGAATCCAGAACGTGCAGTTAGTTTTTTATAAGGATAATCATATAGATATACTCCGTTCGGCTATTACCATAGCCTCAGTCGATATGACACGAAATAATATTCTATCCGTGTCATACCGAGAGAGTGCGTAGCACGAACCGAGCGTATCTACTTTCAATTATCCACTTTTCGTTCTAGATTCTTCCGCTATCGCGTTCAGAATGACATAGACCAAGTAGTCATCCACCCCGTGTCATACCGTATTCGACCGAAAGGGAGAATCGCCGTCACCCACTAGGGCACATTATGTAGTGTACACCTGTGACGGCACAAAGACTCGGTAGTTTGCTATTCCATAAAGCAAACGAGGAGTGTACTTGTACCGAGCGGAGTGTATCTACTTTCAATTATCCGCTTTTCGTTCTAGATTCTTCGGGGCTAAAGCCCACTCAGAATGACATAAAAGTGGAAAACTCAGAATAACATAAGCCGAGACAACACCCCCACTTTCACCCCTCTCCATATATTTTACATTCTCTCCCCAAAGCATCCAACCCCATATGCCCACAAATTTAGGAGACTTTTGTCACAAAAATACGAAAAAAAGGCACACGGAGCAAATCCACTTTCAATTATCCAACAAAAAAAGCAAGGCTTTGCCTTGCTCCGCTCACATTTAAAACCCAAAGGGCATTTTTACAGTTTCCCACTAAGGTAGGGTTCACCACGTTTTGGAGTTATTTTTCGTTTAAACTCGCGGTTACATTTTTTGCATATCTACTTATTTTTCTCGCTTTTTTCTACCAACGCATTTACATCAATTGGATCTAGCATTATTGGTTGCATTCCCGGTTGTGTTGTCATTAGAGCAACTTGGCTTCTAATAAACGGAAACATAATGGATATTGTGTTCCTTTTCAACAAAAAGTTTTTCGTTTGCTCATCCATTGCTTTGTTAGCAATTTCAAAACACCCCACCGTTTGCAAAAACAAAGAAAATCTTTCGTCTGGGGTTGTCACATTCAAATCTATTTGTACACGACACTTGTCTCTATTTTGGTCATCAAAATTTCCCGAAATATTATACGAAACATCAACCATTGTTTTTAAGTCAGCACCTGACTCCCTATTGTTTTCAACCATAAATTTTGAAAAATATAAATCTTTCATTTCCAAAACACTTTTGATTTCTTTAACGTCCATATTTACTCCCCCTAAACTGCCAAACTTATTAGTTTTTGTTTTTCTTCAATTTGTACTTTTTTGATTGTTTCTTGAGTTATAGTTGCCTCAGATTTATATTGCATTTTGTTTACAACATTATTCCTAAGCCTAGCAATTGCCTCATCATAATCCGATTGCAAGCCAATCCAAAATTTTGCGGGCATTTCAAAAACACTCTCTAGTTTTAGCGCTATATTTGTGGTTATATTTCTTTTACCCTTTATTATATCGCTTATAACAACCTTATTAATTCCCGTTTGTCCGGCAAGCGCAATTTGACTCATTTCCAAATTTTTTAGATATCTTTTTAAAATAATCCCCGGATGTGTTGCATAATTTACATTTACCTTATTTACCATACTGTACCTTCCCTTACATTCTCTTAAAGTATTATTATTCTTTAGTCTTTATAATGATTACTAACTTCTACCAACTCTATTCCTTTTATTTGCAAATAACTCGATTTTTCCTCTCGATTAATTTCATAAAAAGTAAGACGATATTTTCTATCCAACCTTATTGACATTAACCCCTTTTGATTTACCAATTTTTCTAACCTATAGCACATATTCGCCGGCTTAAAAAAATCTGCACAACTTTCCATTTGCGACATAATTGGAAATACAATTTTTAGTTCGCTTATAATATTCTTTGGCAATTTTTGCTTTTTGCCATACTTGTCTGGGTCAACATAAAGATTCTTTATGTCTTTATTTGCAAATTCTATTTCCATTATACAACAAAACACCCTCCCCTATGTTATAAAATTTCAACAAAAAATTAACTATTTTAGTTAATTTTTTATTATAATATAACATTTTGTCGATTAAGTCAATAGTTTTTGGGCAATTAATTTTGGCTACTTGTTTTCAATTATACATCAATTTGATTTTCAATTGCAAATTGTATGTCATTTTTTTAAATTATAAGACTTGCGTTCTAGATTCTTCGGGGCTAAAGCCCGCTCAGAATGACAGGTGGCAACGGGGTTGCCATAAGTAATAGGTAATAGTGAATAGTGAAAAGGTACAAGAGGTTGGATTTGTATAGATACACTCCGCTCCCTTACGGTCGGTCGGTATGACACTTATGCTGTACCATTGTGTCATTCCGACTGAGGTGGTGTCAACCACCGAACGGAGAGAATCTACTTTTAATCATCCTTATTGTCATTCTGAGTGAGGTTGAAACAACCGACCGAAGAATCTCCACTGAACATTTACTTGGTTGTAATATGCACTGCACGTTCTAGATTCTTCCGCTTACGCGTTCAGAATGACATAGACCAAGTAGTCATCCACCCCGTGTCATACCGTATTCGACCGAAAGGGAGAATCGCCGTCACCCACTAGGGCACATTATGTAGTGTACACCTGTGACGGCACAAAGACTCGGTAGTTTGCTATTCCATAAAGCAAACAAGTGGCCTACGAAAGGCGGTGAGCGGAGCGTATCTATTAGGTCATCCTTATGTACGCCTCTTCACTTTTCACTTGCGAGGCTATGCCTTGCACCGTGTCATACCAACCGAACAAAGTGAGCAGAGTGTATCTACTTCAAATAATCCCCAAAAGCAAACCTTTCGTTCTAGATTCTTCCGCTCACGCGTTCAGAATGACATAAGCCAAGCGTAATCGTCCCTATTTGTCATTCTGAGGAAGGACTTGTCTGACCGAAGAATCCAGAACGCAATGCCAAAAAAAATATGTTCGGAGGAACATATTTTTTTGTAAATAACTGGGTGCCTTTTTGGGGCTATTGTTTTGTTAACTTAAGGCAATGAATTTTGAACAAATAAGGTGGTTAAGCATTGCCCTAAGTTGACAACTAATTCGTGTGGTCTAGTGTTCGCATTATTGTAAGATTATAGACCATTAACCTTACTACGGTTGGTTGTTTTAATAGATTATAGTTTGCTATCTGTATCAGTTGAAAGCGATTCGCTATAGTCAAATGCTTCGTTGAATACTGGAATTGCATTCTTAATTGACAACGCTTTTGCAGTTCCCAACAAGGTATTCGTGTAATTAATTCCATCAATACTTTCAGTATATGGGAAGAATGCTTGAACTGCTTGGAAGGAAATCTTGAATGTAATTTTTGCATTTGAGAATACGTTTGTAAGCGCATCACTTGGCAATGCAAATGTACCATTAACAAATGGGAATGCATCCGATACCACTTTCTTGACATCGGTACTTCCGTTTTTAGAAACAACTGTGCTTGTTAGCAAGTCTGGCTTAATTTCATAAAGTTTAGCATTTAGTCTTTCAGTTGAAGTTGCCGTAGTGTTGCTTCTTTTTATTCCAGTAGTTGAATCATCAGTTATAGAGTTTGTTCCGCCGTTGCTAACATCAGTAACGCTATCGGTAGTTTTGGTAATAATGCTATCTTCAGTAAGAACAAATTCTTTCTTGGTCGAATCATATTTTGAAACGTCTTTACCATTATCAGCTACAAGGTACCACCATCCACCGACAGATGTACTAATTTCGTCCGTGTTGGTATCGTTACCAATTGTTGGATCGATATATAACCAAGAAGCATTAATTCCATCAGTTGCGGCGTTGTCACTTACAATACCATTTTCTACTGTGTTACCGGTTACATTACCCGCATGAATTTTGTTAGAAGAGTCATTAATCAAGTCAACGAATGCGTCATTTAGATCTTTTTCAAGTGCCTTAACACTATCACCGATTGTTCTTTCAACAACATTGCCGTACTCATTTTCGTACATCTCTACATAACTTTGAATGTATGAATTACATCTAGCCTTATAGAAAGAGTCCGCTTCAACTTGTCTATATGCCGTTGTAGAACTTTCTCCTCCAGTTTCGTAACTTTCTACAATCCATACGCCATAATAACCAGTTAGACCATAAGATGTGTCAGTGCCATCAAATGGAGCACCCATCTTAATGCCATACTTATAGTTATCGGCTGAAACATTGGTTTTCCCTTCACCTGTTGCTCCGCTCAACGCGTCAGCAGCTTTTAAATATTCAGACTTAGATACGAATTTCCACTTGTAAATAGATGTTTTAGTACCTTTTTTTATGTTAGTTAATTCAGAACTTGTTTTTACCGCATCTACGAATGTTGTACTTTGAACCGCATCTCTACGACCTTCAGTCACATTTGGGTTTTCTGCCGTATTGGTATACTTAAATGCAGTTCCATTTAATGCGGCTTGCCAAGTTTTATCTTCTACTTCAGTTCCCGCAGTGCCAGTATAAACAGTACTTTGTACTGGATAGTTCTCCATATAATCGGTATCAGTAAAGTTATTATATCCCATTCCTGGGTCAAACTCTATTTCAATACTAAATCTTGCTCTCAATACAGATGTTGTGGTGGTAGTTATTCTACCCTTGTTGTCTTGATATGTAAGTGTACCATTGCTTGTGTTGGCAGTATTGGCACCTGTACTTGTGTTATATATTTTTTGGTCGGTTACAGTGTTTGTTTCGGCAGTAGAGAACACTCTTGCTTGAGAATAAATTTCAACTTTTTGACCTGGCAACAAAACTTTACTGTAATCAACGGTTACACCATCATTTGTATCAGTAGTACCAGTTTCCCTAACCGTAGTAGCCTTAATATCTAGACTTCCTTCACCACCTTGCCATTTTGCAGTTCCAGAACCATCGGCGGCTTGCGTTCCACGCCCCGCCATTTCTACATAAACTGGACCGCCCATATATAGCGATTCGGATGCCCATGTTGAGCCTGCGAACCAAGCAAGGGTTGCGCCAACAGATAGACAAACAGTAAGCACTAAACTAAGTCCGCCAACAGCGATTATACCAATACGCTTTCTTAGACCCTTTTTAGATTTTTTCTTTTTGGTTGTTTTTTCCATAAACATTCTCCTCTAATGGTGCTTTTCGCCCCACTAAATACATTTTTTTATTTTTTTACACTCCCATTATACAAAATTCGTTTAGTTTTGACAAACGTTTTTAGGTGGTTTTTCAAATTATTTTGGATTTTGTTTGTTTTATACTTATATCAATAAATATATTATCAATTTCATTTTTAATTTGACATATGTTTTTTGCAATTTAAACAAATATTTATAATGATAGCAATAAAGGCTAGGCTAGGAATGGCAGTTTTGGGGAAAAGGGCATAGAATGGACTAGAGGGGTGAATATGCCTCTCGGATAAAGGAGAAGAGATGTTATGAGAAACAATAATTGTTGTCGTGGTGAAAACGAGTTGCAAAATGGAAATTATGGGAATCGTTTGCAAAATGGAAATTGCGGAAATGGTTTATCAAACGGGGTTTGTGGAACTGGCTTTCCAAATGGGAATTGTGGGAACGGGCAACAAAACACCATATATAGATATGTGTATATAACGGGGCCTCAGGGACCGGCGGGTGCGGATGGCGAGAGCGTGACGCTTGAAGCAAGCACAAACCGAAACGACACAACTCAAACTGTTCAAAATGGTGGCGTGGTTTCTATCACTGGCACAAATGTGTTAACCAACGATGCCGATATGCTTTTTGTAAACAATACAGTTAGGCTCAATAGCGCTGGGCTATATCTAATTACCACCACTCTGGAAGCCTCGGGGAGTGCCGGCACATACAACTTTGCAATAACGGTAGATAGCGTTGAATACGCCTTTGTTTTAACCATAAATACGGGTGCAACAACGGGAACGGTTAGCCACACAATTTATTTAAACATTGCAACCTCGCCTACCGTGATTTCGATAAACAACAAAGGCAGTGCGAGTGCAACAATAGAAAAAGCCGAATTGGATGTTGTAAAGTTGGTTTAAAGAAATAAAGATCATTACAATTTACAAGAGTATATTTTTTGACATTATATTATAAGTAATTGTCAAATTACACAATGTTGTTGTCATTAGATTTAAAATACACAACCCCTAAGCACTCTAGAACAGAAACACTGCGGACATCAAATATTATTATAATATAGCCCTTATGCAATAGGTTAAAGGGATTTACTTTTACCCTATCGCAAAGGGGCTTTTTCTTATACACTTCCACTAAAAATAGTAAAAATTTATAGCGTTGATAGCACCCTTATATTTAAAAATTTGTGTTATCAATAACACCATTCTACACCCCAACTATAAGGTACTAAACAGGCGTTTTGCCCCTCACAAAAATTATGAGAAAAACAAAAACCCCAAGGACTTGAAAACACAAAAAAACACTCCCCATAGGGAGTGCGTACATATTAATACTTGATAGATAAAATCTTGTACTTTTGAACGCCTGCAGGAGTATGAACCTCAACCAAGTCACCCTCGGCACTGCCAATTAGCGCCTTGCCAAGAGGGCTTTCGTTGCTAATTTGTCCAATTGTTGGGTCGCTCTCAATACTACCCATAATCTTGAATGTCAAGTTCTCCTCAAAGCCTAGGTCGTAAACCTCAACTGTGCAACCAACGCCAACCTTACTTGTGTCTGCTTTGGTTTTTGAAATGATTTTTGCATTCTTCAAAGTCTCTTCAATTTGGATAATTTCTTGCTCCAAAATTGCCTCTTCTTCTCTTGCCGCATCGTACTCGCTATTCTCGCTAATATCGCCAAACGACCTAGCAATCCTAATCTTGTTTGCAACATCAACCCTACCCTCGCTCTTTAGGTAAACAAGTTTTTGTTCCAACTCCTTGTATGCTTCTTTTGTCAAATAAACATCTGCCATAATATACCTCTCATAACTAAAAAATTAAAAACCCATATCATTGGGTTTTTGAACTAAATTAATCTTTTTAGATTTTCATCGTCTAGAATATACAATAAATAATATAATTTGTCAAGGGATTTTTCTAAATTTTTTCCCCAAACTTCAAACTTAAAATATGCAAGTTTACATCATTTAATACATCTGTGCTCAAATTTTATTAAATGGTTTATTTTAGTTATGATTTTTTTGTTTTTTATGTTAAACTACTACATAAGAAAATCTTTTTGGGAGCGACGAAAATGGTTAGAATGTTTGTAAAAACAATTAAATCAAATAGAATAACGGGCACATACAAGTACGAGTGTGACGACAACTTTGAAATCGACCATTTTTATGACTATGTAAAGGAAATTTGTGAGCACTTTGATAGCCCAACCCCTGTTATCCTTGCAAAGCACATTAGGGACTATATTGTCTTTAGCACAACCACCTTTACAAAAAGCGACTTTGTGGAAAAGGTCTTTTTTGACAAACTTGTTTTGGAACAATACAAGGGCTAGAGGTACAACACGTCCCACCACCACAAGCACCAAACTTTAAACAAAAAGAACTAGGCAATCTTATGCGTCTAGTTCTTGTTTTTTGTTCTCTCGCTCAATATTTCGCTCCGTCCTCTTTATGAGCACGTCCAGTTTGGGAAGGTTATATCTTTGTACAAAAAACGGCAAGGTTTGCAAGATGGCATTAACAACCGCCACGGGTAAAGATATAGTTAGTGCATAATTTAAAGGCAACAACACAATAATCACAAACCCAATAAATATGGAGAAAAAGTGCATCACCTCCGCCCTAAAACACTCTTTTCGCAATTTTAGCAGGTATCCCAGGTCGCTAGGACTATAGATTTTTGCCTTATCCATTCCCATAAACAAAGGTCCCCTGCCTACGGGTACATAGTCTTTCCACTTTTTTATCCACAATTTTTCGTAAAATCGTTTTTCCCACTTGTACACCCTTTCAAAGCACCCAAAACACTTGGTTGGGAGCACTGTTACAAGAGCGGAAATTAGCATATCTATTGTAAACACAATAATCACCGCAACCACGACCACAAGCATTAGACCAACTACCCCACGCTCACAGTAGCAAGCACTACCAAAAAGTGCATTAAATAGGACTATCATCCCCATAGCGAACGCAATTATTCCCAAATACAAAATCATTTCAAATACTCCAACTTTCTTCCGTAAAATTCCTCATATTTATCTTTGCACATCTTGTAATTTTCGTTTTTCAAATACTCAATATTTTCCTTTTGGGACAAATTGGGATTAGGATAAATTGGTGGCATTATATGAAGCACCAATGTTTTTGTCTCTATGCCGTCGCAGTCAAACACGCCAGTATGCCTAAAGGTTGTAAACAAAGGCAAAATTGGCACATTGTGCTTTACCGCATAATAGAACGCGCCGTCCCTAAAGGGTCTTGGTTTTTCATACATTTGCCACATCGCTTGCTCGGGATAAAAAACCACTTTTCTACCCCTTTTTAGATAATATTCAATTGCATTATTAAAGCATTTTTGAACGCTAAATTTGGGGCTTAGTGGCAAGATTCCGCCCGCACGCATCATATCCCCCAAAAATCCCTTTCGGTTGTTGTATTCGGCAACGCAATACTTTAGCCCGCTATCTTTTAGTGCATATCTAATCGCCAAACAATCAAACATATTATAGTGGTTTGATGTAACAATTGACGCCTTCACACCTTTTAGATTTTCCCTTCCCAAAACTTCCGTTTTAAAAACTTTTTCGTTTTGTTTTTTGGTAAAGGGGGATATTATAAAAATATTTTTTAATCCCGTCCAAGCCTTTCTAAAAATGTTCTTTTCAACATATCTAAACTTTTCGGTAACGGGATAGCATTCGTCCCAATTGACGGGGTTTATGTCGTCATTAAACCTGCCCGCCCTTTCGTATTCATCAATTTTTTCTAGATGCTCACTTATAGTCATCACACACCCCGATTTTTAAGCCGTTTGTTTCGTTTTGAAGCCAGTTAGTCCACAGAAATAATTAAGTCTATTTACAAACCTTGCTTCCTCAGTGTTCGATAGCGAGAGCATTTTCATTGTCTCGCAAAGAACGTCGTTTGTATCCAAATTTTCACCCAAATTATAAAAACACGTGCCGAAAAGCCCAAAGAACACCCTATAAAGTTTAAGTGGCATATTGTTTCCCCTAATTAGCCTAAACGCAATACAGCCTAGTTCGCAAAATCTATTCATACACTCGCACAAATCATCCACATTTTCACTTTTTAATTCAAGCCCATATAGTTCCTTTGACTTTAGAACTGACATAAAGTCGTTTGTTCTAACAATGCCCGAGGCACAATTTTTCTTGATATATTGAATGTCGGTGTTTAGGTGGCACATAAAGCCAAAGTCGTGAAAGAAAAAGTCAAATGGCCTTACATATTTAAGTTCGTCAAACTCGCCCTTGGTAAAGAATTTTTCAAACACGGCATTCTTTTTCTCGCTATTTGCCATACCTTTGTACCAAATTGTGTTTTTGTTTTCCCAAAAATTGTCGGCAACATAAATGCTATTTATAGCCGATGCACTCTTTTTGTCTACAACGGGTTCGCAATAGTAATTTAGCAAAACCTTGTCATTTACATACACCTTTGAAATATTTTTTAGGTTTGCAAGGTTAAAGAGTTCATCCTCGGCAAAGTGCATACTTTCGTCGTACTCCTCGGTTATGACCTCACGCTTGAATAGTTTGTTCCAAGGCATTGATGAATAGAAAAAGTCTTGATAGTACTTTTTGAAACTAGCCTCGTCCTTTAGGTCATATACACCCGATTCAAGATATGTTTCAAAACAAGGATGCGTAAAATTGAAAATAACAACATCAACATCTTTTTCTTCCATAAGCCTTACATTTTGCTCTAACACATTGTCATAAAGGAAATTGTCGTCGCTATCCAAAAACTCAATGTAGTCACCCGTTGCCAACTTCATTCCGTCATTTCTTCCCGCCGATTGACCTGCGTTTGGCTTATCAATGATAATAAGGTTATTACACCTTGCTTGATACCCCTTTAGAATCTCCAAAGTGTTGTCCTTTGAGCCATCATTTATACATATTACTTCCAAGTTTTTGTATGTTTGAGATATTACACTATCCAAACATCTATTTAGCGTCTTTGCCGAGTTGTAACAAGGAATAATTAACGATATTTTTTTCATAATATTTTCTCCCCAAATTTTAAATTGCACTTTAACTTTACTATATATTCTCCCAAAACAAAAGGGAAATTGCAAAATTCCATTCCCAACCCATTTTAGCCTATCGGGAATGTAATTTTCAAATTCCCGATAAACGGGAATGCACTTAAAAAACCGCTTTGTTTCGTGAGAAAAAATATAGAAATGTTGCACATACACTGACATAAAAGTAACTAGAATAAATATCAAATTTTGGCACAAAATAAAATACAAACAAATTTTGGAGGAAAAGTATGTTAGCATTTATTTCATTTTTGCTTGTGTGCATAGGCTCGCTCAACTGGTTTACAATTGGACTTTTGCAATACGATTTTGTAGCAGGGCTATTTGGTTCGCAAGCAAATATATTTAGTAGGCTTGTTTATGCCCTTGTGGGAGTAGCAAGCATTGTGGTTATATTCAACCTAATAAAGAACAAAGGAAAATTTGTGATATCTTTCAAAAAGGCAAACAAAGAGTTTGAGGAAATGAAAGAAAAAAAGGAAGAAGAAAAGAAAAAAGAGGTTTTGGAACAAAACCCTAGGCTTTCTGCTTCCACCGAAGCCTCAAGCGACTTTGAGGGCAAGGCGGACAACGAAAAGACTTTTGACACAAAGTACTATACACACAAAAAAGACGATAATGACGAATAAAACGATGTCTTGCAAAACGCAAGACTTTGTTTTTGTTTGCGAAAAGGGCAATAAAGTGATATTATTATAAAAGAAAATATTGAGGGAAAGATATGGCAAATATAGGACAAATTATCGCAAATAACATAGTATCACTTAGAAAAAAGCATAATATGACCCAAGGCGAACTAGCGGACAGGCTAAATTATAGCGACAATGCCGTAAGTAGGTGGGAGCGAGGAGAGGTTACTCCAAGCATAGAAACGCTAGAACAAATAAGCGAAATTTTTTCGGTACCACTAGATAGTCTTCTAAAGGAAAACGCTATGGAAGTTAGCGCAAAAGACGAAAAAACAGAAAGAATAAGAAAACTATCTATCCTTCTATTATTTGTTGCCCTTGTATGGTTTATTGTGTCGGTTGTGTATGTATACGCCAAGACCATTATGGGCTACAACCTTTGGACAATGTTTATTTGGGCGTTCCCTATTTCGTGTTTGGTATTGCTAATGTTCAACGAGGCGTGGGGAAAAAAGATTTGGAGGTTTGTAATATTATCCGTCTTTACTTGGACACTGCTTGGAAGCCTATATCTTCAATTTTTGACCCACAACATTTGGCTAATATTTATAACCGGCGTACCCGTTCAACTAGCCCTTGTAATTTGGGCATTTATAAAACCACATAAATCACATAGATAAAAAACAACTACCTTGTAAGTTTATACTTTACATAGGTAGTTGTATTTTTTTATTTAAAGAACCTTTTGCTAACAACTGGAACAATAACCACAAATAGAATTAGTGCACAAAATAGTACAATAAAGAACATTACAAAGTCGGGCATAACGCTATTTAGCGAGGTTTTTACCATAATAACAGTCTCATCACTTAGCATTCCGTTGTTATTTTCATAATCACCTACTTGAACCCTAACCCTAATTGAGAATGTTCCGCCTTTGCTACACTCAATCGTGTTTCCTCTAACCCAATCGCCACCATTTACGCTATATTCAATAACTCCGTCCACGCCGTTTTCGACATCCACGCTGGTCAAGTGAACCTTAACCGTACCAGTAACCTTTCCGATTGTGTCGTACATCTTGCCATTGTGCTCAAATTTGTAAGTAACTTCGGTTGGTTTTACCACAAAGCCTTGAGTTTTGTAGTACTTTGTATTTGAATCAAAGCCATTATAAATTTCGTCACCATCTAGAGAATATCTATACTCATACTCGCCAATTGGAAGATTTACATCAATATAGTTTTTGTCGCTAGGGATGTCGCTATCGGAAACCACTTTTACCACATATGGCTCACGCACCGATGTGATATAAATATTAATACCCAAGTTTTCAATATTTGTCCTATAATACCTAATGCCCTTTGACGAAGTGGTGCTAGAGTCGCCGTCCCAGTTTTTCATACCTTGAACACCCACTTTTAGGTTGTACTTGGTGGCATCAAAATATTGGTCGTTTATTTCGTAAATATTGTTTCCAATAAGGTTTAGGGTAACCTTTCCCTCAAAGCCGTTTCCCAAAACGATATCGGTCATTTTTGTTATGTTGTTGCCGGCAAGATTAATATCCACATCGTCACCAAAACAATTGCTTATATCAAACGCCGATAGGGAGTTTGACGACAAGTCCAAACTTTTTAAGTTCCTAATTCTTGGCAAGGAAACCGAAGTGATTGCGTTGTTTGCAAAGTTGACACTTTCCAATTTTGTATAGTTGTCCTCGTCCCCAAAGCAGTCGGCACTAATGGAAGCAATTTTGCAATTTGTAATGGAAATTGTTTCTATATAATTTAACCTCATTAGTTTTAGCCCAGAAATGTCACTTATTTCCTTTCCGGATATTTCAATGCTTGTTAGGTCGGGATAATTAAGCATTTCGGAATACAAGGTTGAGCCATCAAACCTTTCGCCCTTTGTGCTTGCATAATTTTTTACAACGCTCAAAAGTGCGCTATAAAGTTTTGTGTCGCCAAAAGAAGTTAGTTCAATCCTTGAGCCCAATTCATAACTAGAATTAACGGCAGAATCGCTCCAAACCGACACCGTTTGGGTCAAAACATATGGTTCACTTGCACCATATTCGACACTAACAGTAAGCGTGTAATCCCCCGCCTCGGTTGGCTTAAATTTGTATACACCAAGGACTTCGCTTAGGTTGTCTTCCGGTTGCCCATTTATTCCCAATGTCACACTCACACTTTCAATTGGAGTTTCGTTTTCTCCCACCTTTAGCGAAAATTCGCTTGTGTCAATTTCTATATAGGTGTTATTTTGGTAGTGACCTTTTAGTTGCTCGGATAGTCCTAACAAACTAATAGTCTCGCTTGCACTTGCCACAGCCCCAGTCGTCACAAAAAAACTTGCACACAATACACCTATTGCACATAGTAGCCACTTTATTTTTTTCTTCATACTCTACCCCCAACTAAAAGGCTTTAAAGATAGTTTTCAAAAACTCGCCTTTAGCAATATAATTAAACATAAACTCAAATTCGCTTTCGCCGTAATATCTAACCCTTTCCACCTTGCCAACAACTTCACTTTGTTCAAAAGCCCCGTGAGAGGTGCTATCGTTGCTAACTTTTCTATTGTCGCCTAGCACAAATACTTGGTTCTCACCCACAACGAGTTTTCCGTCCGCATTAAAAACCTTGCCATATTCTTCCACATTGCTTTCTTGCAAGTTTTTCTTGTAGGCTTGCAATCTTTCGTACGACTTATTCATTCCATTTTGCTCACTCAATGCAATTATTGGTGTAATCAAAATATAATCCTCATCTATAATTTCGCCATTTCGCTCTAGTTTGTATATAACAACAAAGGTGTCATCACTTATTTGGGCTTGGGTTTCTACAATGTCGATGGTATCCCCCGGAAGCCCAACAACACGCTTTATAATAGCCTCATCGCCGTTGTCTATAACCACAATATCGCCATAGGAAAGTTCACTGTCAAACTTGTTAAGATAGACATAATCGTGCTTGGAACCCGAAATTTTGTTAAGCGATGGTTGCATACTAGGTCCTGTAACCTCGCACTCCACCAAGCACACTGAAAATGTAATAAACGCTATGGCAACAAACAAACACGTATAAAAAAACAAGTTGCCCAAAAATGCGCAAAGCCACTCATATGGAGTTTTCTTTTTTAGTACAAATGTCTTTTCCATAACGCCCCTATATATACTAGTATACCAAATAAAGTTGGTTTTAACAACTAATCTATATTTATTTGCGTTTTGGCTTGACATATTTTTTGGACAAAATCTTGCGTGCACGCCGTATATAAAAAATACCTATTTACAAATTTGCAATAGTGTGCTAAAATATTTATAATAAAAAATGTGGGGGCAAGTATGAACAAAGACCTATTGCAACAAATTTTGGGAAAGTGGGAAAAGTCTTTTTATAACGAAGCATTCAATGTGTCCGGCTCGGCGGGCTATGCCAAAAGCGAAAACGAACTTATTGAAAACTATAGCGAACACACGCTTAGATATCTAAACTCGTCGTACACACGCATAAATAGATTTTTAAACTGCAAGCCGGGGGTCAACTATCTTGACCCAAACGAAAACGATTGGGACAAAGAGGCGTTTGGATATGATAAAGGCGATAGCAACTTTCCACTAGAAAACATTGTGTCCGATATTCTAAATATCACCAAAGATATGAAGCCACTAGGAACACCTCAAACCTTATACCGTGGAACCTTTGACCACTACTATCCGATGCTTGATAGCGATATCGTGGGTGAGACTATTTCACTAAACGGAATTACATCCACGTCCATAAGCCAATGTGTTGCAGACATCTTTGCAAACAACTATGAAAACTCATCCAATCAAAACTCGCTAATCTTTAAAATAAATGCCCCTAGCAATATGCCCGGCATTAGAGTAAAGACCGACCTATTTGACGAGGACGAAATCATTTTGCACCCCGCAAAATATAGGATAGACAAAATCGAAACAAAGAAACTAAAAAATTGCCAAATACGAATTGTTACTATGACCCCAACCGAGTTGCTTGATGTAAAACAACTAATCCTAGAGGGACTAGACCAAGCAAACAAAAACCACAATGAGCCTGTTAACAAATGGGTTATCGAACGCAACAAAAGTTATATGCAAAGCGTGGGTGTAAATCCCGACACGGCAATTGAGGACTTAAAAAATAGGGTTGTCATAACCCCTAGCCCTAGTCCAAAAATCACACTTGATAACATAATGGAAATATAGTTTTTTGACAATAAGTATATAAATATTGTCAAATACAACAAAGCAAATTACAACAACTCACAAAAGCGGACACTGTATGGTGCCCGCTTTTTTAGATTATTAGTGACCTATTTGAGCACGAACTACAACTATTGCAACTACTGCAACTAGTGCACCCATTACCCCCGCCAAGCAACTGTTCGGTAGCCCTGCTACTATTAAGCACTAGTAGCAAAAGAAGCAAAAAGTTTGTGTTACTAGCAAAGTCGACTTCGCCGTCCTCACCCACAGGGCTTGACAAAATTGAAAGCAAAAGTATAAGCAAAATATCATTACTAAAATTCATAATCTTCTCCCCATAATAATATCTTTTTATTTAATATGCGACAAAAACGGATTTTGTGAAAACTTGCCCAAAACATATATAACAAATATAATAATATTAATGCAAAAATCAAAAGGGAGAACAAGTATGCAAAGCACCTATCAAATATCAACTCTTGATGCAAACATAATAAAATCAAATATGCCAAGTGTGTCGGTGTGCACAAACCTCGCCGAATTTTATAGAATTTTTAGCGACACCACAAGGCTAAAAATTCTAATTGCCTTGTCGCTATCGGAAATGTGTGTAAACGACCTCTCCACACTTCTAAACCTCAATCAAACCACCGTTAGCCACCAACTAAAGACGCTCAAGAATATTGGTGCCGTCAAAACCACCCGAAAAAATAAATTTGTCCTCTACAAAGTAACCGACCGCTTTATAAACAATATTATGATAAATGGCGTAGACTTTATTTTGAATAAAAAAGTTGGCTAATATTTTATACCATAATATTGGTATTGGATTAGTATTTTGCATAAAAAAGTGATGCTTGTGGAGACCAAGGGGAACTTCGCTATTTGCATCGCTTTTTATTTTCAAAGTTATTCACATATCGACGCCAAATGTGGATAACTTATTTTTTACAACTTACACCTCAAACTCTTTGACCTCGGCATTTGAAAAACTATCTAATATGGCGTAATCAATGTCGCCATTTTTTAGCAAGCACTCAAGCATTGTGCAAATGTTTCCGTGCGACACAACAAGGATATTTTCAAATTCACTATCATCCAAAAATTCTTTTTTAAACGTTCTAACCCTAGTTGCGACCTCATCCAAAGACTCCATTCCATATTCTTTTAGCCTTTGGTTTTTTAATTCCTTTTCCTCATCGGTTAGGTTTCGCCAAATTTTTCCAGTGAATACTCCTTGGTCAATTTCGGTGAGCATATCGCATTTCTCAATTTTCGCCCCGTGATACTTGTTAATTATCTTTGCCGATTGCATAGTCCTCATAAGGGGCGAGGAATATATGACATCAATTTGTTTGTCCTTTAATTTTTCGGCGGTAGCCCCAACATCCCTCACGCCGTCCACACTTAGTCTATTTTGTCTACGACCTTGAGTCCTACCCTCTTCTATCCACTTTGTTTTCCCGTGCCTTAAAATATAAACCTTCATATTTTCTCCTATCGCATATATTTTATCATAACACACTCTTTGTCGCAAAGATTTATTGGCATTTATTCCAAAATTTCCCCAAACGGGGATTTCACCCCAAAACGCAAGTTAAGGGGGTATATTTTGCAAAAAATTCAATTTTTACCCCCTTAACCTGTGATTTTTGCTCATTTTAAAATCTATTTATACTAAAACCTCTTTTCATTTTCAATAAAATCAATTAGATTTTCGTGCACAATACCGTTTCTTTTTTGAAGCAATGTGTCGGTCGTCAACAAATATTTTGGATAGTTGTCCCACGCAATTTTCTCTAAACTTCGATATTCTCTATCTTCTGTTTCTTTGCTAGCGAGAATAGTGTATGCAACTTGGACATATGAATAGTTCATCATATCGTCCCTAAGAATAAAGTCGCACTCTAATTTCCCAACTTTTCCAACACTAATTGCATAACCCATACTACTAGCATATATATAAACCAAATTTTCTAGTGCGGGTCCAAAATTGATTCGATTGTCAGTGTTTAAAGCGTAATAAAACGAAAGGTCAGACAAATAGAACTTTTTCTCCCCACCCAAAGACTTTCGGGATTTCATATCAAAACGACTGCAAGGCATTATGACTTTTGCGCTAATTAAAGCATCTATATATCTATTTACCGTCTCTCTTTTTACCAATATATTATTTTTTCCCAAATCCTCTACTATATTTTTTATGCTAGTTGTAGAACCAAAGTTGTTTATAATATATGTCATAATTGCATCAAAGACCGACTTGTTCCTAATCTTAACCCGTCTTTTTATATCTTTTTCAAATATTTCGTTTACCAAATTTTGAACATACAACCTTTTGTCTCCAACCGATTTTAGTCTCAATGAATATGGAAAACCACCTTCTAAAATATAGTTGTTCAACTCGTTTAGTTTATTGTTTTCAAGCGGAATATTAAAGTATTCTTTTGCTTTTATATACTCATCAAAAGACAGTGGAAGAATGTCAAATTGGACATATCTGCCAGTCAACTTTGTTGCAAGTTCACCCGATAACAAATAAGAATTTGAGCCAGTTATAAAGATAGAAAAGTCGCCCTCTTCTCGCCACGCATTTATAAGAACCTCAAAATCCCTTATGTTTTGAACTTCGTCAATAAACAAATATTTTTTCCCTTTTGCCTTTGCGTTCTTGTCTATTAGTTCATCCAATTTGTCCGCCTTATTTACCTTGTCATAAGGTTTTTTGTCAAGATTAAAGTACAAAATATTATCTTGGCTTACCCCTTCCGAAAGCAGTTCTTGCATAATTAGGTTCATAATAGACGACTTTCCACATCGCCTAACACCACTCAAAACTTTTATAAGTTCACACTCGTGATAAAATCCCCTAATCCTAGACAAATACTTTTCTCTTTTGTACAAATCTTTCCTTATATCCAATTCCATATGTTTTCTCCTTATACCTATTTATACCACAAACCAGTAAAAAACGCAAGTTAAGGGGGTATATTTTGCAAAAAATTCAATTTTTACCCCCTTAAAGTGTTGTTTTGGGTATAAAAATCAAAAAAACCATATTTGAGTGTGCCCTAGGTTCTCGGGTTTCACACCACAAATGTGGTTCTATTTTTTATTTGAAATTAAATATTTTAATGCGTGTAATTAGTTACTCGGACTTTGCCACTAGCCCCAATTTTTCATACACTTCTTTTACTTTTTTTGAAGCAACGGCGTTTGCCTTTTCTCTACCAATTTTTAAGATGCTATCCAAATATTTTTTGTCTTTCAAAAGTTCAAAATATTTGTCCCTAACTGGTGACAAAACCTCAATAATTTTATCCGCCACCTCATTTTTCAAAGTTCCATAGTTAGCGTTTTTAAAGTGCATTTCCGCCATCTCTATAGTCGTTCCACTTAGACACGCAAATATGGTAAGCAAGTTGCTAACTCCCGCCTTGTTTTCCACGTCGTATCTTATAACTCCTTCACTATCGGTTACGGCTTTTCTAATTTTCTTTCTTATTTCGTCGTCGCTATCTTCAATAAATATTGAACCGGTATCCACTCTATCCGACTTGCTCATCTTCTTTGTTGGTTCTTGAAGCCCACAAATCTTAAAACCCTCTTTTCTAACCATTACGTCCGGCACAACAAAAGTGTCGCCTACTTTGTGATTGAACCTAATAGCAATGTTTCTACAAAGTTCCACGTGTTGCTTTTGGTCAATACCAACAGGCACAACATCGGTATCATAAAGAAGAATGTCGCCCGCCATAAGTACCGGATAGGAAAGGATTCCCATATTGACCTCTTTTGATTTTGCTTGGTAGTCCTTAAATTGGGTCATACGGGTGGCTTCGCCATACATAGTATAGTTATTTAGCACCCACGCAATTTCGCTATGCGCGGTCACCTGACTTTGAAGATAAAGTGTGCACTTTGTTGGGTCCAAACCTAGTGCCAAATAGAACGCCACTAGTTTGTATGTATTCTCTCTTAGTTCCTCTGGGTTAGGATTGATAGTAAGTGCGTGCAAGTCAGCAACACAAATAAAACTATTGTAGTCATTACATAGTTCCTTGATTGTTTGTCCAACGCCAATAAATCCGCCAAGCGTAAGCACTCCGGTTGGTTTTATTGCGGTATATAAAGTCTTTTTTTCCATAACTCCCCTCCAATAATTTGTTATCACTTTTACAAACTAATCTTTTCTAATTTTTCTTTTTGTTCGGCAACAGTAAGCGATGTAATAAGGTCGTCCAAATCGCCGTTTAAGAAAGCATCAAGGTTGTAACTTGTATAGTTTATTCTATGGTCAGTAAGCCTACTTTGAGGATAGTTGTATGTTCTAATTCTCTCGCTTCTATCCCCCGTTCCAACTTGCGACTTTCTATTGTTTGCATACTCTTCGTCCACTTGCATTTGGTAGTAGTCATAAAGTTTGCTTTTCAAAATTGACATAGCCTTTTCTCTATTCTTTATTTGGCTTCTTTCGTCTTGGCACGCAACCACAATGCCCGTAGGCAAGTGAGTAATTCTTACGGCACTATCGGTGGTATTTACGTGTTGTCCACCCGCACCGCCACTACGATAAACATCAATGTTCAAATCCTTTTCGTTGATATCCACATCAACTTCCTCGTGCTCAGGTAGTACCGCAACCGTTGCAGTACTGGTGTGAATTCTTCCCGAACTCTCGGTTTCTGGCACTCTTTGAACCCTATGCACACCGCTTTCGTACTTAAACTTGCTATATGCACCCTTGCCCGTAATTCTAACGCTTGCTTCCTTTACTCCACCTAGTTCGGTGTCGTTGACCGATAGCATTTCTACCTTGAACCTATGGCTCTCGGCATACATACTATACATTCTAAGAAGCACGCCACCAAATAGGCTTGCCTCTTCGCCACCCGCACCCGACCTAATTTCCAAAATAACGTTTCTTTCGTCGTTTTCGTCTTTTGGAAGAAGCAAGATTTTAATCTTTTCATCAAGTTCGGATAGTTTTCCTTTTAGTTCGTCCACTTCGGAGTTTAGCATACTTCTCATTTCGTTGTCGGTCTCGACCTCAAGAAGTTCGTTGTCGCTCTCAATTGACTTAACAACTCCCGCATACTCGTCATACACCATACTAATAGGTTCTAGTTCGTTGTATTCCTTGCAAAGTTCGGTATACTTTTTGTTGTCGGCGATAACCTCGGGCTTCAACATTTCTTTTTCAATTTCCAAAAACTTTTCTTTTAAAAACTTAATTTTATTTAGCATTTCAGTCTCTCTTTTTTGCAATTATATATCTATCTATTCCCGCAAAGTCTTTTTTTACGGTAATGCCCTCAAAATCCTTTTTTAGCATATCCACGATGTCTTCACTTTGGTCTATGCCAATTTCCAACCAAAGGCTTCCGTGAGGGTTTAAAAACCTTGGGGCTTCGGCTATTATTTTTTTATAAAACTCTAGCCCGCTTTCTCCGCCATCTAGCGAAATAACTGGGTCAAAGTCTTTTACTTCAATTTCCAAACTCTCCAAATCCCTTCGCTTTATGTATGGTGGATTACTAATTATTATATCAAACGTGGTGGGGATATTGTCAAACAAATCGCTATGCAAAATTGTCACGTTTATGCCATTTAATTTAGCGTTCTTCCTTGCCACCCTAATGGCTTTTTTGCTAATATCGGATAGCATAACTTGGTTGCCTAGCGCTTTTGCAATACTTAGCCCAATGCAACCGCTTCCCGTACACAAATCTAGCACAGTGGGCATACTTCCCTTATGTGACCTAATTATGTCGTCTACCATAATTTCGGTTTCTTGCCTTGGCGTAAGGGTGCATTTATTAAAAGGAATGCGTATGTCCATAAAATCGGTATAGCCAATTATTTTGTCTAGTGGCACGTGCTTTGCCCTTTGGTTTATTGCCCTGCTAAACTTTCGCTCACATTTTCTTGAAAGCAAGTCGCTAGAGGCGTTCCCGTCCTTTCCAATTATTTCTGACATTATAAACTCGGCATCGTGCGGATTTATGCCCACTTCTTTTAACCTATCCTTTCCCCACGACAATGCAAACTTTATAGGTATATTCATTTCTCCCCCATAAAACAAAAATTAGACAAGGAAGCCCTGCCTAATTTTCTTTTAAAAAATTAATCTAAATTGTGTTTTTTCTTAAATTTCTCTACTCTACCAGCAGTGTCTACAAGTTTTTGCTTTCCAGAATAGAATGGGTGACATTTATCACACACATCAATTCTAATAGTATCGCCCTTTACAGTAGACTTTGTTTTAAATTTAGAGCCACAAACACAAACAACTTCCACTTCATGATAATCTGGATGTATGTCTTGCTTCATAATACTCACCTCTTTATAAATTATTGCTATAATAGTATATATAATCTTAACCCCAAAGTCAAGACTTTTAGCAATTTTATTTATATTTTTTTGTGTATATTATTATAAATCCGTCCTAAATTAACCCCAAAGCCACAACGCCACCGCCTATCAAAACACCAAGCCCTATTTACAGACTAAAAATATAACTTAAGTTTTTCCGCCAAGTCCCCCGCACCAAGAACAACTATCCCGTCGGTGCCACCGCTTTTTACCTCGCCCTCTATCCACTCAATAAGAGTATTTATATCGTCCGCATACTTAGCATTACATAGTGCTCCACACAAGTCTTCCGCCCTGCCGCCCAAAATTTCTTTTTCCCTTGCGGGGTAGGTCTTGTATATCAAAAGGTTGTCTATCCCACCAAGAACTTTTACAAAGTCATCAAATAAGGCTTTTGTTCGTGAAAATGTGTGGGGTTGGAATATTACAAGTGGGGACGAAAAGCGCTCCCCAAACCCACGCAAACTCGCCTCAATTTCGGTTGGGTGATGAGCATAGTCAATAACGACGGGAACGCCACCCAATTCGCCTATTTTTTCTTGTCTTCTCTTTACCCCACGAAAACCCCTTATGGCGTCAATAATGACATTTTTTTCTAGCCCATACGCCATTGCCACCGCAATTGCAAATAGCGTATTTGTGATATTGTGCTTTCCTATTATATTCAATCTAACCGAGCCCCAAAATTCACCGTTACTAACCACATCAAAGTCATAGCCAAGGTTATTGTATACAATATTTTTGGCTTCAATATCCGCCCCTATCGCAACGAAATTGGGATGCATAAGCCTCAAGTCGCTATCACAAATAAGCAAATCGCCATTCAGGGCAAAAGCCTCAAAAGCCCCGTAAATTTCGTCCAAATCCTTGTAGTAATCAAGGTGGTCGGCGTCTATGTTTAGAACCACACAAACGTTTGGAGAAAGGTATCTAAAACTGTTATGGTATTCGCACGCCTCCAAAATTAGAAAGTCTTTAGCCCCAATTATTGTATTGTCATTTAGATTTATTGATTCGCCACCAATATGCACAGTTGGATTTAGCCCCGCACGGCAAAATATTTCGCCTATAATAGCGGTTGTGGTGGTCTTTCCGTGTGTGCCCGAAATGGCAATAACATTTTTGTATTTGCCCGCCATTATCCCCAAAAGTTCGGCTCTGGACATACACTGTATGCCTAGTTCGTGTGCTCTTTTTAGTTCGGGATTGTCGCTATGGATAGCATAGTTATAGACCACTAGGTCGATGTCTTTTGTAATGTTATTTGGGTCGTGATTGTGGTTTACCCTGACACCCAAGGTTTTTAATTTTTCAATTTCCTCGTTTGATTGGTTTATGTCACTACCAGTAACTTCCGCTCCACTATTTTTTACAAGCCTAGCAAGCCCCGACATACTAATTCCGCCAATTCCAACAAAATATACCCGCATTCCATCAAATTTAGTCAAATTTTTCATATAAAAATATATGAAATTTCGTAAAAAAAGTTGTGCAAATGTAAAAAATCGTGATAAAATGAAAATAGCAATTATGCTAATCTATAAGGAAAAGGTATAGACAATTGAATATTACAGACGTAAGAGTAAGACTAATTTCGGGTGGAGAGGAGAACAAACTAAAGGCTTCGGCATCAATCACCATTGATGAATGCTTTGTAGTTCACGACATCAAAGTTAGAGAGGGACAACAAGGCTTGTTTGTTTGTATGCCAAAAAAACGCACTCCAGACGGCGAGACCAAGGATATTGCACACCCACTAAACACTCCAACTAGAGAAATGATAAACAAAGTGGTTCTTGCAAAATACGAAGAAGAACTAGCAAAAACAAAATAGTCTAAATACAATTTAATTACTTATTTACTAAATATTTTTTAAAAAATTTGGCAAAACACCTTTAAGCAAAACCCCATACATATTTGCTTAAGATTTATTTTGCGGTCTAATAAAATTGTCTATAATCGCCTAGGGATTACCCCCTAGCGTTTTTATTTTAAACCTCAAATACCCTTGCCCCAAGCAACTATAGAGCATCCGCACCACCCGCTTTAGAATATATATAAGCAGTGCCATACGCTTTCCCCTCACTCTCCAAACACAACACCCAAACACACGCCACCAAACAATATACGACACCCAAACACACGCCACCTGCGTTTCCGCACTTCCCAAAGCCCACTATTTGGTATATTTTGTGTTCCCACACTTGACAAAACACTCATTTTTAACACTTTTGTGTTCCTACACTTGACAAAAATACATTTTTTGACACTTTTGTCAAGTGTAACTGTTGATTTTACTCTTTTTGTGTGATATAATCTTAAATGAAAAGTGGAGGTGCAATATGGTTATTGAAAGAGAATTATATGTAAATCAAATAAAGCGAATGTTAAATAATGAGCAAATTAAAGTTATCACTGGTGTTAGGCGTTGTGGAAAATCGTACTTGCTTGATTTTATTATCGAAACGCTCAAAGCCGACGGCGTGGACGAGAGCCACATTATCAAAGTACCAATGGAAGATATGTCGTTTGGATTTTTAAAAGACCCCGATGTGTGCCATAAGTATTTTTTAGACAAAATGGTGGATGGCGACAAGTATTATATTTTAATCGACGAAGTACAACAAATTATCGATTGGGAAAGGGTTGTAAACTCGCTTAGACTTAGAAATACAAGCATAGTAATTACGGGCTCCAACTCAAAAGTTCTCTCGGGAGAACTTGCTACTCTTCTTTCGGGAAGATATGTTGAGTTTGGACTAAGAACAATTTCGTTTTCGGAATACTATAACAGTTTGAAAGAAGAAAACCCTAATGCCGACCTAAGGCAAGCAATGGAATATTACATTGCAAATGGTGGTTATCCGATTATACTTTCGTCTAATCTAGACAAAATGCAAGTTTCAAGCATTGTAACAGATATTTTTCATTCAACCGTTTTGAAAGACGCCGTTGCAAGGAATGACCTAAAAGACGAAGCCCTAATGGGAAGACTGGTCGATTATTTGTTTGATAATGTTGGAAACCTAATATCCATAAGGAAGATTGTGGATTACTTAAATAGTAACTGGTCAAAAACCAATGTTCAAACAATTAGCAACTATATAAAAGCACTTGAAAAAGCGTTTATTATTGAAGAGGCACCAAGGTATGATATCAAGGGCAAAGAACTTCTATCGTCCACTGGAAAATATTATGTTGCCGACCACTCACTTATGTACGTAAGAAAAGGGTTTTCGCTTGAATATATTGGGCAAGTCTTAGAAAACATTGTTTATGGCGACCTAAAAAGAAGAGGATATAAAGTGTATGTTGGAAAATTGGGCGAAAAAGAAATTGACTTCATTGCCGAAAAGCCAAACGAAAAAATATATATTCAAGTATCTTACACCATTGCAAACAAAGACACTCTAAATAGAGAACTCGGGCCACTAAAAGACATTAAAGACAACTACAAAAAGTACATTGTAACAATGGACTCCCTTGCTAGCGGAAATAGCGAAGGCATCGAATTTGTATACCTTCCAAACTTCCTAATCAAAGAAAACTTGTAATTATTGGCTTTTGGCAAATTAATACGAATAACACAAAAAAATCAGCACAATGTGTGCTGACTTTTTTTGTTGCGTATTTTATTTCTCGGTCTTCAAAGTTGGATAGCCATTTAGGTTCCATACCGAAACGGAGAAGCCTTTTTCGGTATAAGTAGAAGACGATTGCATTTCGCTAGAGGACTTCTTTGCTTTTACTTTATCTTTTGCAAATACATTGCTTCCGGAATAGTAAGTAGCCTTGCCATCCTTGTCGTCATCAAATACATAATTAAAGATGTATCCTGCAGTTCTTTCGCTTCCATCACCAAATGTATAGTAGTTGTGGATTAGCGACGAGGTAACCGAATAATTGTCGCCAGAACCCGTGAATGTACAAGCGGAGTAGCAATTTTCAACAATTCCGCAAGAACCTGTTCCGCCTGCATTTTTAAAGCCATATGCCTTAATTTCGCTAGCAAATCCGCCCTTAACCGACGAACCCGAAACGCCATTTAGTTCGGCCCTAGAATAACAATCCTTTACGACGCCACTGTTGATAACACCAAATAGTCCGCCAACCATAGTTCCGCTAACCTTTACGGTCTCTCTAACTGCGGTGGTTGCAACATTTACAACATAACTATATGACTTTAAGTCTTCTTTTCTATATCCACTCTTGTAGTTTTCAAATGTAAGTGAAATGGTTTGGGTTGCATTAAGAGCACCCGCAATTCCACCTGCATAGTAGCCCGAAACTGAAGCCGACCTAATTGTACTGCCCGAAATAGAAGAAGTTGTGTAACCCGCAATTCCTCCGGCATAGGTGTCAGATGACTTGGTGTAGGTAGAAACCGATGTCATAACTAGGCTATTTTTTACTGGATAGTTTGTATATCCAACAACGCCACCCGCATATCCACTCATCTTGCTATTTGCATCCAAACTAACGCTTCCGTTTTCAACTCTGGCGTCAGTTATGGTCGAGCCATATGCATATCCAACAATTCCACCAACTGCCCTAAATCCCGACAAACTTGAATTGTACTCCACCAAAACAGTTGTTGATGTAACTGTGCTACTAGATACTGGGGATGTGCCTGTTGCATAACCAACTACGCCACCTGCATATCTAGTACCGGTAATTTTGCTTGAATTTACTTTTGCATTGCTAATTTGAGTTTGCTCTGCATATCCAACAATTCCACCTGCATATACGCCCGAAACTTCTATGCCACTCAAGACAATTCCCGATATGTTTGCACCCTTGGTGTATCCAAATAGTCCGGCATATGTGCCACTAACCTTTAGTCCACTAATTTGGTACGAGCCTTGGTTTTTGATTGTTCCGGTAAATGGTGCATCGCTTGTTCCAATTGGTGCAAAGTCAACCCCACTCAAATCAATGTTGCTAGCCAATACATATTCCCTATTTAGGTTATATCTAATAGCGTTTAGTTGGCTTGCATTATATATATATTTGCTATATGCCTTGCTTGCATTTACAGTAACATTTATGGTAGTAGTTGCACTTGTTCCGTTCTCAGCCACAAAACGAATGGTTATGGTTGTTGAACCAACTGTTGCCTCGGTTGTGGAAATTTCCAAAACGGCTCTTGATGAAGATTTCTCGTCATACATTACCCCAAATCCAGTAAGAACATTTGAAACGCTAGGAGAACCAAATGTACCGTTTAGGTTTGTTGACAATGTAACTGTAGCACTAGTACCCGCATCCAAATACAAACTAGTTGCACTTGAAGTGATTACTGCTTGCGATTTGTTTGCACCATAAACATTTACCCTGCAAGTCTTAGAAATTGTAATTCCGCTATTTGAAACAAATTTTGCGGTAACTTCACAACTAGCAGTCTCGGTAGAAACGGCAGTAACTAGTCCATTGCTACTAATTGTAGCAACGCTTGTGTCGCTTGACGACCAAGTAACTCTTCCGTTCTCACCCGTCGACAATCCCTTTAGTTGGAATACGCCATAAGTATTTAGGTTAATTTCATATGCATTAAGTTCAAATGTAACTGCAGTAGTTGTTCCGCCTTGGTTTCCACCTTGGTTTCCGCCTTGGTCGCCACTCGAAGTTCCCTTCTTGATAGTAAGTGGAATACTAACAGTTGTGGAACCGGCAGATATAAATACATATGTTGGAACGGTTGTCTCTCTATCCCTTGCGGTCAATTTTCCGTCACTAGTAATATATGCATAATAGTCATCTTGAACTTCAAATTCCAAAGTGGTTTCGGTTGGATAAACTCCAATGTTTTTAAATTGGTAAGTCTCACCCGGTTTTAGGGTCAATGAAATTGGATAGTTGTAGATTGTGTATTTTTGCTCATTTACAATTACCGTAATTGTATCGGTGTTTCCGCCCAAAGTCTTGGCAGTAACAGTAGTAACACCCGTGCTTAGTGCTTCAATTTCGCCCGTCAACTTGTTGACAACAACAACGCTTTCGTCCGCACTTTCCCAAGTAACTTCGGCGTTCTTTGGAGAAATTTCAAGGCTATATTTTTCGCCCTTAAACAAAATCAATTTGCCATTTACAGCACTTGTAATTCTAATTGCATAGTCAATTGAAACTTCAAAACTATAATTGCAATCGTTGTCCGTATCAATTATTGGAGAACCCGAAGATGCAAAGTCGTCAGGAGTATAAACTACTTGATAGTTTAGATATGGCATTCCATTATTTATGGTGCTATCCATACCCCAAACGCTATCGAATAGCCACAAAACTTCTACATCGGCAACTTTGTTAAACGAACCCTCATCGTCGTAAACAATTTCCTTTGTGTAATGAGAAACATAGTTGGTTGGCAACTTCATTTCCTCAGTAGTTAGCCCATAAATTGTGGTCTTTTTCTCAACGAAATTTACATTTCCGTCAATGCAATCAAACTTGCCAAGTCCCAAAAATTCTTTTGTGGTAGGAGTTTGGTTGTCCTCTGGAATGTAGTTTAAGTTGTCTTTATTGTAATATACACCAACAATATAGTTTTGCAAAATGTTATATTTGGTTTTGTCGGTTTTGTCGCCATTTGCAATGTCAACATTTAGACCAATTGCTCCGCCAACAATGATTTTTTCGCCGTCAACATTTTGATTAAATAGTGCAGTTGTGTTTGTTCTAATAGCCGAATAGCAATCTTTTACATTTGCACCTTGCAATACGCTTACATATTCTCCGCCAAATCCTTTTAGCGAAACATAAGTGTTTTTGCCAATAATTCCGCCATAAGTAACGCTTAGCAAATTAATATTTTCGCTTGTTGCATCAAAATATATTTCGCCAGTAGCATATGAGTAAGCAATGGTTCCGCCTTGGTTTTCGCCAACTACGCCACCAATAACGCCATTTGTATAGTAGTCGTTTTCGGCATTGCCAAGTGACAATGCAATATTACATCTATCAACCCTTGCTATAGTTCTTGTATAATCGCCGTCTACGCTCTCGTCGGAAGAAATGTTCTTTGCAACAATTCCGCCAAAAGTTTCGGTGTCTAGAATGTAGGACGCACCCTTTACTTCCACTCTTTCAATAACGCCATAGTTAAGTGCGGTAACTGTACCAAAGTTTTGGTATTCGCCCCTTGCACCAACGTTATCAAACTTGACATTATATACAATTGCTCCCGCACTTACTTCTTGGAAAAATCCTACGTTTTCGGAAGTGTAGATTGTGGAATTAAAGTTTTCATTGTCCTTGTTTGCTTCAATGAAAGCAAGACGGTCAAAGTTTACGTTGCTAATTGTATAGCCGTTTCCGTCAAAACTTCCGCCAAAGGCTTTTAGAGGAACCCAGTAGCCACCGTTTACACTTGATACATCAATATCGGACACAAGTTTGTAACTAGCCTTGCTTGTATATGCCTCATAGCCCTCGGCTCCCTTGTATGCGCCAAGTTCGCTATCCCATACACCCATACCAATAGATGCAAGTTGCTCGGCAGTAGAAATATAGAATGGACTCTCGATGGTTCCGTCACCAACAATTACGTCACACCAAATGTTTCTGAACTTAACATTTGAAGTACGGAAGTTAACTCTTGCAACTCCGCCACTAACTGCCGTAAATTCGTCCTCATTCTCGTCGTAACTAACAATTCCCGCATCACTTGTGGAAATGTCTATGGTTGTGGTCGACTTTGGATTACGGTGGTCAACATCAATGCTAAACTTTTGACCAACATCTTTGTAAATAGACGCACTAGATATAGAAATAACTTCGTTATCCCTAACCAAATAGAAGATACCGAATCCAGCAGATACCGTCATTACTATTACCAATAAATACACAAGAAATCTTTTCATTTTTCCCCCTCACAGTGCCACACATTGTTTTGCTCCCCATAAAGCACAAAATGGACACTTATATTTATTACATATATAATACCTCAAAACACGCCATTTGTCAATATCCAATTTAAATAAAAAGTTTCACTTTTTGGCATAAATGACCATATTTTACTAAACAATATGCCCCAATAATTTGCCACACAATTATTTTGTGCAAAAACCAAATGTCTATGGGCAAAAAAAATACCATATGCTAATGCATATGGCATAATTATTATAAATCTTCTAGGTCGTCATCGTCCTCAACGTCTTCGTCATCGTCTTCGTCGTCATCAACATCATCAAATGAAGTATCAAAGTCGTCGTCATAGTCGTCATCCGACATTTCTTCATCGTCGTCTAGGTCGTCGTCATCGCCAAATTCTTGCTCAAGGTCTTTTGCAAACGCACCCTCAAGTTCTTCGTCAATTTCGTCGTCCTCTTCAACAGGAAGCAAGTCAAGTTCTTCGTCGCTATCGTCGGTTTTGTCAACAAATCCTCTCCAATCTGGTTCGTCGTCCTTAACTTCGGTTTGCTCTTCCATACAAGTAGAACACATCCTCTCCCCCTCGGAAATGTAGTTTACTTTACAAATTGGGCAAAGTTCTAGTCCTTCCTCTAGTTCAAAATCGTCTAGGTCACTCTCCTCCAAAATTCCCGCTTTCATTTCGCTTTTGCAAACATCGCAAAACTTGTCTTTTTTCAATATATAATTTAGTTCGCACCTAGGGCACTTAATATACTGATTGTTAGTAGCCATCTTCATAACTCCATTGTATTTTTATTTGTATTTTTTGCTATCTTGAAGTGCTCAATATCCCCTTCCAAAAAGCAAAATATTTTAAACTACTCTAGTTTATCTAAGTATTATGAAAATGTAAACTAATTTTATACACTTTTTTAAAGATTTTGTGTATCTTTAAAGAAATTTTGTATCACAAACAAATATGATAATATGCTTACCCCCAAAGGCATACCGCTCCACCCAATATATTTTCATGTAAAAAAGCGATAAAACGCAAGGCTCAAAAAGTAAAAAGACATAACAACCAAACTAGCATTCATATAGTGTTCTTTTTGTCTTTTTAGAAACAAAGTAGATAGTCCTATTTCCCCACTCTCCATTTTCAAGCAAAATGAGGTAAGAGACGAGGAACAACGGCAAGGACGGCTAGGAGCATATTGGGTATATGTGACTAGTCGAACGAGCCGTTAGTGACAAAGTATATTGCCCCATTTTGCCTGAAAATCATTTTTTCGTGCGAAAATGAAATGGTAGGCGAGGCTCGACAAGTGTATTCCCACCCATATCATTTTTCGGGAGAAAATGGGGTGATATGCAAGGCTCGACGAAAAAATGCGATAGGCGCATATTGAACATATGTAACTATCGCATTTTTTTGGCAGTAACGAAGCAAATTGCCCCATTTTCTCCCGAAAAATTAGGCGCCTTCGATTAGCATCTTATCCGCCACCAACGCTATAAACTCGCCATTGGTTGGTTTCTCGTTGTTACCATAAACACGAATGCCAAAGAGGCTATTAATATTTTCTATCTTTCCGCGATTCCAAGCAACTTCGATGGCGTGTCGGATGGCACGCTCAACTTTACTGGCGGAAGTTTCAAACTTGTTGGCAATGGATGGATAGAGTTTCTTTGTGATACTGTTTATAATTTCGGGGCTTTCAATTGCCATTTTGATGGCTTCACGCAAAAATTGATAACCCTTTATATGAGCGGGAATGCCTACGGTTATAAAGATGTTTGTAATCTTTTCGTCTAAGCCTTTGGACTTTGGCTTAGAAAACGCTTGAGGCGAAAGGTTGTTATCCACCTTTACCGTTCCGCTCTCAAACTCGTCGTTTATTATAGACAAAAGTCGAGTTTCCAAAAGTTCATAATTTATGGGCTTTACCATATAATAAGATGCACCCAAATTGAATGCCTTTTGGACAAAGCCTTCACCCGTGAGTGGAGAGGCGATAATTATCTTTGGCTCGTGCTCTAGCCCCAATTTTTTAATTTCGGAAATTAGTTCAAAGCCATCGGCATTTGGAAGAACAATATCGCAAATTACAATGTCGACCAAGTTGTCGCTTATGTAATCTACGGCATCAACCAACCCCGAAAAACTAGCAACCACCCTAAGTTCATTTCTACTTTCTAGAAAATAATCTTTTAACCCCTGACAAAATCCCTCATTACTGTCTACGACTACAATTTTTGATATTCTTTTTTCCATAATTCATTTTCTCCATTAAATAATTTTTTTGTTTTTAAAACACTAAAAATATACCACATTTTTTCAAAGTTTAGCAAATTATTACAATTGCAAAAATTGGCTACTTTATGGGCTATTTTAAATATAAGAGAAAATATTGTCGATTAATAAATAAGTGAAATTTGGGTTTTTGTTACATAAAAGTGGCGAGAGTTTTTATCCAATTTTTACGCCAAATTTTGCATAGATATTACTAAAAAATGGCATAAAAAAATTGCTAGAAAATCTAGCAATTTTAATTAATCAATCCAAGGAATATATTCAATATCCTCATAGCCCTCTTCGCCATAGTTCTCATCTTGTTCAGGCTCATCAGGGGTCTCGTTTTCGGCAAACACGCCAACAAATCTTTGTGACAAGCCATCCTCGGTTTCTTCAACATAGTTTAGATAGTATTCGCCATCGTACTCGGCATAAACATAAAGCCTTTGACCATCGAAATCAAGATATGCTTTTGACGAAACTTTTACGGTTGCATCCTCGCTAACTGCCATTCCGTTTGTGGAAACTGGGTCGGTAACTTTGAATCTATATAGGACATCCGAATTTAGATAATATGCATATCCGCCATACACATTTAGAATAGTTAGGCTTTCGGTGCTAACCTCTATAGGTGTTTCGCCGTGGTTTACAACATATGTGCCTTCGCTATCCGAAGCAATAATGTTGTCGCCAACACCTGTTGGATAGTATGAAGTATATGGAGTGCCATTTGTTAGGTCTTGGGCATTGTTGTCCCAAGCAAGATTCATATTTTGTCTATATAGATAAGTAAAGGAGTCTATAGTTTTTGTATAATACAAATCGTCATTAATTATAGAAACAATTTTGAATGTAGCGCTTCTATTTGCGTCATTTGTAATAGCGTTTAGAGCACTAGTGGACTTTCCGTTTGTTACATCCATAGCACAAAGTGCATTTCCGGTGTATCCCGATGGGGCGTTGTCACTGGTAACAACATCACGAGTATAATAAACATAATTAAACTTGTTGTCGTCTCTTGACTTTGTGGTGTTGTAGTCCTCTTCGCGATAGAACGCATATGACGTAACACCATCAATTTCTCCCACAACTTCGCCACTGGACGCATCAATTGAATAAATTACACCATTTACATAAGTAACCAAATAATCGTCGCCATCTACCCTATAGATAGTCCAATCCAAATTGTCTTGGTGAGTGTCGGTAACATAAATTTGTTTATCGGTCTTTGTGTCGCCATTAATATTAACACTTCTAAACTCTACCCTATCGGAAAGTGGTGTGGAGCCGTCAAGCATTAGGTATGGGGTTGCATAGTAAATAGTGTTGCCGATGATATAAAAACCACCACTCTCAAATCCAACAACTCTGCTAACAACCAAGTCGGCGTTATTCAAAAATCCGTCTTTGTCTTTTGAAATTTGGGCATCCTCTAGTTTTGTACGATAAATTGCACCTCTTGTAACATTTCCGGCGTCGTACTTTTTGCTTGTCAAATCGCCTTTTTCAATTGAAGTTTCGTCAACATAGCCATTTACAAAATACAAATAGTCGTCCTTTACAACCGACATTCCGCCATTGCTTGTGACAGGTGCATTTTTGTCGGGATTGTCCCCCAAGCCTCTATCCTTACAACCGGTCAAAACAACCGAAAATGCAAGGAAGCACATAATAAGTACTGAAAGAATTTTTTTCTTCATATTTTTCTCCATATATAAATAATCTACAAAATATAGATTATTATTCACAAAAATATCACGCTAGGGTACAAAGACCCTATTTTGATACATAATAAAGTTTACCAAATAAATGGCTTTTCGTCAATGATTTATAGACACAATTGGTGTAGTTTGGCAAAGTTTTTTTAAATAAAAAAGAGCGACTGTACTTATCAATCGTTCTAGTTTAAAAATTCTAAGTTTTTATTTTATCTTTCCACACCCAAAATATAATCGGTGGTCACATTGAAAATTGTGGACATTTTGATTACCGACCTCACATCGGGCAAACTTTTTCCCCTCTCCCAAAGAGAAATTGTGTCTTGGCTCGTAAAAAGCAATGATGCCAAATCGGTTTGCGTCATTCCGCTTTCTACTCTTAAACTCTTGATTGTTTCTCCAATTGTCATACCTATATTATACGAGAATTATTAGTAAAATACTTGACTTACGAAAAATATTCGTATAAAATAAAAATATATTTTACAAAGGAGAACTCCCATATGTACTGTAGAAAATGCGGAAACGAAATAATGGACGAAGCGGTACTTTGTCCAAAATGTGGATGTCTAACGGGAACACAACCACTTCCAACCGTACAACAAAATTCACCAACTAGCCGTCCTAAAAAATCCTGTTCAGGATTGCAAACGGCAGCAAAAATATTTTTAATTTTAGCGTGCATTGGCTCGGGGATATCAACTTTTTCAATGTTTATATCTTGTGCCACAATGAGCGCAGTGGCTCCAGAACTCACTGGAATTTATGGATTTTTAGCAGTTGCCTGCATAGGGTTATTCATTCTTGACATTTGTATGACCACTCGCTACACAAAGGCAATAAACGAGGGCTTACCTATTGGCACGACCTTCAAAGTTTGCACCCTACTATTTGTCAATTTGATTGCGGGAATATTGATGCTTTGCGATAAGGACTTGGCGGAAGACAACACACAATATAACACCCCAAATAGTGCTACAAACAACCTTTATGGCACACCTAATTATAGCAATCCTAATAGTACCCCTAATTCCAATAGTACTCCATACACCATTCCCCAAAACGATGACAACAACTCAAACCAATAAAAAACGACCTCGACCACATTATGGTCGAGGTTTTTATATATACACTTTATTTTTCTATAGATAAATCTTTTGTTTCGGTCTTTAGTTTTGAATAAATTCCAAGAGTGTTAGAGACTAACCTATCCACATTTTTATAAATATATGGGGATTCGATTGTGCCCAAAGTTTTATCCAAAACTTCTTTCAACTTTCCGTTTTTATAAATATCTTCAAGCCCAGTCATAAACTTTTGGGTTAGTTGTGGATATTTATTTTGTGCATAACTCAAGTCGTGTTTGGTTGACCTGTTGCCAAAAATCGTAGGCACATATGGATTATAAATATAGTCATAAAGCAAGCCTTCCATATCAAAATTTGGCATTAGGTCAAATTTTTTATCGTCATCACTAACCATTATTCCGCTATTATAAACGGCAAAATCGCTATCCTTAAAAAGTGTGTTTCGGAATAAATATGTCAAAATAAAATCCTCGTGCGTCTTTTTTTTGCACTCTTCATCTACCGAACCGCCAAATCTATCCATAAGGGTGGTCTCCAAAAAATCGTCCCACATGAGTAGCGACGGATAAACCCTTCTATAGTTTGTGACACTCAAGTCCTTGAAACTCTCAAACTTGTAGCCAAATGACACGAAGTCCAAACTGCCAAGAGCAAAGTAATCGCCAATTATTTCGCCCGTCCATTTTTGGGGCTTTTCGCCACCATCTTTTATGCCAAAATTGTAAGCAGTCGGAACACCTAATAGGTTTGCAACCTCGCTTCCAAAAAGTTCGGCTTTTATCTTGTCGGGGTCGTTGTGACAGTCCTTTATTAAAACTGAAAAACACTTAGGAATATAGCCACTTTTTATTATGTCGTCGTACATACTTTTGTAACTACAATTGGGGTTTGATTGCACTTCGGTTATATATTTTTTTAAGCCACTTTCGTCACAAATTTTGTGAGTTTGGGCTATGCTTTTTGTGCTATCATTTTTATTTGCAAAGTCTTCCTCAATGCGGGTAAAAAACATAAGCGATGTGCCATCGGGAGCGGATTCTTTTGTCCTTTCTTCTTTCAAAAACTCCACAAACCTTGCCCTCTCGGTTTGAAGGCTTAGGTCAAAATCTTTTTCGTAGGGACTGTGTTTTACGCCGTTTGCCCCAAGTTTTTCTATTAACTTTTCGTATGTGCCCTTTGGTCTTGGCACTCTAGTTTCGCTCACCACAGTACCTCCTTTTTTACATTTGAAAATATGTTTTTCGGTTTATATCTTTGATTTTGTTATAGAAATCCAATGTAAATTTTGATGTTTTCAAGATGTCTGCCACTAATTGTTTGTTTGACACAAGCCTAGATTTTGGGGTTGGCTCATCGGGCTTGAAAATATCAAGCAATATGTTTTCCAACGCTTTTGAGTCTATGGCTTTTTGCAAATCTTCCATAAATTCTTTTGCGACTTCGGGGTAAAAATCGTGGCAATATTCAAGCATCCTTTCAATTCTTCCCTCTCGCAAGTGGTCGTAGCCATATACAAGTGCAACGCCTTGAACGCATCCCTCCGCATCGGTGTTTGGGAGCATTTCTATCCCGTTTTCTCCTTGGACTAACCCAACATTATATGACGATAAGTCGTTGTCGGGAAAAATCCCGCTTCTTAAAATATATGATTTGATAAAGTCTTTGACAATGGCATCCCTATCAATTCTATTCACGCCATTTGGTGAAAGAGCCTCAATGCACCTGTCGATATACCCTATCCAATCGTGCAAGTTTGCCGAGTGATAACTAAGGTAACTGTCGTCAGGGACAATGTCGCAAAGCATATTTGCTTCCTTTCCATACTCCAAATAGTCGACTGATATAATGCCCAAATATTTTTTATCTTCGGTCTTTTTGGGATTTTCGATGGCAACACAATAGTTTGTTGGAATGTTTAATAAGTTTGCAATTCTAGAAAATGCAATTTCGCTCAAGACCTTGTCATCAACGCCGTGGCAGTCCTTTATGAGAGCGGAGAAAAACCTTGGATTGTAGCCACTTTTTATAAGGTCGTTGTATATAGTTTTGTATGAACAATTTTTATTTAACTTTATTTCGTTTATCAAGTCTTTGAAATATTTGCTATCCAAAATCGTGCGATTTCCGTCGCTTATTTCGCCACTTCCATCGTCTATTCTTGTAAAAAACTTAAGCGATGTGCCACCAACTTCCGATTCAACCTCTTCGCTTTGTTCTAGGTTGTTTGCAAACTTTTCTTCCCAGTCGTCACAATTTGTATCAATCCCGTCGGCATAGGGCTCGTGCTTTAAGCCACTTTGGCTCAAACTTTCCAAAAACTCTTTGTATCCAATATTGTCCGCATTCCAATGTTTCATTTTTTCGCTCCACATATTTCTTATTATATTATATCATAACATTCCACAATTTGCAATAGGCAAATATTTTTAAGCATTCCACTGCCTCATCAAAAAAAGGAAGAATATTTAAACTCTTCCTCTTAAAACCTTAGTTATTAGTCCATTGAAGGCTCGTCGTCTTCCCAAATATGCTTTTCTGCTTCACGACGAAGAATGTCGTCCGCCTTAAGATACAATATGGCTAGTTTGTCATACTCGTGAGCCACACTTTTCTTTGTTTTTTTCCTAAATTCCTCAACCGTTGTATCAACATATTTATCCAAAGCGTCCATTTTTTTGTTATGATAACCAAGAGCCTTTTTGGCATATTCCGCTCCGTGGTTCTTTAGTAACAAGTCTATCCACTTGTCAGTCAAGTCCGCCTTTAGAACCATATTGGAACCACTGCCCAAAATTTCAGGCTCGTCTTGATAAACGCGGAATCCAAAATCCGAAATGTCCGATTGAAAACACATTTCCAAATTGTATCCATTAAAGTTTTTCTCTACGACAAGTGAGTTGATGTCTTTTTTGCTCTCTTCATAAGGAACCTTGTTTGCTCCTTCGTATACTAGACCATTCCACTCAACCTTTAATTCTTTTTTAAGCAATTCTTTTATATCATTTTGATTATATGTACTCATATTCGATTTCCTCTCAATACCAACTTGTAGTAGTATTATATCATAACACAATCCAAATTTCAATACCCATATAAAAATTAATTATGTTTTTTAATACTTTCACCCCAACAAAACGCGAAACACAATTGTTGGTTATCCACAATCACACGCAAAGTGTGTATTTGTTGTCACCTGTGTCATATCGTATTCGAGCGTAATGGAGAATCGCCGTAACCTACTAGGGCATATTATATAGTGTAAACTCGTGACTGCACAAAGACTTGGTGGTTGCTATTCCATAAAGTAATCAGGGAGCGTGTGACTGGGCGAAGTGTATCCATTTTAATAGGACAACTTTTATAGATATCCTCCGTTCGCTCATTTCATTCACTCAGTCGATATGACACCACATTATACGTCCATCGTGTCGTACCGACCGAACCACTTCCAAGTGGCGAGTGGAGTGTATCTACTTCCAATTCAACCGTTTTTCGTTTTGGATTCTTCGCATTTTCAATGCTTCAGAATGACACAAACTATGTACTTTTTCTCACATAATTTCTACCAAGAGGACTTAAGCCAATAAACTGAGCATATACATAAAGATTATCCACAATCACACGCAAAATGTGAATACTACTCATAAACACCTAACACTCACAAAGTAACTGTCGCCTGATTCCGGCGAGTAGAGACGGGGCGGGCGTAAAAGCCCGCGAAGGGAAATGCAAAGCATTTCACTGACACAGGGCATTGCCTTGGAGTACAAAAAAAGCAACCCGAAGGTTGCTATTTTGGAAAACTGGCAATGACCTGTGTTCCCGGCTCGTTTCCAAGCAAGTATTCTCGGCGCTAAGGGTCTTTACTTCTGT
>CAYVXW010000005.1:0-68366 GCA_964455585.1 uncultured Christensenella sp.
TTTTTGAGGGGGTAGGTTATATAATCGTATTAGACTAAAAAAGGAAAATGGAAAAATGAAAAACAACGAATTAAAATTCTTGGCGAACCTCGCCAAACAACGACTAATGCAAAAGGACTACTCGATGGTCAAGGAGAAATCTAGGAATAGCGCGAGTAGTTATTTTTTGCAAAATGCAAGGGCTTTGAAGAAACTAAAAGCCGAAACAAACTATATTACAATTGAAAACAAAATTGATGTGGCGTTTGAAAAAGAGGTCAAAAAACTATTGGATGAGGACTGTTACAACCCCTTGGGTGTGCTTTGCGACAAGTCGTATTTCAATTCACTTAATGAAATTGAAAAGGAATTTTACATCCTAAATCTAAGCGAAAAATATAACGAGGTAAAAGAACGGCTAATTAGCCAAAAACTTGTGGTGTAGGTCACAAAATACAATTAAAAATCATATAAAAACACTGTGATAAAGGGGAAAATGCCTCCTAATTTACAGTGTTTTTTCTTCTTTTTTGCCCTCAAAAAAATTTGAAAAAACTTGAAAAACTTGCCTTAATTTGCTTGACTTTTTGTCGAGGGGGCAGACATCTCACTATCACTAGTAAGAGTTAAACTGCTCTCAATGTCAATATTTCCGTATTTTTCGTAGATATTTTTAGATAGTGTAGTTAATATAATTTCTTGATAATCGTTGTGAACTATGATTTTATGCACATGCTGTTTAATAAGTGTGGAGTAGTCATCAAATTTCCCACTCTCAATATCATTTCGTGTTTGTTTCATATATTTTACAATTTCTTTCTTGTTTGGAATAGTATCTTGTCTTAATATATCCAACCTTTCTCTAAATAGTTTTATTTTGTTGTCAACTTCTAGTTTTTGAGTTTTGGTTTCCGAATGCGACAAAATTCCATCAATGGCAAGTTCGATTATTCTTTCTTTTTGTTGTTCTGCTTTTTTTAATTCTTGTTGCAGTCTAATTCGTTCTTCTTTATTGGTTGTGTCGTTTAATTTGCAGTATTCAATAAATTCATCGGCGAATTCTTCAATGCTTATATCGTTATAGCAATATTTCACAATAGCATTAATTACAGCTCGTTCTATTCGTTCTTTCCCAACATTTGCACACTTGCAAACTTTAGCGCCATTCTTTCTCTTATTGGAACAAATATAACAATAATATCTTTTGACTGCTCCAGTTTTCTTGCTTTTTGCAGGAACTGAACCACCACCAACAAATGGAGAACCACATTCTGCACAAAACATAACACCCCTTAATAAGTAATCAACCTTTGCTCTACTTGAAGGGTGTGCAGTTGCAGTAATTCTTCTTTGGCACAATATCCATGTGTCTTCATCTATAATTCTTGGTATTATATTCTCTATTACTATTAAATCACTTTCGTCTTGTGGTCTTCTTATACTGCCAGTCGATGTTTTAATGTGTTTAGTTTTTCTAAAGAAATATGTGCCGATGTATTTTTCATTGCAAAGCATATTGCGAATAGTTGTAGGAAGAAACTTTTTCTTTGCCTTTGTTCTGAAACCTTGCTCGTTTATTATATTACATATTTCACTAGGGGTTGTTCCAACGGAGTATAATTGAAATATTTGTCGAACTATTTCTGCTTCGTTTTGATTAATTTCAAGCATTTTTGTATCGGGGTTAACATTAAAGCCGAGTGGGGGAGTTCCACCATTGTGTCTTCCTTTGTAGGCATTTTCTGTCATACCTTTTTTTGTTTCTCTTGAAAGGTTTTTTGAGTAGTATTCATTCATTCCTTCAATTACTGAAAGTAAAATAACATCTTCTGGGTTGTCTTCGTTTAGGTTTTCGAGAACCGATTGTAACTTAACTCCATTGTCCTTGAGTTTCTTTCTATAAATGATAGAATTGTATCTATCTCTACTAAATCTATCCAATTTGTGAACAATTACCATAGACCAATCATTTCCAGAACAACTATCATCAATCATATTCAAAAAATTCGGTCTATTGTCGTTTGTTGCAGTTAGGGCCTCATCTATATAAGTCTTTACAAGATTTATTTTATTTTTTTCGCAATAATCTAATATTGCTCGTTTTTGTGCCTCTATACTATAACCATCTCTTTGGTTTTCCGAACTATATCTCATATATGCACAAGCATTTATTGTATTTTTAGGACTATACCAAACATAATCTTTTGAATTAATCATTTTCACCACCATAATCTCTTATTGATTTAACCAAATACCCCAAAATTTTATACTCTTTTTCGTTAGAAATATCTATTGGGGGTTGGTCATTTTTTATTGATAGCATTTTTACCCCATTTTTTGCCCATAGGAAGCCCAAAAAGAGTTTACTTGATAAATTACTCACCAAGACCGTTTTATTGCGAAAATCACAACAATTTCGAGCGAAAATAAGCATATCTCCATTATTTATACCAACTTGATTTTCAAAATTTGAGAAAATAGCAAAATATTGATTGTTTCCATCCAATAAAAATGGGTTGATTTTACTTTTTGTTGAGTTGTCCAAAATGTTAGTGTAAAAATCGATTAGATTATTTCCATTGTCATAATTTAGCAAATAATCGGTGTTAACATGGTAGACCTTTGCTAAATCAAGTAACACTTTACCTCTAGGAATGCAAACATTATTTTCGTATTTACTAATTAAATATCTACTTATTCCAATATTTTCTGCAACTTCTTCTTGAGACATGCCCCTATTGGTTCTTATCTCTTTTAATCTATCTCCAAGTCTCATACTATTTACCACCATTAAAACTTAAGATTAAGGACTTTGTGTTTTGCAAGACAATATTCAATTCGTTATCGGACAAATTGTCGATGTCACTTTTTGAAACACCCAACATAGACAAAGCAAGAAATAAATGTTCTCTTTCGTTATTACTTTGGTTTTCTTCAGTGGTTTCAACACCATAAATGTCGTTTGGTGAAACTTCAAGAATATCGCAGTATGCAAAGATAACATCTACACTTGGAACATAATCTCCCTTTTCCCAATGTGAGATGCTCGAATTGGATATTTGCAAGTTTAATTTTTCAGTTAAAAGATTAGCCATATCTCGTTGACTAATCTTTTTTTCTTTTCTTAATTTTGATAAGTTTTGGGCAAAAACGAATTTCTTTTCCATATTTTTTACTCCTTTGTGTATTTATAATAATACAATTATAAACAAATTTCAATAGAAATGACAACATTTTTTGCGAAAAAAAACAAATATTTTTGCGATTAAAAATAAAAAGTTTGCGAAAAACACAAATTTTTTTGAAAAAATGATTGACATTTGCGAATATCTCAAATATAATAGTTGTATAGTTTGAGAAAATCGCAAACTAAATTTATTAAAAGGAGAAATGCTATGATAAGAGAAACAAGCAATTTAGGTCAATTAATCAAAGATTTCATTGATGCGAGATATATGAAAATTGAATTATTGGCAACTGGGCTGGGTTTGTCTACTGATATCGTGTCTAAAATGTTGCGTGGCAAGAGAACTATTTCTGCTATTGAATATTTTGGAATTTGCAAGATATTGGAAGTTAAACCCAGCTATTTTTATGACCTAATGCAAAAAGAAAATGCCGGAATTAGGAAATAAAAACAAGGTTCGTTTGATTGAGCCCACAAAATCACACGAACAATCAATCTTTGCCTATCATTTTAAAAAATTTCAAATATGGAGAAACAATAATGAAAACAAAAACAACAATTATAGTAATAAATCAAAAAGTGTTAGTTGATGACGATAAAGAATCATCTTATGAGTTTCGTATTGATGATTTGTTTAGATATGCAATGATTGAAAATGATAAATCTCGCAAGGCTACAGTATTTAAACAAGTTGCACAATTTTTATTTGATAATGATATACGGGATGGGCAAATAATTACTTTTGTGGAAGAAAAATTAATAGAAGGAGAAAATAATGAAAATCATAGTAAAAAGTATTGATTTAACAAATTTTAAAGGTTTTGCTAAATTACATAAAGAATTCGATCCTATAAAAGAAACTATAATGGCAGAAAACGGACAAGGAAAGACAACTCTAAAAGATGGTTTTTTCTGGGCTTTAGGTTTTAATCATATAGGAAATGTTATTCCAAGCAAAGACAACCTTGAAATTCCTAATTTGGAGATTAGGGCAACCATTAAAATGGATATTGATGGTATCGAGTATTCTTTGGAGAGAACACAAAAAGAAGTGTGGAAGACTAACAAAGATACTGGTATCGAAGAAAAAATGAACAATGAGAGTTCGTATTTATTGGATGGAATTGAATATACTCTCAAAAATTACAAAGAAAAAATTGGAGACTTGTTCGGTGTTAACTATGACAAAATGTTAATGTTAATAGAAAAAGAGTTCTTTAACTCCAACACAAATAAATGGGGTTGGGCAGATAGAAGAAAAGAATTGTTTGAACTTTGCAACATAAACTCGCTATTAACTACATTGGTAGACAATGAAGAATACGACTTAATTAGAGAAGACATAAAGAAGGGATATTCGACTGCTGATATCAAGAAATCAATCGCAAAAGAAAGTAAAGGTTATAAGGAAGAGAAAGAAAGGAATATGATTCTAATTGCCGATAAGCAAAACGAAATCTCAAAATATAACTCTGTTGATTTTGATACTATTGAAAAAGAAAAATCGGAGTTGGAAAATAAGTTGACAGACCTATCTTTGCAATCGGCAAAACAAAAAGCAAATTCGATTATTGCAGAATATCAAAAACAAAAAACCGATAAAGAAATTGAACTACAAAAGTTAAAATTGGAAGATGTCCAAAAATCAAATGCAACCGAAGAGCAGTTAGATTTAATTTCTAGGGAACTTAAAAAGACAACTAGTCGTGCTAACGACCTAAAAGAAAATATTAAAACCGAAGAACAAAGAAGAGAAATTTATTTAGGGAAAATTGAAGAACTTAAAAAGTCTGAATGGCAAGGTTCAACTATTTGTCCTACATGCAAACAAACACTTCCAGTCGAAATGATTGAAACTGCAAAACAAAACTTTGAAAACGAGAAAAAACTAACTATTGGCAAATACAATAGTTCTATTGAAAGTATTAATGCCTTTATTGACAATTCAAATAATGCAATTAATTCAATGAGAGCAAGTTATTCAACCCTTAAATCACAGTATGATGAACTTATTATCAAAAAACAATCTTTTGTTGTTAACCCACTAATTGAACAATTGGAGAATGATATTAAATCTATCAACGATGAGATTACAAAAATTTTAACCAATATGGAAGATGATAAAGAAAACAATTCCCTTATCGCAAGTATTAAAGAACAAATTAAAATCAAGAATGAACAACTTGCCTATAAAAATGTTGCCGAAGCAATTTCAAATAGGGTTGCAGAATTGAAAGAAAGAAACAAAGATTTGACCGATAAAGAAATGCTTTGCAAGACCAAAATTAAACAACTTGATGCTTATGTTTCTGCACAAGTAAAAATGGTTACAGACTTGGTTAATAGCAAGTTTGACAATGGTGTTAGTTTTTCATTGTTTAATGTCTTGTATGCAAATAGTGACCACGAAATAAGTGAAGAATGTGTTTGTATGCTTAATGGAAAAACTTACGATGAGATGTCATATGGCGAAAAGTTCATTGCAGATTTAGAGGTTGTTAAATCTCTTCAAAGAGAATATAATGCAAATCTTCCAATATTCTTGGACAATGCAGAGTGTGTGACAAGAGATTATGTTGCTAACCAACAACTTATTGAATTGTTTGCAAGTCGAAACAAATTTATTGATGCAATCAAAATAGAAAGTATTTTATAAGGAGAAAATTATGCAAAACGATATTATTATTTATGACAACAAAGCAATGATAGATATTGCTGACAAATATTTACAAGAAGAAACTAGGGGTTTGGCTCTACCTGCAAACTATGACTATAAAGGGGCTGTTTCGGCATTGTATCTTCAGTGCTTAACAGTTACAACAAGTGACGGAAAACCAGCACTTGAAGTCTGCACAAGAGAAAGTATCGCAAAAACCATTCAAGACATGCTTGTGAAAGGTTTAAACCCAAGCAAAAAACAATGTTATCCTATTGTTTATGCAAAGAGAGACAAGGACACGAAAGAAGTTATATGCTGGGAATTGCAACTACAAGAAAGTTATTTTGGTAGAAAAAAACAAGCATATACAAACAACAAAGAAATTGCAAACAACGGAATAATTGGACAATGTATTTACAAGGGAGACATTTTTGAAACCAGCATAGACCAATACGGAAGAAAACACCTTGTAAAACACGAACAAAAATTTGAAAATATTAAAGATTCCAATATCATTGGAGCATATGCTTGTGTTCGATTTAAAGATGGTTCGGATATGATAGATGTTATGGATATTGATTCTATTAAAAGGTCGTGGGCAATGAGTAGAACACAAGGTGACACTCACGGAAAATTTCCACACGAAATGGCAATTAAAACTGTTATTTCAAGATTGTCAAAACAACTAAATAACTCAACCGATGATGAAATGGTTCTAAACCCAACCGATACAAATACCGATGAAACCGAATTCGTTTTAGATCCTACAACAATAATTAACGAAGACCATTTAGAAGCGGAAGATCAAGACACTATAATAGTTGAAGATGTTCAAGAACCAACAGACATTGCAGAAGAATCAATTAAAGAAGACATTCAAGAAACAACCAATAAATTAATATGTTCTAAATGTAATAAAGAAATCACACAAGCAGTTTATGATTTTTCGGTTAAGAAATTTGAAAAACCATTGTGTATGACTTGCCAAAAGGAAGAAAAATGAAATTAGTTTGTGTCAGTTCTGGCAGTAATGCCAACTGCTATTTTCTAATTAATTCAAAAGGGGAAATCTTAATTTTGGATGCTGGTGTTAAGGTTGATAAATTAATGAACAATAAATATTTTAGTTCTTTTAAGAGTGTTGTAGGGTGTTTAATAACTCACCAACACAAAGACCACTCGTTGGCAGTTCAAGATTTTGAAATGGCCGGAATAGAAGTTCTTGGGTATATGAATATGCAATCACAAAAAAAATATCAACTAGGAAATTACATAATCATTCCATTTAATGTTGTTCATGATGTAAAAAATTATGGGTATATCATTAAAGAAATAGATTCCAAATCATTATTCGTATATGCTACGGACTTCTCCGACCTTCCTTTAATAGCAAATATTAATAATTGGTTGATTGAATGCAATTATTGTGAAGATTTATGGGAAGAAAAACTAATGGGTGAAAACCCTAATTATGGGTATCTTGGCAGAGTTCAAGAATCGCATATGGGGTTGTCGGCGCTAGAAAACTACTTTTCAAAAATCAAAACACGACCAAACAAAATTATTCTTTGCCACCTTTCACAAAATGGAAATGCTGATAAGGTAAAAATGATTGAAGCAATGAGTAAGTATTCGCAATATGTCGATATTGCAACTAAAAATAAAACATGGGAGATAGATTAAATGTTTTCAGTATCAAATGAAGAAAGACAATTTTATTATAAGGTTCAACAGGTCAATGTTGGAACCACAAGCAAGGGCAAACCTTTTACCTTTATTTCTATATCTAATAGGAAAAAGGATAGTAATGAATATGAAAATGCTAAATTAATGTATTGGGATGAAGCCGAAGTAAAAAAAGACGACTTTGTAGCATTCTTTAATGTTTCAGGTGTTGAACAATATAGTTTTTCACCTAGTGGGAGCATAAAAACTTATACCGGAGTAAATATTAGCACCACAAAGATTACAGTTAAACCACCAAAAGAAGACAAGGAAGAACCAAAAGAAAGTGCAGAACCACAAGTTCAGAACCAACCAATTTCGCAAAAAGATTATCAACCAATAGATGACAATAGTCTACCATTTTAGGTGATAAATGAAAATTGATATAAATCTAACAAAAACAACTATAGATAAGTTGCTAAAACAAATGGTGATTTTAGTTGATACTGCCGAACAAGAAAATTCGCATATTATCAAATACTTTGATGACCACAATATTAAATGGAAGAAAAAGAGTTTGGAATTTGGAGATTATTCTTGCATGTTGACTAAAAATGAAGAACTAAATTTGCCTTGTGATGTGACTTTGGAAAATATAGTTGTAGTTGAAAGAAAAAACTCATTAACCGAAATTAGCAACAATCTCAAAAAGGGAAGAACTGAATTTCATAATGAATTTATAGATACAATTAGGGTTGGTTGTAAAACGATTCATTTGGTTATAGAAAAAGGTAGTTGGCAAGATATTCATAATTCTAATTACTATAGACCAGACGGAACTTATGTTGATGAAAAGGCATTTTATAATTCATTACTATCGTTTAGTAATAGATATAATATTAAAATAGATTTCGTTCCAAAGGACTTAATTGGTTTGCATATCGTAAGAATTATGCAAATGCAGTTGAAAAACATATTGGAAGTGAATTAAAGGGAGACACTATGGAGAACAAAACCATAAAATATTGCCAAACATTAAGAACAATGTGCGACAATATCAAAGACGAAATAAAATACGAAATATTCCTTTATGCTTGTAGGAAATTCGTAGATTATAAATTGGGTAAATCACCCAGTAAAAATGTATCAAAACCTGAAATAATTTCTCACTTGATTAACAAGGGATATATGAAATATTCGGTAAATACCGAAACAGGTGTAAGAGATAAGTTGCCTGACGATAGGGGTGTTCGAAAAGCAATAAGAGAACTACTTACGGAAGGGTATCCGATAATAACTTCATCAAATGATAAAGGTTGCTTTATTGTGGAAGATCCACTAGAACTTGATAGACCACAAGAAGAGAATCACAATCGAGCAGTATCAATACTTGCAGTTGATAAAGGATATAACATGGTAAGACAACTATTGTCAGGACAACAAAATTTTTTACGATAAATGTATTATTTACAATACAAACAAGTTAAAATAAAGGAGAAAAAATGGCAGATAAACGAATGTTCAGTAACAAAGTAATAGGAAGTGATGCTTTCTTGGAAATGCCAGACAGCACACAAAATCTATACTTTCACTTATCAATGTATGCTGATGATGATGGGTTTGTTGATAAGTATAAAACAATTATGAGAATGACAGGGAAAAAGGAAGACGACCTAAAACTCTTAATAGCAAAATCTTTTATAATTCCTTTTCAAAGTGGAGTAATAGTAATTCGACATTGGAGAGTTAATAACTATTTAAGAACTGATAGATATAACGAAACACAATACATTGAAGAAAAGTCTAAATTGGTTATTAGCAAAAATGGAGAATACTCACTTGGTATACCAGTGGTATCCACAGATAAGATTAGTATAGATCAGATTAGTATAGATAAGAGTAATAATAATATGTTAGGTTTTTGCGATCAAAATGAACCTGCTTTATCTAAAAATGACACGATTGATGTTATTTCTCAATTTGAAATCTTTTATAAACTCTACCCCTGTTCAATAAACAAAAACAAAAAAACAAGCTTGAATTTATATTGGAATTGGTTGCAAGGTAAACACATTACTGTTATGGGGAGCAAGAAATTAACTAGGTATAACCACTTACAGTTAATGTTCGCATTGAAAGAGTTTATAAGAGTTAATAAAGATAAAGAAGAAACATTTATTCCAAGATTGCCAACTTTCTTGGGAGAAAAAACATTGTGTGATTATGTGGAAAACTCCAAAGAGCAATACGAAAAGTATATGCTTGAAAAGTATGGAGAAGAGTGGAAGAAAATCAAATTTGAATATTCCAAAAATGGAGTTTAAAAATGGCATGGCTTGATATTGTTAAAAACTCTATAACAAGTCGAGATGTCCTAGATAGGTATATAGGGCAAAACAATTTACATTTTCACACAAGAGATAAATACATGTGTCCTTTTCACGGAGATAAAAACCCAAGCATTTCAATAAACGAAAAAACTGGCAAATGGAAATGTTTTGGTTGTGGGGTTGGTGGTGATGGTCTAGATTTTGTAATGCTATATTTCAAACTAAATCAATATGATGCACTTAAATTACTAGATTCCGATTTTCGATTAGGTCTTGAAAATTGCAAGAAAGATAGTGATGAAAAAATAAAAAAAATCAAATCGGAAAAAGAAAAACGAGAAAGGCAACAACGGATAGACAAATCAATTAAGAAATTTTTATCAATGAAAATTCACAGTGCGATGCAAATTGCGCAAGAAATTTATAATAAAAATTGCCCACGACAAAACGAAAGTATCGAAGATTTTGCTATGGATGAAAAAAGGGTAGAACAATCAATGTGGGCCTCATATCAAATAGAGTATCTTGTTTGGTTAAAATTGGTTCTTGATGAAAGTTATTATATTTGCGATCAAGACTACCCACCATTTCAGTTTGATTTGTTCGTTGTTGGCAAGTTTCCATTTGAATATGAAAAGGGTTTGTATGAAGAAAACGAGTTGGCAAAACATCTAAAGCAAAGATATATCTTGGTTTCGAATATGTTAAGAGAAAACACAATAGGTATCTTTGCCGATAGATTTTACTAGGAGATATTATGGAAATAAAAGATGCTGTAATTGATTTTGGGAGTATTCCATATGAAAGGAAGTTGCCGGAAAGGGCATTGTATCCTTTTAGCCAGTTGAACTATTTAACTGGTGGAATGGAACTTGGAGAAATAACCGTTATTGCTGGTGAAACTGGTTCTGGTAAAACAACATTTGTTTCACAGGTTGTGGACAATATTATAAAAGACGATAAAGTGTTTTGTGTTTATGGCGAAAGCACAATACAAAAACAACAGCAAAATACATATAGGCAAATGGCAGGTTATGGCAAAGAAAAATATGAATATGTGTCTTACAAGAAGAATGGCAAAGATACAAATATTGGTGCTTATTTTGTAAACGAAGAAATTGAAAGGCAAATTAGAAATAAGACATCAAAAAAATTATTTTACTATGATACTCGATACGGAATGACGATAGATAAAATTTTGGAAGTAATTAAATTTTGTCACGAAAACGAAAGGGGAAAGATTAATTACTTTGTGTTGGATAACTTAATGCAAATAGAAACAACCACTGCAGATGAAATAAGAGAGCAGAAAGATTGTTTTGAAAAATTGCGAAGATATACAACTGAAAACAATATTCACATTGTGGTTCTTGCACATTATCGCAAATCTGCTGATATTGGGGTTATTAGAAGAAATCTATCTGAAATCGCAGGAACAAGTGCCATAGGTAATAAAAGTGCTACTGCATTAAATATTATGAGACTTGATAATGTCGACAAATCTGGCAAGGCATACAAGTCGTTAAAGGCAGTTGTAAAACTAAACAATTATGATTTAGACCAAGCCGATGCAGTTATTGAAGTTCTTAAAAATCGTTTTAATAAATTAGGTTTTATTTGCCTTAAATACGATAGAATTTCAAACACATATTATGAATGCCCAAAATTAGATGAAGAAAAGAAAGAAAGTGAAAAGTCAGTAGTCTATGAGACTAAACAAACATCAATCGACCTTATGCCAATGACAGAGTTGAGTGAAAAAGAGCAACAAGAGATTGATGATATTTTTGGAGATTTTTAAAAGGAGAATATTATGGTTAAACAAAATAAAAGAGTTGTTGCAAACACAGTAATAACAAGAGAAAAAAATATTATAAAAAAGGCAGAATCCGATTTGGTAGATTTGAAAAATGCCGAATTGGACTTGACTCAATTTATTGCCGACCACAAAAAAATATTAGCAAGTTATGAGGAGACAAACAATGGAAAACAAGGTTAAAAGTGCAAAGGTCTCTGATAAGTTAAAAAAAGAGAACGAAAAACTTAAGTTGGAAAATCAAAAATTGAGAGCAATAGCATTTTATCTTTTCAAAATTCATAGAGTTGCTCCAACGGGAAGAAAACTCAATAAGAGTGATGTTGAAATTGATATTATGACTTTAGAAACTCTTGAGCATGTTATCAAAGAAAAAAACTCAAAACAAATTGAACAAGAATATAAACATGCGCTAACAAAAAGAATATTACAAAAAATTAAGAAAGGTTAATAGGTGAAAAAATGAATGTAAGAGAAGCTATGGAGAAAAAGGGTAAATTAATCACAAGTCTTGACGAACTATTGACACAAGAAAATGTTATTTTTGCAGGGAAACCAATTCCGATTTCGTGGTGTTATGGTTGGACACTGAAACAAGCAAAAAAGAACATAGATAGAAAACTTGTGTATGCCATAAACGAATAGGTTGCAGTATGGCATACGGACAAATGAGTTTATTTGATGGCAGTAAAGATTTTGTGATAAATAAACCTATTAGATTAATTGAATTGTTTGCAGGATATGGTAGTCAGCACTTTGCTTTGAAATATCTAGGTTTAAATGTTGAAAGTTATAAAATTTGCGAATGGGCAGTTAAAAGTATTCAAGCTTATAAAGATGCACACTTTTCAAATGATAACACTGATTATTCTGAAACTTTGTCTTATGATGAAATTGTTCAATGCTTACTTAAATGGGGAATCAGTGCAAATTATAACGAACCAATGGCAATAGACCAAATCAAAAGAATGGGTGAAGCAAAATGTAGACAAGTCTATAACAACATTAAAGCAACTCACAACCTAGTTAATATTCAACAAGTAAATGGTAAAGATCTTGAGATTGTTGATGTAGACAAATATACCTACATAATGACTTATTCGTTTCCTTGTCAAGATTTGAGTATGGCAGGGTTGAGAGAAGGTATGGCAAAGGGCAGTGGAACAAGAAGTGGGTTACTTTGGGAAGTTGAGAGAATTTTAGATGAAATTTCCTCAGCCGATAAAACTAAACTACCACAAATTCTACTAATGGAAAATGTTCCAGAAGTTATAGGGAGTGCTAATATATCACATTTTGCTGATTGGTTAAAGAAATTGGAAGAGTTGGGTTATAGAAATTATAAACAAATACTTAATTCAAAAGATTATGGTGTCCCTCAAAACCGAGCAAGGTGCTTTATGATTAGTCTATTGGGTGATTACTATTATGGGTTTCCTCAGCCGATAAAACTAAATGACAAGTTAAAAGATATTCTCGAAGAGAATGTTCCAGAAAAGTATTATTTGTCTGAAAGAGCATTGAAAGGTTCTTTGAATACAAATTTTGCTTGTTCAAAACTTGAAAACAAACTGCCTAAAGACGGTATTATTCCTACACTTTGTGCAAGAGATTACAAGGATCCAAAATGTGTTATGGTTGAAATTCCAAAGGTAAACATAAACGGAAAGGACTACGATGTTACGAAAAATTGCGAAAATTATATTGAGCGGCACCAAAAGGGTTTGTTAGATATGGAGACTAGAGCATGGAAAGATAACAAAATCGCACCGACATTACACACAAATTGTGGAAAAACTAAAATTTTGGAAAGTCAAAATTTAAAAACAAAATTGTGTAACGACTTAATCACTAGTGGGAAAGTTAAGGAAGGTGATGTGATTAGACACTCGTATAGTTCAAGTCGTATGAAAAATTTTTATGTTTCTAATTCCGAAAACCCAGATTGCAGTCCAACACTTGATACAAGATGTGATTGCTTGGGTGTCGTTGTAAAAGTGAATAGCAATAATAAAAGATTACAAGACCTTGTTTCAAAGACACAATTTGGGGATGATACATTGGCTTTAGATTGTTATAACCAAACCACACATAAAGACTTTATGCAAACAATTAAAACTAGTATTGATACTAGTAATATGAATATGATTTATACCGATTATCGTATTCGAAAATTAACTCCTAGAGAGTGCTTTAGACTTATGGGAGTAAACGATATTGACTTTGATAAAATTGCTCAAAACCAATCAAATGCGAGTTTGTATCATCTTGCAGGAGATAGTATTGTTGTCAATGTCTTAATGGCAATTTTTAAACAAATGCTAAAAGGAGAAAACAATGAAAACGACAAAATTACAAATTGAAGCTAGAACTTCAACTATGGAGAAAACAATAAAAGGTCTCGGAATTGAAATAGGGGATATTGTAAGAGTTGGACAAGCAATTCTAATATGCACAGAAAAATATGATCTTGTTGATTTTGCAAGTGGCAAATACTCTTCAAGTGTTCCTAATTTAATTTTAGGTATGGTGTCTGGGAAAAATGAATACACGGTCTTTAAAGTTTCAGAAATGGTGGTTTATACTCTGCAATGACACTTGGAAGATTTGAATTAAACAAAGTGTATAACGAAGATTGTTATAAAGCAATCAAAGATATCCCAGACAAAAGCATTGATTGTATTTATGTTGATATTCCTTACTTGTTTATGGGGGGGGGTGGAGGCACCAGCCGAATCGCACAGCAAGTAAGTAAAATGAAACAAGAACTCAAGGATAATAACATTTATGATGGTATTGATTACAAAATATTTGAAGATTTTGTTAGAGTTCTCAAAAAAATAAATTGTTTCATTTGGTGTAGTAAAGAACAAATTTATCCAATTTTAGATTGGTGGATGAAAAATACTGACTGCACCTATCAAATACTTTGTTGGTGTAAAACAAACCCTGTTCCAATGTGTAATGGTAATTGGTTAAGTGATATTGAATATTGTTTGTATTTTAATCGTGGAACGAAATTGAACGATGGAATAAAACATAAGAGTAAGTGGTATTTAAGTCCACTAAACCAAAAGGATAAAGATAGTTTTGGACATCCAACCATTAAGCCATTGCCATTGGTTGAAAGACACTTATTACATACAACACAACCAAATGAGATTATTGCAGATTTCTTTTGTGGTAGTGGAACTACTTGTGTTGCTTGTAAAAATAATGGAAGAAATTACATTGGTTTTGAAATCAATGAAGAGTGGTGGAAAGTTGCAGAGAATAGATTAAACAACATAGATTCTCGTGGGCAAATTAGTCTTTTCACCAAATAAAGGAGAAAAAATGGTAAAAGAAGAACAAAAAATTGTAAAAGAAACTTTGCGACAAGTAAAAAATAAGTCGGTTGTATTTGACTTAAAGAGATGTGTCAGTGATGTCGTGTGGAGAGTTTGCCCTATGTCTTACTTGCAAGGACTTTGGGAAGATTATCACATCGGAATGGATATGTTTGTAAATTACTTAACTGTAATCGCTGCAAAGAAACTAGGTAAAAGGGGTGTGAATTATGACATTAACAAATTCATTCAATGAAACACCTAAAATAGTTAATAAAACTTGCAATGGCAAATGTTCTAGTTGTGGAGAGTGTTGTGCAGACATTCTCCCAATAGATGACTATGAAATAAAAAAAATAAAAGATTATATAAAAACACACCAAATAAAGGAATGCAAACATATTCCTGTCGTTTGCAATTATTCGGTGTTAGATTTGACTTGTCCGTTTAGAGACAATGAAAATAAAAAATGTGCAATATATCCAGTTAGACCAGCTATTTGCAGATGTTTTATTTGCTCACAACCTGGACCGGATATTATGCGAAATAAATTATTGTTTCACAATAAAAAAGATGTCCATAGTATGAGACACGAATTCTTTGGTGGAGATGATCTCCCAACAATTATGGAAAAACTACAAGTCATGGTAATGAGTGGTTTTAAGGGGGGCAATTATGACTAAAGAAGAAATGGAAAAATATATTGAAGAAACAATGAACTTTTTCGTAATGAACGATCCCCAATTTTATAGTGTCAAAGAAAACTACGATTGGACAGTTAATTATATTAGAAAGACATTATATAAAAAATATAACATTAAGGAGTAGTTATGGAGTTTATTAAACATTTGAAAAATATCTATAATGTAAATTCGGAAGAAAAGAGAAAAATATGCCTTATGTGTGGTGGTTTGTTGTCAGCAGATATCTTGCCACAAAAAAGCAATGGCATAGAGTTTAATAATGGTCTAATGCTATCTATTCAGGCTAGTTTTGGTCATTATTGTTTTCCTAGAAAGACCTTGCCATACAACCAATACAAATCAATGGAGTTTGCCTTATGTAATGAGCAAGATTTTGTCAATGTTAAAGAATATTTGAACACTGACGAATATGATACATATTTTGATGGCAGTGTTTATGGGTATGTTCCAATAGAATTGATTGAAAAATTATATCAAGCATTAAAGAGTAAGTATGGGTTAAAGAGGTAGTTATGGAAGAAAGAAGATATTTAATAAAGTGTCCGTATTGTGGAAAAGAGCAATACTGCACAAAATCAATATTTCATAAAATGGGAATATATGAAATGGGTAGTGGCAATTGCTTGGTATGTAAAAAACATATGCAAATTGTTTACAAACCTGTAAGTGACACAATGGAAACGAGAGAATGGGAAAAATTTGATAAGGAGATAAGGGATAATGAGACAAATTCTAATTAGTATTCAACCTAAATGGGTTGCAAAAATACTCAATGGTGGCAAAACAATCGAAATTCGCAAAACAATACCAAAATGCGAATTGCCTTGCAAGGTTTATATTTATTGCACAAAAAGTAAACCATATCTATATAGAGTAGATGATGACAACGAATTTGAAACAAGCAATGAACTAAAATTTGAGGAAGATTGTTTTGTTAAAAATTATAATGCTCTAAATGGTAAAGTTGTGGCAGAGTTTACATTGAATAAGGTTACAGAGCATAAAAAGAACTTTATAGATTTTGCAGATAATAAGTGCTACAACTTTAAGGTTTGCGATGTTAAAAATGCAGGGTTTGATACCGATGTGTTATCACTTTGTGATTTTGATAATTTTGTTGAATGGTATGGCAAAGGCAAACCTTTATATGCTTGGCATATTGACGACTTAAAAATCTATGACGAGCCAAAGGAATTGAGTGAGTTTGTGTTGCCAAATAAAAAGAATTGCAAAACTTGTTTTCTTTATCCAAATATGTGCAATAAAGTTTGTGAAGAAATCGAACAACACTTATTTAGACCACCACAAAGTTGGTGTTATGTGGAGGTAGAATAATGATTTGTTATGCGATTAAATACAAAAATAATGGCAGATACATAATATTCAAACAAGAGAATGTGTTTACACCATATGATGTAAATCCATCATATTCAGCGAGAGATATTTGCGATGCAAGTTTCTTTGATGATTACGAAACTGCACTATGCTACTGCCCTAGCGATTGCAAAGTCGTCAAGGTCGAGATTAGAGAAAAACTAGAATGCGAACATTTATTGTCGGAAGTTGAATGGCAAGATTATTGTTCATATAAAAGAATTGAGTCACAAATTAAAGGTTGTTTAGATAGAGAAAAACAACTCACTGAAAGAATAAACGAGTATGAAAGTCTTATGAATAAATATAATGTTGAGGATTTAGAGCATTTGGATTTGATGTTGTTTTGTTTAAGTAGTGAAACTAAATATAGGTTGGCAGAGATTAAAGAAAAACACAAGAAAGAACTCCAACAATCCCAAAACCAAACGGCAATAGAGTGCTTGGAGAAATTAAGAAAAAAGTTTGAACCTCTTCGTCTTGATTTTTATTTGGCTGGCGAAGTTATGAATGAAATAGACAAGCAAATCGCAGAGTTAAGGGGGAAAGAGAATGATTAAAGAAACAAATCTTAAAATAGAATGCTGTGATATATATAACAAATTAAAAGACAAGTCTGAAATGATTGATTATCTTTATATATCAAAAGTTCATATCAAAGAACTTACGGCACAACTCGCAGTAATGAAGAAAGCACTAGAATTGGCTTGCGACTATCTTGTTTCTAATGGGGATGATGAACTATATTATTCAATTATAAACATATATGATGATGACGAATATTTGACAGCAAAAATAAATTATTTCATAACCAAAGCAAAGGAGATATTGAAAGATGAGTAAAGTTTTAAAACCCTGTCATATATTAGATAGACTTCACGATTGGTTTGATTTATATAAAAATCAAAATTATGAAAGGGCTGAAAGAGAACTGAAACCAGCAATAGACGAATTATATGACTATCAGCAGAAAGACAAACAAATCGCAGATTTAAAACAACAGTTAGAGCATTACAAGGGAACTAAACTTGAAGATTATTCAAATGAAATTCGAGAACTTAAACAAAAACTAGAAGCAAAAGACCGAAATGCTTTGGCTTTGTTTAGTGCTTTGTATGAAGTCCTTGAAAAGCAAGACCCCGAAAATGTGTCAAGTCGAATTGATTTCTTGACAAAACAGGACAATGGCAAAATTAATGATATTTACAAAGAATGTCGAGTGTTGAAGCAACAACTAGCCGAGTCGCAAGAAAAACTAGCAGATGCAGAAGAGCATATTGATAGCCTAGAATTGCAACTAAGAGAGCAATATCAAGTGGTTGATAAGACAGATAGAGAAATTGCTAAATTAAAATCTATTAATATAGAGAAAATTTTAATAGAGAACGAAGAATTGAAATTCAAACTTAAAATTCAGCCACGAGAGATTGTGGAGAAGATTAAACAACGACTTAGAGAGCAAGTTACTGAAATGAGCAATAACGAACATTGCTACTTGCAAAAGGCAGTTCGTTGGAATGACATAGTTCCAATTTTGGGGCAAATTCTAAAATCTTACGAGGAGAAAAGAGATGAAAAATAGATATATATTAAAATTAATAATTAAAGATAGTGTAATGCCGGAAGGGCTATACGAACTAAAAGACACCAAAAGTGATTTTTATGCTATGATTGAGGGCAAAAGAGATGCGAAAAAGATTGTAAATCTACTTAACTCAAAAGAGCAAATGATTAGGGATATGGAGAAAGATAATGATGAAACTATTATTGCTGGGTTGCAAGTGGTTAAAGATACCCTTATGTTACAAAATAAATGTTATGACCTATTAATAGATGATGTTGTATTAAGAATAGCACTAAAAATGGCATGTAGATATTTTCTTTATCCTAGTCACGAAGATAATAAGATATTGCAAAAAAGATTGAGCATTTTGGATAAGTCTCCACGTTTAAAGGTTGACGAGGCCGCTAAATATTTTGAGGAGAAAGCAAGAAAAGAATGTAAAATAGGAGAAAAAGATTATGGCAAGAAAGAAAACGGATAATACTATAAATAATAGTAATAATAATAGTATTGATAATGTTGAGAAAAAGACTGAAAAGAAAAGAAATGGAATAAATAATCATCATGGTGGAGCTGCAAACGATGGGCAACCACTTGTAAAGGTTGATGAAAACGGAAAACCACACAAATACGATAAATATGGAAATCTGGTTACCGAAAACACTGGAAAGGGCAAGGGAATCACACTTAAAAATTATTATGCTTGTGCAAATAAAAACATTTCGGCGCCAATGCCAGAAGAGTTAATTCGCAACCTAACTCGACCATATCACTCAATAAACGATATGCCAATAGAATATATATATAATAGTATTATAAATTATTTTATTAGTCTAACCGAGCCAGTGTATGAACGAGTTCCCAAACTAGATGAAAACGACAACCCAATATATGATAATTATGGTAAACCAATTCTTGAAACAAAACTCGTAAAATGCAACTACAAAAATGTTCCAACAATGTATGGACTTGCTCAATCACTAGGTGTCGAAGTGAAAACTCTCTATGACTACCTTAATACTAAACAATTTAGTGATAACTCATTATATAATACTAATATTATTAATAATAAAAATAATGGTTATTCTAATCATCGTCAGACAACTTTGCCTAATAGTAGAAATAAAATAGTAGATTTGAGTGATTTTAATAATAATACTACTAAATTATTATATAATATTTATGGAGAAAGTATTTTTGAAGAGTGTAATAGGGTAAGGACTGAAAAAGATTACAAAATCGATCTACTCAAAAGGGCTAGAACGGAAATTCTTAAGTATCACGAACAAAGATTAGGCACCAACGAAAATGTTTCAGGTTCTATGTTTGCCTTGCTCAACTCGAAAGATGGTTGGACAAACGAACACAAGGTTACTGTGGAAGTTCCAAATTTATTGGGTGGCATTAAAACTCCGGAAGAGTTGGACAACCTTGCCGATGATGATGATAATATAATTGTTGTAGACAACGGAGAAGGGGTTTTTGAAGTTCCAGATAGTCTTGACTAGAAAAAGTTTTGAGATATTCGCAAGAAAAAGATTTGTGATTTGTGAAAATATCAATTTTTTGGCACCTAGAAAGCACGAAAAAGATTTTTGCGATAAATTACCCTAGTCGGTGGTTAAAATGCCTAGAATGGCACAAAAACTAACGATTTAGGCATATCTGAATACAAAAATAAAAGTAGGAGAAAAAGATTTCCTACTTTTTTACTAGAAAAAGATATGTTTGAGTGCGATAATTTTGATAAAAATGTTAACTTGCTGGTAATTTGTCGGCAAGTTGCTAATATCACTATTTATATATAGTATTAATAATAAATACTATTATTGCGAGAAAAAGATAGACATTTTAACTTGCTAATAAGCATTTTTGAGAAAAAGATTGCCAAAACAATTGGAAAAAGATAAGAAAAAGATTTTCCGCCACCTTGCAAAAGATTTGTGGAAATGTGGAAAAAGATTTTCCAGGAAAAAGATTTATTAATGTATGGGGTGGAAATTTGCCCCAAAACAAAACCCGAAATTTTTAGGGGTGGATGTGTTCGGGGTAGTGGGTTATTTTTAGCACTAAAAAAAGAGAGCTTTACAAACTCCCTTTTGATTGTTTTATTATTTCATATTTTAGGTCTTTTATTTGTTTCATTTCTTGCATTTGTTTTTTGTTCTCCTTTATTACTTAAATTTTTTGTTTATGCCCTTTATAAAATTTGCTAATACTCCAATTATTATATATATTAATTGCATAGTCTAAACGATCCACAACTTAATTTTTTTAGTTGCTCTTGTGCTTTTTGTTCGGTTTCGTATATACTACAAAAATATAATTGATTATGATCATATGTTGCATAGCATTTTAAAATGTGGGCTTGTTCTTTTGTTCTTGATCCTTTATATGGTAAAATTTGCTTTTGTTCGATTGTTGCCATGTTGCCGAAATTGTCAAAATACTTTTTTATTGGTTGCATGTGTCCGCCTCCTATAACTCCACGTCTACAAATTTATATTTGTATGTGTATGTTATATTTTGTATTTGGGTTTTGTATTGGTCAAACCTTTGTATTATGTTTATTTCGTTGTTTAGTCTTGTTATTTGTGTTTTGGTTGCTCGTTTTGTTTCTTTTGTATATAGAGTTTGTGCGATATTTTTATATATTGTTGTTGTGTCCGTGCTTGTAATTTCGTTTACTTGTTCGTTATTTCTATAAATTTTTAAAATCATTTGCATGGCTTCACCTCGTAAAGTGTTTTGCCATTATATGAAATTGATAAAATATTTTTTACATATAGATCATCGTTTTTTTGTTTGCGTCTTATGGTTTCCCTTGTTTTGCTATCCCATCCAAAACAAGTATAATTAACTTGATCCCCTTTTTTGTTGTATGGTTGGCGCTGTATGTCTTCGGCTTTATATTTGCCCGTTATGGTCTCGCCGTCTTCTAGTAGATATGTTATAACAATTTGATTTGCTTTTTCTGGTATTGTGTCCTTTATTTCTTTTGACAATCTGTATTGTTTATATTCGTTGTTTGTTTCAATTTCTTTTAAATATTCTTGTTTTAGTCTGTTTATTAATTTTTTATATTTTATGTGCTTTGTAATGTCTTCAATTTTTGCATTAATGTCGTTTGTTATTGTTTTGTTGGGGTTTTCAATAAATTTCAATAATGTTTTTGTAAAACGTGTGCTTTGTGTTCGGTTTTCTTGTTTCTCCCCATAATAATATAAATGTTCGGCATCTTCTCTTGCTGTGTGTTCGTTGCACTCGTCCGGCTCGTTGTCGTCTGGTGTATTTTGCGCTATTTTTTCAATTTCTCTTGCTAGTAGTTCGTTATATTGTTTGTCAATTTCGTTTTGGTCTATGTTTCCGAAATCTTCTTTTATTGTTGTTTTTGTGTATGGATCCCATTTTTCAAAATAACTTTTTAGCTTAAAGCTTGCAAAATATAGTTTGTTTGTTCTTGTGTCTATTACTCCGTAATAGTCCGGTTTATTGTCCGTGTCCGGTGTGTCTTTTACATATTCAAACCCGTAAATATAATCAAATATATTTATTTTAGTTTTAAATAGTATTGTTTTATATCCTTGTCGGTCTTCTTGTGTTGTCAAATTTCTTTGTTTTTGATCATAAATAAAATCAAATATTTGTTTTTGTTTTTCGTTTAGCATTTTGCGATCTCCTTTTGTTTGTTGTATTCTTGTAGACTTTTAAAGTCTTGCGGCCTCTTGCCGTGTTGTTTGCACCAATCAATATATTTTTTGATGCTGTTTGTTGTGTCTTTTGTCATACTTTTTCAATCTCCTTTTATATTATATTTTGTTAGTTATGACATACTAACATTATTAATATAATATATTTTGTTTGAAAAGTCAATAAAAAATCACAAAATTACAAAATAAAATCACACACAATATATATATATTACTTTTTTTGTTATATATGTGACTTGCACCCCATCCCCTATATGAACAGAGGCACCCCACATAAGGTGAGCCTCTACACTACGCCAAATTTCAAAAAGTCGGCAAAACCAAAAAGGGCATATTATACACTATGGGGAGCAAACCCATCTCTCAATTTCTCTAAAAAATAAAAAGGGGCAGTAAAGTATTGACAATTGGTTCAAGTTGTGATAAACTGCAAGTGTTAGCATTTTGAAAGGGTGAGTTGTGTCTCCCTGTCATACTTGTGCTATATGAAAGAGAACGGGTTTAATGCCCGTTCTCTTTTGCTATTTTATTGAGTTCTCGTTTTAGTTTCTTAATCGTTTCGTTTTCGGTATTTATTTTTTTGTTTAGTTCTTCAATGTTGCTTTGATAATTTTTTATATGGGTTTGGCACATGGTGATTTCTGCCCGGATCTTGTCGATTGAATTTTTATTACAATTAACTCTTTGATTTTTTAGAGCTGCAAGTTCTCGCTCAAGGCTTTCACGATATTCGGTAGAAAGGTTTTGTTGAGTAGAGAGAATATCATTTATTAGAGAGATTCTAAAGTCTATTTTCCGTTTAGATGAGTTTCTTGATTTGCTCATCCATTGGCAGTTTTCTGGCGAATAGCCTTTGGTATTGTCAATTCGGTCTATTGATAGTCCCTCATAGTATCCATTTGCATTTGACCAATCATAGAATTTTTTAAAACCATTTTCGTTATTCAGCCATTCATTGCAAATTGTAATACCTTTTGCTCCGTAAGATTTATAATTGGGATTGTTTTTGTTATAACATCGATGTTTCATTCCGTTGTAAATTGAAAGTAGGTGTGAATATTGTTCAAATGGAACCTTGAAATTAAATTGTTTAGAAATTGCAAAATGTTTATTCTTATATTCTGAATCGTATCTACTGAAAAACCATTCGGTATTAATTGTTTCCATATTTATTCTCCATAGTCAAGCATTTGATTAAAGGTGAAACGCTTTTCAAAGAAAGCGTAGAATAATTGGGAAATCTCTTCACCATTAAAAGATTTAATTCCATAAATCTTGTCTAAAAGTTTGTCTGTTGATATTTTTAATAAATGAGCGGCTTCTTTAAGTTGGCAACTTGTTGCAAGATAAAAATACATTGTTTTAAATTTTGGCATTATAATTTCTCCTTTAGTTTAAATTGATTGATATTTTCTTCTTGCTATGCTACAATAAATTTAGCAAAATGAGAATATCGTTTTGTTGTAAATAGTGTTTGTCTAGGTTTCAAGTTCGGCAGACACTATTTTTTTGTAGCTTTTATTCTCCTTTTATAAAATATAATATAACACAAATAATAACTAGTGTCAACAAAATAAAATCACAAAATTACAAATATTTTGATAATGTGTGATTTTGTATTGTTTATAATACAAAAATTTTGTAAAAATGCGAAAAAATATTGACATTCTAAAAAGTTTAGTGTAAACTATGCAATATAAAGGAGCGAATAAGCATGGAAAACGAACAAAAAAAAGAAAGAAAACCATATAGAAAGAATCGTGCAAGTCAAGAATTGAGAAATCAAATAAGTGCAGAGATAGAGTTTTGGAAAGAAAAAAGAAGAATGACAAACACTTCTATTGCAAGTGCATTAGGAACCGATAGAAGAACTTTTCAAACAATGCTTACTGGCAAAGATGTCCTTCTTGGCAATCTTGAGGCAACTGCCAAAGTTTTAGGTTGCGAATTGGAAATCAAGTTTGTTAAAAAGGGAGAATAGCATGAATAAGCAATTTAATCCAAACAACCCAAAAGATGTTAAAAAATTGGAAAAAATGAAAAGAGTGTCCGAGAAAAGAGCAACCAATAATGGTTTAACCAAGCAACAAAAGGAATATGCTTTCTATTCTTTGATTTGTTTGCTTTTAGGTGTTGTGTGTATTATTTTTATCAAGTCCACACTTTGGAGATTGCTGTTAGGCATACTTTTAATTGGACTTTCTCTATCAAGTTTAATGGTTGTGTTTGAAAAATACTTTAGAACGAATACAACCAAAATGTTTGTCTCGGATAAATTTCCTAATATTATGGCATGTGGAATAAATCGCAATGTCAACTATAATTGGGAGAGCGAACAATTTATAGTAACAAATATCGATACTGAAATTTCTCCGATTTTAAATTTTTCTGACATTCTAAAAATTGAAGTTGTTGAAGACAATGAAACAAAAGTTAAATATTCGTTGACTGGTGCTTTTGTGGGAGATTGGGCTTTTGGAACAATCGGAGCGGTTTTGGGTGCAAAACATTGGTCAAAAACTAAAAACTATTGCAACAAGTTAGAGTTGGTTGTTTATTTTAAAAACCAAAATTATTCTAGTGAAACTTTTGCATTTATAAACAAGAAGACCGACAAAAATTCTGCAAATTATAGGAATGCAGTAAGTTTAATTAAAGATTGCTATGGGAAATTCCAAGCAATGATGCAAGATTCAGTTGCAAAAACAAAACAAGAGCCCATAGAGGCCTAAAACTAGTGCATAGACACATACAAAATTTTAATTAAGTCGAATTCGACCAAATTAGATTTGTAATTGTCTGTGCATTTTTTATAGGAGATAATATGATTAATTGCGAAGAAATAACACTTGAAGAAAATTTAAAACTAAATAATTATATAAACGAGTTGAATGGAAGACCAAAACTTGTTGACTGCGAGAGATTGTTTGAGTATTTGAGAATTATAAGAGATAAATATGGTGATAGTGTTAGAAAGATTACCAATAAGATAAATTTGAAAATTGTCAAACCTGCAATTGCATATATTATGAGAAATAGCAAGTTTACGACTGAATATAGAAATAAGGCATTTGAATTAAGTAAAAAAGTATTATATTTCTCTGCTCGTGATGATTTTGATAGTTTTTTGTTGTATACCGAAATTGATCGACCATACACGGAAAAGTTTTGGCAACCACGAAAAAAATCACAAATGAAAAAAATATGTGAAGCATTGCAAGAATTGGCAGATGATGAACTCGATGTCTTGTTTGTTGCTTGTCCACCCAGAGTGGGAAAGTCTACATTGGGAATTTGGTTCGATAATTGGTTAGCAGCCAAAAATGCAAGTGGGCAAAGACATTCAATCTTATCGGTTGGACATAGTGCAAGTCTTGTTAATACTTTCTATGAAGAATCTAATAATTTTTGCACTGGAGATAAATACAAGTTTTTTGATGTGTTTCCAGAACTTATGGATAAAATGCAAGTTAGCGCCAAAAATCAAACAATAAATTTTGGAGAAGAGAGAAGATATAAAAGTATTTCTTTTCGTTCGGCAGAAAGTGGTTTGTCTGGTGGTGTTGAAGCCGATTTGCTTTTGCATATTGACGACTTGATTAGTGGAATGGAAGAAGCTCTAAACCCTGACCGACTTGAAAAAAAATGGCAAGTTTTATATGGGGATATAAGACAAAGAAGAAAAGAAGGTGCCAAAATTCTTTACATTGGAACCATTTGGAGTATGAAAGATCCACAAGTTAGGTTTCGAGAACTTTTAGAAGAAGATCCAAATTTCAGAATAAAGATTATTGAATTACCAGCATTAGATGAAAACGATGAAAGTAATTTTGATTATACCGGTGGTTTCTCGACTGAACACTATCGTTCTGAAAGAAATGGTATGGATAATGTCACTTGGAATTGTATATATCAACAACAACCAATGGAACGAGATGGGTTATTGTTTTCCGAAGATCGTTTCAAGACTTTCAAAAAAGAAATACTTAATGTTTTCCCAATTGCAAAAAAATCGTTTTGCGATGTTGCATGGGGTGGAAACGACTTTGTATCTATGCCAATTTTGTATAAGTATGAAGATGGTTTATATTTGGCAGATGTTGTTTATAACAACTCGAATAAGAAAATTACGGAACCGATAATTGCTCAAAAAATCATAAAACACAAACTCTACGAATGTCCTTTTGAAAAGAATAATGGTGGTGGAGAATATGCTGACGATATAAAAAACCTATTAAAAGAGCAGAGATATATTTGTAGGGTTGTTGCAAGGCAATCTCCCAATACAGCAAATGCAAAACTGCAAAGAATTATTCAATATTCTCCTGAAATTCAAGATATTCACATACTCGAAAAGAAAGATAGAACTCCAGAATATCAAAAATTTATCAATTCATTATTAACATTTAATCAAAATGGGAAAAACAAAAACGATGATGGTCCGGATAGTCTCGCATTATTATTTATGTATGATGCAAATAAGCCCAAAGAAGTCAAGATTTTGCCTAAAAATTATAAAATTTGCTAAAAATGTATTATTTGTAATACAAAAATTACGACAAAACTGTGAAAAATTGTTGCATTTTTCAAAAAAAGTTTGTATAATGAGTAAAAATGAGTCTGTGGAATTTGTGTAAAAGGGGGTTAAAATGGCTGAAACTAGTGAAAATGTAAAAAAAATAATTGAGCCACCTTGCTTTGGAAGACAAAAATATTACACTGCTTATAAATCTGAAAGCATAACAAAGAGTAATGTCGTTGATATAGTAAAATCTTACTTTAATGAATTTATTCTCGAAATAGACATTCTTTTGTTTTTGGATAGATACTTTAGAGGCCAGCAACCAATTCTTCAGAAAGAAAGAGATGATGAAGATGCTGGAAATAATAAAGTTGTTGTAAACCTAGCTAGAACTGCAACCAATAAAATTAAACAAGCATTTGTTGGAGAAGAGACACAATATTTACCAATTGATCCAACAGATACACTTCAAAAGAAAGCATTGAAAGATTTGCTTGTATATTATAGGTCTATTGAAGAACCTGCACACAATGCTCGAATTGAGGGCGATAGGGGAAAATATGGATATGCCTATGAGTTTATTGGGAGAAAAAATGGAAAAATCAAATTAAAAAGATTAAAACCATTTTTCACTTGTGCAGTATTTAATGAAGACGATGAAGATGAAATGGTCTTTGTATTTAATTTTCATAAAAAATACGATGTAGAGAATAAACATTCTGGCTACCATTTCTCGGTATATACCAAAACCAATATTTTTGAGTATGACACAAATACTTCCATAGGACTGGATAGTGCAATTGTAGAAACCCCAAACACAATTGGAATTATTCCAATCGTTAGATATGAGAATAATGATGAACTTATGGGAGATTTCGAACCAGCAATTCCGGTTTTAAACGGAATAAATGAAGTCTATAGTAAAAGACTTGATAACATATCCGATATTGTTGAAGCATTGCTAGTTTTTGTCAATTCTTCAATTTATGAGGAAAAAGAAGACGAAAACGGAAATATTACCTACGACAACAAGAAGATTAAGGCAATGCGAAAAAATCGTGTTGTAGAACTACATGGAGAACAAGGACTACCTGCAGACATAAAACACATTGTCAATACCCTAGACCAATCTAATACTCAAATTGTGTGCGACAATCTTGCAAGACTGGCTTATGTTATAATGGGTGTTCCAGATGGAGTAAATGCAAAAACCAATGGTGGTGGAGATACTGGTGAGGCTGCAAATACACGAGAGGGTTACAAAGACTTTCAACAACTACTTAACGATAAGGAAAGGTTGTTCAAGCAAGGTCTTAAAGAAAGAATTGAGATTATTAGGCGCTTAAGTTTATTTGACAATGATACTCAATTGAGATTTATTCAAAAGGAACAGGTCGATATTCGTTTCATTAGACAAAAGTCTCTAAATGACCAATCTGAAGCCCAAGCATTGGCAACTCTTAATGAAACTGGGTTGTTTAGCAAAGACACAATCTTGACACAATCAAACCTTTGCGAAAGTCCACAGGAAGAAATAGAAAAGATAATGAATACTTACAAAAAACTGCTTGAAGATAAAGTCCTAACCCAAGAACAATATAACAAAGCAGTTGCTAGTTATTATTTGCCAAAAGATGTAGTGTCTGCCATTTTTACAAACACTACCGATAAAGAAAAAGATGAAGGAGAAGATAATGGAGAAGACAACGAAAAACTACAATCTAAAGAAAATTAAATGTCCTTTTTGCAATAAGGTATTTGCAGAAAGTAGTTTGGAATATGACTTCAATATAAAGGGTGCAATTCCCACCAATAGACATATATGTCATGGTTGTCATAGGTCGGTTCTTTATATTATCAAACCCAACATTCCAATAACGAACGAAAAATAAAAACTATAAAATAATCGTTGTGTTTTAAACACCGAGAACCTTTGCGAAAGTAAGGATGAAAAAAAGCAGTTCTTCGAGAACTATGAGATTTTGATTATTTTACTCACAATTACAATTGAAAGTGATTTCACCATTCGCTTTCTCCGAGAGCCCATAGAGGCCGAATAAATTAAGTGCATAGACACATTGGTGCCGACATAAATGTCGGTAGCATACGGATAAATCGACTATCCGAGAATCTATGCACTTTTTATTTTGATATAACCACAAGTGATTGTGTTTATATAAATAAAATATTGGACTTGAAGGAGTGAAGGACTTCAAGGACTAAAAGGAGTGAATATGGACAACGAAATTAAAAAAAGTTCTATCAATCTTCAATTATTTGCAGATGGTGGTGATGACAATGGTTCAAAAGACCAAATGTCAGAAGAAGACAAACGTGTGCAAAGTATAGTGGACAAGGCTGTAACTAAAGCACTTGCCACTCAAAAAGCAAAATTAGAGGCTGCTCACAATGAGGAGATTTCTAGTTTGCAAAACAAGTTAAATTCTTTTGAAGAGAAAGGTTTAACGGATGCTGAAAAGGTAGCAAAACAACTAAAAGAAGCTGCCGATGCGAAGAAAAGTTATGAGGTCGAAAAACAAAAATTGCAACTTGAGAAAAGTTTTGCAAAAATGGGTATCGCCGAAGAAGACTATCTTCCTGTGATTAGCGATTATTTGTCTAGCAACTTTATTTCAGCAAATGAAAAATTGGGAGAAATTATTGAAAAAAGGGCAAATGAATTGGCTGCTCAAAAATACAACGAAGCAGTAAGCAAAATTCCAGATCCTAATGGTGGTAATTCTTCCAAAGATGGAGAAATGACAAAAGCAAAATTTGACAAGTTGACTTATACCGAACAAATTGAACTTTTGGAAAAACATCCAGAATATGCAAAATTTTTATAATAAGGAGAAATAAAAGACTATGCCACAATTTGATAGTAAAACCTTTAATGGTGAAGTGTTTGGTAGATATGTTGAAAGAATACCTAGCACTAAAAGAAACGAATTGATTAAGTCTGGTGCTTTGGAACTAGACGACAAACTTAAAGCCCTTTTTGCTCCACAAACTGGTGCATTTAAGGGAACTTTGCCTTTCTTTGGGAAAATTGGCAAAAGCACACAAAATTACGATGGTCAAACTGACATCGAAGCAAACACAAGTGAAACTTATTCACAAACTTACATTGTTGTAGGTCGTGCAGATGCATGGACAGAAAAAGACTTCTCTACCGATATTACTGGTGGTGTTAAGTTTATGGACAATGTTGCAGCTCAATTGAGTGAATATTGGGATGATGTTGATACTGAAACACTTGTAAGCACATTGAAAGGTGTATTTGGAATTAAAGGTTCTGACTTTGTTTCTAAACACACACATGATATCACTGGCAAAACTGGTGCAGATGCTTTGTTTGGCGCAACAACTCTTAATACTGCACTTCAAAAAGCAGTTGGGGATAATAAGGCAACATTTAGACTTGCAATCATGCATTCTTTGGTTTCTACAAACCTTGAAAATATGAACTTGCTTGAAAGATTGAAATATACCGACAAAGATGGTATTCAAAGAGATCTTACACTTGCAACCCTTAATGGAAGACTTGTTCTTGTTGATGATGGTGTTCCAACAAAAGATGTAATAACCTATGGGAAAACAGCAGACACAGATGTTGTTTCCGGAAAAACATATTACACATATTCAAGTGGAACATATACAGCAGTATCAAACCCATCTAAAGAGAGTATTGCAAATTATTATGAAATCACTGATGAATATACTGCATACACAACTTATGTATTCGGTAATGGTGCTATTAAATATTGTAATGTTGGTGTTACACACCCTTACGAAATGGCAAGAAGTGCTTTGAAAAATGGTGGTGAAGACACTCTTGTTGGTAGACAAAGAAAAATCTTTGCACCTAAAGGAATTTCGTTCATTGGTAATATTGCATCGCAATCTCCAACAAATGAAGAACTTGAAAAGGCTGAAAACTGGGATGTCGTAAACAACGGGAAAACTGGCAGTGCCAAAAAATATATCGACCACAAGGCAATTGCTATCGCAAGAATTATTACTAGAGGTTAATTATGGATAATAAAGAATTAACACTTACTGACAGATTGAAAATTGAGTTGGGTATTAATTCTGAAGATGCAGAAAAACTATCAATTCTTGATAATTGTGTGTGGCAAGCAGGCGAATTAATAAAAAACAAACGAAGAACGACCGAAGTTGAACAAAAATATGAAATTATACAATTTCAGATTGCTCTTCGTTTGTGGAATATTCGTGGCATTGAGGGTGAAACAAATCATATGGAGAATGGGATAACCAGACAATACTCCGATGATGTTATTTCCGATTTAATGAAAAGAGTTATTCCGAAAGTAATTGTGGGAGATTAAAATGGCAAGGTTAATTACAGCAAGGACATCTGAAAACAATAAAAATGCAACATTGCGATATTCCAACCGATTATCCAACACTCCAAAATCTACTCCCTATGGAGATCAGTATGAGTATGGAGATATTGAAGAATTGGATGTGTGTTTGGTTCCAATATCCACATCGTATGAAGCCGATGCTTATGGAGTAAATCTTGTTGGTAGTTTTAAAGTTTCATTAACAATGGAACAAGCAAAACTATTTAACGAATTTACACATATTTGGGTTAAAGGGTTGCCAAACGACAAGTGTGAAACTGAATTTGTTGTTAAAAGTGTTCCTACAGTCATTAACTATGGTCTAATGGTTATCTCGAAGAAAGTCGGAGAATAAAAAGTGGCAAAAAAAGTCAGTAATAAAGTTGCCCAAAACCGAATGAAAAAAAGTATTTCGGAACTTGAAAAACTTTCTACAATATTCAAAAACCCAAGTGATCTTATGTTGGCTATTGCCGAAGAAGGCAAAGAGTTAGCAAAGGAACAACTTGAGATTTATGGTATTAATAAAAACGGAGAGTTGGGTTCAAGCATTGAAGCAACTATTATTGATAAAAATACTGCTCAATTATCTGCCGATGGTGGACATGCTGTGTTTGTTGAATATGGTGCTGGAATTGTTGGCAAAAAACATCCACACGAATTAGCAAAAAAGCATGGAGTTGTCTATAATGAGGGACCTCAAATTCAACATTTCAAAAATAAGAACCAAGACTTTTGGACTTATTTTGATGAAGATAAAGGAACTTTCTTTAGAACACACGGACAACAAAGCAAACCCTTTATGTTAAAGGGAGTAAAGAGACTAACCAATAAGACTTCAAGCATTATAAAATCTAAAATCAAGGAGCTTTCGAAATGATTGATGTTTATCCACAAATCTTTGAAGAATTAAATAATCATATTCAAGCATATTTAGGGAGTTCGAATAGGGCAACTTGTTTAAATAAAAAACAAGTTAAGTTAAGACCTGAATTTGAAGATTCCACATCAACTTTTCCGTATATAACCATTGCAGAAAAGGGAAATGAATATGCCGACAGAGAACTCGATAATCAAGAAAAACATAGTAGTCTTGTATATGATATAAACATTTACGATAATTCCAAAAATAAAATGGAAATTTGCTCTAAATTGGCAATGGTGGTCAATGACTATATGAGTGAAAAAATGGGTTTTATGAGAACCTTTCACGAACCATTGCCCAATGCTAGAGATAATACTATCTATAGAATTACTCAACGATATGAGGGTTATATAGACAATGAAACTGGTGTAATCACCAAAAATATTTTATAAGGAGAAAATTATGGATAATAAAGTCGTTGCACATAGTGATTTGGGTTGTATGTTGTTTAGTTTCAATAAAGAAACCCAAAAATTCGAATATTTAGTTCCAGTTAGGAGTATTCCTGCAACTGGTGGTTCTCCATCACAAATTGAAGTGACTGAAATGGATAGTCCTATCAAGCAATTTATTCTTGATAGGCAAGACACTCCAGCATACGAATTTGACTATAACTACACCAAAAATAATTATGCTAAATGTAAAGAAGTGTTTGATGGTAAAACTGAAAACGAGTTCTTGATTACATATAGTGATAAGTCCGGTGTTAGATTTAGTGGCACAGGAGCAACTTGGAGAGATTCGGTTAGTGTTGGTGGTGAAATCAAAGGAAAAATTTCGGTTGCTGTAAGTTCAGTTGATGATATTGAAGATTGTTCTTCAATCATTAATGTTAACTCTATTCCAACTGGTAAATCACATCCATTTGCAACTTCCACTTATGAGATTGCATTTGATTTGAATGGTGGAACAGGAACATCTGTTGAGAATATGTCTTGTGTAAAGGGTGCATATATCATAATTCCTAATTGCGATGCTGTTGCAGATAGCGATGAAGACTTTAACTGCTGGAACACACAAGCAGATGGAAAGGGTGATAATTTGGCTGTCGGGCAAAAATTCTTTGCTTTGGAAAACACAACCCTATATGCAAAATATGTTGAAAATAAATAATAAAGGAGAATTTTCGTTATGAAAATCAAAGTTAAATACGAAGAACAAGATTATTTTTTAGGTTTTACTCGTGCTACTGCCATTGAAATGGGCAAACATGTAAAAAAATCAAAGAATAACGATGGTTCTATAGATAACACTGAAATTTTAATCAAGTGTTCATTGAAAGCACATCAACCAAAATTGTCTGCAAATGAAGCAGATACTATTACCAAGTTTATAATGGATAATTATAATTTGGTTGGAAAACTAGATGATGATGGTAATGTTGTTGAGAAAGGTCTAATTCAACACCTTAATGACAACTTAATGGGTTGTATGCCAAAGGGTTTTACAGGACAGGCAACGATGCAATTCGAGATAGTAGAGTAAAATCTACTGTCTCTAATTCGTTGTCTTTTTGTGATTTTTGCAACAATTTAATAAAACAAATTGAAGATTTGTTTCCATATGCCTTGTCTCTCGGTATGACTTATGAACAATATTGGAACGAAGATGTTGAACTGATAAATGTTTATATGAAAAAAAGAGAATATGATTTTATTCGTAAAAATCAAGAATTTTATTTACAAGGACAATACATATGTTTGGCAGTAATGGAAGCATTAAAATCGAACAAAAATGACAAAGTGTATCCAGATAAACCTTTTGAATTATCTTTCAATAAGAAAGAACCACAAAATGAGCAAGAGAGAATTGAGGCAGATATGAAAGCAATGTTCTCTTCATTTAAAAAATAACGAAGGGGGTTTACAAAATTGGCACTTAATACACAAACACAAGTTACATATCAATTTGTTGCAATAGATAATGCATCTGCAACACTAGAAAAAATAGCAAACTCACTTCAAAAAATTGACGACTTGCAAAAATCTACTGAGGCACTACAAATTGGTGTTCAAAAAACAAAACAACTTGCACAAAACACCGAAAAGGCAAATAAATCAATTTCTAAATCAATCATAAATATGAAATCTATGAAAAAGGCAATAGATTTTGTGACTGATGCTTTGGCAGAAAGTTCATCTTGGACTGAAAATTTACATATGTTTGAAGTTTCGTTTGGTTCGGCAAGTGACGAAGCCTATGATTTTGCAAAAACAATCGTAAATGCTTTTGGAACAAGTCAAAACGAAATTATCAAATATGCTGGTTACTTTAATCAAATAGCATCTGCTATTGGTCTTGCCGAAGAAACAACCAATAAATTCTCAATGGCTTTAACTGCTTTGGGTTATGATATTGCTTCCTTGTATAATTTATCAATCGAACAAGCAATGGAAAAATTACAAGCAGGTGTCGTAGGACAAACAAAACCATTAAGAACTTTGGGTATGGATATTACTGCTACAACATTAGATACTTACCTAAAAGAAACAATGGGGATATCGAATGTTACTAGTAAAATGTTAACTCAAGCAGATAAAATGCTTTTACGAACAGTTGTTATCATGCAACAAGCACAAAGCACATATGGAGATATGGCACAAACCATAAATACTTTTGCAAACCAAGTAAAAGTTATGCAAGGAGCAATCTCTAACTTAAAATTGGCAGTGGGAGATCTTGCTAAAACATATTTGGCGCCTTTGGTGACAACAATTGCAGGGTTTATGGTTGCTCTAACATCTATCATTAGGGCATTTATACCGGAAGAAACCGAAACGGGTATTGAAGGTATTGCTAATGCAATTTCGGATGTTAATGATGAGTTGGAAGATACTTTAAATAAGACAGGACTATTAGACTTTGATAAATTTAACTCTTTAACAAAAAATGGAACCGATACGACAAGTATTACATCTTTATTGGAAGAAGAATTTTATCAAAAATATGAAGAATATATGGCTTCATTCAATGATAGCATGAAAAGTATAGAAAACAATGCAAACAAGGTCGCATTAGCAATCGTTCAGTGGGTATTTCCTTTATCCGAGTTTAACGAAGAAACTGGTGGTATTGATGTGAATTTGAGTAAAGTAAATTCATTACTAAAAATATTATATGAATCTTTAAAACTTATAATTGCTATAGGTATAGCAAAAAAACTCGGTTCCCTAGTGGTCGCAATGCAAACTTGGGCTGTTCAAGCAAAATTAATGTCTATGGAAGCAAAAACTTTAGGGGCAACTGTCGGTTCATTAAAAATGTCTTTACAGGCATTGTCAAATGTTTTTGCAGTAGTCTTGGTTATGGGTATTATGAAAGTTATTGAAAAGTGGAGTAGTATGAGTTCCGCGATGAAAGTTGTTTCGGTTACCCTGTTATCTGTTGTTGCCGCCTTATCTCTTTATTCTAGTGGTATGGGTGTTGCAATTCTTCAAACCATAAAGTTTACAACAGTTGCAATAGCCAATATGATAAAAACTCTAGGGTCCTCATTGCTTGATGCGATTAAAAAAGTTATTGCATGGATGGGTTCTTTGAGTGCCGCTACAATCACACTAACCGTTGGGGTAAGTGCATTAGTAGCAGGTTTCGCTGTCTTGGCATTAAATTGGGATAAAATGGGTGCTTGGCAAAAAGTTATAACAATCTTTGCAGCCATAACAGCAGCCGCAATAGCAGCGGCAGTGGCAATAGGCGTATTTCATACTGCATGGACATTAGGAGTTGGTGCAGCCGCAATAGCAGCCGGAGTTGTTTTAGTTACTGGTTCCATTCTTGCAGCCAATAGTGCTACAAAATTTGCCGATGGGGGTTATCCAGAAAACGGAACACTTTATTGGGCGGGAGAAGATGGTCCGGAAGTCGTTGCTAATGTTGGTGGTGGACAATCTGGAGTAATGAACTTGATTCAATTTGAAGAAGCTTGTTATCGTGGAACCCTTAAAGCGATCTCTATAAGTGGTCTCGACAAGATTTCTACTCGTAAAGGCAACACCATACTAAATGTTAATGGAAGAGAATTGGCAAGGGCAACAATTGAAGATTTTAGATCGGAAGCAAATAGACAAAATATTAAATTTAATTAAGGAGAGTGACATGGGAGAAAATCAATTAATTGATATATCTATCAATGGCTATATGTTTAAGGGTTATTCAGACTTTACTTGTATTAACTCGAAAACTTATGTAGTCGAACCAGAGAGAGCAGACAATGGTTCAATGCCGGATATTAACAACCATGTCACTTTCTTTGTTCCTAGAGTTCAAATATCTTTCAAGTATATGAAAATAAAAGATTATCAAAGATTTTTGGTTGCAATAGAACCAAATGAATTTGTGGTAAGTTATTTCGATTATACAAAAGGTGAAGTGGTTTATCACAAAATGTATTGCGAACCACAAGAGCTTGAAAAAATACACACATATCGACTAGAAGTTTTAGGCATTCTAAACAAAACAATTTCGTTAATCGGAACTCTTAACCCAATAGATACATTTGCTTTGACTTATAATGCAAATGGTGGTCTAGGTGGGGAAAGTGGTAGAACTTTCACAATGGGAGAATGGTTACATATTAGCACCGGTTCAAATATATCGAAAAATGGATATACACTAAAAGAGTGGAATACCAAACCCGATGGTAGTGGGTTGTCGATTATTCCTAATAGTTATAAGGTTGCAGAAGAAAGTAATTTGACTTTATATGCTATTTGGCAATCGACATCTGCCTATTCAATTTCTTTCGATTACAATGGTATGACAAAAACCGAAACCGAGAAAGATGAAGATTGGATAACATCTAAAAGTGTTGTTTATAATCAATCGGTTGGAACTTTGCCACACCCAAACGTGGAAGGATACGACTTTTTAGGTTGGTATGTCTATACTGATTACGAACCAAGTAAATATGAAGACAATCAAACATATTCCGTAAAGGGTTCAATAACACTAAAAGCAAAATGGCAAGAGGTGGCTGAATGAGTAAAATGGGGAATATGCCTAGAATAGAAATTAAATATTTGGTTGACATAGAACTAGTTGTCAATTTGGCGAATAGCACACTAAATAACTCTATTGGACATTTATCCGACATTACCAATGATTCATATGCCCACAACAATTCTTCTTTCGATAAAGAAGGCAAAAAGGGGTTTTATTTAAGTGGTGGTTCGGTAGACAACAATGGCGAAGTTAGTGGTTGTATAATGGATGGCACTTATACTCTTTTTGATAGCAAGGGGTATGCTGGGGCAGTTGGAAATAGTTTTAGCAAAGATGATTACACTTTTGATACTGAACAATCTATAACTTTACAAGTTAAAAATTCAGATACAACAATTAAGCATTTAGTTATATATTTCGATCCAGTTGCGAATGAATATGCCACACAATTATCTTTTAGCAGTGATAGTGCTACAACCATTAACAAAAATTCAAGACTTGTGTATTTTAAAAATTTTGGCGAAGAATCTAATCTAACATCGGTAAAATGCTCTTTCATAAAATGGAGTAAGAAAAATTCATTGGCAAAGGTTTTGAAAATAAAAACTGGCTTTACTGGAATTTACGATTATAAGACAATTAAAAAATTTGAATTGTCGGATGAAAAAGTGTCAAACGAGAACGAAATATCGTTTGGTGTAAGTAGTCAATATTGCGACTTAACTATATTGGATGACACGGGAGATGTCACATCGTTGTTCGGTGCAGATTTGCTATTGGAAAATATTACAGCATTTTTCTATATAGTAAACACCAAAACTGCAACTGCCGAAGATGGAACAATTCACGAATTTGAGCAAAGAGAAAAAATTGGTGAACTTGTTATTGACAAAAAGAAGAATGTTGAGGGTTCAATTAGGTGGACTTATAACTTAATAGATAGACTTGAGCAGTTAAGATCGGTTATTTGTCCGGCATTAGATGTTCAAAACCGAACACTATATCAAATTATCAATCAAATCACAAGTGAGACAGGTATTGCAAACATTGTTTCGTGGTCTACCGAAGCAGAAGAACATTGCAAAAGTATTAAGATCGAAAGTTCCTTTATAAAACCAAATCAATATATGTTTGATGTTTTGGGCAAATGCTGTGAAGTCGGTTTGCTAAAAATGTTTATTAACCCAGATGGACAATTAAGAATTGAAAGGGGGTTGTAGGATATGTCGGATATTATTTTAATGCCAAATCAATACAAAAACCTTGAAAGTTTTCTGGGTGAAAGAAACAAGGTGTCTATGGTTGTTGGAAAAGAATACAAGATTGACACAAGCAATGTTTTTGAAATTTCTGCTGGAGCAAAAAATTTGAGCATTGGCACAAAAACTTATGTTTATTCTTGGGCGGCTCTTGATGCATCAAACCTATTTGGAACACATTGGAGAGTTAGGGAAGAGTTTTGTGTTGTATCTGGAAGTTATTCATTTGCATATACACCAACAAATGAAAGTTTTGATATAAATAGTGTTGTTGCTAGTTATGAACTAAAATACAATAAATATCATAAAGGTTCTAACCCTGTAAATGGTAATAACTGGACAAGTTATAAGTGTGTGTTTAGTTCAATTAAGTCTAGTAGCAACTTGGAGAAGGGTGACTACTCAAATGAAGATTGGGATAGTGATAATGAATGTTGGAAAACAAGTGGAATGATTGAGCATTCAAGGGGCAAGGTGTCGAATTGGCTTGGACAAGAAAGTTATACAGATTCGTTGTATTATCCATCTCAATATGTAAATATAAGATTTTCGCATAGGGTTTACAACTCTTCGACACAATTAACTACTTATTATTTTAATGTAAATTATCGTTTTGTATCTGCTACTGGTTGGAGTAAACACTATCAAGGTTTCTTTAGTGGCAATGATAATTCATATTATAGGGAAGTTCAAGAAGCAATAATAACAATCAAGGCTTGCAGTGTCACATCGGAAGAAATAAACAAAAGTGTTGGTATTGGAACACAAAAAATTACTCTTCAAACAAATGAATTAATGCAATCTTCAATGAGCAGTTCGACATCTTTGTTTGATACCACTGCAAATCAAATAATTGATGCATATTCAAACAATAGGTTAATTGTCACATTAAAACTGCTTGAAATTAAGCAATACACAATCAATGGCGAAACTCGGATGTTGAGAGCTGGAGATAAAGTCAAAATTAAAAACAATAAAGATAAATTTATTAGTGAATATACGAAATTGCAAAACAACGAAACTATCATTGATGGAAACGAATTTGAAATAATCAAAATTGCAAATTGTTATGAAGGGAAATTTTATAAACAATTGACCTTGAGAGAAGTCTTGAGAGAAGATCAATAAAAGGAGAAAGTTATATGAGTGCATGGGAACAAAAACCGGAATATACCGAACTTGAAGAAATATTTTCAGAACAAACAACCAATAAAATCGGTTTAACTGCCGAGCAACTTAATATAGTATTACATAATATTAGATACTTAAAGAACCATTTAGGTCTTGCAGATGTCGAAATGGGTGTTATGGAAACTGTGTATACGGAACCGGGCTCACCATTTGATGTTGTGATAACACACAGGGAAGAAAGTCAAGGTGAAGGTGTAAATAAAGTTGATTATTTCGATTTCAAATTTTACATTGCAGTTGCAAAGATAGAAACCGAAGCCAATGCGATTATTTCTGAAAACACAAATGAAGTTAAAGCAACTATTGAAAATACAAAGTTGTCAGATATGACAGGTTATAAGTTTAAGTTTAACTTTACAATTCCGAGAGGTTTGCAAGGAACAAAAGGTGCAGGTTTTAGGAATAAAGGAACTTATAACTCCGAGACAACCTATGTAAATAACGATATTTATATAGACTATGTTAATTATAATGGTAGTTTGTATTGCCCAAAAGTCGAAGAAACAATAGGACACGAACCAACTGAAACTGATTACTGGACATTAATGGTTGCCAAAGGTGAACACGGAGTGAGTATTGTTGGTATAGAAAAAACCAAAACGGAAGGACTGGTTGACACCTATACCATATCATTTAGTGAAGGTGAACCATTTGTATTCGCAGTCACTAATGGAGACACTCCAGATGTTTCCGACAAAGAAGACAAGTCAAATAAGGTATCCGAAATATCAACATCCAATAAAACAAGTGATGAAAAATATCCGTCTTGTTCGGCAGTTGCTAATTATGTCGATACAAAATTTGGAGAAATGGCAACATTGCTAGGTGAGGTGTAATATGAATGGAGAACAAGCTTTTACAACTCAAATAGATAGAATTAAGGAAAATATTAGCAATGCTTATATTAGAGCAGAACAAAAAGGTGCAACAATGCCTACCATAAAAAATAGCGACAATCTACCAAGCACAATTGAAAGCATAACTGCTGGTGGTAGTGGTGGTGGAAACTTTGAAAAAATGTATGTCACTCAAACTATAAGTGGAGATGGTTGCACACTTGCAATTTCTTCGAGTGGTAGTGAAGATGATGCCAAAATTGTTGGACAAATCGTTTCTGGTGAAAACGGAAAAATATACATAGTGGAGGTCTAAAGTGAGTATAGATACAACCAAAAAGGTAAATGGAATATCTGTAAATGGAACAAATATGCAATTCGGTTCCGGTATAGATTCCAATATATTACCAAGTAATATTAAAGAAGGTGTTAGCATTTTGGGTGTTGATGGAACATTCAAAGGTGGCACCTTACAAAACAAAACAATAAACATAACAAGGAATAAAACGACCATTGTTACACCCGATGATGGATATTATGGTCTTGGACAAGTTGAAATCATAACAAAGGTTCAAGGCGGCAGTGGTGGAACATCGTCTGCAATCTATGGGGTGTCTTGGGATAACGATGGCACAACAACAATGACAAGAACCGATGATGCTGTAGAAATGACTTATGCGATTTCAAACGGAAAAGTTGCAAGTGATTTTGACAATGTGTTCCCATACAACGAAATGAAAAGAACAACAATAGACGGAAATGTATTTGTACATGTTCCTGCCATGTTCTTTAGGGTAACAGTTGATGAGGACAAAAAAATCACAGGTGTTGCAGTAAGTCAAACACAAGGTGAGGGTGATGACTGGTATGAAACAAGACCTTTCTATTACGGAGCCTATGGTGCATCTAGTGATGGTTCGGTATTAAAATCGGTTAGTGGTGCAAGTAGAAAATATTCTATTACAAGAGCAAATGCAAGAACCCAGGCAATGGCAGTTGGAACTGATTATCACCAAAGAGACCTATATGCTGGAACAATACTTATGTTCTTGTGGTGGATAGAATTTGCAACCAAAAACTCGGCAAGTATTATGACAGGCACACAATATGACAAAACCACTGGCAATACCGATAGCATTTACAACGAAGAAGAAGGTGAAAATTTCTGTGTTAGTGGTTATAATACATCCACATCTCAAATGGTATGGCACGGAATTGAAGATTATATCGGAAATGGTCTTGAGTGGGAAGATGGAATTACCGGTAATGGTTCTTCTGGTGGAACTCAATATGTGAGTGATGACTACACTCTATATGACGATTATTCTGGTGGGAGCAAGATGTCAGAATTGTCGTTCAATTCTCCGACAACAAGTGGGAACTGTCTAGAGGCTCTTGGCTGGGATGAAGATCATCCATTCTTGGTTCAACCTATTGCAACACGAAGTGATGGTAGTTATGTGAGTGGGTTCTGCGACTATGGTTCGACTAGCAACAATATAGTCTCCTCCCGTGGGTGTAGCTACCCGTCGAGTGCCTACAGCGGGGTCTCTTACTTCGCTCGTCGCAATGTGTCGCCTTCGTATTCGGACATCGGTTGTCGCCTTCTATTAAATGCCTAGACAGGGGGCAGTGGGGGATATTCCCCCAAATACAACCAATTACAATTAAATAAAATAAAGGGTATTTGTTGCTGTCTCCTACCGTGGTTGTAACAACCCGTCGAATGCCAACAACGGGGTCTCTTACTTCAATCGTAACAATGTGTCGAATTCGAATTCGAACATCGGTTGTCGCAATGTATTTCCAAAAGCATCAAAAAGAAAATTCGTTTTCAAGGCAACACTTATCCTATACCACTTGGTAGAAAACACTCCGAACTAGGAGTAGGTTAGTAAATAATTGAAAGCTTACTAGGGGAAATAGATGGTTTATGAAAAGAGTAGGATATATTTATGAAAAGATTATTGATTTGCAAAATTTAGAGTTGGCAATTGTAAAAGCATGTGAACACAAAAAGAAAAATAAGTTTATTGTTCATTTGTTGGAGAATAAAAGTTCATATGCTCAAGAAATAAGAACTCTAATTTTACAGGAAGATTTCCATCCTTTAATCATTAAACATAAGAAAATAAAAGAAAAGACCAAAGTAAGAGATATTGCAGTTCCAAAGTTTTATCCAGACCAAATTATTCATTGGGCAGTTTGTTTACAATTGAATCAGATATTTATGAAAGGTATGTATCATTACAATTGTGGCAGTGTTCCAAATCGTGGTGGAGTTTATGCTAAAAAATATATCGAAAAATGTTATTCAATATTAAAAGAGAAAAAATCTTACACGTTGAAACTTGACATTAAAAAATATTTTTACAACATTTCACACGAAAAAATGGAAGAATTGTTTCGAGAAAAAATTAAAGATGAAAGAGTTCTTGAAATGCTACACAAAATTATTGATTGTGGGGAAGATGGTTTACCAATAGGGTTTTATACATCCCAATGGTTCGCAAATTTTTATCTTCATAGACTTGATAATTATATAAAACAAGTATTACAAATTAAATACTATATTAGATATGTAGATGATATGGTTTTAATTGATACAAATAAACGAAAATTACACAAGGCAGTTGAAGAAATACAAAAATATCTCGATAACAATAGTTATTGTGTAACACTAAAAGATAATTGGCAGTTGTGGAAAACCTTTTCTCGACCACTTGATTTTCTAGGATATAGGTTCTACAAAAATTATACATTGTTGAGAAAAGGAATTCTCAAGAAAATGAAAAGACAAATCTTGAGAGTTGGAAAAGAAAAGACTTTGAGAATATGTAGGGCAAGGGCATTGACTTCGTATATGGGTTGGTTAAAACAAACAAGCATATCAAGGAGTTTCTATGTCAAACATATTAGACCTACTTGCAGTAAAAAATGGGTTGGCAGAATAATATCACATGATAGTAAAAGGAGAAATAAAAATGATAATAAAAGACGGAACAAACCCTAAAATTGAAAAATTAAAAACTAGGCTTGGACTGACTGGAGATGTCTATCTTTATAACAACCATTTTGTCGAGAATTTGGAAAGTCACAAAAGACTAATTCCAAATAGCACTGCCACCACTATAAGTGAAGCATTTGTTGAGAGGGTTGAGTATGAAATTGAACAAGAGAAAATTCGAGAAGAAATGCAAAAAGAACAAATTGCAGAAGGGGAAGAAAAACCAGTCGAGATATAATATATCATTGTTTTATGAAAGTGTGAAAAATGGTATTTATAATTCTGGATATGTTCAACTCACCCAAGAAGAATACGAAAAATTATTAAACAAGGACTAATTGTTCTTAAAAGGAGAAAATTATGGAACCTTACGAAGATGAAGAGTTGGATAAAATTATTGAAGATAGGTTAAAGCAAAAAGAAGAGAAAGCACAAGAAGAGCAATCTCGTGATTTGCAACCTGTAGAAAGCAATAATATGAGTGTTTCTGAAACACAAATTGAAATGCCTAATTTTATCCCACAAATTGATAAGTCAAAGGAATTAAGTGAACAAGCAAGTGATGTTGTTCAGATAATGGGAGCCCAAAAAGCATCAACCGACCAAAGTTTTATGGAAGATGTCTCAAAGAATTTCCAAAAAGGTGTTCTTACCGAGCAAGAAACAAAAAATATGAAAAAACAAAGATTGCTTGAACAAGAATACTTTCTAAAATGGAAAGATGTCTTGAACTTTGTTTTCATTAAGTCACCACATGGTTTACTTTTTATGAAGATAATGACTTTTATTGGTATGATTGTCTATATTCCAACTAGACTTGTGGGTATGATAATCAAAGCAGTTGGAATGGTTGGTGAATTTATAAACGAAATCTTTAACTCTGTCTTTGGTGGCAAGGGGAAATATTTGAGAGATTCCAATGGGAACCCAGTTTTAGATCCCGTGACAAAAAAACCATACATAGAAAAACAAGGATACAACTTGTTCGCAAAAATGCTATTTGGCATTGTGATTGCAGGTTTGGCACTAGCATTAATATTCTTATTTGTCGAATTGTTCACTGGTTTCAGTGTATTCGGTTGGTTTAGAGAAATATTATAATGTTTCCTACCGAGTTAAGAATATTTTATGAGCGACCAAAACCCAAAACATTTATTGAGTATATTATCGACCAAATAATAAATGGTCGTAATATAAATTTAGAAAAAAAGGAGGCCTTTGTAATGTTAGAACGTTTGCAAGAAAAGAAAGTTCAACTTAATGCAAGACTTGAGACTATTGGTGGTTCTCACGAAGAAGAAATCAAAGTTAAAGTTGCAGAATTTGAAGCAAAAATTCGTGAAGAGTTTGAAATTGCCGACAAAGTTGAACGAGAAAAAGTGATTAACCAACTTGAAATCGTTGAAGAATTAATCACTGAAGAAACTAACCGAGCAAATGAAGCTTTGGCAGATCAGTCAACTGACACAGAAACAACTGAACCAGTCACTGAAAATTACGATCCAACAAACGAAATAAGTGTAGAAGGAGAATAGTTTTATGTGGAGAGAGATTTTTATGAGTGCATCAATATTGGCCTCAATAATTTTGGCAGTAGTTGGAATTTGTAAAACTCCATTCAAAACCTTTAAAGCAAAACATCCTAAAACTTATAGAGCAGTATTCTTTATACTATCATTGCTATTAGTAGTTGGTGGTAGCATAATCTCTGAACTATACATAATTGAGGGGCCATTGCTTTCGGTTGAGTTTGCAATTTTAATTATTTCCACAGGGTTTGTAGTATTCGGTGGATATGCTGGATATGAAAATCTTGGAATAAAGACACTAGTGCATAAGATTACTGGGGGCTTGAAAACTTTATTTTCAACATATAGCGATAGTAAAATCGCAAAGATGATTGGACAAGTTGGTATGGATCGCATTAATGAAATATATAATGCAACCAATACAACAATAGTGGAAGAAAAAACAATTGAAACTAATGTTGTTGTGGAAGAACCAAAACTTGAACCGGAAATCATCATTGATGAAAATAAACCAAATGAAAATTAATAGTTAAAATAAAAGAATAGACATCGTAATGGTGTCTATTTTTTTATCTATATTAAACGTGCTTCCTTTTTGCCTTTTTCTAATATTAATCTTAATACTAAACATTTAGAAATATTTACTAGTGATAATGGAATGTCAAGGGGGGGGGTATGATAGGGTTAGAGAATGTACTTTTTGCATTCAAAAATTTAAAAATTAAAAAAGGAGAAAATATGAAAGAAAAATTTAAAAAACTTTTAAAAATGTTCGCGATTTGCTGTATGGCGCTCATTTCGTGCTTCTCGATTTTTGCTTGTGGCGAAACACCTGACGACCCAGAAACTCCCGGCAGTGGAACTGAACAAGAATTGCCAGAAGGCGTTACAGGTACTCCTGTTACCGAGACTACTGCGGTTGATAAATTCAATCAATTGAAGACTGCAAGGGATGCAATGACTCCAAACAACGGCTACACTTACACCGACGAAGGTACAACCAAAATGGAAGTAACACCAAACTGGGATGCTTTTGAGAGAAATAAAGTAGCAAAAATGGAAGGTGAAGATGTTTCACTTGCCGATGATACTACTTTCACTGCATTCAAAGGTACCATTGATGCAGGTCTTTCTCGAATGAATGATGACTATTCTAGCAAAGAAATTATATCTTACAATAGCACTACTAAAAATGGATATAATTTGTATGAATCTTCTAGTGGAGATAAGACATATGAAATTTCGGATATCGAAAATAATATGTTGTATGATTATTCTAGCAATACATACACAGATAGTGGTAATAATACTCTAGAATACAAACGTAAATACAACATTGACCAAAACTACTATAACCAATTCACTTATGACTTCTATGAAAATATGGAATATAGCGTTGGTGAGGTTCTAAAAGACACTTTGGAAGACACCGAAAGTTATCTAAGAAATGGCTTTGAATCAATGGGTCTTACTTTTAGTGAAGATGACCTTGGATTTACTTTTGAAGAAGAAAACGGGCTTTATACTTTGGTTATCTATGCAAATGTAACAGATAAAACAATGAATTTCTATGGTGAAAGCCTTACAGGTGCGGACTTTACAATGTCGCTAGTATTCAAATTTAATTCTACTATGCTAACAGAACTTAGTGCGGTTATGAACCTTGATGCAACTATGGCTATGCCTGTAGGTCAAGATGCAAACGGAAATGACGTAAATCTTTCGATTGCTTTTGATATGGACAACACCCAAAAATTCACTTTCTCAAACACCTATGACGCCGAGCACGCTCCAACGTACGTTGCTAGTGAGTTTGTAGGCGATGGCTATGATGATGGCGAACAAGTTGTAACAAATAATTCTTCAAATGTATGTCTACATATTGGCGATTATGAGTTTGGAAATGTAGATTTTAAAATGGGAGATGCTTTAAATTATAGCGATCCTTGGATTTTTAGTGGTTTTGTTACAGGTGGACTAAACGGTATTACTTGGTATACCGACAAGGCTTGTACTCAAGCATTTATAGGAAATATGCCATCTTATGACATTAACCTTTATGCAAAATATAGTGATGCTTTGGCAAAATTGGATACCAATCACGTATTTGTTCTTGAAATGTATACAAGCAACTATGTTTCTAGTGTAGACTATGAGGCTTACAGTGAGCCTAGAATTGATGTAACTGAAAAAACAGGAACAGTTAACGCCGAATATTACACTTGTGCATATGTAAATGGCACAAAAGTAGAAGCAGGTCAAAGTTATACTCTAAATACAGGCCTAAACAAAATTATATTTGTTTACAATCCAGAATATTATTATTATTATTAAGATATATAACTTAATAGAGAAAAGGCAAGATTTTATAGTCTTGTCTTTTTTGTTTTGATAATATTTTCTTTTGTGCTAAACTAGTGGGGTATAATAGGGGTGGTGTGGAGTTTTGGAGCACCGAACCCAAAAGAACTAATGGAGAAATTATGGACTTACTAGATAAACTAAATAGCCAACAAAGACTAATTGCAATGGACACCGAGGGGGCAAAACTTGTAACTGCCGGTGCGGGTTCGGGAAAAACTAGACTATTAACGCATAGGATTTGTTATTTAATACAAGAAAAAGGGGTAAGCCCAAGCAACATTTTGGCAATTACTTTTACAAACAAAGCCACAAATGAAATGAGGGAAAGAATTGAGCAAATGATACCTAATAGTTTTGGTATTACTATCAAGACTTTCCACGCCCTTTGTGCAAACATTCTTAGGGACAATATTTCCAAGTTGGAGGGTTTTGATAGATACTTTTCGGTGTACGACAGTAGCGACCAAGACAAACTACTAAAGAAGGTTATAAAGTCCTTGGAAGTAAAAGACGATTTGGCAAAATATTGCGATTATCATATATCAAAAGCCAAAAATGCGGGACTTACTCCTGCCGAGTATCTAAGGGATAATAAGTACGAAAGAAACATAGATACTTATGTAAAAGTGTATTCCGAGTATCAAAAGGAACTTAAAGCCAACAATGCTCTTGACTTTGATGACTTGTTACTTAAAACTCTTGAGTTATTCCACCAAAGTCCCGAAACGCTAGAATATTACCAAAATAAATATAGATACATCCACGTAGACGAATTTCAAGACACAAACCTTGTACAATACAAAATTGTAAGGCTACTCTCGGCTAAGTGGAAAAATATATTTGTCGTGGGTGATGAGGACCAATGTATTTATTGTTGGAGAGGGGCGAATATTGAAAATATTAAGAACTTTACAAAAGATTATGATTGCAAAATATACAAGTTGGAGCAAAACTATCGTAGCACAAAAAACATTATAAAGACGGCAAATACGCTAATAAAAAACAACTTTGCTCGTATTGACAAAACACTCTTTACCGAAAACGAAGAGGGCGAAGAAGTTACATACAACGAGGCGTACGACGAAAACGAAGAAGCCGAGTATGTTGCAAGGCAAATATACAATCTAAAGGCTAAAGGCGTAAATTTGAGCGAAATTGGCGTGCTTATGAGGGTCTCGGCTCTAAGTAGGCTTGTGGAAGAAAAAATGCTTAATTACAATATTCCATACAAAGTTAGTGGGATATTTAAGTTCTTTGAGCGTTTGGAAATAAAAAATACCATTGCATATCTTAGTATGGTGGTCAATCCAAAGGACGCCGTCAATGTTACAAGGGTCATAAATTGGCCAAAAAGGGGCATAGGACAGGCGACAGTTGACAAACTAATAGAGGAAGCAAGGCTTAGAAATATGCCTCTTGTCGACCTTATTGAGAACTTTAGAGAAAGTAGTCTTCCTAGTGCCATAAAAGCCAAGATTGCCGACTTTGGCGACCTGATTACCGACCTTAAAAAGGCTTATCAAGAAAAATCACTATTTGACTTTGTGGACTATGTTATAACAACCGTTGGCATAAAGGATATGTACAACACCAACGCCGAGGAAGATATTGACAGGTGTCTAAACATTGACCAATTGTTGCAATCGGTAAAAAGTTATGAGCATCTAAATCCAGATGCCAATTTGGTGGACTATTTGGAGGGTATTACTCTTCAAAACAATATGGAAGAAGATAGCGCCGAAGACACCGTATCCATATCCACCGTTCACGCAAGCAAGGGGCTAGAGTTTGATTATGTATTTGTAATAGGTGCCGAAGAGGGCAAGTTCCCTTTGAATAGAGCAATGGAAAGTGAGGACGAACTTGAGGAAGAAAGAAGACTTATGTACGTTGCTATCACTAGGGCTAGAAAAAAACTATATGTAACAAAAGCAAAATCAAGGTTTTTGTACGGCAAGCGAGAAACGCAACTACCTAGTAGGTTCCTAAAGGAAATGGGGCTAAAAGTAGCCGAAAAACCAAGATATAGTGGCTATGACGAAGATAGTGGATATGCAAGCAAAAACTACGGCTATAGTGGATACAAGTCAGGATATTTAGGCGGATATGGTCAAGGTGGCTACTCTTCTGGTGGCTCAAATTACGGAAAGTCCGCTAGTCCAAGTTATGGAACATATGATAGTTACGCAAAGACCCAATCAAGTTTTGGTGGAACGCAAAAATCGGGTTTAAACGGCTTGCAAAACTTGCAAAATATAAATACAAGCAAAATTAGTGAGCAAAAGAAGAAACTTGACGACTACAAGGTGGGTGTTCAAGTGCTTCATACCAAGTTTGGTGTGGGAACTATTGTAAAAGTGGAAGATGCGGGTGGCAACAACTATGTGTCGGTTGACTTTGGTGCAATTGGCGTAAAAACCTTGTCTCTAAACTTTGCACCACTTCAAATTTTGAAAAAATAATATAAAAGAGGGAATGTATGACTGACAAAATGTCAAGAATGAACGAACTTATTGCACTTATAAAAAAGTATAACTATGCCTATTACACGCTAGATAATCCGCTAATATCGGACAAGCAATATGATGACTTATATTACGAACTAGTGGCTTTGGAAAAAGAAACGGGTGTTACTTTACCCGATAGCCCTACCAAGCAAGTAGGTGATGTGGTGCTAGACAAGTTTGTAAAAGTTAAGCACGAAAAGAAGTTATATTCGCTAAATAAAGCCAATACCAAAGAAGAACTAAAGTCGTGGTACGACGATATGGTGGCTATGGGGGCTAGTAAGTTTTCGGTGGAATATAAGTACGACGGGCTTAGGGTTGTGGCAAGGTACGAAAATGGACTACTTAAAAATTGTGCAACTCGTGGCAACGGCGTTATTGGTGAGGACATAACCGCACAAGTAAGGACAATAAAAAATGTTCCACAAGTTATTCCATACAAAGGAAAAGTGACCGTTATGGGCGAGGTTATGATGAGGCTAAGTGTATTAGAAGCCTATAACAAAACTAGTGCCGAGCCCCTCAAAAACGCTCGAAATGGGGCGGCGGGAGCACTTAGAAACCTAGATACTTCCGTTACTGCTAGTCGAAACTTAGACGCCTTTATGTATGATATTTTGCTAAGAGAGGACGAACTAAAGTCTCAAACCGAAGCCAACAATTTCCTAAAAGAAAACGGCTTTGATACGTTTGATTTTTATAATATTGTATCCAGTTTTAAGGACATTTGGGGCATTGTTGAAAGGGTGGACAAGGTCAAGTCCGACCTAGATATCCTTATTGATGGAATGGTCATAAAGGTAGACGACTATAATGTAAGAGAAAAGGTAGGCTACACCGAAAAATATCCAAAGTGGGCACTAGCATACAAGTTTGAGGCAGTAGAAATGACTAGCACGGTCAAAGACATTGTTTGGCAGGTTGGCAGGACGGGTAAACTAACACCCGTTTGCGAAATTGAGCCTATTGAACTAGCCGGTGCAACCGTTAGCAGGGCTACACTTAATAACTACGATGACATTATTAGAAAAGATGTGGCAATTGGCAGTACGGTGTTTGTTCGCCGTAGCAACGAGGTTATCCCCGAAATTTTGGGTGTTGCCGAACATTTTGATAGCAGTGTTAGAATTGAAAAACCAATCGTTTGTCCTAGTTGTGGCAGTCCACTTAAATATGACGATGTAAACATTTATTGCTCCAACTATTGGTGCAAAGAACGAACTATTGCAAGGCTTAGTCACTTTGTTTCAAAAAACGCTATGAACATTGAGGGCTTGTCGGAAAAAACAATTGAAAATATGTATGATGTTTTGGGTCTAAAATCGGTGGACGAGTTCTACACCTTGACGGCGGACAACTTAAGCCACCTAACGGCATTTAAGGACAAAAAAACGGCTAAAATACTGGATAATATTGAGAAAAGCAAGATGACGGAACTGGCCAACTTTATATACGCTCTGTCCATAAATGGCGTAGGGCAAAAGACGGCAAAAGATATAGCGCACACCTTTGGAACACTTGACGGTGTAAGGCAAGCCAAGTTTGACGATTTGGTCGAAATTAAGGATGTGGGCGACACTATTGCAAGAAATATCGTAGAGTTTTTTGCTAGCGAATACAATAGTATGCTAGTGGATAGACTTTTGGAACTTGGCGTTGTCATTGAGGACGGCGAAAACGAGGTTATTTCGGATAGCATATTCAGTGGTAAAACGGTCGTTCTTACTGGAACGCTAGAGGGGATGTCTAGGGACGAGGCTAGTGCAATACTAGAGCGACTTGGAGCAAAGGTTTCGTCGTCGGTTAGTGGAAAGACTGACTTTGTTCTAGCGGGCGAGAATGCGGGTAGCAAACTTGCCAAAGCCCAATCGCTTGGGGTAAAAATTATTTCGCTAGACATCTTAAAAGACGAACTAAGTAGGCTAAAAATTGAAATATAGCATCAAAAAAATAAATTTAAGCATTAAAATCGCAAAAAAGTGTTGAAAAAATTTCATTTATATATTAGAATATATAAGTATTAAATATTTAGGAGCAAAATTATGTTATTAGAACCACCTATTGATGAATTAGTAGAAAAAATGGGTAATCCATATAAGTTGGCAGTAGTAGTTGGAAAGAGAGCAAAATTCTTAAACGAAACTCTTACTGACGAAGAAAAAGAGGCTATACCTGAGGTTACTAGAGCAGTTGACGAAGCCTATGATGGCTCAATCGTACTTGATGACGAAAACTTGTAATAGTTTCTTTAGTGAATTTATGGGCTAAAATATTTTTCTATTGCAAACTATTACCTAAGTGTTTAGGGGCTTGCAATAGATTTTTTTTGGAAAGGACGGGATTAGAGTGTTTGCCGAAGTAATAGTGGATGTTTTGTCTAGCGAGGTTGACAGGGTATTTGATTATAACATACCCACTCTTTTTTCGGACATAAGTGTGGGGGAAAGGGTGCTTGTGCCGTTTGGCAACAGAAAAATTGAAGGCTATGTCATTGCCATAAAGGATTCTACCGATTGCCCACCACAAAAAATTAAGGATATTGTAGAGAGGCTTGACGGCTATCCGCTAATCAAACCCGACCTTGTAAATCTAATTTGGTATATGAAAAAAGCCCTGTATCTTAGGCTTCTTGACGGCATAAGGCTAGTTGTGCCTAGCCAAATTAGGTCGGGGGTTAAGGACAAGATTGAGCGTACTATTATGCTAAATGACGATAGGGTCGAGGAGTATTTGGGCAGGCTTAGCAAGCGAAACAAAAACGCACCGCTAGTTATTGAGTATCTAAGGGCAAAGGGGAAGTCGGACTACACCACTCTAGCCAAAAGGTTTACTAATCCGACCATAAACAAAATGCTAACCGAAGGCGTTTTGACCGAGGTAAAAACCAAGGTAAGAAGGCTAAAAACCGAAAGTGTAGAGCGTTCCACGTGTGTGCTTACTCCTCTTCAAGAAAAAGCGGTTAGTGCAATAGAAAAGTCAGTGGACAAGCCAATTGTGCTATTTGGGGTTACGGGTAGCGGAAAGACGGAAGTATATATGCACGTAATTGACGACGCTTTAAGCAAAGGCAAAACGGCACTTATGCTTGTTCCCGAAATATCTTTGACACCACAAATGGTAAGGGTATTCAACAAGCGTTTTGGTGACGATGTGGCAGTGCTTCATAGTGCCCTCTCGGTTGGCGAAAAACACGACGAATGGTTTAGGATATACAGTGGAGAAGCCAAAATAGTGGTTGGGGCTAGGTCGGCGGTGTTTGCACCTCTTGATAACATTGGCGTTATCATTATTGACGAGGAGCACGACGGGTCGTATCTTAGCGATAGCAACCCTAGATACCTAACCCACGATATCGCCGAGTTTAGGGCAAAAACGGCGGGTTGTCCGCTAGTGCTTGGCAGTGCAACGCCGTCAATAGAAACTTTTTATAAGACCACCACGGGGGAATATAATAGGGTAGAAATGCCCGTTAGGGTAAATAGCAAGCCTATGCCAAAAATTGAAATAGTGGATATGTGTAGCGAGTTTAAACTTGGCAACAACACAATGCTATCGGGCACACTTTTAGAAAAATTGGACGAAACAATAAAGGCAAAAAACCAAGCAATTTTGTTTATAAATCGAAGAGGCTTTAGTTCCTATCTTATGTGCAAAGCGTGTTCGTATATCCCAAAGTGCACTGAGTGTGACGCAAACCTTGTTTATCACAAGCAAGAAGGTATGCTAAAGTGCCACTATTGCGGAAAGCGATTTAAGGTGCTCAGTAGGTGTCCCGAATGTGGAAGCGATAGCATAAAAATGGGGGCAACGGGTACGCAACAAGTGGTTGAACTTGTAAAGAACAAGTTTCCAAATGTTCCCGTTTTTAGGCTAGATAACGATAGCGTTACATCCAAGGATGCATATTCAAGGATACTTGGCGAGTTTGGAGCAACCAAACCTAGCATACTAGTGGGCACCCAAATGGTTACAAAGGGTCACGACTTTCCGTCGGTGGCACTGGTTGGAATTATTGATGCCGATATATCGCTATTTAATTATAGTTACAAGGCAAACGAAACCACCTTTTCGCTTATGACCCAAGTATCGGGGAGAGCCGGTAGGAGCGAGACTACGGGGCAAGTTGTGCTTCAGACCTATGTCCCACACAACCCCGTATATCTTACTTGTGCAAACTATGATTACCTAAAGTTTTATGACAAGGAAATAAACCTAAGAGAAACAACCAAGTTTCCGCCGTTTGCAAAACTTGTAAGGATTTTGCTTACTAGTGCCGACGAGGAACTTGCAAAAAACGCCACCCATACGCTAATTATGCGACTAAAAGAGTTTAGGGTAAAGTACGGCAAAGACTTCTTTTTCTTGGAAGCAATGAGGTCGCCTGTGGGGTGGATTAGCAACAAATATAGATTTCAAGTAGTAATGCGTTTTGAGAAAAAAATCACGGACGAAGTGCTAGGCGAAACATACAAAATATTAGATGAATTAAGGAATAGTAAACTAAGCATTTTTGTGGAAAACAACCCACAATCGCTTAGTTAGGAGGAAATATGGCAATTAGAAATGTAGTACAAATTGGTGACGAAATACTTAGAAAAAAGAGCAAGCCCGTAAGAGAATTTGACGAAAAACTATGGGAACTACTTGACGATATGCGAGAAACAATGAACAAAAACAACGGTTGTGGGCTTGCGGGCGTTCAAGTGGGCGTGCTTAGGCGTGTTGTGGTCATTGATGTAAACAATATGAAACTAGAACTTATTAATCCCGAAATAGTAGATAGTTTTGGTGAGCAAGTCGAAAAAGAAGGTTGCTTGTCGGTAAAGAACGAGTATGGGTATGTAAAAAGACCCGAAGAGGTGACCGTAAAGGCTTTTGATAGATATGGAAACGAGTTTATGATAAGCGGTGTTGACCTACTAGCCCGTGCATTTTGTCACGAAATTGACCACCTAGATGGCATACTATTTACCGACAAAATTATCAAGGACTACAAAGAGCCCAAGACAAAGAAATCTACAAAATAGGAGGACATATGAAAGTAGTTTTTATGGGCACTCCCGATGTGGCAGTTCCTATTCTAAAAGCAATTTATAATAGTAATCATAAGGTTGTTGCCGTTGTGTCGCAACCCGACAAGCCAAAGGGTAGAAGCAACAAAGTTGTTCCAACTCCAATAAAGAATTTGGCACTAGAGCACGGCACCCCGGTGTTTCAATTTGAAAATATTAGAAAGGATGATATATCTTCCCTTTTGTTGCTAGATGCCGACATTATTGTTACTTGTGCATATGGTCAAATTTTGGGCGAGGATGTTTTGAATGCTTTTAGGTTTGGGGTTATTAATGTGCACTTTAGCGAACTTCCAAAGTATAGGGGGGCTAGTCCCGTTCAATCGGCACTTATAAATAGAGAAAATATGACGGGCGTAACCATTCTAAAGTCGGGCAAGGGTATGGACGACGGCGATATAGTCCTAATTGACAGAGGCTTTATTGAAGAGGACGAAAATGCTTTTGATACATTTGAGTGGCTATCGGCTATGGGTGCAAGGGACATTGTGTTTGCACTTGACGACATCGAGAGCGGAAAGGCTACTTATAGCAAACAATCGGGCGAGGGCGTAGAGCCAACATATTGCACAAAGTTGACACCCGAAATGGGCAACATTGATTTTAATAAAGGAGTTCTTGAAATTGTGGGGCTTATAAAGGGCATTGCAATGTGGCCTACCGCACATATCACAATTGATGACACCTACTTTAAAATTTATAACGCTAGAGTATATCCGTTTGAAGTGACCGTTGGCGGGAACAAGTCATACACTTTGGTTTATGACGAGGATGAAGTAAACCCCGAGGCATTTACTTTTGATGGTGGCGAAAAGTATACAAACCACTTTAATCACGGGCACTTTGTTTTGCCCGACGAACTAAACTTAGATAGTTACAAAAATGGCGAGGTCGTAATTGCAAACAACAAACAAGGTTTAGTTCTAAAGTGCAACAACGGATTTGTTGAAATTACCGAGTTATTGCCAATAAATGGCAAGAAAATGTCGGCAAAAAGTTATCTTAATGGCAAAAAAATAAACATAGGGAGCATCGCTAAATAGTGAACAAAGAATTGCGAGTAAGTTACGAAGTCCTAAAAAAAGTCTATCTAGACGGGGCTTATGTAAGCATTGAACTTAATAAAGCACTTGAAAAGTCGAAAGGAATTAATACCGCGCTTGTTACAAAAATAATATATGGAGTGCTTGAAAAAGACATAACGCTTGAGTATTTTGTCTCTTCTTTCGTGTCAAAAATGCCCAAACCCGAACTTCTTATTTTGCTAAAAATGGTGGCGTATATATCCAAAAGTGTGGCAAGTATTCCGTCGTTTGCACTAGTAAATGAAGTGGTCGAAATGGCAAAGGTGGTGGATAGGCACCAAGCGGGTTTTGTAAACGCCGTATCAAAAAAGTTGATTGCAAACAAAATTGTATTGCCGTCAAAAACTAATTATACAAAGTACTTGTCAATCAAATATAGTTATCCCGAGTGGGTTATAAAGGAGTTATTAAAAACTCACGACAAGGATTTTGTGGAGGCACTTGTTTCGGAGAACCTATCAACCGACACGCATATTAGAATAAGGCTAGACAAGACTAATTCCGATGAGTTTAGGAAAAAACTAGCCGAGGCGGGCGTAAGATACTCAGACGGGCTATTTGACGAGGTTATGTATGTTGACTATGGGGCACTACTAAAAACTGAACTAAAAGACCTTTGTGTGGTTCAAGGCTTGCCTAGCATAATTACTTGCAAGGCACTTGATGCCAAGTCGGGACTTGTCCTAGATACTTGCTCGGCGCCGGGTGGCAAGGCGTGTTATGTTGCAAGCAGTGGGGATGTGAGTGTTTATGCTTGCGACATCCACAAACATAGAGTGGAACTAATTGACAAGTACGCAAAGTCCTTGGGGCTAAGTAATATAAAAACTTTTGCACAAGACGCCACAAAAGAAAGAGCGGAGTGGCTAGGCAAATTTGATTATGTTATGTGCGATGTGCCTTGTAGCAACCTAGGCGTTTCAAGAAAGAAACCCGATGTGTTCCTAAATAAAACATTAAGTGACACAAAAACTTTGGCGGGGCTTCAATATCAAATATTATCTACTAGTGCCAAGTATGTAAAGCGAGGCGGGGTTTTGCAATACTCCACTTGCACCATTTTGGACACTGAGAACGGCGGGGTTATTGACAAGTTTTTATCTACTCACCCCGACTTTGAGACTACCCCAATTGACACAATGGGACTAAACATTTCAAATGACAACAACAAATATACATTTTATCCAAACTTAACCCATACAGAGGGATTTTTCATAGGGAGATTAAGAAGAAAATGAATATACTTTTAGATTACACACGAGAAGAACTATATAATATGCTTGGTGCTTTTGGCGAGCCTAAATATAGGGTTGACCAAATTTATAATGCAATCTACAACGGAAAAGACTACGACGACAACATAAATGTTCCAAAGTCGCTACTTGACAAACTAAAAGAGCACGACTATATTTTGCAACCAATCAAAATTAGAAAGGCAATTGAGAGCAAGGGAAAAGACAAAACAATCAAGTTTTTGTACGACCTAAGCGACGGAAACATTATCGAAGGCGTGCTTATGAAATACGCCTTTGGCAACACCCTTTGCGTTAGTACCCAAGTGGGTTGCAAGATGAACTGTGCTTTTTGTGCAAGCGGGCTAAATGGCTTTGTGCAAAACTTGAGTTCGGGCGAAATTTTGGGTCAAATTGTAGCCGTAAATAGATACTTGGGTGGAAGCATAAAGGATAGAGAAATTACGAACATTGTCCTTATGGGCAGTGGTGAGCCTCTAGACAACTTTGACAACCTAAAGAAGTTTTTGAGTGCGGTTACTAACGACGAAATGTTTAATATTAGTGTTAGAAATATTTCTGTGTCTACTTGTGGCATTCCTAGTAAGATTGAAGAACTAGCCGACCTTGGCTATGCCGTGACCCTATGTCTATCGCTTCACGCCTCAAACGACCAAGCAAGAAAGGAAATTATGCCTATTGCAAAAAGGTACTCAATAGCCGAGGTTTTGGAAGCACTAAAGTACTATCACACAATGACCAATAGGCGAATAATCATTGAATATACGCTAATTGAAGGCAAAAACAATAGTTTCAAAAACGCAAAGGAACTAGCCGAATTGCTATCCGACTTGCCTTGTCACATAAACCTAATAAAACTAAACGAGGTGGACGGAAGAAATCTTACTAGTCCAACAGTCGACAATTGTAAACAGTTCTTGGGTTACCTAAATAGACTTGGGCTTTCGGCTACAATGCGTAGAAGTTTGGGTGACGACATCGAGGGGGCTTGTGGTCAACTAAGAAACAAAGAACTAAAGGGCGAAGAGGTGGTAATAAAGGAAAGAAAATTGCCAGTTGGGGTTAGACCAATGCCATCCCAAAAGACCTTAAATAAAGTAAAGGATGTTTCAAAACTAAACGCCGAAAAGGAAAAACAAAAAAAGAAATCTTTTGAAAAAGATGTAAAAAATAAAGAAAGGAAACCTTTTGATAAGAAAAAATCAAGGGATACTATTACAAAAAAGTCAAATTATTCAAAGAAATCTAATGGTTCAAGCGTAAAAAAGTATGGAAGATAATATAAAATTTGGCACAATTGTAAAAGCGGTTGGTGGAATATACTATGTCCAAGTATGTGGCGAAGTGGTTGAATGCGACATTAGAACTACTGCCAAAAAGACAAGACTTGTTGTGGGCGATAGGGTCGAAATTGTACCCAACAACTTTAGCCAAGGAAAGTATATAATAAAGAAAGTGTTGGAGCGAAAAAACTCCATTCCTAGGCCACCTATTGCAAATTTGGATAAATTACTTATCCTTATTTCTCCACGTCCCGAACCCGACCTAATGCTTGTTGACAAACTTATTATTTACTCCTATCTAAACGGCATTGAGCCTATTATAGTAATAGGCAAAATAGACATTGCGAGTAGTGAGTTTGTAGAGAGTATAAAGAGGCAATATGCTTTTTTGAAAGTGTTTGAAATTAGTGCACTAAGCGGTCAAGGCGTAAGCGAGGTTGAAGGGCAACTTTCGGGCTCGTTTGTGGCACTTGCGGGGCAATCGGCGGTTGGAAAGAGTTCGTTTATAAACGCACTCATCCCAAACAAAAATTTGGAGATAGGCGGACTTAGTAGGAAGATAGATAGAGGCAAACACACCACAAGAGTAAACGAAATTTATCTTAACAAAGACTATATGATAGCCGACACAACGGGCTTTAGTAGTCTAGATTTAGATTTGGATTACACCGAACTAGCGGGATTTTATCCCGAGTTTGAGGAGTGTTTGGGAAAGTGCAAGTACTTAGATTGCTCACACATAAAAGAGGGCAAAGATTGTGCCATCACAAAAGCCGTAAATGAGGGGAAAATATCTAAGGAAAGATACAATAGATATGTGGCTTTGTATGGGGTGTTAAAGAAAAAATGGGAGGAAAAATATGATTAAGGTTTTGCCTAGTAGCAACCCTTGTTCCGAGGATGACTTGGTGGAGTACTGTAGGTCGCTTGAGGACTTGGGAGTAGAATATGTTCATTTGGACGTAATGGACGGGGCTTTTGTTGAAAACAAATGCCTAAGTTTAGATAAAATTGCAGAAGTTAGAAACAATAGCAATATTTTGCTTGATGTGCATCTAATGGTGTCCAATCCACTTGAATGGGTTCAAAAATTGGTGGATTTAAAGCCAAATATTGTAACTGTTCACTTGGAGAGCGTGGACACTATTTCCGAGATGGAAAAGATAATTAGATTGCTAAAGCAAAACGACATTTTGTTTGGCTTGGCACTCAAACCCGAAACCGAAGTGGAAGCCATTACGCCATATCTAGATAGGCTTGATTTGGTGTTGGTTATGTCGGTTAAGCCGGGGAAAAGTGGTCAAACGTTTATTTCTACCTCTCTTCAAAAAATAAGTGATGCAAAAAAACTAATTGGCGATAGATTTGTTTTGCTTGAGGTTGACGGCGGAATAAACGAAGACAACTATGAAAGTGTAGTGGACGCTGGGGCGGAGTTCTTGGTTATGGGCAACGCTTTTTATGGGGCAAAGTCTAGGGAAAAATTGCTTCAAAAGGTGGATACGCACTATTTGTTCTAATGCTTATTTGTGTTATACCGAGAGGGTGCAAAAGCACGAACCGAGTGTATCTATTTCGATGCGACAACTTTTATAGATATACTCCGTTCGCTCATTACATTCGCTCAGTCGATATGACACGGGTTGAATATTATATGTGTCATACCGAGAGAGCGTAAGCGAACCGAGTGTATCTATTTCCAATTAACCACTTTTCGTTCTAGATTCTTCCGCTTTCGCGTTCAGAATGACATAAACCGAGTGATTGCACCACTCGTGTCATTCTGAGGAAGGCAACGCCGACCGAAGAATCTAAAATGTGCAGTTTGATTTTGGTAAGGATTATCCTTATAGATATACTCCGTTCGGAAACTAATGTTTCCTCAGTCGATATGACACCAAATAATATTCTCCCCGTGTCATACCGACCGAGGGGGTTGAAACGACCGAGCGGAGTAAATCTATAAAAATCATCCTCTTGTACTTTTTCACTTTTCACTCTTACTTCTTCACTTGCAAGGCCATGCCTTGCGTGTGTCATACCGTATTCGACCGCAAGGGAGAATCGCCGTCACCCACTAGAGCACATTATGTAGCGTACACTTGTGACGGCACAAAGACTTGGTAGGTTGCTATTACATAAAGCAAACAAGTGAGCGGAGTGTATCTATTGGGTTATCCTCTTGTACACTTCTTCACTTTTCACTTTTACTTATTACTTGTGGCGACCCTGTTGTCACTTGTCATTCTGAGTGGGTGTAGCCGTATTTTTGTAATTAACACCTAATTTTATGTTTTTTCATATAATTAAGTAGTTTATGCGTGCAAAGGGGGAAATATGAAAATTTATTGCTTTAAGTCGCCAAAGTTTTTAAAACCGCTACTAATATTAATTTTTAAGAAGAACTATAGCAAATGAAAATAATAATTTATGTGGATTTTAGCCACAAAGATTTTAATAAAGACTTTATGTTGTCACAAAGTTTGCTACCCGACCACACCGTTTTGCTTGTGACAAACAAAGAACAACTTAGTAGTAGCATTGGGACTTATGACCTAGTACTACTAGGTTTTTCGTGTGCGGAAGGGGTTAGTGTGACGGGGAAGCCCGTGTTTGATGCCAAAACCGCCAGTATTAGCGAACTTAATAAGATTTTAAAATAGCCTTAGTTTCCGCCATCTTTTAGGAAAGGTGGCTATTTTTTTGGATAATAAGGGCGTAGAGAATAAAGTATCTAAAAAAACTTTTATTCGGATACTTTGGTTTTTTGTTTGCTTATAATTTTAAGTTAATGTAAAATAATAAAGTAAATAATGAAATTTGGAAAGGTTGCAAGCGTGACAAAAAAAGACAATAGGTATTATGGTGCAAAAAAACGCCAAATGCCATTTAGTTTAATATTGTTAATATGCTTGGCAGTGTGTATTGTTAGCACTACTGTGGCATATTTTTTTGCATCCGATTGGGCAGGTAAATACACCACAATGTCCGGTAAAGTAGATATCGAGGCGGTCAGTAGCACGGGCTCAAGCATTGAGGATAGAGTAGACGGCGATGTAACCATATCCAATTTGAAAGTGTCGCTAGAGGATAACTACAAGTTTTTAATTTCAGGTATGGATATAAAAATGCCCGCTTATGTAAAGGTATATCAGTCCACCACAAAGCCTCTCCTTAGGGCAAAGTTCTCCCTTAAACTATATAAGACCACAACTGGTGGTGATGTGCTACTAGAGGGGACAAGTGACCCCAAAAACATTTCTACCCAAATGACCTCAAGTATACACTCGGTTATAGAGACAAATGGTTGGGTTCTAAACGATGATGGATATTATTATTACATAAAAGGTAGCACCATTCAAGACCCTGTTTCTAATACAATAATGTACGAAGTCGATGCAACGGCGGGTAATGTTATTGAGCCGTTTGTAAAGGATACCGACCTTATCAAATTTCCCGAGGATATTGATGCCTCCTATTCGGGTTTGAAAATTAAGTTTTCAGTCACCTTTGAGGCTATACAAAATTATATTCCAAACCCCGATGACGATGGAAAAACCAACCTTCCAAACACAATTGCCAATTCAAAGCGTATCTTTGATGATGGCGACGAAATTGGTGGGGGGGGGGCTAGCCTAACGGAGGAAGAAATCTTCCAAATATATCTAGACGCCCTAAACAATATGTCCACAACCCCAACGGGCGGATATGTGGCAAATAGCATAGGTTTTGGTTTCCAAAACGGATATAGTGAAGGTGAAAAAATAACAAGCGCCTATAATGGTAATAGTTATGATTCTTTGTACTTTATTCTTGAAGATAGCCCTACAACCTCGTATGTTGAATATGACCCTTATTCGGATGCTGTAATCTACTGGTATCCTAAAAAAGTTGACAACAAGTATGTGGTGAAGTATGTAAATGGTGGCGAATTGTACCAAGATGACGAAGTTACGGTCAATGACCTTGCAACCGCAGTTTCGGATCAATATTCGTCCGTTGTGGAAGCGATAAAAAAGGACTCTTTTGGTTTAAGTGGTTCCACATCTTTTTCTGGATTTTATGAAGAAATAAAATTAGTGTTCCTTGAAGACTATGGCTTTAGCGAGCAAGTCGTGGACGCAAATGTAAATTACACCTTGGATAAAAGTGGTGGGGTATATAATTTTGTTGTTAGTGGTGATTGTGCGGAGTATATTGATGGCACTTGGACTAGACTAAAAATGAGTGCTACAGTCAAATTCAATGGTACTATGGTTTACAAATCTTCCTTTGAACAATTGGAACAAGTGGGCACTTTGCCTAGCGATATTACTGAGGAATATAGGGTTGTCGAGGACTATGCAATAGAAGGTTATTCAACCAAATATAAGCCAGACATATCGGACATAGAAATACCGGAGGAATACAACGAAATTCTTAAATCGGCATATGCCAAAATGAACGCCAATAACGGCTTTGTGCTTAAGGATTATACCTGGATAAGTTGGACTGGTGAAGGTGACGTAGATAGTGGTGCGTTTGGTAGAATATCCGCATACGATGGCACTAATAAGGAATCGGCATATAGTGTGGAAAAATATTTGGATGTGGTGGATTATACCGATTGGTCAAAGGGTGTGTTGGACTTTTATTATGCGTTCGGCTATGAAGATGGTTCATTGTACTATTACAATAGCGACAATAAATCTATAGCAACAGATAGTAATAAAGAAAAAGTTGCAAGTGACCAAATTGAAAAATTTAATTCGGCTTTATCTACAATTGGTGACTATATTGGCGAAACGGGTGGTGATACGGTTACTAATTTACGTGATGCGTTAGTCAGTTTTGGTGTTTCGGAATCTGAAATAGTGGCATCGTACACAAAAAATGGTGACACCTATAAGATATCTGTTACTGGAACAGTTGAAGGGGTAAGGTGGGAATGTGCTATTGAGTTTACTGAAGACGCCATAACTAAGTACTATTTTAAGATAGAACAAAACTATCCTGACAAGGAAAATGGTGCTTGGCATTATAGTGGATACGATTTTGAAGCCTATAGCACTACTTATAAGCCTATATAGACAAAAGGTGGGCTTCCACAAAGAAATTGGCAAAGGTGTGGTGCTTAAGGACACATGCTTTGAAAAATACTATTGAAACTATTGTTTTGATTTGAAAAAATACTATTGCGACAGTTGTTTTGTTGCAATAGTATTTTTTATAAATATTTATAAGGGCAATCCTTATAAAAATCAAATTGTACGTTCTAGATTCTTCCGCTGTCGCGTTCAGAATGACATAAACCGAGGATTGTTCCGCCCGTGTCATACCGAGAGAGGCACATCGTGCCGAACCGAGTGTATCTATTTTCAATTATCCTCTTGTAAACTTTTTCACTATTCACTATTACCTGTGGCAATTCTATTGCCACCTGTCATTCTGAAGCGAAGCGAAGAATCTCTATTTTCAATCATCCTCTCGTGTCACACCGAGAGAGTGCAAAAGCACGAACCGAGTGTATCTATTTTAATAGGACAACTTTTATAGATATACTCCGTTCGGCTACTATCATAGCCTCAGTCGATATGACACACGTAATAAACCATTCTTGTCATTACATAAGCGAAGCGAAGAATCTCTACTTTAGGTCGACCTCTTGTACCTCTTCACTTTTCACTATTACTTATTACCTATGGCAATTTTATTGCCACTCGTGTCATACCGACCGAGGGAGTTAAAAACGACCGAGCGGAGCGTATCTACTTTCAATCCAAGCCAACGGCTTCCGTAACTCTTATTTTTTATTTTCAAGTCGCTAGACTGGTCTGTCATTCTGAGCGGGCTTTAGCCCCGAAGAATCTCCGCCGTTCGTTTTGCTTGGTTGTAATATGCACTGCACGTTCTAGATTCTTCCGCTTTCGCGTTCAGAATGACAAATAAGGATGATTGAAAGTAGATACACTCCGCTCGTGCTATCGCACTCGGTCGGTATGACACACGCAAGACATAGCCTTGCAAGTGAAGAGGTGAAGAGTAAATAGTGAAGAGGTGCAAGTGGATGAATTTTAGTCTATGTCATTCTGAGCGGGCTTTAGCCCCGAAGAATCTAAAACGTGGAGCGAGGCAATTCGTGTCATATCGACCGAACTGGTGCCAACCAGTGAGCGGAGCATATCTATATAAATCTAACCGCTTGTACACTTATTCACTTTTCATTCTTCACTATTACCTGTGGCAACAGGGTTGCCACCTCGTGTCATACCGTATTCGACCGTAAGGGAGAATCGCCGTCACCCACTAGGGTACATTATATAGTGTACACTTGTGACGGCACAAAGACTTGGTGGTTTGCTATTCCTTAAATCAAACAACGGGAGCGGAGTGTATCTATAAAAATTTAACCTCTTAGCCAATAAAAAAGCCAAGCGGTTTGCTTGGCTCTTTTATTAACAACAATGGTCGTTATTCTTAAGTGTTTTAAGACATTTTGTACAAATGTACTCGTTTTGGATTTTGCCGTCTACTTCGATAGATTTCTTTTGTAGATTGGCACCCCAAGTTCTTCTTGTAGCGATGTGAGAGTGACTTACTTGGTTTCCAGCCACCTTTTTCTTACTACATATAAAACATTCTTTTGCCATAGTGTAATTCACCCCCGAGGTATTTTATCTGTATTTTGTTTCAAACAAATAGAGTATAGCAAATTAAAATGGAGTTGGCAAGACTTTTTTGAAAGTTTTGTTAACTTTAGTCAATTATTTTTCTAAAATCCCTTGCCAAATGTGCTTTCTTATTGTAAAATTAGTATGTAGTATCATTGTGGGCTTTGTCACATTACTATTTTTGTGTAAAGTTCTATGATGTTACAATAACAATTACTTAGTAAGGAGAGATATAATGGCAGTTAAAACAAGTAATGCCTATGGTAGTATTACTATAGACGACGAAGCAATTGCGTGCGCTACTGGGCATATTGCCAGAGAGTGTTATGGTGTTGTTGACCTTGTGGGTCAAGGTTCTGTTAAGTCAAAGAATGTCCTTACTAGGGGCATCAAGATTATAACGGTTGGCAACAGAATTTATATTGATTTGTTTGCTATCCTTAAATACGGGGTGTCTATCGGGACTGTTACCGACAACCTAAAAAGTGCGGTTAAGTACGGGGTTGAACAGTTTACGGGTATGATTGTTGATAGTGTAAATATAAATGTAGTCGGAGTTAGAGTATAATACTCCGTTTAAGGATAAGGATAAAGTAGATATGTTGAAAACAATTAATAGCACTATGTTTAGGAAAATGATTATTGCTAGTGCAAAGATTTTAGATGATAACAAGGGCTTTGTAGATTCCCTTAATGTATTCCCAGTGCCAGACGGCGATACGGGTACAAATATGAGTATGACCTACAACAATGTGGTCAAGGAACTAAACAACTGTTTGGATAGCGATTTTGCGGGTATTACAAGAGCGATTATAACCGGCGCACTTAGAGGTGCAAGGGGAAACTCGGGTGTTATTTTGTCACAAATCCTAAAGGGCATTTGTAATGTAATTGGCACTTGCGAAAAAGATATTACTACAAAGATTTTTGCCAAAGCACTTGCGGAAGGTAGTGCAATTGCATACAAAGCCGTTGCCGCCCCAAAAGAGGGAACCATTCTTACAGTTATTAGGGTTGTATCCGAATCGGCTACAAGAAATGCCAAAAAGTATAGCGATTTTGAACAATTCTTTGAAGCCATTCTTAATGACGGCGAGGCTATTTTGCAACAAACTCCCGAAATGCTTCCTGTGCTTAAGAAAGCAGGGGTAGTTGATGCCGGTGGTAGAGGACTTATTATTATCCTAAAGGGTATGCAAAAAATCATCCTAGGCGAAGAAGACTTTGACATCAACATCGACCAACTCATTAGCACTCAAGCAATGAACAACAACGATTTTTATGTAAATCTAGACAACTTGGCGGATATTGAATTTGCATATTGTACCGAGTTTATGATTACTCATATGAAGAAAAAGACAACCGAGAGCGATATCGAAAAGTTTAGAGAAAATCTATCTAACATCGGTGATAGTGTGGTTTGCTTTGGTGATTTGGAACTTGTAAAGGTTCACGTACATACAAACCAACCAAACTTGGCACTTGGCTCCGCCCTAGAACTAGGCGAAATTATTAATATCAAGATTGAAAATATGGTTGAGCAAAATAGGGAACTAAAGCGTGCTCAAACCCAAAGAGAACAAAACTTAAAAGAAATTGGAATGGTGGCAGTCGCCCCTGGTCAAGGAATTGCAAACGTATTTGCCGACTTGCTTGTTGACGATATGGTTGAGGGTGGTCAAACAATGAACCCTAGTGCCGAAGATATTGCAAAGACAGTTGATAGAATTCCTGCCAAGAACGTTATTGTTCTTCCAAACAATAAAAACATTATTTTGGCAGCCGAACAAGCAAAGTCGCTTACAAAAAAGATTTTGCACGTAATTCCTACAAAATCTGTGCCTGAAGGCGTTGCATCAGTTCTTGCATTCAACCCAGACGGAACAGTTGAAGAAAACGTAGAAAATATGATTAATGCAAAAGAAAGCGTTAAGAGTGCGTCGGTTACTTATGCTGTTAGAACCACCCATATGGACGGTTTTGACCTAGAAGTAGGTGATATTATGGGTCTTGACAACAAGGGCATCCTTGCAAAAGGCACACTTGTAAAAGATACCACAATGCAACTTATCGAAAAACTTGTATCGGACGACACCGTAAACATTACTTTGTTCTATGGCAAAGACGTTGTAGAAGAGGATGCAAACGACTTGGCTAGTGCTTTGGAGGAAAAATATCCTGACTGCGACATCAATATGATAAAGGGTGAACAACCTGTATATTATTATATTATTTCAATCGAATAGTGCGAAAATTGGCAATTGAATATTTGGGGCTTATCCGATATGATTTTGCTATATGAATAATAAAATTAGGCGGAACCAATTTCCGTCTTTTTTTAAAAAATTTGGATATGTGGTTTATTGGGGTTTTGGTGGTCAAAAATTAGGTTTTTTCGCCATTATACCCAAAAAGAGGGAACACACGGCGAATACTTTTAAAATATATAAAATATATTTAAAATGGGTATTGACATTTTGGTCATTTTATTCTAAAATTATCTTGCACGACCCCTCAAAAAAGGTGGGGCGAAAAAGGGGAAATAACTATGAAAAAATCGAGGTTATTAACATTATATACATTGTTTAATTTCTTTGTAATAATGATTTTTATAATTAGCGCATTGCCTCAATCGGTTTGCTTTAGATTTAACTTGACCGATATGGTGGCAACCGACTTTGTTGGAAAGTGGTATAATATTATTATGCCTTCTCTTGCGGTAATCACTTGCCTTATTATTTTGATGATTGACATCAAGGAAGACGGGGCAAAAAAGCATACTTTTAGATACCTTATCACTTTTGTTGCCGTATGCGTTTGTTTTTATTTTACTTGGGTTATGATGGGCATCCAAATCCACCTAACTCACAAATCTACAAACGAACTAACTTTGCCTTGGTCAATTATTATTCTATTTCCAATTGCATATTTTATGATTGCAAATGGTGTAATGGAAATGGAACGCCCACACGGCGAAGCCTCAATGTTTGGCTTTAGTTGGGTAAAATCCAATGTTATTGTATGGTCAAAAACACATAGTCTTGGCGGAAAACTTAGCATTGTTGTTGGCTTTGCTATTCACGCTTTGGCGGTTATGAACGAAACAAACTTCCATAGTGCGTGGGTTTATGTGGTAGCAGTTTTTCTATGGTTTGTTATGTATTTTATGATTACTTACATCTATTCCAAGTCGCTTGACCGCAAGTATAACAAATAATCCTCTCTCCTCTTTTAAAAAGGGGAGTTTTTTGT
>CAYVXW010000006.1:0-62423 GCA_964455585.1 uncultured Christensenella sp.
GTGGTTAAAAAGTGCTTTTTAAATTTTACCAAGGTGGTGCGCTACCGACTGCGCCACGTTAGCACGAAGCAAATGTTCGGCGACTATTTGATTGTGTTTGATTAGCACGAACCAAATGTTTGGTGATTATTTGATTGTGTTTGATTAGCACGAACTGAGTGTTCGATGGCTATTTGATTGTGTTTAAGTTGTCATTTTGTGTTTTTTGAATTTTACCAAGGTGGGGCTTTGTTGATAAGCCGTGGTTGGTATATTGTGGGGTTTGAGTGGTGACTTTTTAAAACACAATAATATTCTATTGATTTTGTGGTGGTTTGTCAAGTGGGTTTGACATACTTTTTGTGGAAAATTAAAAAAGTTTTGGTTTTGTGCCACAAACAAGCGGTGGAAAACTGAAAAAATTTTGATTTTGTGCTCAAAACAATTGATGGAAAATTAAAAAGTTTTGATTTCGTGCCTAAAATAAATGGTGTAAATTTAAAAAATGGTGTAAAATATGTGTTGTAACAATTTAAAAGGAAAAAATATGGACGGATATATACATTCGGTAGAAACATTTGGCACGGTTGACGGACCTGGGGTTAGGTTTGTTGTGTTTATGCAAGGTTGCCCGCTTAGATGTGCGTATTGCCACAATCCCGACACGTGGGAGTTTGGAAAGGGCGAGAAGATAAGCGTTGACAAAATGCTTAGCGAAATTTTAAAATACAAAAATTACATTGAGGGCGTTACCGTTTCGGGAGGCGAACCATTAAGCCAAATGGGCTTTGTGACCGAACTATTTGAAAAATTGAAAGCACACGGGTTGACTACTTGTATTGATACCTCGGGAGCAACGTTTGCGGAAGATAAAATATATCTAGAAAAGTTGGACAAACTACTTGGTGTATGCGACCTTGTTATGCTGGACATAAAGCAAATTGATAGCGAAAAGCACAAGTGGCTTACGGGAAAGGGGAATGAAAATATACTAAAGTTTGCAAAATATCTATCCGACAAGGGAAAAGATATGTGGCTTAGATTTGTGCTTATCCCTGGGGTTACCGACGATAGCGTGGATTTGGAAAATTGGCGTAAGTTTGCGGACACTCTTAATACTGTAAAGAAAATTGAGGTTTTGCCTTACCACACATTGGGCGTGCACAAATATGCGGATATGGAGCTAAAATACCGACTAGAAGGGGTGAAAGAGCCCACAAAAGATGAAATAAAATATGCGGAAAAAATTTTGAAAGGAAGGGACTAATATGACGGAAGAATGGAACGGATTTAAAAAGGGCAAATGGTGTGATGAAATTGATGTTCACGACTTTATTTTGTCCAACTACAAAGAATACGAGGGTGGCGGAGACTTTCTTGAGGGTCCAACCATTGCAACATTCAAACTAAACGAAAAGATTCAAAAGATGGAGGCAAAAGAGGTTAAAAAAGGTGGCGTTTTGGATGCCGACACAAGCCTTGTCTCCACAATTACAAGCCATAAGGCGGGATACATAGACAAAAAACTAGAAAAAATTGTTGGGCTTCAAACCGATAAGCCATTCAAAAGGTCTTTGCAACCATTTGGCGGAATTAGGATGAGCGAAAAGGCACTAGAGGAGTATGGCTACAAGATTTCTCCAAGTGTAAAGAAAATCTTTACTGAATACCGAAAAACTCATAACCAAGGCGTTTTTGATGCGTATACCGAGGAAATGAGGCTTGCAAGAAAGTCGGCTATAATTACTGGGCTTCCTGACGCTTACGGCAGGGGCAGGATAATTGGCGACTACAGGCGTGTGGCACTTTATGGGGTGGATAGATTAATTGCCTACAAGCAAGACTACCTAAAGAGCCTAAAGGGTGTTATGGACGAAGAAGCCATTAGGGCAAGGGAGGAGACTGCCGAGCAAATTAGAGCGTTAAACGGACTAAAAGAAATGGCAAAAAGTTATGGCATAGACATATCCAAACCTGCCGTCAATGCAAGGGAAGCGGTGCAATTTTTGTACTTTGGATATTTGGGCGCGGTAAAAGACCAAAACGGGGCGGCGATGTCGATAGGCAGAAACACAACCTTTATTGATATTTATGTTGAAAGGGATTTGAAGAACGGCACACTCACCGAAAGTGAGGCACAAGAACTATTTGACCACTTTGTAATGAAACTAAGGCTTATTAAGTTTATGAGGACGCCGGAATACAACGAACTATTCTCGGGCGACCCTACTTGGGTAACCGAAAGCATTGGTGGAATGTGCGAAAACGGAAAGTCGTATGTTACAAAGAGTAGTTTTAGAATGCTTCATACCCTAAAAAATTTGGGTTCTTCGCCAGAACCAAATATGACTGTTCTTTGGTCGGAAAAATTGCCTGAGAACTTTAAGAAATTTTGTGCAAATGTTTCTATTGACACATCTAGCATTCAATACGAAAACGACGACCTAATGCGAGAGTTTATGGGGGACGACTATGCCATTGCTTGTTGTGTAAGTTCGATGAGAGTGGGCAAGGATATGCAATTCTTTGGTGCAAGAGCAAACCTTGCAAAATGTTTGCTTTATGCAATCAATGGCGGTGTGGACGAGAGAACAAAAGTTCAAGTGAGCCCTAAAATGCCAAGGATTGAGTCGGAAGTGCTGGACTACAAAGACGTGCTAGACAAGTACGACAAAATGATGGATTGGCTATGCGAACTATATGTAAATACCCTAAATGTAATTCATTATATGCACGACAAATACTCCTACGAAGCCCTTGAAATGGCTCTTCACGATAACGATGTTAGAAGATTTTTTGCAACGGGAATTGCAGGGCTTAGTTGTGCGGTTGATTCTTTGTCGGCTATTAAGTATGCAAAGGTTTATCCAATAAGGGACGAGAACGGAATTGCCGTGGACTTTAGGGTTGTTGGAGACTTCCCAAAATACGGAAACAATGACGATAGGGTAGATAGCATTGCAAAAAATCTAGTGCATAGCTTTATGGAAAAAGTTAGAAGCCACTATACCTATAGGAACTCTATTCCTAGCACAAGCATTTTGACTATTACCTCAAACGTTGTTTATGGAAAGAAAACGGGAAGCACGCCGGACGGAAGAAAGGCGGGAGAGCCATTTGCTCCTGGAGCAAACCCTATGCACAATAGGGACACCAAAGGTGCACTAGCAAGTCTAGAGTCGGTGGCAAAACTTCCTTATGAGGACGCAAGGGACGGAATATCCAATACCTTCTCTATTGTCCCATCGGCTTTGGGAAAAACTAGAGGGGAACAAGTGTCAAACTTGGTAACTTTGTTAGACGGGTATTCCAAGAGTAGAGGACATCACCTAAATGTAAATGTGTTTAGTAGGGATTTGCTACTAGACGCACAAAAACACCCCGAACTTTATCCTCAACTAACCATTAGGGTTTCGGGCTATGCCGTTAAGTTTATTAAACTTACAAAAGAACAACAAAATGAGGTTATTAGTAGAACATTCCACTCGGAGATTTAGCATATGATGACAGAAGAATATATTGGAAAGATTGTAAATGTAACTATGGATAGACCACTTGGGACTAGACACCCAAAACACGGCTTTGTGTATCCAGTAAACTATGGATATTTGCCCGGTACGGTGTCGGGCGATGGCGAGGAACTAGACGCATATGTTCTAGGTGAGCACGAGCCTCTTGAGAAGTTTGAAGGGCGAGTGGTTGCAGTAATTAGAAGGCTAGACGACAACGACGACAAACTAGTTGTTATGGCGGATGGACGAAATTATTCGGACGAACAAATTATGGCTTTGACCGAGTTTCAAGAAAGATGGTTTAAGAGCAAAATATTAAGATAAATATATTTGCTGGTAGCAAACAAAATATGGTTTTGCTACCAGCATTTTTTTGTGTATAAATTACAAAAACGATATACATATTTTTTGAGTATTAGTGCAAAATAATAGAAAAATATTTTGTGTGAGGAAAATATGAAAAAATGTATATTATGTTTGCTTTCGCTAGTTTTGCTTGCTTTTGGAGTGATGGCGGTTGATGGAGTAAAAGTGTCCGCAAGTGTCGTGGACATAGATATTTCTGCCAAAAGTTATATAGTTGTTGACAATAACAAAAAAGTTTTAATGAGTAAAAATGAGGATGCAAGAAGAGAGGTTGCAAGCATTTGCAAACTTATGACCACTCTTATAACTCTAGAAAAAATTGAAGCAGGGGAACTAAGTCTTGATGATAAGTTGCTTACCTCCATATATGCAAGTGAGGTGGAAGGGAGCCAAGCGTTTTTGGATGGAGGAAGTGCGTATCTTGTTGCCGACCTTATAAAGTCGGTTATCGTGGCTTCCGCAAACGATAGTGCTATTGTGCTAGCCGAAGGAATTGCGGGAAGTGAAAAGGCTTTTGTAAAACTTATGAATGATAGGGCTAGAACCCTTGGGATGAATAACACTTTATATGCCAATTCCACGGGGCTACCCGCACCTGAGCAATACAGTACGGCAAGGGACACCGCACTACTACTAAAGGAAATAGGCTCGCACGAACTTTATCATAAATACTCAAATATTTGGATGGACTATCTTACACATCCGTCGGGGAGAAAAACCGAACTTGTAAATACAAATAGAAACATTAGATATTATGACTATTGCGAACTAGGCAAGACGGGCTTTACCGACGAGGCGGGATATTGCTTGGCAAGTAAAAACACAAAAGGTGATTTGACTATATTTGCAGTTGTGCTTGGTGCAGACAGTTCGGCAGATAGATTTACCGATAGTATGAAGTTGTGTAACTATACTTTTGCAAACTTCGTGTCCGAAAAGGTTGTAAGCAAGGGGCAACAAATTGATAATAATGTAAAGGTGACCAGAGGAAAGAAAAGTAACATTGTGCTTGAGGCGGAGAGTGTCTACTATGTAACCCGAAAAGTTGGTGAGGGTGTGCCTTATAGTGTGGATATAGTGCTTCCAAAAAGTATTGAGGCAAAGGTGTGCGAGGGCGACAAGATTGGCGAAATCTTAATTACGATAGATGGTGTTGTGGACGGCACTACTAATGTTGTTGCAAGCGAAGATATTGACAAGGAAAATTATTTTGATGTAACAAAAAGGGTTATAGACAGCTTTGGATTTGTAAACTAAACTTGTTGAAAAATCAATAAATTTTTTTGTAAATTTGTGTTATTTATTTGCAATTATTTTCATATTATTTTATACTACGAGTATGGTTGAAATAATTGAAGTAAAAACAAAAAAACAAAGAAAACTATTTGTGGATTTTCCCGCAAAACTTTACAAAGGCAATTCGTGCTATGTTCACGCATTGCGTGGCGACGAACTAGGAATATTTACCCCAAAGAAAAATGTTTCTTTTGACGAATGTGACATTGTGTTCTACTTGGCTTATAAGGAGGGCAAGGTTGTAGGCAGGATATGTGGCATTCTTCAAAAGGTGTATAATATGAAGACGGGTACCAAAAGGGTTAGATTTGGCAGGTTCGATTTTATAGACGATGAGGAAGTTCCAAAGGCACTTCTTGGTGCAGTTGAGGATTGGGCTAGGTCAAAGGGTATGGATACCGTTCACGGACCTCTAGGCTTTAATGACCTAGAGCGTGAAGGACTACTTATTGACGGCTTTGATAGACTTGCTACTTTTGAGGAGAACTATAACTACCCTTATTACAAAGACCTAATTGAAAAGTGTGGTTACGAAAAAGAAATAGACTACTATAGTTTCCGTGTGGGCTTGCCAGAAGAGACTAACGAAAGAGTAAAAAGATTGTCCGAGCAAATTATGAAAAGATATAATTTGCATATTGCCACTGCCAAAAATATCAAGGAATATTTGGAAAAGTACAAAGACGGCATCTTTGAGGTTATGGACGAGGCTTATGGCGATTTGTATGGGGTAATACCTTATAACGAGCGTCTAAAAAAGTCTATCATTGACCAATTCAAGATGGTTATTAATATGAACTATATCATATCCGTTTTGGACGAAAACGATAGAGTGGTGGCATTTGGATTTGCATTGCCCGAACTAGCAAAAGCCGTTCAAAAATCAAAAGGTAGGCTATTGCCACTAGGTGTATTTAGAATTTTGTGGGCAAGGAACCACGGCACCGTTGCCGACTTTGGACTAATTGGTGTTAGAAAGGACTACAAAAACAAAGGTCTTCCTGCCATAATGCTAAACTACATTGTAGAAGAAGCAAGAAAAGTGGGCGTCAATACAATTGAGGGCAACTTAACACTTGAAAACAACCACCATATGCTACAACTTTACAAAAACTTTGATAACGTTGAGCGTCACAAACAATATAGATGTTTTGTAAAAAGTTTGACAGGTGAAAAAGTAAAAAAATATGGCGAGGATGAATAAAAAAATAAGCACATTGGATTTGTGACCAGTGTGCTTTTTGCTTGTTTTGTTTTTAAGTTTTGCCCGTAATTATGGGGCAATTATATTTATTTTAGTAATTGTTTGCGGATACTTCAAAGTAACTTTGTGGGTGTGCACATACTGGGCACGCAAGAGGTGCTTTTGTTCCAACAACAATGTGTCCACAATTTCTACATTCCCAAACTTTCACTTCCGATTTTTCAAATACTTGCTTGGTTTCTACGTTATTTAGAAGTGCTCTATATCTTTCTTCGTGTCTTTTTTCTATTTCGGCTACTCCTCTAAACTTTTTTGCCAAATCGCTAAATCCTTCGGCTTCGGCAGTTTTTGCAAATTCGTCATACATATCGGTCCATTCATAGTTTTCGCCGTCGGCAGCAGCGGATAGGTTCTCTGCAGTGTTGCCTAGTTCGCCTAGTTCCTTAAACCACATTTTTGCGTGCTCTTTTTCGTTGTCGGCAGTCTTTAGGAATAGTTCGGCAATTTGCTCCATTCCCTCTTTCTTTGCAACTGAAGCAAAGTATGTATATTTGTTTCTTGCTTGACTTTCGCCTGCAAAAGCAGTTTTCAAATTTTGTTCGGTTTTTGTGCCAACATATTTATTCTTTTGTTCCATAATTTTCTCCTAAATTTTTGCATTTTTTGCATATTCCAATTATCCTAATTTCGTCTTTGGTGACCTCAAAATCCTCTAGATTTGGTGTATTTTTGAATACACTCATATCCAGTTTGAACTCAAAATCAACCACCTCTCCACACCTTTCGCATAGGGCGTGATGGTGCGGGGATTTTTTTAGGTCATATCTATCTTTGCCTAACCCCGTTGGGATTTTTTCGATTGTGCCGTCGGCACAAAGTAGTTCCAAATTCCTATAAACCGTGCCAAGCGATATGTTTGGGTCGTGTGACCTTGCAAGGTCAAAAACCTCATCGGCAGTGGGGTGGGAATATGAATTTTTCAAAATCTCAAGTATGAGTTCTCGTTGCCTTGAGTACTTTCTCATAGTCGCTCCATTTCTAAAATTAGGAATAATTCCTATTTTTATTTTACTAGGTTTGTCTGCCATTGTCAAGCGAAATTAGAAAAAACTTTTTAATGTTTCCGTCAAAACTCTTTTCAAAAAGGGAGTTTAAAGATATACTATATATGTTGGAGGAGAAATGAATTACATATTTTTTGACTTTGAGTGCTCGGACGGGCATCATATTTGTTCGTTTGGATATATAATTGTAAACGAAAAGTTTGAGGTTCTAAAAAAGGATGATATTATAATCAACCCCAAAGCAAAATTTAGGCTAGGGCGAAAGGGCGAGGCTCCAAATATAAATTTGGCGTATTCGGAAAGCGAGTTCAAAAGTGCTAGAGAGTTTCCGTACTACTTTGACAAAATTGCAAAACTCCTTTGTGCAAAGGGTAGTATACCTTGTGGTCACGCCGTTCTTTCCGACCTAAACTTTATCAAGTTCGCTTGCGAAAGATATAATATTTCGGTGCCCAATATCAAAGCGTTCGATACTCAAATTTTATACAAAATTTACAAAAAAGAGCCAACAGTTAAGTCGCTAAAGAAAATTTTGGACGCCTTGGAAATTGACCTAAATAATTTGTCCGAGCACAAAAGTTGCGACGATGCGGAACTGTCTATGTTGGTTCTAAAAAAGTTGTGTGAAATTGAAAACAAATCCATTTCCGCTATGCTAAACTCATACAAAGACGCTTTTGTAAAAATGCCAAAGCAAGTAAAAAAGGAAAAATAAATTTATTTATCATCTACTTTATTTTGCATAAAACGACAAAATATGCTAAGATAGTTGGGTACACATAAGGAGAGACAAATGGAAAAGAAAATTGCAATTTTATCTGAACTAATCGAACAAGCCAGTGAGGCAAACAAACTTGTAATATCCAACGCAATTGCTATGGAAAATGGCGACATTGTTTTGGCTCAAAAACACCTAAAAGAAGCGAGTAATTTGCTTGCAACAATGATAAAAGACACATTTTTGGAAACGAAACAAATGGTTGAAGAGGACACCTCAAGCGAGGAAACTTATGACTTTTCAACTCTTGATATTGCCAAAGTTTTATCCAAAATTTGCTTTCATAGTGCAAGTTTAATTAATTGTTATATCGGAAATCTTGGTGGCACAGTTACATCAAATACCGAACTAAAACTTGTAAAATGTATAAATAGTGCAACGGCTCTTGCAAAAGCGTTGCTTTTGAACTAAAATATTTTAACAAAAAAAACACCACAATATACGACAAACTCAATGTGTTTGCTCCATAATTGTGGTGTTTGTTTTTTTATCTTTTGTATGGGTATGGCAATAGGTCGGTGGTTTTAACTTTGAGAGGTTTGCCATTTTTGTCCTCTACAATAACGTCGCAGTTTAGTCCAAGTTTTTCAAATGTGTATCTACATAGTCCGCAAGGCGAAACCACTCGAGTGTTTCCATCCTCGTCCATTTTGACTGATACTATGCAATCAAATTCCCTTTCTCCGGCGGTTAGGGCGGAGCCGATTGCTACTTGCTCGGCACATATTGAGTGCGAAGTTTTGATATTGATACCGGTATAGATTTTGCCAGATTTTGCCCTTAGTGCACAACCTAGATGCATAGTTATATCGTCGTAAAGGTCACAATTGCTAAGTGCAACTTTGTCGGCAATGGATATTAATTCTTCGTCTTGTTCGTTTAATTTCATAATTCACCCCTTAGTGTAGATATTGTACTTATAAAATGAGTTTTTTGCAAGTAAATAGAGCGGATTTTAATTTTTTTAGAAATGTTTTTGTGGAAAAATATAAAAAATATCCACATAGTGTGGATATCCTTTATCTAAGTTTGTCTTCTTCGCTCATTACAGAAAATACATAGTTATCTAGCAGTGCTTTTCTGTCGGCAGACTCTTTTTTCTCGTTTTCAAATTTTCTTTGAGCGTTCTCGACTTCTTTTGCAAATTTAACTTGCTTTACCATTCTAGTGGTATATAGGTCGTTACGCAAGTTTAGCGAACTTAGCAAGTCGTCCATAGTTAGTCCCTTGCCGGCATAAAACTTTGTAAAGTTTCTTTGATACTTGTGAAGTTTTATACTTTCTATTAGGTTTGGCTCTAATTTATAGCCGTTTGCACCAAAGCCGTCGTTATAGTTTGGCATAGGGATGCCCGACATAACTTCAAATTTGTCGTTCCCGCTAGTTATATATTCTCTTGCCGAAAATTCGTCGGTAACACTATCAAAGTGCTTTAGAGTTTTTAGGTCAACATAACCCTTGGATTGTTTGAATAGGATATGTGCCTTGTTCTTTTCATCAATGTAATAATGTACTATTTTGTCTTTTGCTTTAAAATTAAATTCTCCCATAATTAGTCTCCTTAAATCTTGTATTATTTTTAAGCCGAGGTATATGATAGCACATCCAAAACCAAATTTCAACCCCTTTTTCAAAATTTTTTTTGCTGGTTCTGGTTTTGGGCGTGATGACAAAGTCTAAAATGCACGGATAAAAGCACAAATTTGATTAAACTTTCGCCCCAAATAAAATTCATACTGGGTATTGCAATTTGGCTAGGGATATGATATAATATAATCAATAAAATGTATATTACAATCATTTTGGTTGTTTTGGAATGTGTAAAAAAGGGGTAAATATGGATTTAAAGGACTATATTGTTTTTAAAACTCAAAAAAACTTTAGCGATATTGGAAGGGTTGGCGACGAGAGTTGGGATACAGTTGATAGAGTTTCGCTTGAACTTAGTGGCAAGTATGCAATTAGAGACATCTATCCCACCGACTATGCGGTTGCCCTTGGAGCAATGCTTGCACCCAAATATGGCAAGTTTGGACGAAAGAAGGGTTGGGCGTGGCTTAGAAATGGTCACTCAAATGTAACCGAAAACTTTTCTACTTTGCTAAACGGGAAGTTTGAGGACACGGTGGACAAATACGATGGTTGCATTGTGCCTAGCGTTAGCCTCGACCTAAAAAAAGTTGAAGAAGCGTGTGCGGGTGGAGGCGACCTTAGGTTTGTGGAAAGAAATACCTTGGGCGACAAGTTTATGGGGCTACAGTTTGGATGGTATCCAAAGACCTTTGTGGGAGAGACTAGAAATGACGAACTTGAAGCCGAACTCTCAAGCGGTAGGGCAAAACCAACTGGCAAAGAATATATGACGGGGCTAGACGACGATGGCAATCCCGAATATGGCAAAGAGTACGAGGTGGACAATACTAGATATGTAAGAGTTGAAGCGTTTAGCCCCGACTACGATAGCGAGTTTGAAAATGGCGACACATTTAATGATTATGAGCCTACGTGGTTTTCGGTTGAGCCAATTACTTGGATGGTAAAAAATTGGAAAGAACTGCCAAAGAGCATTAACCCAAAGGGCAATGGCAAGGCGGAGACCTTGGACATAGTTACACACGAGGGCATTATTGCGGGCATTCCGTTCTATCCAAATACACTTGATGGAAATAGGGGCTTGTGGCAAAATAGTATGATTCGTGGCTACCTAAATGGCATAAATGTAAGTAATATAAAAAGTGGCGGAAATTCGGAGTTTGGTGCTCCAAATGGCGGGGATTATAGATTGCATAGTTTTCTGTCCGAGGCGTTTGAACCCGCAAAGCAAAAACAAAGTGCGATATTAGTACAACCTAGTGTTGCAAGCACTATTCAAAAAATGACTGAAGAGAATGAGGAGAAGAAAATGAAGTTTGTTGATTTTATCGTTCCAAAGACCATAGAAGATGGTGTAGATGGGGAAAAAATAATAAATAAAGATTTAATTTATATTGAAGACGAAGAAAGAGTAAAAACCATTGAACGCCATTTAAGGTGTTGCTATGCCAGTGATTATGCAACACTAAATGGTGCTTCTTTAGATGATACTTGTGAGTATTTTCTCCGCTCAAAAGGTGATTATGGCGATGGCGTTGAAATAGTTGATTACGTTGGGGATACTTATCCCACAAATGTTAATAGCAGGGTGACTTGTATTCGTCCATCTATGCAACTAGATATTGAGAAGGTGGTTAGGACAAAAAAAGAGATGTCAAATCCATTTAAGATTATGGAGAGAGATGGTGGACGTGGACAACTTGAATTCGGAGAATATCCACAAAGTTATGTTGGACCCCAAGCCAATGCCGATATGGAAAACGCATACCAAAGGGGGCAAATTAAGGCAACTGGCAAAAGTTATCTTCTTAGTTATTGGATGGATTTATATAATGAAAAATTAAAAATGGATAATGCTCACGAATTTGAATATAGGGGTGAAAAATATGTAAGGATTTTATGTGAAAAGTTTGATGATGATACCGTCTTTAAAGATGGCAGTGATGTGCCAGAAGAAGAAATGCCTTGCTGGGTTAAGGTAGAGCCAATTACTTGGAAAATTAGAAACTGGAACGACTTGCCAAAAGAACTAAACCCAAATGGCAATGGCACTGCGGAAGTTATAGATATTCAAACTAAATATGCTATTGCTAGCGATATTCCATTCTATCCACTTGATGACGATAAGAATAATAATTTATGGCAAAATAGCACAATTCGTGGCTACCTAAATGGTATAGATGTAAGTAAAATTAAGACAAATGGCAATCCGAAGTTTAGTGCACCTAATGGTGGGGACTTTAGAGGAAAGGGCTTTATACACGAGGCAGGATTAGATAAAGAAATAAATATGAATAAGAGTTCGACTAATATATCGGAGGGGAAGAAGGTGGACTTGAAAAAAAGAAGAGGTTATGGGGTTGAAATTGAAGACGCTCCAAAGTCAATAGACGACCAACTAAAGTTCTATATCGATAACAAAATGTCGTTTATGCTTCACGGACCTAGTGGTGTTGGTAAAACTAGAAGAATTGAAGAAATTGACCCAGACTTTGTGTCAATTGTTCTTAGAAATGGAATTTTGCCCGAAGAGGTTATTGGAAAAAATATTTATCCAAATATGGAAAATACCGATGCCGGCAAGTGGGTTCCACCATCGTGGTATGTGGATTTGTGTGAAAAGTGTAAAAAAGAGCCAAAGAAAAACCACGCACTATTCATTGACGAAATAACCAACGTTAGACCTTATGAGCAAAGTTTGGTTTACCACTTGGTTCTAAACAATTCAATTGGTCCAAACTATGGCAAACTCCCTGACAACGCCGTGGTTGTTGCTGCCGGAAACAGTATGGAAGAGAGTTCCTCGGCGTACAATATGCCAGAGCCACTATTTAGGCGTTTTACTGGTCACGTATATCTTCCTTTGGATATTCCATCGTGGCTAGAATGGGGAAGCAAAAAAGTTAAAGACGGGGACGAAGAACACATTCGTATTCACCCACTTGTATCCAACTTTGTTGCCACATATGGCGAAAAGGTTTTCCATTCTACATACAACCCAGACGAACCGCCAAAGTATACAATTGACCCTCGTGGTTGGGAGCAACTAAGCAAGGTGATTTATTCTTCAAAAGGCAAACTTTCGCAAGAACTAATTGAAAACAAATTGGGTTCGGAACTAGCAAACAACTTTATTGCTTTTGCAAGAAAAACTCCATTATTTGTGGAAGACATTGTGGAAGGAAACTATTCTACGGACGACATTCCAACTATGTTTGACGAAAGATATGCTATGGTGCTATCTTTTAGATATGCAAGTAAGTCGGATATGCCAGAGGTAAGAAAGTTTGTAGCAAAGTACCTTGGCGGTGAAATGCTTAATATCTTTGAGCGTGCGTGGGTAAATGGCGAGGCGGATAAAGCAATTTATCTAAATATGATAAAAAAACAAGCACAAAATGAGCCAAAGGAAGCAGAACAACCAAAGAAAGTAAAACCTAGTAAGAACGAAAATCAAGGAATGGGAAGATAACTCCCCAAAAGACATAAAACAATATGCAAAAACGCAAATGAATAACGAAAAAAGGAAAAGTTTATGAATAAAAAAAGTTTAAGCAATGTAATGCAATTATTTAATCTTTCTATAGATGACCCAATCATTTTTCAAGGTGTGGATATATCGCTTGTGCCAAATGCAATAGTCATTCCCGCAAGCATTCCGTCCTCCGAATTAGGAATTGTACCTGACAACAAGGGCAAATATAAGTATCCAGCGTGGGTTATGGAACTAGTTGTAAAGTCCAAAAAGTCGGATAGGGTGTGTATTTGTATCGACGGGCTAGATGACTTAAAAGAGGGAGACCAACAAAAGTTTTATGGAATGCTCAAATTTGGAGGACTTAATGGGTTCAAATTCCCTAAGGGCACAAAAATCTTTTTGTTTGTAAAAGATATGAACAAGGTGGGAAAGAAGATAAAATCACTTGCGTTGACTTACAAAGCGGAGTAGGATATGGAAGAAAAAAACGAAGTAATTGATTATATCAAAAACAAAAAAATGATAGACGAGACAATGGCGAATGTTCTGTCTAGGTTTCCTTTTTTGGGTGCACAACTAAATAATTTGGAAATTGAGGCTAGCAAGTGTCCAACCGCTTGTACCAATGGTAAAAAGGTTATGTACAACCCCGCGTTTCTAAGGAGCCTAAGTGAGGACGAGAGGACATTTACTTTGGCGCACGAGGTTATGCACATTGCTTTTGACCACATCAAAAGAAGCAAGGACGGAGAGCGTGACCCGGAACTTTGGAATATTGCCACCGATGCGGTTATTAACCAAATGCTTGAGCACGGCGGACTGCCTATAAAGAAAGGCTTTGTAAATATGCCCGAAGCACTAGACAAGTCGGCGGACGAAATGTATGACATTGTCAAAAATAGAAAAGACAACAACAAAAACAATGGCGGGAACGGCGAAGACGGACTACCTCCACCACCTGATAACCACGACGACTGGGAACCCCCCGAGGACGAAAACCAAGACAACAATCAAGACCAAAATGAAAAAGATAACAACGGAAATGGCGACGCAACCCCTGATAAAGACGGCGTGGACGACAAAGACCAAAACGAAGGCGTTGCCGGTGGCGATGACGACGAAAAGGGCGGAGCAAGCGACGAAAAGGATGATAGCAACCAAGGTGGTGGTGGCGACGACCAAAAAGGTGATGGCGAAAAAGACTATGCCAACCAAGAAAAGAACTTTAACAAAGCCAATGACCAAATGAAAAAAGAAATGGTCAGACAAGCCCTTGACGATTTGGAAAAGAGTTCGGGAAGGATGGCGAGCAGTGGTGCCGGACGCCAAAGAATGAGGCTTGGCGATGTTGGCGAGGCGAAGAAAACTCCTGCCGATTGGCGAAAAATCCTAAAAAAAGAAATGGAAAACGATGAGACAATGTGGTCATATCGTAGGGCGGATGCCGACAACTACTATCAAGCACGCATTGAGGCGTTGGAGCAAAACAACCGCCCAATAACCCAAGTATTGCTTGATACCAGTGGTTCGGTAAGCGGAAACCTTCTTTGTAATTTTTTGCGTCAACTAAAACCACTACTTAAGGATAGTGAACTAGAAGTGGGTTGCTTTGACGACGAGTTTTATGGCTTTCATAAGATTAAAAAACTATCCGACATTAATGATTTTGTAATAGAGGGTAGGGGTGGCACGTCTTTTAATTTGGCAGTAAGGTCGTTTTCAAAAGACCCTAAGGTTAATAAGATTGTGTTTACCGATGGTGATGATAGAATGACCTTGGATGACAAAAAATATGACAAAATTATTTGGGTTGTTTTTGATAATCCACGATTCAAAATTGCTCACGGCAAAGTAATAAATGTTAGTTCAAGAGAAATAAACCAAGCAATGATGTATGACGAAAGAGAAATGTAGCAACAAATTGATATCATATAGTTTATAACAATAGAACATTTTGATTTAATCCAATGACCATATTTGCGAGTTTATGAGTAAATAAATATTACATAGTTTAAACAAAATAAAAAGACACATTAAGTGACTTTTGTGTTTCCAAAGTTTGAGGGCTTTGGGCAAAGCATAGTACTTAGTGTGTCTTTTTTTGATATATTATAGCAACTCGATTTTTTGCTCTTTGCAAGTCTTTATTGTGCCCTTGTCCCAATAACTTGCTTGCACTTCGCCTATGTGGGCACGACCAAGTAAAAGCATACATAGTCTACTTTGACCAATTCCACCGCCGATAGTCAAAGGAAGTTCGCCTTTTAGAATGCTTTGGTGATAGTCGTAAGCCAAACGCTCGGTTTTTTGGGAGGTTTCAAGTTGGGACATAAGCGACTTTTCGTCCACTCTAATTCCCATACTAGATAGTTCCAAAGCCATATCTAGCACTTCGTGATAAAATAGTAGGTCGCCGTTTAGGCTCCAGTCGTCATAGTCGGGTGCTCTTAGGTCGTGTGGGCGTCCGTCGCTAAGTGCTCCACCAATGCCAATAATAAACACTGTGCCATATTTTTTTGTAATCAAATATTCCCTTTCTTTGTCCGTTTTTGTAGGGTACATATCTAGTAACTCTTGTGCGGATATAAAGTGTACATCCCTTTTTATGTTTACTCCACCGAAGCCTTTTCCCTTTAGATAATCGCTTGTGTCGGCAATGGCGTCAACGATTTTTTGGACGGTGCGTTTTAGATAGTCCAAGCACCTATCCTTTTTTGTAATCACTTTTTCCCAGTCCCATTGGTCAACGTATATAGAGTGGGTTTCGTCCATTTTGTCATCACGCCTAATGGCGGTCATATCGGTATAAAGCCCTTTGTGAATAGGAAAGTTGTATTTGGCTAGAGCCATACGCTTCCACTTTGCAAGTGATTGGACAATTTCTACTACTTTGCCGTCTTTTTTGATGTCAAACGATACTTTGCGTTCAACTCCGCTTAGGTCGTCTTGAAGTCCGCTTTCTTTTGTTACAAGCAAAGGTGCGGATACTCGGGTTAGGCTTAGTGCTCGGGCTAGTTTTCTTTCAAATTTGTCTTTTATTAGTTTAATGTATTTTTGTTTCTCCAAAATAGTTAGTTTAATATATTTTTCGTCTATAATTTTCATAATTTTATTCTCCTTAAAAATTGATTTTGTCTTTGTTTGTAAACATTTTTGGTGGTTTATTTTTTTAAGGAGCACAAACGGTTTACACAAAAACACTCCTTGTCATATTGTTTGTATTGTCATTGTCGCCCGCTACGGCATTGCTCTTTTCCATAATATTTCTCCTTGCATTTAAGTTTTTGGGGTTGTATGCAAAAAGCACACCCACATATTTACTATACGGGTGTGCTTATCTTTTAAAATAAAAACACCCTCTTGAGGTTTCAAGAGAGTGTGCAAATTGTAAATTGAATCTTATGCAACAACAAAAATGAAACCCATAGTATATGCGTTTAAATTATTATTGTTGTTGTTATTAATAACTCTAAACATAATAGGTTTCTCCTTGTTTTGATACCCACATTTTAGCACGGAGAAAGGCTATTGTCAATGGGTTTTATAAAAAATATAAAAATTTTTTTGTCGAAATTTTAGACACTGTGTCGAACATTGTAAACAAAATTTTATATAATTTATGCAAAAATTGAGCCTAAAAGTGTTATTTAATTGTAATTTTTTGATAAATAGGCTATATTAATATATATATAAATATGTTATTACAAAAGAGAGAAATTTATGAACACCGCAATAAATATTATTTTAATCATATATCTAGTGGCAATGGTTTTGTCATTGGTTTTTTATATCCCAAGAATGCTTTATTGGTTTGAACCGCTAAAAAAGCACAAAAAATATATAAGTAACGAAAATAAAAAAATTGCAATTGTTGTGCCTGCCAAGAATGAAAGCAAGTGTATAGGAAGGCTTCTTGATAGCATTGCAAACCAAACTTATGGGAAAGAAAATTTTGATGTGTTTGTAATTGTGGATAGAGAGGACGACCCAACAATTGACATTGTAAATAGAACCTTGACAAATGCAAAAGTAACAATTGTAAAGGGGCAAAAATGCAAAGGCGACGCGCTTGACGGATGCTTTAAGGAAATGTTTGAAGCAGGGTATAAGTGCGACTATGTTTCTATTGTTGATGCCGACAACGTTCTTGACAAAAACTACTTGGAAGAACTAAATAACGCCATTGCCTCGGGCAGGGACGTAATAGTTAGCAACAGGCGAAACCTAAACCTTGAATATGGCAACAAAAAGGGCCTAAACAATTGGGTTAGCAATTGTAGCGGACTTACTCACGCCTTCCAAAACGAACTAGGAAATTATTATAGGTCGGAGCACAATATGGCACTTACCTTTACTGGCTCGGGGCTTTCGATTAGATTTTCTATTTTGGAAGCAAACGGCGGATGGGACTTTAAAAGTGTGGCAGAAGACGCCGAGTTTAGTTTGTTTTGTGAGGCAAACGGGTATACTAGTTATTATGCAAACGACTCTATCACATATTTGGAAGAGGGGACTAGTATAAAGGGCGATATAAAGCGTAGAGTGCGTTGGGTCAATGGCTTTTCCGCTTCGCAAAAAAGATATTTGGGCGATATTAAGAAAAAGTCGAGAGAGGGCGGACGGTTTGATAGAAAATATGCCGATACACTTTATTCGCTATTGCCAATTGTGTCGCTTGTAATAACCTCGATTGTGTCGTCAATTGCCTTGTTTGTAACCTTTATTATATCGCTATGTATTGGTGCTTGCAACTTTAGAGCACTAATTTGGTCGATAGCGCTAATTCTTATTTTATATGTTCTAATGGTCATATATACAAGTATTGGGCTTGTTGCTTGCAAAAAGTACAACAAGATGACCGACGCTCAAAAGTTTGTTGTGTTACTATCCAATCCAATTTATTGTGGGCTATATGTAATTGTTTACTTTAAGTCGGTGTTTAGAACAAAAAACGAGTGGATTCCTACTCAAAGGCTAGATTTTTGATGGTGAGAGTATGAATCAAGAAGAAATTTATGCCAAAATAAAAGAACTGGAGAAAAACAGGGAGTATCACGAACACGCCACGCCAATAAAGTGTAACAAGATGCAAAAAGTGGATGAGAACTATAGATATCTTAGAACCAGTCCGCTAGAAAATGTGGCACACCTATCCTTGCGTGGGCTAATTGGCGTTGCAAAGTATCCTATAACCCAAATTAGATATCGACTAAAAATTGTTGGCAGAGAGAATTTGAGGGGAATAAACAATGCCGTGGCAATAATAAACCACGTGGATGAATATGATAGTATGATTGCAGTGCGTGCCCTAAAGCGTAAAAAAGTTTATATAACCATAGGCGAGTTTAATAATTTCAAAAACTTGCTAGGCTCAATGCTTAGGGCGTGGGGAACAATGCCTTTGTCCGATAGTTTGACCGCCCAAAAAAATATGTTTAAGGCAACCGAGACGATATTAAAAAACAAAAACAGGGTGATATTATTTTATCCCGAGGGCTCGATGTGGCAGGACTACTGCAAGCCTAGACCGCACTTGAGCGGGGCGTATCACTATGCGGTTAGGTTCGACTTGCCGATAGTGCCCTTGTTTATAACTTTTCCGCCCGAGAGAAACAAAGAAAAATTTAGGCGTCGTGCCGTTGTGCACATTTTGCCACCCATTTATCCAAACTCCGCCCTTCCAAACAAAGCCAACATTGAATATCTCAAAAAAGCGGGCTTTGAGGCGTTTAAGGAGTGCTTTGAAGGTGTTTATGGTGAGGCTTGCGATATCAAGCAAGACTAGCCCAAATTGCAATAAAAAAGCAAGCCATATGTGTTGTTCCAAGGCTTTGGAGCAAATACTTAGGTTTGCTTTTTTTGTATGAAATTATGCTAAATGACTAGGCCTAGCCCTCTCTATGGAAAGTTCTTCTAACTTTTATTTGTGACCTACATTCTTTGCACATAGATGGTCTAAAAAATCCTTTTTCCTTAAAGAATTTTTGTTCGCTAGCCGTCCAAGTCCACTCGTTTCCACATTTTTTGCAAGTCAAAGTTTTGTCTTCAAATGTGTTTTCTCTTCTTTCTTTTTCGGCTAACCACTCTTGATGCTTGCGTTCTTTTTCGGCTAGATACTCAAGGTGTTTGCGTTCTTTTTCGGCTTCGTATTCTTGTTTTTTTCTAATTTTGTCTAGTCTAACTTTTTCTCTTCTTTCGGCTTCAGCTCTTCTTTCCTCTTCTTTATCGAGTTTTAATTGAAGGGTTTCGAGTGCGTATAATTCCGCCATTGTAGGGTTTTCGCTTGTCGTGCACTTTGGAGTGAAACTAAGTTTCATATCGGCATACTCGTTTCCGTCCTCATCAAAGAAATCTTTTGTCTTTTTGAAGCCCATACGCTTAAGTGCACTAACCGAATTGAGGGTTGCAACCAAGTGTGCTTGGTCTAGACCAAGATTTTCGAGTGTCGTTTGCAATAAGCTTCTTCCAAAGGTGTTTCTTTGAAGACGAGGGGATACAAAAAAGTATGAAATATGAGCGTTTGTTTTTAGTATTCCAATTGCTCCTATCAATTCGTCCTCAATAAAGTATCCATAGTTTTCAAATACATCAAGAGTTGCATTATCGAAGTTGTAGATATCCAACTTTTTGCTTTTGTTTGGATATGCGGGCTCAATGCATTCTTTGAATGTGGATACGCAAAGTTCCCTTATATTGTCGTAATCGTCTGGTGTAAGTTGTCTTATCATAGTGTTTGTTTCCTCTAAATTCTCTTGCTTTCTAGGTAAAATCTTTTTTCTTCGGCTTTTCCTATTGAGAACGATTTTCTTGGCATTGGACCAAATGCTCCAACATAATCAAATAGTTCGTTTTTATCAATTTGTGGAAATTCAATTCCAACCGATTTTTTGCTTGACTTAACCAAAGAAATTAAGTTTTTGGTGTTGTGGATATAGTCGATTTTTACTTTTTCGTTTTCTTTTAGATAGTTGTCGATGTACTCTTGGAGCATACAAATGGCTTCAACCGAGTTTTCTGGCAAGCATACCTCGTCCTTTGTTCCGTCGGAGAAATGCAATTTTTGCTTTCTTGTGCCATTTTTGCATAGTTTTTTGAGCCCAGTTACAAAGCCTTTGTTTACACCGGTCAAAATTCTATGGATAGGCTCAATTATCATTCCCTCGTCGTTTGCGTCTTCTAGTTCAACAAGGGCAAATCTAGAAGGGTCTTTTCTTGCTCTAAAGAAGCCAATTTTTTCGTTCTTTTTCTTGTTTTCCCAACACATTTTTGCGGCAGCCAAACTATGGTTTCCGTCTCCTACTAGGAATTTAGTTTCGGCGTTTAGTGCAATTAGGTTGTCAATTGTTTCCTTAATTAGTTTTTTGTCGGTGATTTTGTATCCAACAATGTGGTCTTTGCCCGTTCTAATATCAAAGTCATAAACTTTTTCAAACTCGTCTTTCTTTTCGTAAAGGCTATTTAGGATATTATATTTTCTATCATTCATAAGTAGGATGATGTGTGGAAGATCAAGGGTCGCGCCCGTCTTTATTTCCACCCTAATAGGAAGCCTTTCAATAACGGTTGCTTCTGATGGACGGATAAGAGAGGTGGTGTTTTCTTTACGATAGTCGTATCTTTCTAGGTCAACGGCAAGCATTAGTCCAAGTCTATGGTAGTCACCTAAAACTCTATCTACTAGTATCAAGCATTCTCCTTGGTTTTCAAGTACTCCCGACTTTACATAGTCGTCCATATTTTTGTGGATGCCATCAATTGCTTCTTTTGAAAACTCCGACAAGTATACCTCAGGGTAAATAAGGTTTAGTGTTGATGGGCTTTTGCCAACCGATTTTTTTACCTTTTCCCAATACTCAGGCTCACTTGTAAATTGGTCGCAAGCAATAACCGACCATTTTTTCATATTTATATCTTTGCGTGGCAAAAATATTTCTGGTGCTTTTATAAATTTCATATTTTCCTCCAAAAGTTTTAGTTATTTTAATTTTAGTACTACAATATAAAATTGTCAAATAAAATCTTATTTTAGAACTTTTTTAATTACCCCAAATTGCATTTTCTTTGGCAAGATATTAAGCAAGCGAAGTAGCGGGTTTCGATTTATGTTATACACCATTTTGGGGTTATCTTTTAATGAAATTTTGTAAAGTAGTTCCGCCAATTTACTTGGGCTTATGCTTTTTGATTCCACGCTATCCACAATTTTTTGAAACTTAGTGGCATTACATTTGTAGTGGGTGGTGCCGTTTACAAAGTTGTCTAGTGCTTTGGTCGAAGCGCCTAGCATATTGGTTTCCACCGCACCCGCTCTAACCGCCACAACGGGTACGCCAAAGATTTGTAGTTCCATCCTAAGCGACTGGGCATAGGCGTCCAGTGTCTTTTTTGTTATGGCGTAAATGCCCGTAAATGGAAGGGGAGTAAGTGGGGCAAGTTCGCTTGTAACAATGGTTATTTTGCTACCCCTATATAATAGGGGCAAGAAAGTCTTGTTTATTAGATACGCACCCTCCACATTTACTTTGAATATTTTTTCAAAGTCCTCTCTTTCAATTTCTACAAGTGAATTTAGCATATACATTCCGCACAGGTGAATTATGCCGTCAAGGTGAACGGTGTGTTTGGACACAATTTCAAATGCCCTCTCAATGCTTTTGTGGTCGGTGATGTCGCACTCGATTGGAACAAGACTATTGTTATTTGGGTTATCCTCAACTACCTTGTCTAATGCAAAAACCCTATATCCATTTTCCAAAAATTTTTTGGTGGTGGCTTTTCCCATTCCGCCAAATGCTCCAGTTATTAGTATGTTTTTCATATGTGTTTCTCCTATTTGCAATATCTATTTTAACATATTTGATGGCGTGGCACAACAAAAGATAAAGGGGATAATTATTTTTGCAAAACATATTGTGTCGCCATTCAAAACTATTTCTAAAAGATATTTTGATGCTCTGGCTTAAAATTAATTGCAATAAAAAAGGTCGCAACGAGTGCGACCAAAAGTTTTAACTTGCTTGCATTATTTTTACTTTTCCACCCGTCCACGAATTAAAGAAATTCTTTAGTGGCATATTGGTGGCTTTTTCAAATGAGTTTATAAGGTCGTCGGGTGTGGCAATGCCAAATTTGTTGTCTTCAAAATATTGCTTTATGGCTTTGTCAAACTTGTCCCTTCCTATAACCTCTCTCAGGCTATCAAAGATGAGCATACCTTTTACATAGGCGATGTATACATACTCGCTTTCGTTTGTGTATTCATCCAAACTTCTATTCATACTAGAGTCCACCGAGCCAAATACTTTTTCGTAAATTTCAACAAATGTAACATAACTATTTGTGGTGTTTTTTATAAGGTCTTTTGTGTTTACATTGTAGTCGGAATTTTGTTCGTAAAATAGTAGTGTAGAGTACTCCGTTAGCCCCTCGTCTAGCCAACCATATTTGTATTCATTATTGCCCACAATTCCATACCACCATTGGTGTGCAACTTCGTGGACAATTGTGTTTATATAATCACTCTCACTTGTAACGGCATCACTAATAAATACAAGGTTTGGGTACTCCATTCCGCCGTGCACAAAGTTGGCTTCGCATATGTTTAGTGTAGCATATGGATACTCGCCAAATAGGGTATTAAATGTTCTAACTGAGTCTACACCCGCCTTTAGCCCCTCATTTGGATATTGATTTTTGTAATAGTAATAATTGACCGTAACCCCGCCTATATTGTCAGAAACCATAGAGTATTTGTCGCTAAGTATAAATGCAAAATCCCTAACCACTTTTGCTTCTATTGTATAAGTTTTTGTATTTTCGCCTTCTTCAATACTTTTTACATCGCCAGTGGATGCAAGGGTAAGTGATGATGGTGTGGTTATTTTTACATCATAATTTGCCACTTCCGAATAGAACGGGTCGCCGTTGTAGTGATAACTATCTATTACATAATTTCCGTCCTCGTACATACACATTATTGGATAAAAGTTTGCCACGTTTATTGTGTCCTCTCCATAGCCAAAACGGTGGTTTATATTAGGCAAAGTGACGGTGTATTCTAGATACAAATTTGTGCTTGAATTTGGTGATAAATTTTCGTCTAATTTTATATTTAGAATATCGCTATTGTCGCCTATCAAATCCACCTCTTGTGGCGTGCCCTCTACCTCCACCTTTGTAACTTCAATGTCGCCATAACTTGCACCCTTATAATAGCACTTGTTATAGTTTAGTTTGCTTATGACCGAACTAAGTGATCCCTCCCTAAAACTCCTTGGATATAAGTGTAGGTTTAGTTTGTCTAGGGCGGTGTCTGTTTGGTTGCGATAGTCTAGCGATTGCGAAACGGTTAGGGTGTGGTCGTCGTTATATGTAATGTCCATAGAGTATATACTCAAATTTTTTGACGCCTTTTCTAATTCGCTCTCTTTGCACCCCACAAGCGAAAAGGAAAAAAGTAGTACGGGCAAAATTAGTAATAGCAAATATTTTCTTGATTTCATATTGTATTCCTTCCTTAAATTTTCTTCTATATGTATATGTGTGGGGGACAAAAGTTAGAACGCTTTGTGCTTGGCGATAGCAAATTGAAAACTATTTGCATAATTAATATATAAATATACTTTATTTATTATTAACAATTTTGTTTGTAAAAAAATTTGTTTTGGAGTAAAATATGAATGTATGTAGACTACAAATTGTTGCCCTAAGGCGATTGAATACGGACGGAACGTGCAAGACAAACGTGAACCTTTCGTCGTTTACTACCTTTAAGGTGGGCGGGAAAGCAAAGTGTATGCTAAAGATATGTTCCTTTGAGGGGCTTATTAAAGTATTTGGTTACATACAAAAGCACAACTTGGATTACTTTATATTAGGCGCGGGTAGCAACCTGCTTGTATCCGACAAAGGATATGGTGGGGTGGTTATTAAACTTGGCGGAGCGTTTGAGAGGACGGAACTAGATGAGTATGGTCGTCTTGAATGCGGTGCGGGGGTTAGGCTTAGTAGTGCGTATGCGGTCGCTCGGGACTTGGGACTAAGTGGACTAGAGGTTTTGTCCACAATACCTGCCACGGTCGGCGGTGCTACATATATGAATGCAGGGGCATATGGCGAAGATATGTCGGGCGTGGTCGATTATGTAGTGGCACTTTGTGATGGAAAGATAAAGTACTATAGTTCAAAAGAATGCAAGTTTGCATATAGGTCAAGCGTGTTTCAAGGGGAGAATGCCATTATACTCCGTGTTGGGTTTAGGCTAACACCATTACCCAAAGACGACATTATGGAAAAGTTTTTGTCGGTGCTTAAAAAGAAGCGTGACACCCAACCGTTGGAAAGTTTTTCGGCAGGGTCGACCTTTAAGCGAATTGACGGGCTAAATGTTAGCAAGATGCTAGACGATATGGGAGCAAAGGGGCTAAGAGTGGGCGGAGCACAAGTTTCAAACAAGCACGCCAACTTTGTAATAAACGACGGCTCGGCTACGGCTAGCGACGTATATAGGCTTATTGCAAAAATTAAAGAAATGTTTAAAAAAACTTATAACATAGATTTACAAACGGAAATAAAATTTTTGGGAGAATTTGAATGAGGCTAACGGGAGATTTTCATACACACACAAACTATACCCACGGCACGGGTACTGTGGAAGAAATGATTGCACAAGCGGACAATATTAGGCTAGAAGCACTTGCAATAACCGACCACTCATACAAGGGCGCCAACCATATAAAGGCGGGCGACCTTCAAAAAATGAGGGCGGATATAGATAGGGTTAAGGACAAGTATAATGTAAAAGTGCTTCTTGGAATTGAGGCAAACCTTATGTCTAGGTCGGGTGATGTGGACATAACGGATGAAGAACTAGAAGGTCTTGACCTAGTTGTTCTTGGTTTTCATAGGTTTAGTAAAGTTGGGTTTGTGGAATTTTTTAAGTTTGTTTTGCCAAATTTACTTAAGAAAAAACCAAGCAAAAAACAAATTGAGCGTAACACTATGGCGTACATAAATGCTATGGACAAGCATAGGGTTAGCATTCTTGCTCATTTGGGATACGCGGGATGTGTGGTCGACTATGAGCGTATTGCAAAGGAAGCAAAAGCAAGAGGAATATATATTGAACTTAATGGCAAGCGTATCAATTTTGGAAAAGATGAACTTGAAAAAATGGTGGCAACGGGGGCTATGTTTATAATAGACAGTGACGCCCATACACCACTTAATGTGGGGAAAAACCATAGAGCGTTTAATATGATAGAAAAATATAAAATACCGCTAGAGCAAATAGCGAACATAGACGGCAAAATGCCGAAGTTTAAGTAGGAGAAAACAATGTCATTTTCGTTGGAAGCAAAAAAAGAAGTTTTAAAAGAAAAGATAGAAAGCGATTGTTGTTCTATTGCTTTTTTGAGCGCGATACTCAAGTGCAGTGGCGAACTTAGTATTTCGGGAAAAGGGAAAATAAAGGTGGAAATCTACACCGAATTAGACGAACTTTACGACAAAATAAAAGAAATAATTGAACAATATTATGGCAAGGAATGCGAAATATCCCTTGCGGAAGAAACAAACATTTCAAAAAACAATAGATACAAAATCACCTTGCCATATGACATCACCGACCAATTGCTAAAAGACCTAGGGATTATGTCTATTGGTCAAGACGATATGCTATCAATTGACAACGGCATTGCCGACTTTATAATAGCCGATGATTGTTGCAAAAGAAGTTATGTAAAAGGGGCTTTTGTCAGTTGCTCCACAAGCAATATTATTATCAAAAATTATGATAACGAAAAGTCTAATAGTGGCTATCACCTTGAGTTTGTGTTTAATTTTGAGAAGATTGCCGAAGACTTTGTTAAGTTACTTTCGTTTTTTGATATCCCCGCCAAAATCACTATTAGGAAAAATACACCAATTGTGTATATAAAGGAATATCAATTGATTTGTGATACTCTAGCCCTTGTGGGAGCCAACAAGTCGGTTCTAAACCTTCAAAACGAGGCGGCTATTAGGGAACTTAGAAACAATGTTAATAGACAAAACAATTGTTTGAACGCAAACCTTAATAAAACCGTTGAGGCGGCAGTAAAACAACTAAACGCCATAAAGGTTATTCAAGACAATATCGGGCTTGAGGCTTTGCCCGAAAATCTTATGGAGTTATCACTACTAAGGCTGGCAAATCCCGAAGCGAGCCTAGAAGAACTTAGGGAACTTTGCACCGAAAAACTTACAAAAAGTGGCATAAATCATAGGTTTGCAAAACTTATTAAGATGGCGGAAGATATCCAAAAAAGCAAACTTAGAATTACCACGCTTTAAAACTAAAATTATCCACATACTAACTAAAAATGTGAATAAAAATACTTTTACTTTAGGAGAAAAAAATAATGACAGACTTTGTGCACTTACATTTACATACAGAATTTAGTCTACTTGATGGTATTGCAAGAATCAAACAAGTAACTGCCAAAGCAAAAGAATTAGGAATGCCCGCTCTTGCCATAACCGACCACGGAAATATGTATGGTGCGGTTACATTTTATGATGCGTGTAGGGACAATGACATAAAGGCAATCTTTGGTTGCGAGTTTTATGTTGCACACGACTTGACTATAAAGAGCGGAAAAAGCAAATACGCTCACCTTGTACTACTTGCCAAGGATGAAGTGGGATATCATAATATTTGTATGCTTAATACCATTGCTTTTAGGGATGGGTTCTATTATAAGCCAAGGATTGACTACAAAACTTTGGAACAATATTCCGAAGGGCTTGTGTGTTTGTCGGCGTGCCTTGCCGGAGACATTCCCCAAGCCATACTAAATAGGGATTTTGCCGAGGCGGAAAGGCTAATACTATGGTTTAAAAAGGTGTTTGGTGATGACTTTTATTTGGAAGTTCAAAATCACCACTTGCCCGAGCAAATTGAGGTAAACCGAAAACTATTTGAATATTCCGAAAAGTTTGGCGTAAAACTTGTTGCCACAAACGATGTGCACTATGTAAACCAAGAAGACGCCGAAATGCAAGACGTTCTTATGTGTGTTCAAATGAGCAAAACCATTGATGACCCCGATAGACTAAAGTTGCCGGGCAATGAGTTCTATTTTAGGACGGGTGACGAAATGCTTGCACTATTCCCCGACCACCCCGAGGCAATTAGCAACACAATTGAAATTGCAAACAAATGTAATTATAAGCACACTTATGGGCATTATTTGTTTCCAAAATATACCCCAGTTACGGGCGAAGAGCCACTTGTATATTTGAGAAAATTAATTGACGAGGGTGTTAAGAAAAAATATGGTGCATACACCGACGAAATAACCGAAAGAATTGAGCGTGAACTTGGGGTTATAACCAAGCAAGGCTTTGTGGAATACTTCCTTATTGTTTGGGACTATATAAATGCTGCTAGAAATATGGGCATATCGGTAGGCCCCGGAAGAGGTAGTGGTGCGGGTTCGATTGTTGCGTACCTTATTGGAATTACAAACATTGACCCACTTAAGTTTGACCTGATTTTTGAAAGATTTTTGCACACGGAAAGAGTTTCCGCGCCCGACTTTGACGTAGACTTTGAGGACTGTAGAAGACAAGAAGTTATTGGATATGTTAGAGAAAAATATGGTGAGGATAGAGTTGCAAAGATTGTAACATTTGGAACAATGGCGGCAAAAAACGCCATAAAAGACGTAGGAAGGGTGCTAAAAGTGCCATATAGCCAACTAGACCAAGTTACCAAGGCTATGCCTACAAAAATAACCAAAGACGGCGTGGAAATTGAAATCAAGCGTCCAAATATCATAATGAAATCTTTTGGGTTCTACAAGCCAAAAGAGGGGGCAAAAGACTATGGCGTGGACTATTCCGTGCCAGAACTTGTTGCGATGTACAACGAAAATCCCGATATCAAAAAAGTAGTTGATATTGCTATGAAACTAGAAGATGCGCCAAGGCAAACGGGAACACACGCTTGTGGTGTAATTATCGGTAAGGATAGCCTTCAAAAGTTTATTCCTTTGTCTCGAAATGGTGACGATATAACCACCCAATATGTGGGGGTTGAAATGGAACACTTGGGACACCTAAAAATGGACTTTTTGGGGCTAAGAAACTTAAGCGATATCAAGATGGCTCTTGGGTATATAAAAGAAAATTATGGTGTAGAAATTGATTTTGACAAGTCAAATTATGATGACCCCGAAGTTTACAAACTTATAAGCACGGGAAACACAAAAGCAATATTCCAAATTGAAAGTCCGGGGTTTCAACAGTTTTTAAAGGAACTTAGACCAACCTGTATAGAAGATATTGTCGCTGCCGTTTCGATGTATCGTCCGGGACCAATGAACGCTATTCCTAGGTTTGTGTATAACAAACATAATCCTGACAAAATTACTTACGCTCACCCAATTTTGGAGCCAATACTAAAGGCGACTTATGGTTGTATAGTTTATCAAGAGCAAGTTATGAGAATTGTTCAAGATATGGCGGGATATACCTTGGGTCAAGCCGATATGGTTAGGCGTATGATGGGTAAAAAACAAGTAGAAAAGATGCAAAAAGAAAGAGAAATTTTCTTGCACGGAAGGGAGGCATTTACCGATAGGGACGGAAAGTTTAATACCGCCATTGACGGAGCCATAAAGCGTGGCGTGCCTGAGGATGTGGCAATTTCTATTTGGGCGGAAATGGAAGACTTTGCAAAGTACGCTTTCAACAAGTCTCACGCTGCCGCATATAGCCTTGTTACTTATCAAACTGCCTACTTAAAAACATATTATGAAGCGGAGTTCCTAACTGCCGTTATTAATAATAGAATTACAAACTCGGACGAAATTAAGAACTATATAACTTATGCAAAAGAAGAAAAAATTGAAGTTTTGCCACCGGATATAAACAAAAGCGAAACTTTCTTTACAATTAAAAACAACCAAATTAGATTTGGTATTGCCGCCCTTAAGAATGTTGGTGTAAACGTGGTTGACCAAATTATCAACGAAAGAAAGTTGAATGGCGACTATAAAGACCTAAACGACTTTGTAAATAGACTTGACACGAGTTTGCTAAACAAGCGTTGTGTAGAAAGTTTGATTTTGTCGGGAGCGTTTGATTGCTTTGGGGCTACAAGAAGCCAAATGATGGCGGTTTATCCACAAATTATCGAGAAAGCCGTATCGGACAGAAAACACCAAGCGTCGGGACAATTTAGTTTGTTTGGGGATATATTAAAAGACGATAGTGTAAACACTATTACAATGCCAAACATTCCCGAATATGACGAACAAACAAGGTTGTCGCTAGAAAAACAAGTGGCGGGAATTTATGTGTCCGGTCACCCACTAGCCAAGTTTGGCGACCAAACCAAAACCTTTACCTTTAATGGTGGAATGCTTCAAACCGAAGGGGATGGCGATGGAATGGATGACGAACAAATGGAAGTCGTTGATAAGTATAACGGGCTAAAAGACGGGCAAGAAGTTACTTGTGGTGGGGTTATAACCGAAATGAAAAAACTCTACACCAAGCGTGACGGAAGCGAAATGGCTATTATAAAACTAGAAGATATGTATGGCTCGTTTGATGCAATGCTTTTCTCCAAGGTTTATGCAAACAACAAACACTTGCTTGAGGTGGACAAAATTGTAAAGATTAGGGGTAAACTAAGCATAAACGATAGAGGCGTTACGGTAAGGGTGGAAGACATTGCTCCTATGGAAAGCCCTAAGGTTATGACGGTTGAACAAAAAGACGAAAAAGCCCCACCAAAACTATATCTTATGTACGACTTGACGGATGAAAATTTGAGTAGGGAAATTTTCTCACTCCTAAAGGCAAATCCGGGGGATAGTCCTGTTATTGTAAAGTGTAGCAAACAACTAAAACCATTTAAACTGTCGGTTACGGTTAATACCAAAGGCTTCCTTATAAGCGAACTCCACGCATATATTGAGGATGATTATATAAAGGTTATTTAGCACTTGTGTCTCAAATGCTTTGGACAAAGTCGCTATCAAATTTATACAAATGTATCAAAATATTTGAAAGAAAATATTATTTGTGCTATCTTAAATGTAGAATGAAATATAAAAGGTAAAAAAAATGAGAAGAATAGGAATTTTGTGCAGTGGCGGGGATTGCCCTGGGATGAATGCGGCAATAAAGGCCATTGTAAAAACTAGTGCCTCAAACGACATTGAGGTAATTGGTATCAATAGGGGTTTTCAAGGGCTTATTGAAAACGATGTAAGAACTCTAACACTTGTGGATGTTGCCAATATCGAAACCATTGCGGGAGCAATTATCAAAACTAGCAGAAGTCAAGATTTTATGACTCCAAACGGCTTTAAACAAGCAATTTCAAACTTAAAGGAAAATAATATAGAGGGGCTAATTGTTATTGGCGGAAACGGCTCATTTAGGGGTTGTAGAGACCTTGTTAATGCGGGAGTAAAGGTTATCGGCATCCCAGGGACTATAGACAACGACCTATTTTATACCGAAAGGTCTTTGGGCTTTGACACCGCCGTTCAACAAGCGGTTAATACAATTACCGACATAAAGCAAACTATGTACGCCAACGACAGAGCGGTTGTGTTTAAGTGTATGGGCAGGCATTGCGGAGACATTGCATTGCACTCGGCAGTAGCCACCGAAGCGGACTCGTTTGTTGTAAACGAAATAGGATATAGTACCGCCGAAGTTGTAAGGGACATAAAGAACGCTATGCGTCACGGGGCAACTTCGCCAATTGTGGTTATGAGCGAAGGTAGTTCAATTGATATGGATGAGTTGGTTTTTGAAATCCAATCGCAAGTGGGATTGTCTACTAGAGGCATAGAAATAGGCTATTTGCAACGTGGTGGAGAGCCAACATATTATGATAGGATGCTTGCAGTTAGGTGGGGAGTTCTTGCAGTTGACCTGCTTAGACAAGACCTAACCAACCTAGCGGTCGGAGTCAAAAACGACAAGATTTTCTCTTGCCCACTAGTGGAAGTGGAAAATGTATTGCAAGAATTTAGAATTGATATGATAAACGACCTAAGAACATTGCACGGACTTTGCAAAATTTAGTTTTGGGGTATAGGAGAAAGAAAATGGTAGAAATTTTAGTTTATAACAAAAGCGGGCTTAAGGATAACGAAATTGACCAAGTGTCTTTGAGGGCAAAGGCGTTTGTTATGTCTAGCAAATTTAATATGCTTATTGGAAGAAATGAGTCGGGCTATCAACTAATTGAAACTAGCGTAAATGCAACCGAGGACATTTCTACGGCAATTGTCAATGCACTATATAACGAAACAGGAATAGTTCTTGATAATAGGGACGTGGTTGAGCCGTTTTTTGAAACTAGATATTATACAAAAAACTATATAGGAAGTGGGGCAAATAGGCTTGCGGACACCGTTTATTTCCTAATTAAAACCGACAAACTCCCAAACTTAAAAAAATTGAAACTCACCCCTAACGAACTAAGCAAAAAATTGCCTTTGGACGTGATAAAAAGAAGCGAACTTATCGACACTCTTGAGGACTTTATTGCTAGCGAGGACGACACCTTGGCTCAAGTAAAAGCAAAAGAAATTTTGCTAGCGTTTGACAAAATGAGAGATGTATATAAGTTCTAGCATCAAAATAAATTTGGCTTTAAAAAACCACAATTCAATATAATAAAAGTATATAAAAACACATTGAATGTTTATACTTACCAAATGGATGGTGACTTCAATGTGTTTTTTGTTGGAAATATTATGCTTTTGGGTGAAAATTAGTGTTGAGCGGTTTTGCGTAAAATGGCTAGATTTATGACTTTTTAATATTGCGTAATGTTTATATACTCGAGAGTTAATAACTCTTGAGTATATAAAATAAGGCTATGAGTTTTGAAGTGTTAATAAAGGTGGTTTTGAGAAATTTGATTGGAGCGGAGGGAGTATCGGGGTTTTGGTAATTTAAGGTTTTTGTCCAAATGTGTGAGGGGGTTTGATGACGACAAAATGGGGACATTTTGTTATAACAATAGTAAATCAACTCCATTGTAACAAAAAAACGGAGGGGTCTCCGTTTTAGTTTTTGCCATTTATGGTTGAACCTGAAGCGTTTTCATTTTCTTTTTTCGCTTGGTCTTTTTCCCATTGTTCCTCGTATTCTTCGTCGCTTTTTGTTCTTAGATAGTTTTCATAAGCGATGCTACCTCCAAAAAAGAGCACAAAGAATGTAGCCATAATTATCATTAATACATTTAAAGTTTTTTTAGTCATTTCTCCCCACTCCCATATTGAAGATTTTACATATATATTATATTGCAAGTTTTGATTATTGTCAATATCTATTTCAAAAATTTTTTCTATAATAGTTTTGTCGAAAGTGGTGAGGCTATTTTATATTGTAATACTTTTTTCTTGACGAGGAAATGGTAAAAGTTTAAAATATTTGTAAGTACAAAAATGGAGAGTTAGTATGAAGAAAAGAAGTCAAATAGCAGAAAAATACAAATGGAATTTGGAAGATATCTACTCAAGCGAAGAAGAGTTTGAAAGGGATATTGAAACATTGAAGACTTATCCAAAAAAGTTGGAGGCTTTCAAGGGCAAACTTGGCAAAAAGGATAGGTGCTTAGAGTTTTTTAAGTTAAATACCGAAATTAGCAAGATAAACGAAAAAGTTGGTGTTTATATTGGGCTAAAACTTTCTGAGAACTTGGAGAACACAAAGTTTATTGAAATCGAAAGCGTTGTTGGAAATATTGACAAAGATATATCGGTTTCCTCGGCGTTCTCGGAAAGCGAACTTATATCCTATGGCACAAAGTATCTAGAAAAACTAATTGCTGACGATAGGTTCAAGGAATACAAACTTGCACTCAAAGATTTTATTAGAAATAGTGAGCACATTTTGCCCGAGGACCAAGAAAAATTAATAAGCAAAGTTTCAAAGGCACTAGGGGGATATAGCGATGTGTTTGATAACATTGACACGCTTGACCTAAAGTTTAAACCCGCAAAAGATAGCAAGGAAAAAGAACACGAAGTAAATGACCACAACTATTCGTTACTACTTGAAAGCAAGGATAGAGTGCTTAGGAAAAATGCGTTATTATCTTTCAATGAGGGTTACCATAGCCTTAGCAACACCATTGCCACAAACTATATTGGCTCGCTTGAGGGGGATTGGTTTATTGCCGATGCGTATAAGCACAAATCCACTTTGGATATGGCGATGTTTGCCGAGAACTTGCCAAAAACAATTTATACAACTTTACTTGATAGCGTAAAGTCAACGGTAAAAATGGTGCATAAGTTTTATGCACTAAAAAAGAAAGCACTAGGATATAAAGACTTCTATTTTTATGATAGGCTAGTTCCTATTACAAATTTCAAAAGTTCAAAAAGTTATGAGGAAAATTTTGAAACGGTAATAAAGGCGCTTAGCGTGATGGGGGACGAATATGTCGAAGGGCTAAAGATCGCTCGGGACAATAGATGGATAGACGTATACCCTTGCGAAGGCAAAACGGGCGGAGGGTTCTGTTGCAGTATGTACACGCCTCACCCATATATTTTGCTAAACACTGTTGACGATTCCTCGTCGATTAGCACGCTTGCTCACGAACTTGGTCACGCAATGCACGGATATTTGAGTGCAAAATATCAACCATTTGAAAGTTATGACCACACAATATTCCTAGCCGAAATTGCAAGCACAGTAAACGAGGTTTTGCTATTTAAATATTTGTACAAAAACACCACTAGCAAAAACGAAAAGATATCTAGACTTGAAAAATATATTGGAAATATCATTGCCACAATTTACACTCAGTCGATGTATAGCGAATATGAATATTTTGCTCACACACTTGTGGAAGAGGGCAAACCAATTAGTAAAGATGTTTTGAACGAAAAATACAAGTCGCTAATAAAAGAGTACTATGGAAGTGGAGTAAAACTATTGCCCGATTATCAAGGCGAAGGGTGGATGAGAGTGCCACATTTCTATAGGGCATATTATGTATATAAGTATGCAACAGGAATGACCTCGGCAATAAATTTTGCTACAAAAATAGATAGTGGCGACGAGGTTGCAAGGGAAAAATACTTGGAATTTTTGAAAAGTGGGACTAGTGATTATTCACTAAATATTCTTAAAAAAGCGGGTGTGGATTTAGAGAGTAAAGAGCCATATAAGGTTGTTGAAAAAGAACTTAAGTGGGCAATTGGTGAACTAGAAAAACTCCTTAATATAAAATAAAGTTTTATAAAAAATAATGATTATTTTAAAAAGCATAGTATACAGGTGTGTGTACTATGCTTTTTTGTTAAAATGCAAAAATTGACACTGTCATATAAGATATTGTCAATTAGTCCTATCTTTTTGCCAATTAGTGTACTCTTTTTCAAAATCTAACTTGTATTCCTTGGTGGAGCCGATTTGAAATTTTTCGAGTAGGGAAGCAAATTCGCTTTTGCTTGAGTTTGTAATTTTTTCCATATGCGTTGAATACTTTTGTGTGTTTGAATTGGCTAGTTCGGACTTTTTGTTTATTGCGTCGGTTGTGACCTCAAAGTGTTTTGTTTGATGGGTGTTGGTAACTATATCAATAAGTTTTATTTCGCTTAGTTTTTTTAGGTCGTCAAAATTTTGTCGTTCGTCCATTTCGCAAATTGTGGATATAAGTTTGTATTTGTTTGAGCAACAAAGGTTCTCTTTTTTCTTGCCCTCAAGGCTTGCCCTGTCGTCGGTGTTTTCGGTGACCGAGCAAATAATTTCACTATTCTTTAGATATCCAAAAATCCCTTCACTTATGTGTGTGTCTAATGCTTGGGTGAGCCCGTCAATGATGGTTAGATTTATGGCGTTGTCGGTGCCGTCAACATCAATGTAGCCAAGGCGAGCACATATGTCCAAATACTTTACACAAGCGTCCTCAATGTCCATACCCTTCAAGTTTTCATTTGCTAGCACCACTAGACCATCGTTGTTGAGTGGGCGATAGGATACCACTTTGAAATTTTTGTCCACAATAAATTCTACTTTGGGGTTCACCTCAAGTTGGACATAGTTGTAGTCCCTTGCGGTAATGCCCATAAACATGATTAGTGCCACTGCCGATAGCACCACCACCAACACAAATATTAAAGATATGGTTGTTGCCTTCTTTTCCATAGCCACTCCGATTGATTGCAATATAGTATATTTTGTGTATGTGGGGCTTTATTTATTCATATATAAAAGAAATTGGCTTTTGTCTAAACAGTTTATTATACAAAATTATTTGCAACAAACTTTTAAAATTTGTTGTTCAAAGCGTTTGCCTAATTGGCTTTGGGTTTGGTAAAATTATCTTTGAAGGAATAAAAAGGAGTTTGAAAATGGCAATTGAATTAAATGGAAAGGCGGTTGCAAAGGCTACCGAAGAGGAATTGAAAATAAGGCTAGAGGGCATAAAGGAAAAACTTGGCTTTACTCCCGTGCTTGCAACGATCTTGGTTGGCGACAACTCGTCAAGCATAACATATGTTAATATGAAAACGCGTGCGTGTGAGCGAATAGGCTTGCGTTCAAGGTCAATTGCCTTGTCCGCCGACACTACCACTAGCGAACTACTAGAAATAATAGATATGCTAAACGCCGACCGTGAGGTTGTTGGCATACTTCTTCAACACCCCGTGCCAAAGACGATTGACGAGCGTCTTGCTTTTGACCGTATTGACCCTGGTAAGGATGTCGACGGCGTCAATTCCTTGTCGTTTGGTAGAATGTCTATGGGCGTTGAAGCCTTCTCTTCGGCGACCCCAAAGGGCATTATCAATCTTCTAAAAGCCTACAACATTCCTCTTGCGGGCAAAGAAGCCGTCGTCGTTGGCCGAAGCCCAATCTTAGGCAAGCCCATTGCAATGCTTCTCCTAAACGAAAATTGCACCGTTACCATTTGCCACTCAAAAACCGAAAACCTAGAAGAAATTGTAAAGAAAGCCGACATCATAGTTGGTGCCGTTGGCAAGCCAAAGTTTATTCAGTCCTCTTGGATAAAAGACGGTGCCGTCATAATTGACGCTGGTTATAACGCCGGCAATATTGGCGACATTGATTTGGAAGGAGCCAAAGAGCGTTCCTATGCCTACACGCCTGTGCCGGGTGGTGTGGGACCGATGACGATTAGTGCCCTACTCACTCAAACCCTTGAGAGTTCCGCCAAATATGCGTCGCAATACTGCGTTTCTGACGGCTCGCTCGACTAGTCATTTACGCTCAAGTAAACTCCTAGCCGTTCTCGCCGTCGAGCCTTGTCTTGCTTGCATATTTGGCGGAACTCGGTTTTGGGGTTGCCTCTTATGGCGTTTTGAACGAAAAGGCTTTCGGGCGAAAATAAGGCAGTATACTTTGTTTCTGCCAAGCGGTTTACGCTAGTCACATATGTCTAATATGCTCCTAGCGTCTCCCACTTGTCGAGCCTCGTCTCCTATCTCATTTTCGCCCGAAAGAGAGCGGTGCCAAGTGGAAAAATTGGCTTTAAAAACGGCTTAATGTCGTTTTTTGTGTAAGCGGATGATTGGAAGTAGATTCTCTCCGTTCGGTGGTTGACACCACCTGATTGCTTTATGTAATAGCAAACAACCAAGTCTTTGTGCCGTCACAAGTGTACACTACATAATGTTCCCTAGTGGGTGACGGCGATTCTCCCTTACGGTCGAATACGAAATGACACGGATAGAATATTATGTTGTGTCATATCGACTGGAGCAAGTGTTAACTTGCGGAACGGAGGATATCTATAAGGATAATCCTTACAAAACCTAAACTGTCACAACTGGTGATTGTGCGTGCATAGAATGTAGTGGGGCGGGGAAAAGATTTTTGATATAGGAGAAGTTATGTGTTGTGGTAGAAGACGAAGTGGTTATAATGGCGGGTGCGGATGTGCGTGCCAAAACCCGTTTGTGAATATGTGCTGTAGTGCGTGTAGCGGAAGGGTGATAACTAGGATTATCCAAACCGAAACGGACAATGTAACATAAGTTTTTGTCAATAATGGAGTACTTGTTGTACAATTACGAAACGACTATCGTCAAATTGTATGGCAAGTATTTTTTTGTAATATTTGAGCGATCATAAGCATATAAATTTATAGACCAAAACAAAAATATGGGTTAATTTTTCAAAAATCTTTTGTACACAAATAAAAATTGCTTGACACCTTTCGACATATTTCATATAATTTTTATACAAAAACCTATTTTTGAAAGATTTGGGTGATTTATTTTTAAAAAAGGAGAATGAAAAGTTATGGCAAAAAGTTCTGATTATTTTGGTTTAGGATACTTGGTAAGTGTTATTCTTGCCATCATCCCAGTTACCGCTTGGATTTTGGGTGCTCTTACAAGATTTTCTGAGGGCAAAATCGTTGCCGGTATCATTAGACTAGTGTTCGGCTTTACCATTGTTTGGATCATCGACCTTGTTATGATGATTCTAAGCAAACACATTTGGCGTTTACTAAATGTTTAATGACTTTCAAAAACAAACCCAAAGCAATGGGTTTGTTTTTTTGCTCCAACCCCTCTAGATGGTCTAGGGGGTTGCTTTAGTGGCTAGGGATATTTATTGCTTAAACCAAATTTATTTTTATTCAAAATAATCTACTTAAAATGGTTTTGGGAGTAAACAAAATTGCTACTTGGTAGCACATAACTAAAAATTTGTGGTTGGATTGCAAAGTAAAAACGCTGTGCTTACCCTGCGTTTACCAATACAAAAAGAACCTAACTTAAATTTGTTAGATTCTTTTTCTTTATATGTTGCTAGTTTCAAAGGGTTAACCCTTTCGCACGGTACTTTTTATTCTTTTATTGCACCAAATCTTCGGTCTCTACTTTCAAAAACTTTTAGTGCTTTTTCTAGTTCTCTTTTTCCAAATGCCGGCCAATGGACATCGGGGAAATATAGTTCGGAGTAGGCTAGTTGCCAAAGCATAAAGTTGCTAAGCCTATTTTCGCCACTTGTCCTTACACAAAAGTCCAAAGGTGGTTGACCCGCGGTGTATAGGTTATTCTCGATATCCTCTTCGGTGATAGTGTCTTTGTTCTCTTTTGACAAGCGATTAAACGCTCTAACAAGTTCGGATTTTCCGCTATAATTGAGCCCCAAGTTTAGGATAAATTCGGTGTTGTCCTTGCTTTCGTTCATAACACGCTTGCATAAATCGCTTAGATCGCTATCAAAGGCGGTGTGGTCGCCCATAATGTTCACTTTTACATTTGGATAGGTGTCGCCCATATCCCTATTTAGATAGCCTCTAAAAAGGCTCATAAGATAATCAACCTCTGCTTTTGGACGGTTCCAATTTTCGGTGGAGAATGCATAAATGCTAACGACCTTGATGCCGTATGTAAAGAAGCATTCTTTAACAATTTTTTCTAGATTCTTAAGCCCCGCTTTGTGACCTAGCGACCTAGAAAGCCCGCGTTCTTTTGCCCACCTGCCGTTTCCGTCTATAATAAACGCAATGTGGGTTGGTAATTTTTTTAAACCTTTTGTCATCTTCACCTCTCGCTTTCCCACAAGAGGGAAATTTACAAAGACATTTTATCAATTATATATTCATTAGTCAACCGAAATGTTAGTTTACTGCCCGTTTTCTTTTTCATTTTCGACAAGCGTGGAAATGTATAGAATATGGATAATATCTTTTGCGAAAAGAAAATATTTGTGATAGAATAGAGGTATTATTTAGTTGCATGAGGAACATTATGGATTTAAAACAATTAGTGTATGACAAAATAAAAGATATTGATATACTTTCCGAAGTGGAGAACCTGTATGGGCTTTTGACCTATACTCAAGATAGCAAAATGGGGGATATTTCTTTGCCTTGCTTTTCGCTTGCAAAGGTTCTAAGAAAAAGTCCGATGGCTATTGCCGACGAAATAAAAAACAAGTGTGGCGACCCAATATTTGAAAGGGTGGATAGCATAAATGGATACTTAAATTTCTTTTTGGACAAGCCAATGGTTTATACAATGATAACCGAGAAAATGAGGAACTACAAGCCTAGCCAAGTGGGAAAAGGCAAGACCGTTTTCCTTGATTTTAGTAGCCTAAACCTAGCAAAATATATGCACATAGGGCACTTGTCCACCACCGTTATTGGTGCGGTTATTTCAAATGTTTATGAGGCACTTGGATATAATGTGGTAAGGCTTAATTATGTGGGCGACTATGGAACTCCATTTGGGAAGATGATTTGTGCTATCAAAAGATGGGGAAATGTTGACGATATCGAAAAATTGGGTGTGGACTACATCCAAGGAATGTATGTAAAATTTAATGTAGAGTGCGAAAAAGACGAAACGCTTACGCCCGAGGCAAGAGAATGGTTTGTAAAAATTGAGAACGGCGACCCCGAAGCAAACGAAATTTATAATAAAATAATATCGGTGTCGATTGCCGAAGCAAAAAGGCTTTGCGATATCCTTGGCATTACTTTTGATAGTTGGATTGGAGAGGCATACTACAACGATAAAATGCAACCAGTGCTAGACGAACTAGAAGAGAAAAACTTGCTTAAAACTAGCGAGGGGGCAAAGATTGTTGACCTAGAGCAATATAACCTAGGCGTTTGTATGGTTCAAAAAAGCGACGGCGCTAGTTTGTATGCTACAAGAGACCTAGCAACCGCAATTGATAGATACAATAAATATCACTTTGACCTAGGGTTATATGTTACTAGCGTGCAACAAAATTTGCACTTTGCAAGGTGGTTTAAGGTTCTTGACCTTATGGGCAAAGATTATGCAAAGAATCTAGTTCACGTATCGTATGGCACATATAGTTTGCCAACAGGAAAGATTGGCAGTAGGTTTGGAAAACAAGCACTTGTAAAAGATATGCTAGAGCAATCTATTGCAAAAGCCAAAGAAATTGTAACCACAAGGGGCACAAAGGTGGACGATGTTGAAGGACTTTCAAGAGACATTGGCATTGGTGCCGTTAAGTTTGGCGTGCTAAAGACCGAGAGAATAAAGGATTGCGTGTTTGATTTGGAAGCAAGTCTAAATTTTGACGGCGAGACCAGTCCATACATCCAATATACTTTTGCTAGATGTAATAGCATTATCGAAAAGGCAAAGGGACTTGATGATTGTGGCGAAATTGACGACATAAACAACTCGGATAGTTTTGAACTACTAAAACATCTAAATGATTATGACAGAAACTTGCTTGACTCCGCCAAAGACTATGAGCCTTGCTATATTAGTAGATATCTAATAAACCTTTGTGGATATTTCAATAAATTCTATAATAACTATAGAATAATCGACGAGGGAAAAGTGAATAAGTTTAGGTTGGAACTAGTAAAGATTACAAAAGATAGATTATATGACGGACTTAAACTTTTGGGAATAAGTGCACCAAAAGCAATGTAAAACTATTGACATTTACTTTTGGCGGTGCTAAAATTATTTTTAGTTGAATAAAGGCGATGACTATGTTTTTAGTAGGTCATAAAGTTCTTTACAGAGAGCGTGGGTGAATGGCGCTGAGAATCCACGCAAAGATAAGTTATTGACTGAATTTCGGGCATAAGAGCCGTTGGTAGGAAATGACCAACCGAAGTTGTTTTGCGTTAGTAAACTGAAATGAGGGAGTGCAATTGCATTCTAAAAATAGGGTGGTACCACGATAATTTCGTCCCTATGCCAAGAGGATTTTTGGCATAGGGATTTTTGTATGTTACCCCAAAATAAAGGAGAGAATATGAAAGAATTAGAAAACATAAAAGAACAATATCTTTTGGATATGTCAAGGGTTACTACTCTTGATGACCTAAACGACTTAAGGGTAAATTATCTTGGCAAAAACGGTCACTTGACTTCGGTTATGAAGGTGCTTAAGGACTTGAGCGTGGAAGAGAAAAAGGCGTTTGGTCAAGCGGTAAACGAACTTAAAACCGAGGTGCTAGAGGGCATTCAAACCAAAACAGAAGAACTAAAGATGGCGGAACTTGTGGCAGAACTAGATGGAATGCCAAGAGTGGACTTGACAACCGGTTCGGATGACGAAAAGGGGAGTTTGCACCCTGTTACCATTATTCAAGATAGGCTTATAAACATCTTTAGAGGAATGGGTTTTAGTGTAGAGGACGGAAATGAGGTAGAAACCGAGTACAACAACTTTGAAGCGGTTAATATTCCAAAATTTCACCCTGCTAGGGATATGCAAGACACCTTTTATCTAGACAACGGACAAGTGCTAAAAACTCACACATCGGCTAGTCAAAATAGGATTATGAAAAAGTATGGCGCGCCACTAAAAGCCATTTTCCCAGGAAGGTGTTTTAGAAACGAGGAACTTGACGCTAGCCACGAAAACACATTCTTCCAAATGGAAGGAATGATGATAGACAAAAATGTTTCTATTAGCAACCTAATTTACTTTATGAAAACTATGCTATCCGAAGTCTTTGGAAGAGAGGTTGAGGTAAGACTTAGACCGGGGTTCTTCCCATTTGTCGAACCGGGCTTTGAACTAGATTGCTCGTGTCCATATTGCGGTGGAAAGGGTTGTAGAGTTTGTAAGCAAGGCGGTTGGATAGAACTTTGCCCTTGTGGAATGATACATCCAAATGTATTGCGTATGGGCGGAATTGACCCTGACGAGTATCAAGGCTTTGCGTTCGGACTAGGGCTTAGTAGGCTTGTTATGATGACCTATGGCTTTGGGGATATTAGAAACTTGAATGGCAAAGACCTAAAAGTCTTGGAGCAAACAAAGATTAAATAGGGAGAAAGAGTATGTATATATCATTAAATTGGATAAAAGATTTCGTCGACCTAGACGGAATTGAAATAGATGAAATTGTTAGAAAGTTCACTTTGGCATCTGCCGAAATTGAGGGCGTGGAGAAAAAGGGCGACAAGATTAGCGGAATTATTACCGCAAGAATTGAAAGTGTCGAAAACCACCCAAATAGCAAGAAGTTGCATATCCTAAAGGTGAATACGGGAAGAGAAACTATTCAAATTGTGTGTGGTGCTCCAAATGTAAGAGAGGGGATGGTTACCGCACTTGCCACCATTGACGCAAAGATTGGGGATATAACTATTGGAAAAGCCACATTGGGCGGAGTGGATAGTTATGGAATGTGTTGTAGCGGAAAGGAACTAGACATAACCGACGACAATAGCGGAATACTTGACTTGGGCGACGATACCGAAATTGGAAGAGACATAAAGGAACTTTATCAAATTGAGGATACCATTATTGAGGTGGACAACAAATCGCTTACTAATAGACCCGACTGTTGGGGACACTATGGAATAGCAAGGGAAATTTCCGCCGTTATGGGAAGACCCCTAAAGGAATACATTACCGACAAAACCGATTACTCCAAAAATATGGGACTAGATATATCGGTTGAAAGCGAGAGTTGCAATAGATACTCGGCTTTGAGACTATCCAATGTAACAAAAAAGACTAGCCCATTAAATATGCAAATTAGGCTATACTATTGTGGAATGCGTGGGATATCGTTGCTTGCCGACTTGACCAACTATATAATGCTTGAACTTGGTCAACCTATGCATAGTTTTGATGGCGAAAAGGTGGAGAGCGTTTGTGTTCGTGATGTGGACAAAGACACCGAGTTTACTACTCTTGACGGAAACAAAAGACTACTTCAAAAGGGCACAATGGTAATTGACCTAAATAGCGAAATTGGTGCCGTTGCGGGAGTTATGGGTGGACTTAGTAGCGAAATAGAGGATACAACTACTTCGGTTTTCTTGGAGAGTGCCAATTTTGACGCGGTAAAGGTTAGAAAAACGGCTACCGCTTTGGGACTAAGAAGCGAGGCTAGTGCTAGATACGAAAAGAGCCTTGACCCCGAAATGACAATAACTGCACTTAGAAGATATGTGTATTTGTTAAAAGGCGTTGATGGCGGAGTAAAGGTTATTAGCAACATAACCGACGTATATCCACACAAATATCCTCATATTGACATTTCCATTACAAAGGCATATATTGATAGATATGCGGGAATAGACATTCCAAAAAATAAGATTGTAAGTATACTTAAGTCGCTAGAGTTTGGCGTAAAAGCAAGTGGTGACGAGTTTAAAGTATCCGTTCCATCGTTTAGAGCAACAAAGGATATTTCTATTAAAGCCGATATTGTTGAGGAAATTACAAGGGTTTATGGCTACGACAACATCGAAGCAAAACCAATAAGCCAACCAGTTGGCGTAAATAGACTTGGTGAGGATATTTCTAGAGAGTATGACATAAAATACGCCCTTGCGGATAAATATTCTATGCACGAAATCCATAGTTATTTGTGGGAAGATGCGTCCGAAAATGCTACGCTTGGAATTGAAACAATGTCACATATAAGGCTTGTAAACTCTTTGCAAAAGGACAACGACTATATTAGGTCAACAATGCTTCCAACCATTATTAGAGCGGTTGCACAAAACAAACGTTACAAAGAAAGTTTTGGGCTTTTTGAAGTGGGACATATTGTTACTGGAAAAAATCCTGAGGGCTTGGCAATAGAAGAAAAAGCCTTGGGAATGGGTATGCAAGTAACAAAGTCGGAACTTTCTTTGGGGCTAGAGAAACTTAAAAATATTGTTTCGTACATTCTTGATTATGTAACACATATTCCTGTAAAGTTTGTGTCCGCAACTCCAACCGAAAACTATATTGCACCTGTCAACTATTATGAGGTTGTAGGTGGGGGAGTAAGGCTAGGTAGAGTGGGTGTTACACATCCAAGTGTTCAACACAAAATCGACAAAGACAAATACACTCTTCTTTGCGAAATTAATATGACCGCACTTAATAAAATCAAGAGCACTGCTGTAAAAGTTGAGCAAGTGTCTAAGTATCCAGTGACCACCCTTGATTTTAACTTTGTACTATCCGAAGATGAACTATATTCCAAAATTGACACCATCGCCGGCACAATACAAACCGACCTTAGTTATAAATATAGGCTTGTTGATATCTTCAACAACACCGAGGACAAAACCAAGAGTTACACCGTTAGATATTTGGTAACAAGTATGGACCATACACTATCTAGTGAGGAGATAGAGAATTTCCATAAGTTGATAATAGGTACATTTGATAAAAACGATATCCATATCAAAATGTAAAATGTGTAAAAAAACTAAAGGTTGCAATTATGCAACCTTTAGTTTTTTGTCATCTAATATAATATCAAATCTTAAATTATTTGAATTTGTTGAGGTCTTTACCCCTGGGATTAGGTTCTTTTCTCTATCATAAGTTTTTTCGGTTTCAAACTCAAAAGTTCCGTCAGGGGAAATTGTTAGCACAATGTTTCCGTTGTTGTCGGTACGATAAATTACCATATTGCTATCATAGTCCGAAAGTCTATTTAGTGCCTCGGCGTGAGGGTGCCCGTATGAGTTTCCTTCGCCACATTGGATAATTGCATACTCGGGGTCAATAGCCTCTACAAAGGCTTCGGTTGTTGCGTTCTGGCTTCCGTGGTGCCCAACTTTTAGGATATCTACATTAAATTCACTTCCATAAGTGCTTACATATTCGCCCAAGTTCTTTTCCTCGGCGTCGCCCGTAAACATTACTTTTGTGCCCATAAAGTCAAGTAGCATAACTGGCGAATAGTTGTTTGGGTCGCTATACGAAATTGTGTCGGCGGTTGGTGTTAAAAAGTCAAAATAATAAGTGTAGGTTTTGTCGCCACAAATCACCTTGTTTGTAAAGTCGCTATTTTTGTTGAAAACTTCCACCGTGCAACCCTCGTTATATGCCGACACCATAAAGTTTCCATAAGTAGCCGACTTGCTCACATATCCGTCGCCGGTGTTTTGCTCGTCGGTCAATTTGTTTACCGAAGCCTCGTGCGAGGTCTTGTTGTTTGGCCTAAAGATATATCCAATGTCGTAGGTATCAACAACCCACGCCATATTGCCCGCGTGGTCGCTATCTTGGTGGGTGAGTAGCAAATAATCAAACGCCGTTATGTTCTTTGCTTCGGTAAATTCGGTAATTGCCGTTTTTGAAATGTCTTTGCTATCCCCACGATTGTCGCCACTATCTATTATCATCTTTTTCCCGTCGGGAAGTTCGATAATAATGCAATCACCTTGTCCTACATCGAGGAATGTAATTGTGAGGTCGCCTATTTCATCGACCACAGTAGTGGTGTCTTTGTCGCTTTTGAATGGCGTATGTGGGTCTTTTTTGAAAAACTTGTCACATAGTAATTGAAAAGTCCCCGTAAAGTACAATATCGCAACTGCAATTAGCAAGATAATAAGAATATATAAAATGCCTTTCCAATGATGTCTTACAAATTTTTCTGCTTGTTGTTTTTGTTTCTTTGTGTATCCTTTTGCCATAAGTCCTCCCCAAAAGTTTTTCCATAATACATATATATTTTATTTCAAGCGTGCCACTTTTGTCAAACCATTTTTCTTGCTTATTCTTTTTTCCAAATCACGGGATAGATGTGGTGAGGCAAGTTGTGATAATTTGGGCTATAAATTTTATATAAAAAAGAGAGCGATGTGCTCTCTTTGTTGTGACATTTGATATAGAAAATTATGGCATTTTCTTTAGAGTATTAAAATACAATTTTTTAAATTTCTTTATGTCTATTTCGGTTGCCACTTTTACATTAGGGGTTTTGGTTGTGTCAAAGTCAATAACACCCGTGTTTTGCTTTTCTAGGAACCTAATGTGAACATACATATCTTCAAACTTAAAAAATTCAGGGTGGGATGCACATACAACCGCACAAGGGTCGTGGGTGGCAATTCCAACTTTTACGTGCCTATCTTTGTAACTACGGAAAATAAACTCAAGCATTTCGCCAGTGGCGTTTGTGGTTCTAGTTTTCTCCACCTCGTCAGGGGTTAGGAACGCCGTGTGTCCGTGGTCGCTAGGGCAAATAACAACTCTATCAAAAAGTTTTAGAACATATCTAGCAGCCTCGGGGTCTTGCATTACATTAAAACTAAGATATGGGTTTCGTTTGCTATCGTGAAGTAGCCCGCTACTAATTAGGATATAGTCGATATTGTCCTTTACTTCGGGATAATCAATTAGTAGTTTTGCAACATTTGTAAGTGGACCCAATGCAACAATGGTTATTTTTTCTTTTGAGCCCATAATAACATCACGCATATTTTCTACCGCACCACCCCTTATTGGCTTTAGTTCAAGAGGCGGGAATTTGTATTTTCCTAGTCCACGCTTTCCGTGTGCTTGGATACTATTGTCTTTTTCTCGCTCTAAAGGCTTGTTTGCACCCATTGCTACAGGTATTTTTCTTTTCCCAATGGCTTGCAAAAAGTCAAGCGTGTTTTTTGTAACCGAATTTACCGATAGGTTGCCCGCTATTGTGGTGATTAACTTTACATTTAGTTTGCTTGAATATGTTGCCAAAGCAATTGCTACTGCATCATCAATGCCAGTGTCAACATCCAAAATTACGCTTCTCTTCATAAGCCACCTCGCTTAGTTTTTAAAAAAAGTATTTTTAGTATATACTTAAAATCATTTTTAAACAAATATTTTGGACTAAGTTGTAGAAATTTTGAAAAAGAAAACTATTGATATAAAAAGGTGTATAGCACTCCCAAAAATTCAATTTTCAAAAGGCGATTATGTTTTTATAACCACATTTTGATGTTTTTTTCCAAAAAAATTTATTAGAAAAAATTGCAAAATTTTGCATAGTTTGAACCGTCAAACTATTCTTTTGCCATTTTTGTCTTTGCGTTTTGACCTTTTGCTTAATAGATTTCGACTATAAGCGGTTAGATATTGTCAATAACTGGCATTTTGTCATTTTTCATCCTTTTTTAAAAATGAAAAGTCAATTAAATTATTGCAAATTTTTTAAAAAAAATAAAATTTTTTAAGTTGTGCTAGATGTGGTGTTTTTGGTTGACTAGACACAATATCTAGTGTTAAGATATTATTGTTAAACACAAGATATGGTGTGTTGAATGCAAATATGCTTCGCAATACTTTGTTACTGCCAAGCGGTTTACACTAGTCACGTATGGTGAGTATGCTCCTAGCGTCTCCCACTTGTCGAGCCTCGTCTTGCTTGCATATTTGCATTCAAAAAGTAGAGGTCAAATATGCTTCGCAATACTTTGTTACTGCCAAGCGGTTTACACTAGTCACGTATGGTGAGTATGCTCCTAGCGTCTCCCACTTGTCGAGCCTCGTCTTGCTTGCGTCTTTTCATTCAAAAAGGGTGGGGAAAAGTGGCTTGAAAAGCATATGCATACGCATTTTACTCTACTAAAGTGTTATACACAACTTACAAAACAAAAAAATTCAAGGAGAACAAAAATGATTACCAAAATTAGAAAAAGAGATGGAAGACTTGTTGATTATGACATCGGCAAAATTGAGAATGCCATTGCAAAAGCAATGATTGCGTTAGGAGACGGAGAAATTAAAGATTGCAAAAAAATGGCAAAGATTACCGAACTTAATTTGGTCGAAAAATTTGAGGACAAGGTTCCGTCGGTTGAGGATGTTCAAGATATTGTCGAGAATGTTCTTATGACTAATGGGTACGAAAATGTTGCAAAGGCTTATATTATATATAGAAAGGACCACGAAAAAGTTAGACACATCCACGAAACTGTTATGGACTACAAGTCCACTGTTGACAAATATCTAAACTTGGCGGACTGGAGAGTAAAGGAAAACTCCACCGTTACATACTCGGTTGGTGGACTAATTCTTAGCAACTCGGGCGCTATTACTGCAAACTATTGGCTAAGCGAAGTGTATGACAAGGAAATTGAGCAAGCACACAAAAATGCCGACATTCATATTCACGACCTATCTATGCTTACTGGCTACTGTGCGGGTTGGTCACTAAAACAACTAATAAAGGAAGGCTTGGGCGGAGTTGTTGGAAAAATTACATCCACTCCTGCTAGCCACTTGTCTACCCTTTGTAACCAAATGGTAAACTTCCTTGGAATTATGCAAAACGAGTGGGCGGGTGCCCAAGCATTCTCCTCCTTTGATACTTATTTGGCGCCTTTTGTAAAGGTTGACAATCTAAGTTACAAAGAAGTAAAACAATGCATCCAATCGTTTATTTATGGTGTAAACACTCCATCTAGATGGGGAACTCAAGCACCATTTACAAACATAACTCTTGACTGGGTTGTTCCAAACGACCTAGCCGAACTTAACGCCATTGTTGGTGGCAAGGAAATGGACTTTAAGTACAAAGATTGCGAAAAAGAAATGGCAATGGTCAATAAGGCATTTATTGAACTTATGATTGAGGGCGATGCCAATGGCAGAGGCTTCCAATATCCTATTCCAACTTATTCCATTACAAAGGACTTTGACTGGAGCGACACCGAAAACAATAGGCTACTATTTGAAATGACCACAAAGTACGGAACTCCATACTTTAGCAACTACATAAACTCCGATATGGAGCCAAGCGACGTAAGAAGTATGTGTTGTAGATTAAGGCTTGACCTAAGAGAACTTAGGAAAAAGTCGGGCGGATACTTTGGCTCGGGCGAAAGCACTGGTAGCGTGGGCGTTGTTACAATCAATATGCCAAGGATTGCTTATTTATCCAAAACCGAAGAAGAATTCTTTGAGCGTTTGGACAAGATGATGGACATTTCGGCTAGATCCCTAAAGACCAAAAGAGAGGTTATAACCAAGTTATTAGAAGTAGGTCTATATCCATATACAAAGAGGTATTTGGGTACATTTAATAATCACTTTAGCACCATAGGACTAGTTGGTATGAACGAGGCGTGCTTGAACGCTATTTGGTTAGGCAAAGACTTGACCCACAAAGAGGCTCAAGACTTTACCGAAAAAGTTCTTAACCATATGAGAAATAGACTTAGCGATTATCAAGAAAAATATGGCGACCTATATAACCTTGAGGCAACACCTGCCGAGAGTACAAGTTATAGGCTTGCAAAACACGATAGAGAAAGGTATCCAGATATCATTACCGCTAGTTCGGATGATAATGCACCATATTATACAAATAGTTCGCACTTGCCAGTAGGCTTTACTGATGACATCTTTGAAGCCCTAGACATCCAAGACAAGTTGCAAACATTGTACACCTCGGGTACCGTATTCCACGCATTCCTAGGCGAAAAACTAGAGGATTGGAAGATAACAATGAATTTGGTAAGAAAGATTGCCGAAAACTACAAACTTCCATACTACACAATGTCGCCAACATATTCGGTTTGCAAATCACACGGATATATTGCGGGCGAGCATTATGAGTGTCCAGAGTGTGGTGCAAAGACGGAAGTTTATAGCCGTATCACAGGATACTATAGACCGGTTCAAAACTGGAACGACGGAAAATCCCAAGAGTTTAAAGAAAGAAAAACATACAACATTGCTACTAGCAAGTTGAAAAAAGAAAAAGAAGGACAAGAAAAGTGCGAGTGCACTAGCCAAAACTCAAACGATTTGACTTTGGACGGAATTACATTGTTTGCAACCAAGACCTGTCCAAATTGCAAAATGGCAAAAATGCTACTTGACAAAGCGGGCAAAAAATATACGGTTATAGACGCCGAAGACAATGCAAGTTTGACAAATAAGTTTGGTGTAAAGAAAGCCCCAACACTAATTGTTCCTACTCAAAATGGACTAAAATATTATGACAACGCAAGCGAAATTAGAAGATATATAGAAGAGAGTAAATAATATGCACGATATAATTGTAATAGGTGGTGGTGTGTCGGGAATGACCTCGGCACTCTACGCACTAAGAGGTGGCAAATCGGTTTTGCTAATTGAGGGCGAATCGGTGGGCGGACAAATTGCCCAAAGCCCAAAAGTTGAAAATTTTCCTAGCATAAAACAAATTTCGGGAGCAAAACTCTCCGATGATTTGTTTGAGCAAATATCCAATCTTGGCGTCGACTTTGAATGCGACAAGGTTGAGTGCATTGTAAAGGATGGCGACACATTTAAGGTAAAGGGCGAGTTTGGAGTTTATGAGAGCAAGTCGGTCATAATTGCCACGGGTGTAAAACACCGCAAACTAAAACTTCCAAACGAAGAAACACTTATTGGTCACGGGGTTTACTATTGTGCACTTTGTGATGGTCCATTCTATGGCGGAAAGGAAGTTACACTAATTGGCGACGGCAACACCGCACTTCAATATGCATTGCTACTAAGTGACATTTGTAGCAAGGTGAATTTGGTTATTATGTTTGACAAATTTTTTGGCGACGAGGCACTTGTTAAGGTGGTTGAAAATAGGGCAAATATTAATATCATTAGGAACTCAAAAACGATAGAACTTCTTGGCGAAAAAGAACTAACTGGCATCAAGTTTGAAAAGTCGGACGGAAGCACTTTTGTAATTGAGAATACTCCACTATTTGTGGCTATTGGTCAAGTTCCCGACAATGCAAAATTTTCTAACCTTGCCGACCTTGATAAGTTTGGCTACTTCGATAGCAACGAAGACACCACAACAAAAACCAAAGGGCTATTTGTTGCGGGCGATTGTAGAAAGAAGGGCATTAGACAACTTTCCACCGCTATTGGCGACGGAGCAGTTGCAGGCACAAGTGCTTGCAATTATGTAAATATGCTTGAATAGGTTATTAAAATTATACAAGAATTAAAGCGTTGTTTTTAAATAAAATAGAAAGTGAAAAGATATCCACATATTGTGGATATCTTTTTGTTTGAAGTGTGTATTTTTGTCAACCATAATTACAAAATTGACAATTTGTGTGTTGTTTTTGACAATAAACTATGTTAATAGCCTCTAAGCAAGGTGTTTTCTACATATTTTTTTGCAACTTCTTGCATTGATACAATATCACTTTTTTTGATTTCGTGAAAGCCTCTTTCTATGCAATTTTCGCTATCTACATATTTTTGTAAATACCATCGCCTTGCACCCCTTATCATCTTGCCCATTTTATCAATATCGGATAGGCTATGTAGTTCGCTTACCATAGTGGTTCTAAACTCATAATCCACCCCGCACGACATAATGTATCTAGTGCTTTCCATAATGGCATTTGTGTCAACCGCTTTGCCCACGGTTAGGGGGTATTTGTCTATGGAATTTTTTATATCCATAGCAATGTAGTCTACTAGTCCAAGTTCGATCAAATCCTTAATAACTTTTGGGTTGGTGCCGTTGGTGTCCAACTTCACTTTTAGTCCAAGTGCTTTTACTTTTTTTGCAAAGTCTATTAGCCCTAGTTGTAGGGTGGGTTCTCCGCCCGAAATAACAACCGCATCAATAATGCCACGGCGTTTGTTTAGGTGTTCAAAAATTTCATTTTCGCTCACTTCGGTGCTTGTGTCTATTTCGGTAACTAGCCCCGCATTGTGGCAAAAAGGACAAGCGAAATTGCATCCGCCTGTAAATATGGTTGTTGCCATATGTCCGTCATAGTCCACTAGTGATAATTTTTGCATTCCAAATATTTTCATATTGTTATTATATCAAACCCTATGGATTTTGTCATTTTAAAAGGGTGGGGTCATATTATATTTATTAAGTTTTATTTTCTTTTAACCTAACTTATTTTGTTTCACAAAAGGCAAAGGGTTTGGTATACTTTAAGTGATGTAAAAGGAGTGGGAAAGTGAAAGAGGATTTTAATTTGTCGCTTGACGAAATTTACAAAAAATATAATACCACCGATGTGGGGCTAAGTCACGAAGAGGCGGATGCAAGGCTAAAGCGAAATGGAAAAAACGCCATAGCCGAGGGCAAGCCGAAGTCGTGGATGCAAAGGTTCTTTTCCCAAATGAAAGACCTTATGATAATAGTGCTTCTTGTGGCGGCGGGGATATCTGCCATACTTGCTATTGCAAGGGGAGAGTACACCGAACTTATTGATGCGGGCATAATCCTTTTGATAGTTGTGCTTAATGCCATAATGGGCACGGTGCAAGAGTCAAAAGCCGACGAGGCAATGCGGGAACTTACAAGGATGAATAAACCATATGCCAAGGTTATGCGTGGGGGCGAGGTGACGATGGTCAAGTGCGAGGACCTAGTGGTTGGCGACCTTGTAATATTAGAGGCGGGCGACGTGGTGCCTGCCGACATAAGGCTTGTTACTTCCAAATCGCTAAAGATTGAGGAGTCTACTCTAACTGGCGAAAGCGTTCCTGCCGAAAAGGATTGCCAAGCCGAACTTGAACCCAAAACGCCACTTGGCGATAGAAAGACTATGGCGTATAGCACGGGTGTGGTTAGTTATGGCAGGGGGAGTGGAATAGTTGTTGCCACCGCAATGGACACCGAGGTCGGAAAGATTGCGGGTATGCTAAACTCCCAAGAGAAAAACGAAACCCCGCTTAGCAAGCAACTTGCAAAGACGGCAAAAATGCTATCTATTATAGTGCTTGCAATTGCGGGTGTGATATTTGTTGCGGGGCTTATAAATCGAAACCCCGACCAAACATTTTTGCAAGCAGTTGTAGACAACTTTATGGTTGCGGTTGCAATTGCCGTGGCGGCTATCCCCGAGGGGCTTCCTGCCGTTGTTACAATAGTGCTTGCAATTGGCGTAAAGCGAATGAGTGAACGAAAGGCGATTGTAAAAAATTTGCCTTCGGTAGAAACTCTTGGTTGTTGTGAAGTAATTTGTTCGGACAAAACCGGTACGCTTACTCTAAACCAAATGACCGTTCAAAAACTTTATACTTTGTCGTCGGGTGTGTATTATGACGAAAAGGTGCCCGAGGGACACTCTGAGAACTTGCTTCTAAAAGGCTTGGTGCTTTGTAACGACACAAGCGAAGGCGGACAAGGAAAACTTGTTGGCGACCCAACCGAGACGGCACTTATTGCTTATGCAAGACTAGTTGACTTTGCTCCAAGAACAGTTAGAAAAAACAACACTCGAATTGACGAAATTCCGTTTGATAGCAAACGAAAACTTATGACCACCGTAAACGTGGACGCGGACGGAAACAAAATATCCTACACCAAGGGTGCGGTGGATATGCTACTAAAAAGGTGTGCAAAAATCCTTGATGGGAACAAGGAGCGACCTATAACCGAGGACGATATCGACGCCATACGAAAGGCAAATAGTTCGATGTGTAAAGATGCCCTAAGGGTTCTTGCACTTGGATACAAAAAGACCTACTTGAGTAACCACGACAAACTAGAAGAAGACCTTGTGTTTGTTGGGCTAGTTGGAATGATTGACCCACCAAGAGCGGAGGTTGCGGGAGCCGTTGAAACTTGCAAAAGGGCAGGAATGACGGCAATAATGATTACGGGCGACCACTTGGACACCGCCGTGGCAATTGCCAAGCAAATAGGCATTTATGGGGCAGGCGACAAGGCGATTACGGGTGCTGAACTAGACAAGATGTCGGAAGAAGAGTTCTTAAAGGATTTAAGGCATTACAAGGTTTTTGCTCGTGTTAGTCCCGAAAACAAAGTTAGAATAGTAAACGCTTACAAAAAGTTTAATATAATTGTTGCAATGACGGGCGACGGCGTAAATGATGCACCATCAATCAAAACTGCCGATATAGGAATTGGAATGGGTATTACGGGTACCGATGTTAGCAAGGGGGCTTCGGACATAGTTCTTGCCGACGACAACTTTGCAACCATTATCGCTGCCGTAGAAGAGGGGCGAAAGGTTTATTCCAATATTAAAAAAGCAGTCCAATATTTGCTTTCGGCAAACATTGCCGAGGTGCTATGTTTGTTTATTGCTACAATATTTTTGAAGGCAGAGTTCCTAAGTGCGGTTATGATACTTTGGATAAACCTTGTTACCGACTCGCTACCTGCCCTTGCTTTAGGGGTTGAAAAGGTAGAAAAAGATGTTATGAATAGGCCTCCGCGAAAGTCGGGAGCGTCGCTTTTTGCGGGCAAGACGGGCTTGGATATTTGCATTCAAGGTGCTTTCCAAACCGCCCTTACAATGCTTTCGTTTTGCATAGGTGGATATGTTTTGCAAGACGGGGTTTTGAACCATTCGGTTGCTATGACAATGGCGTTTGTAACCCTTGCACTTATTCAACTTTTCCATTCGTACAACACAAGGTCCCAAAGGCATTCGCTATTTGTAAGCAATCCTTTTGGGAATATGGCACTAAACCTTGCTACTCTTATAGGCTTTGGGCTTACGGCACTTACATTTATACCTGCTTTCCAAGCGTTCTTTGGAACAACGACACTAAGTTTTGTGGAACTTGCTATTGCGGTAGGTTGTGCGTTTGCAATTATTCCAATTGTCGAAATTCAAAAGTTTATTGAATACCATATTAGGAAAAATAAAAAGAAAAAGTTGGAAAGTGTGGCAAACAAAGACGATGTGGCTTAAAAAAACAAATGCAAATATGCACATATGTAATTATTGAAAATTTATAGAATGACAAAAATGCCCAATGGATAACACTGGGCATTTAAGGAGAAAAAATGGGATATATAATAGTAATTGAAGGCACTGACGGGTGCGGAAAACAAACTCAAACTGCAAAACTTTACGATAGGCTAGTGGGTCTTGAATATAAGGTTATAAGGCAAAGTTTTCCCGCTTATGACTCACCATCGTCGGGACCTGTAAAGATGTATTTGGGCGGAGAACTAGGCTCCAATGATATGGCTTTGGACGCATATCAAGCAAGTTCGCTTTATGCGGTGGATAGGCTTTGCACGTACCAAAAGGATTTGAAAAAGTTCTATGAGGATGGTGGAATAATTCTTTTTGATAGATATGTTTCGTCAAATATGCTTCACCAAGCGGGCAAGATATCTGACCTAAATGCTAGGGATAAATTCCTTGATTGGCTAGACCAATTGGAGTTTGAAACACTCAAACTTCCAAGAGCCAATAAAACCATATTTTTGGATGTGCCGGTGGAAATCAGTTACAAACTTGCAAGTGCTAGGGCAGAGCAAAAAAGTGGCGAAAAAAAGGATATCCACGAACTTAGCCCCGACCACCTAAATAGGAGTTATGAGGCGGGCAAATATGTTTCAAAAAAGTATGGTTGGACCATAATCCCTTGTACCTCGGGCGAGGCTTTGAGGAGTATTGAGGACATTCACGAGGACATCTTTAATGCGGTCAGGGACGGGCTAAACATATAGGCTTTATCTGTTTAGAGGGAAAACTATTGTTTTTCTTTTAGACAAACTAGACAAATGGCATTTTGAGACAAACTATGAACTTAGTTTTTATTTTGTAAAAAAAACAAGATTGATTTTGATTTCCCACAAATAATGTATAAAATCGGAGAGCGTAGAGCGGTTTTGATATAATCGCTTTGGCTCATCCGATTTTTTTTGTTTCTACTGAAAGATTTTACTAAAACCCGCAAAATCTTTCAGTAGTAGTGAAAGATTTTGCTAAAAACCCAAAAATCTTTCAGTACTAGTGAAAGATTTTATTGACTTTTGTGGTGTTTTGGGGTAGAATATATAGTGTAAGGAGATATATTATGATAAATAGAGAGCATTATATTGCACAAATACGACAATTTTATGATTCCGACTTGATTAAAGTTATTACGGGTATAAGAAGGTGTGGCAAGTCGGTCATATTGGAACAAATAAAGAGTGAAATAGCATTAAAGTCGGACAATATTATTCACTTAAATTTTGAGGACAAAAGGGTGTACTCCCAAATTCAAAATGCCGATGACCTAATTAGATATGTTGACGAAAATAAAAAAGAGGGCAAATGCTATTTGTTTTTTGATGAAGTTCAAGTCCTTGATGATTGGCACATTGCGTGCAAAACGCTAAGGCTAGATAATAACTCGGTGTTTATTACTGGCTCAAACTCAAAGTTGCTATCTAGAGAGTTTACAAAGGAGTTGAGTGGAAGATATGTGGCATTTCAAGTTAGACCGTTTGTGTACAAAGAAATTTTGGAATACACAAAAGAACTTGGAAAGGAATGCTCAATTTCGGACTATTTAATTTGGGGTGGATTTCCAAAAAGATTTGAGTTTGATGGCGTCGAGGCTCAAAGAAGATATCTTGACGATTTGGACGAAACTATTGTTATAAATGACTTAATAAATAGATATAACATTAGAAAGAGGGAACTATTTAAAAGCATTGTAAATTTTGTTGTGCGTTCCAATGGTAGAATTTGTTCGGCAAACTCAATCAAGGACTATATAAAAAAAGAGAATGTAACTTGTTCGATAAATACCATTATGAAGTATATTGGATATTTGGAAGAAGCCTATATTATTGAGTCAATCAAACAATATTCTACAAAAACCAAACGCGAACTTGCGTATTATCAAAAGATATACAACGAGGATGTTTGCTTCAACTCGCTTAGGTGTTTGGACAATAGATATGATTTGACCCACAATCTAGAGAATATTGTATATAACGAACTTAAGTATATGGGATATAACCTATATGTATACGACAACAACGGCAAAGAAATAGACTTTTTGGCACAAAAGGACAACAAAAAATATTACATTCAAGTGGCATATAGTGTACTAGAAGAAAAAGCATACAAACGCGAATTTGGAGCCTTTTCAAAAGTGGACGACTTGTCGCAAAGAATAATAATTACAAATGACGATATTGACTATTCCACAAGCAATGTTAGACACATTAAACTAAAAGATTTCTTGACAATGACGGAGTTGTAGAAAATAAAAAAGTCGGAGGATTTCCGACTTTTTTGTTTTTTAGAAGAATGGATTACTGCCACCCATTGGGCTTCCACCACCGTTTGGTGGGGCGGTCTTCTTTAGCACTTTTTGGTTACGAATACGAATGTCGTAATAAAGTGCGTGTTCGTCCAATTGTTGTGGAAGAGTGGTGTCTGGTGGCGCCTTTTCCATATCGTACAATGGACACTTGTAACTAGGTGTAAATATCGACCTTAGTGGGTTTCGTTGAAGAATGGTAATAATACATTCACCGCTATTTGGTTGAAGGGATGCAAGTTCGTTTGGATAGATAAGTGGACGAGTGTCTAGTTGAACGTTTATCGACTTGGACGAGCCACCGCCTTTGTCCTTGCTTCCGTCGGCTTTGCTAATAGACGTGGTTTCGGTTTCGACCGATATGTTACCACATTTTTTACTAAATTCTTCCAAAGTGTTGTTGTCGTTGGAAGCAATAAACACGTGGATGTTACAGTTGTCCTTGACGGTCGCTGCCGTTTCTTGACCATATTTTGTGGTCAATTGCACATACGATTGCAAGCACAAAATAAAGTAAATTCTTCTAGAACGCGCAACCGTTATTATTGTGTCAAAACCTTCAATCTTTGGCATATTTGCAAACTCATCAAGTAGGAAGTATACATCCCTTGGAAGTGCACCACCACGCCCGTTTGCAATGTCTACAAGTACTTTGTAAAGTTGGGATACAAACATTGTTGCAATTGGGTGACGGGTTTGTTTTTCGTCTGGAATTTTGATAAATAGGGCAGTAGGTTGGTCGGCAAATGTCTTTAAATCCATTTCGTTTACCGATGTTGCAAAACATACGCCCGTGTCACTAAATAGTCCCATTCTGTCAGTAACTATACCCATATATGACTTTTGCGTTTTGTCGGCGTTCGTCATAACTTGGTTTGCTAGTTGCACCGCTTTGCTAAGTGGGTCACGACCTTGGAAATACTCTGTCAAACTCTTTAGTGGATTGTATGCATCGTTGTCTTTTAGGTTTAGTATCTTGGATAGGTTAAAGAAATTGAACTTTTCTTTTGTCATTCCAAGTTCGGGATTTTCGCTGTCTTCTAGCATTGCAAGCATTGTGCCTAGCACCAAATCCTTAGCCCCACGCTCCCAAATTGGGTCGTTGTTGGATTGTATTGGACATAGCACTGTTGCAATGTCTTTTAGGTCTTCAAATGCGTCGGTTTGGAGTTTTTGTTTAAGTGCCGCTTGTTGACCTCTTAGGGTTTGAACATCGGCAAATGCAAATCCATTAAACTCGTACCATTCGCTATAGTATATATCGCTTGTACATTTTAGCCCAAAGTCTCTTGGGTCGTCGTTGTGGTGAACCACAACTTCACGGTTTAGGTTGCAAGCCCTTTCGTTTAGTTCGTAAGCACGGGTTAGTGGATTCCACCTTGTGCTTTGGAAAGGTTCTTTTAGGTCGAACACAAGTACTCTGTAGCCGTTCTTTCTTAACTTTTGGCTATGGTTGTCATAAATTTCACCTTTAGGGTCGGTTACAACTATACAAGGCTTTGCTTTGCTTTCGGACAAAATTTGCATTGTTGGGTCAACAAACTGTGTTGTTTTACCCGAACCAGTTGTACCAATTACCAACGTGTGGATTGGCTTGTACATATTTACTTCTAGCCTGCCTTTTACTAGTTCGGCTCTAATTGGAATGCCGACGTTGTCCGAACGGTGCAAGTCCTCATAATAGTGGAACTTAAAGTCTTTGTTGTTGTGGAGTTCGTCTATGCTTAGCCAATTGGTGTCATAGAATTTTTTCATTCCGCCCTTTGTGGTAACCTTTGCCGAACTTGTTTTGTCGCCAAACTTGTGTTCGCTTAGCCAAATAAGCAAGAATACAAAGGCTATGGAGAATGCGATTAGGAACACTGTTTTAAAAGTGCTATGCCCCATAACTTCCATAAAGTTGTCAAACTTTAGTCCGCCAAAAGCCATATAACTAGCAAGAATGTACGACGCTACAAAAACGCCAATGGCACCCAAAACGAACGCCAATAAGACTTGTTTGAATTTACTTTTTTTCTTCTTCTCTTTCTTTTCTTCAGCCATTTTCCATTTTCCTTGAAACAAAATTATCGTTTGCACATATGTGCATACTTCTTGATAATAAACTTATATATTTATCATTATAAATAGTTTTTGTAAATATGTCAAAATAATTTGCGACCTCAAAAGAAATATTATTAAAAAATCGGAAGACCCTTCGGGGGCTTGGATTGAAAGTTCTTTTTCGAGGCTTAGCATAATTAAAAATAAAACAATAATTAAAAAATAAACTAACAACAAAAGAATAAAAATCAAAAACTCCAAAAAATCAACCCAAAAGTCTAAAGGTTCTCAACCTTTAGTTCTTTATCTTCCATAGTTATAAAATCATAACTATAAAGAAGAGAAAAAGAGAAAAAGAGAGAAAGAGAGAAAGAGAAGTGAGAGTGTGGAGAGTGAGAGAGAAGAGGAGTGGTTGGAGAGAGGAAGAGAGGGGAGAGAATGAGAGTGAGGAGGGGGGGAGAAGGGAGTGCGTGCCGTCGTGAGACTTTTCTTTGAGCCCGCCAAAGAAAAAGTAACCAAAAGAAAGCGTTCACAACTCCAAATACGCGTCGCAATACCTCGTTTCTGACGGCTCGCTCGACTAGTCATTTAGCAACAGTAAACTCCTAGCCGTTCTCACCGTCGAGCCTCGTCTTGTTTGGTATTTGAAGTCGGGAGAAGCGGAAGGTTTCGCCTTGAATTGAAAGAGGGCAAAAATGCAAGCGTTTTTGCGGGGGCGAGGTGCTCGGTCGCTTCGCTTCCCTCGTGACGGCGACGGGGCGTCCCCGTTGTGTGCAGTCGCCCACCACCTCGCTCGGAAGCCCTTAGGGCTTGGATTAAAGTAGAGGTTCTTCGGTCGGTTGTTCCAACCTCACTCAGAATGACAGAGGGTGGGGTGACCACTCGGCTTTTGTCATTCTGAAGCGAAGCGAAGAATCTAGAACGGAAAGTAAGTGGCTTACCTAATAGATACGCTCCGCTCGTGCTATCGCACTCGGTCGGTATGACACGAGTAGGATGTATTTTGTGTCATATCGACTGAGTATTCGTAAGAATGCGAACGGAGTATATCTATGTGTTTGTCCTCTCGTGCTATCGCACTCGGTCGGTATGACACGGAGTGAGGCGACTACTCGGTTTATGTCATTCTGAGTGGGCTTTAGCCCCGAAGAATCTAGAACGAAAAGCCTCTTTTGTGTCATACCGACCGAACGAAGTGAGCGGAGTGTATCTATACAAATCCAACCTCTTGTCCACTTCTTCACTATTCACTATTACTTATTACCTGTGACGACACTGTCGCCACTTTTGTCATTCTGAACGCGAAAGCGGAAGAATCTAGAACGAAAAGCATATAAGATAAAAAAATAGTTACCTGTGGCAATGGTTTTACGCTCTCCCTACAAATTTTTTTACAAAAATGAAAAACTTGTCGTATTTTGCTTGACTTTTGGGCTAGGGGGGGGGGGTAACATATAATAGAATAATGTTGTCCTTTGGGGCGATGTGGATGGAAAATGTTTATTGCCTTTTGGGTAATAAAAAAGGAGAAAACAATGAATCAACTTTTGTTAAACATTATGAACTTTGTGTCGGGATACTCTAGGTTTGGTTTTTTGGGCAAACGGGAGGCACAAGAAATTATTGATAACACTAGCACTTCGGGTGGTAGCAGTTCGTCGGGAACGACATCCAAACCTAGCAGTTCGTCTAGTAGTGGCAAGCAAGATTTGTCCGATGTTGCGGAAAAAATTGTAACAGTTATTGAAAAGGTTATGGGACCGATTCTTACTGTAATTGGTGTGCTTGCGGTTGTTTATGCGGTTTACTTGGGTGTTCAATACGCCAAAGCCGAGGACGCCGACGCTAGAAAGAAGGTTCAAGGAAGGCTTATTGGTGCCCTAATTGGTGCGGTTATTATCGTTGCCGGTGCAGTACTATGCTTTGCAATCAAGTGGGATAGCGTATTCAAAGGCTTGTTCAAAGACACAACTGGCAAAGATTTTGACGCTTAAGTCGTAGCACAATATATATGTAAATTAACCTAAAACGCTAGAAAAGTCGCTAGCGTTTTTTGCGTTTTTAGAAAAAAATGGTTTTTTTGAATAAAAATGTTTGACTATAGCCATAATTTTGAGTAAACTATGATTAAGTTTTAAGAAAAAACTAAAAAATATATGGGGAGAACGGAATATGATGAATTTTTTGTTGGACTATACTACACTTGATGAGGTTGCAAAAGGATTCCAAGGTGTAATGAAGAGCATAATTGGACCAGTGCTAACTGTAATTGGTGTAATGGCAGTTATTTATGCAGTTGTATTGGGTGTTCAATATGCAAAAGCCGAAGATGCAGACGCTAGAAAGAAAGTTCAAGGAAGGCTTATTGGTGCCCTAATTGGTGCGGTTATCATCGTTGCCGGAGCAACACTTTGTTTTGCAATCGACTGGGCAAGTGTCTACTCAAGTTTCACAATTAGTAATGTTTCTGCAATGCTTAATGTTGCAAGAATGTAATCAATGGTCTGAAAATTTAAGAGTATTTACAAAAAGAATCGAGACAAAGTCTCGGTTTTTTTGTGTTATATAGAGAAGTGGCAAGGTTGTCACAGTGATATTTTTTGCGTGAGCAAAAAATGATATACGCTCAAGCGAATACAATTATGCCATTTGGCATAATTCTATTGCTTAAAAAGCGAATGATATTATGCTAAAGCATAATGATATTACACTTGCCCGCAAGTGTAATGGCGGATGACCTAAAGTAGAGATTCTTCGGGGCGTTGCCCACTCAGAATGACACAGAGGGAAGTACTCGGCTTATGTCATTCTGAAGCATTGAAAATGCGAAGAATCCCGAACGAAAAGCGGACAATTGAAAGTAGATACACTCGGTTCGTGCTTACGCACTCTCTCGGTATGACACACGGAACACACCGCAGGTGTCATACCGACCGACCAACGGGAGCGGAGTGTATCTATTTTAATAGGACAATTTTTATAGATATACTCCGTTCCGCAAGTTTGCACTTGCTCCAGTCAATATGACACTATATAATATCCTACTCGTGATTCGACCGCAAGGGAGAATCGCCGTCACCCACTAGGGTATATTATGTAGTGTACACTTGTGACGGCACAAAGACTTGGCAATTTGCTATTCCATAAAGCAGACAACCAGGGAGCGGAGTGTATCTATACAAGTCCAACCTCTTGTAAGGTGAAAAAAAGCCCTTATAATAGGGCTTTTTGTAAACTATGTCATATGGTTTTGTTGGCTTGTGGTGTTACGCATCATAAGCCTTTTGTTTTGTCTAAAGGTTAAATTATATCAAACCTTTAATCATTGTGTCCGACCAAGCGTATCCGAAAAGTTGTTCTA
>CAYVXW010000007.1:0-58425 GCA_964455585.1 uncultured Christensenella sp.
CATTTTCAAATTCTTCATAAGGATAGTATTCGTTCCAAATAAAAACATTGTTTGCCTCCATTACCCTCACAATTTTATCAAACATTGTCTTTAACTTAGGCAAATCTTCAACCACTGCCAATCTAGTTTGCATAATTTACCAACCTTTCATATTTCTCAAGCATCCTTTTCATTGCATAATCGTCTTTATTTATTAGTTTTTTTGCTTCCTTAATTGTAACCCATTTAATTTCGGTGGACTCATTGGATACTTTAAAATTTTTGTTATTTGTGCAAAACAAAAAGTTAATATCATAATGATAATGCTCTGGCTCGTTTTTCTTTGCACTATAATCTATTTTTTGGACATCGACATCAAAAATTTTATTGGATATTAGTTGCAAATTATCTAATCCACATTCTTCCTTAATTTCTCTCTTTGCCACATCAAGGCTATTTTCTTCGCCATCACTATGCCCGCCAAATTGAAACCACATTCCCGTCTTTTTGTGATGATTAAGTAAAACATTACCCTTCATATCCACCACAAGCCCGCCGGCAGTTATGTGCCCGCCCAAATTTGAACGGTCAAAACAATTTGTGCTACTTTTCAAAAAGCCCAAAACCTTTCTAACATTCCCCTCTTCCACCTTATCCATTGGACTATAATTTTTCAATTCATCAACCAGATCAAACATTTCTTCTCCTAAATCTTCACAAAATCGAAGTAAATATCCGTCAGGGTCTTGAACTAAAAACTCTTTATTGCCAAGCAATTTATCGTTTTCACGATACCAATTTTCTTCCATATCAAATGCAATTGGATAATGGATTGCATTTAATCTTTTATAAATATTATCCACATCTTTTACTTCTATTTGAAAATTAACCCCATTTCCAAAAGGATAATTTAATTTTTCAAAAGCCCATTTATCGTTTTCGCTGATTTCTTGCAACATCATTTGAGAGCCTTCAAGAGATATAAATGCAAATTTGTTTTCCGGTCTTTCATAGTTAATTTCAAACCCACAATTTTTATAAAAATCCAAACTTTTATTTAAATTTGATACCGATAATTCCGGTATTAGTTTGTTAAAATCCATATTATCCCCCTCTCTCATTGTTTATGTTCTGGATATATTATATCATACTATTTTAAAATTCGTATACACTTTTTCAAATGTTTTTATTTTTCTTATTTTTTCTATAAAAAAGTCGTAGAAGTAATCCTCTCCACGACTTTTAAATAATTTTAAAATATTTACTTTTAGTCTTCCGTAATAGTCCAAACAGTTGGAACATCGTCAACATAGTGCCAAAAATAGCCAGTTTCGTTTGGTTCGCTTTCGCTGTAATAATAAATTGTTGCAGTGTTAATTGGGCCACCATCATAACCCTGTATATCTATATTATTCCAATCGCTTGCAGTGCCAGTGTAATACACTTTTGTTAATGCTTTACAGCCATATGTTGCTCCATTAGAAATAGTAGTAACACTCTCTGGAATGACAATGCTTTCTAGGTTTTCACAACTCGTTAGTGCATTGTACCCTATTTCTGTAACACGATTTGGAATAATGAGGCTTTTTAGTGATTCGCAACCGGCAAATACATTGTCATTAAGCACGGTAATTGAAGCACTTAATTTTACAGACTCCAAATTTTCGCAAGTATCAAAACAATTATTCCCTATACTTGTTACACTATCCGGAATTTCAATCTCTGTCAATTTTTCACAGTAATAAAATGCAAGCTTACCTAAACTTGTCAAGCCTTTTCCAAATGTTACCTTTTGAAGATAACTACAATACTTAAATGCCTCATCACCTATACTTACAACACTATCGCCAATAACAACTTCTTTTAGTCGATATCCTTCCCCATTTTTGCAGAATGCTTTCTCTGGTATTGATATCGCACCATCAACTGTTAATTTTATAGAACCATTTTCATACTTTGAAATAAAATTCGTTATTACTGGAAAATAATCATCGGCACTTGCTGGCAAAATAAACTTATAAGCTTTAATATGCCCACCTGCAAAAGAATTCAATGTTGACCTAAGCTCAGTTGCTGTTATATTTGATGCATCATAAGTTAAACATATTTCACCAAATGGTAGTCCGCAAAAAGTTGCTGTCAAAACAGCATTTCTATAATAACTATCTTGTGCACGATAGTCGGTGCTATAAGATGATGTTCCTCCAATCACTATATTACCCGATGTCCCTCCAGTTGAAATTAGTTCTTTCTTTAAGTACATTTGGTCAAAATTTAATGTTAAAGTTACATTGCTAGTAGCCACACCTCTAAGTGCATATTGATGGAATGAAGTTATTTCTCCTTTGAACTCTATCTCTCTTAAGACAGAAGAACTACCATAAATTTTCTCGCCAATAACGGTCATACCCTTGCCAAATACGACTTTTTGCATACTAGTACATCCGTCAAACACATTTTGTCCCATACTAACAACACTATCTGGGATTATAACTTCAATAAGTTCTGTGCATGAAGAAAATACGCCATCACCAAGAGTCAACAAATTACTATTACTTTCAAAGTTTATTTCTTTTAAGCCACTACTATCAAACGCACCTTCGCCTATTGCAGTAACTCTTGCTGGAATTGTTATCGTTTTTAGTGACTCACAAGCATTAAATGCATAATCACCAATAGTCAAAGGATTGCTACTTTCTTCAAAATTAACATTTGAAAGCGATTTGTAATCTGCAAATGCATTATCCTCTATTGCAACCACTCCACTCGGAATTGTAATACTAGTTGCATTTATATCTTTTAGTGCTTTTATTGTTGCTTCTGGGTAATCGTCAGATACTGTATACTCAAACGCATCATATTCAGGTTTCTTATTCCAAATTGCTTTTAGCGTTATGTTTCCTTTATGCTTACTTACTGATATTGCTGTAGTTATTGGTGAGCCAGACTCCGTTTTATAATCTTGCTTATATACCCTTTCCCAACGAGCAAATGTATAATCAACCATATCTGGTAAAGGTTGAAGCGGTATTTCGCCATCTTCAATTGTATAAGTCGTTGGATTAGTATTTTCCATTGCAAAAGTGTCTTTATAAGTAATTGTATAAGAGATTGCGGTCCATTTTGCTTCTAGTGTTATATTCCCACCAGTAAAACCTTTTGGAATTTCTGTAATTTTTGTATCATTATAATACCAACCATCAAAGGTATAATAATCTCTACTCAATGATGTAAGCGTTATCGTTTCACTTAATAATGTGTATGTTCTTGGGTTGTTATTTGTCACTTCATATGTATTATCGTAAGTAATCGTATAATCAACAAGTTTTATTTCCCAAGTATGTTCAACTGTAATTTCTGTAAAATCATAATTATCACTGTCTTTTGCGCTGATTGTTGCAGTTGCTGTATATTTGTTTGGATTTTCGTTTGGGCTTATTTTTGCATTATTTTGATAAGTTACTTTTAATGTATCTGGCAAGTTTGTAATTGTTACAGTCTTCTCTGTTCCGTCATATTCAAACTCGCTTGCACTCCAAACAACATCACTTTCACCATAATTTATTGTCGCCTTTTCAACAACAAGTGAAATATTTTTACTTGCTTCAACATCTTCGTGTTTGATAGATATTTCATAAGTTCCAACTGGTGTTTTTTCGTTATTTGGAATATTGCTTTCAAAAGTAAATCCATAACCTTCTAATTCACTTGCAGTCAATGTCTTGCTTGTTTCATCATCAAAGGTGGCAGTAACTGAAAAATCACTAAAAGAAAGTCTATAATCTTCGCCATAAGATACTGTTATTGTATCATCAATCAATGTGTAACTCGTGTTTACAAGTTCGACTGAAAAACTTGAAACTTTTGCGGTTTTCTGTTCCCCACCACAAGCAGTTAAACAAAACATTGCCGGCAAAGCCAAACATATTGCTAAAAAAAATGTTTTAATAAATTTTTTCATAACTTTTCCTACCTTTTATTGCGTTCTATAAACATTTTCAAAGATTGCTTTAGTGTTTCTATCTGTGCTTTTAAGTAAAACTCGTCTTCAAACATTGCATAGTGAACACTTGCTCTAACCAAAATGAAAATAAACGAAACGATTGTTTTGTAATCTATTCCAAGTTTTGGTTCTAGTTGTTTTGCATACTCAGTGTATCTTTGGTTTACTCCCTCAAAAAACTTTTTGCCACTTTCTATGTATTTGGGATTTGTGTAAATTTGATACATAAGTCTATATTTCTTTCCGTGATTTTTGGCTGTCCAATATGGAATTTCATCAATAAACTCTTCTAGTTCCTCGGGCTTCGTTGGTGCTTTTGCCATAAACTCATCTTCAACTTTACTCATACAGTGTTCGGTTGCTTCTATTATAAGTTCATCAAGGTCGTTAAAATAACTATATAAATTTGCCGATGAAAAACCGCAATATTTACCAAGCCCTTTAATACCGACATTCCCAAAGCCCTCAGTTGCATAACACTCAAAGCACTTTTCTAAAATCTCAATTTTCCTTTCATCGTGATGAATATCTGTTCTACTCATTTCTTTCTCCAAAATATGTCATTTACTTATCGGTCAATAAGATTATAACATATTGTATTTTCTATTGCAAGTATTTGTGAAAAAAATTTGCTCGGTGAAAAAATATCAACGCAAATGTGTTGATGTCCTGTTTTGTTGTAATCAATATTCATTTCTTCGATTTCTTATTTCACCATTTTTAAAAAATATTTTTAGTTTTTCCTATGTTTTTTGCAAAAAAAATCGCAGAGTTTGTTCTCCGCGATTAATTACTTAAAAGATTTGCTTGTCAAAATATTTTTGCATACAGCAACTCTATTTATTGAATTTTTCAAAATATCCATCGCCCCAATCATAGCCATATGGAGTGTTTTCATTTTTTGTTAATTTTTCAGGTAACTTCAAAGAAATTGCACCCAAAATAATTCCACAACCAATGCCAACAAGCCAATGCCACCAAATTGGAGTTTTGTCAATTACAAAAGAAATAATTATGGCAACCATTATTGGTAAATATCCAAAAATAGTGGTAAAAAGTCCAGGATTGTATATTGTTTTTTTACCTTTTTCCTTAAACCTTTTATATGAAAAAATTCCGCCCTTTGTATGACCAAATATTTCTGCTAAACACAAGAATAATTGCATTATTAAAAAGATTGGATTCACACCAACGAAAAGCACCACCACTCCAAATATAATACCTATAAGATTGGTAATCATATCTGATAGCTGATTCATAGGATAACGGTCTGGAATTTCCGATTTTGCCATAATATTATACATATAATGAAATCCGCCAGGGAAACGCCATTCTTCTAACACATGCAATGGTAACAATGCCGTAGCAAATGCAAATATCTTTGTTTGCAAAGACCAATCATTCCATTTGATGATAGTAACACCGATTATAATGCCACTTACCAAAGTAATGATATATAACCAAATATTCAACCAAGCCTTTAATATTTTCTTCATACCAAGCCCCTTATCTTTTATTGTTTAATTAAATAATCTAAACCCCTATTTATTGATATTTTACCACATCGTTTCAAAATTTGTATATGTTTTTTGAAAATTTGTAATGAAAAAATAAAGGTACAAGCAAATTAATCCTCGCTGACGCTTGGATTTATTTTGCTTGGTGCAAGTAACTGGACTCGTATTAAGAACACTCTACGAGGGTTCGTCAATCGCCGATGGCAAAAACTTGCCTCGGCTACAAAGCACGGTGATGGTTCGGGCTACGAAGTAGCCAGAGTGCGAAGCACTCCTAGGACAGTTACGAGGCACAAAAAAATCGTATCAAAGATACGATAATTTTTGGTGCAAGTAACTGGACTCGAACCAGCACGGGATTAACCTCCCACAAGCCCCTCAAACTTGCGTGTCTACCATTCCACCATACTTGCATTATTTTGTTGTAACGCATTTAGAATAACACAAAAAGCCTCAAATAAAAAGCAAATTTGGTGTCATTTCAAATTTTTTTGCATTTTTTGATAACACCCCGTCCCCTCATTTTCATAAATAATTGTAGTATGGAAGGTTGCCCAAGGTCACCCCAAAGGGATGTTTGCTAGCAACCGACGTTTATTCAAACTATGTAACCGCCATTCGACTTAAGGCTTGTAAACCCTTACACAAAGCGACATCACATAGTTTTTATACAAAATAATGGAGTGTTATGAAAAAGAATATGGAGCCAAAACTCATTGGAAAAGAAACAATTTTTATAGACGAAAACGTAGTGTTTGGAGAAAATGTAACGATTTATCCGGGGAATATAATATACGGGAAATGCATAATTGGAAGCGGTTGCACACTGCTCCCACAAAACTATATTGTGGATAGCGTTATTGGAAACAATTGCATAATTGACAATAGCCATATAGAAAAAAGCGTTATAGACGATTTTTCAAAAATAGGCCCCTACTCCAGGCTTAGACCGAACTCAAAAGTGGGTGAAAATTGCAAAGTGGGAAACTTTGTGGAAATAAAAAATAGCACGCTTGGGGAAAACACAAAAGCCTCGCACCTAGCCTACATTGGGGACTGCGACATTGGAACAAATTGCAACATTGGTTGTGGGGTAATTTTTGCAAACTACAACGGCAAACAAAAGTTTAGGTCAAAGGTTGGAGACAACTCATTTATAGGTAGCAACTCCAATATTATTGCCCCCGTAAACATTGCGAAGGGTTCGTACATTTGTGCGGGGACGACTGTCACCGAAAACACCGACGAATTTGACTTTGTGATAGGAAGAATGAAGAACACAACAAAAAAGGGCTATGCCAAAAAGTATATAAAAAAGGACTAAAAAATTGTACTAGGAGCGGGTATGGGAAAGTATTTTGGAACGGATGGAATAAGGGGTGTTGTGGGCGAAACAATTACATATGACACGGCGTATATGTGCGGAAAAGCACTGGCAAAAACCAAGCAACATCCAAAAATTGTAATAGGTGGCGATACTAGAGAAAGTAGAGTTTATTTGACGCTAGCCTTTGCAAGCGGAGCAATAAGCGAGGGGGCAAAAGTGGTGGACATTGGAGTTTGCCCCACCCCTGGGATTTCGTACATAACAAAACTAAAACGCTTTGATTATGGCGTCGTGATAAGCGCCTCGCACAACCCACCACAATACAATGGAATAAAAATTTTTGATGGCGACGGCATAAAATTGGGTAACGAAAAAGAAGCGAAACTTGAAAAGATGTTTTTGGAAAATGACCACTCATCTTCAAGCACACTCGGCACATTCACAAGAGAAAGTGGTCTCAAAAAAATATACATAGACCACCTAAAAAGTTGCACAACACGCTCGCTTAGTGGGCTTAAAATTTTACTAGATTGTGCAAATGGTGCTAGTTACAAAATTGCCCCAAAAGAATTTGAGGACTTGGGAGCAAAAGTCCTTTGCATACACTCCAAAAACGACGGAAAAAACATAAACCAAAATTGTGGCTCGACTTGTCCAAATGCCCTATGCGAAACGGTAAAAAAGTGTGGAGCCGATGTGGGGTTTGCGTTTGATGGCGATGCCGACCGAATAGTTGCGTGCGACGAGAACGGCAACATTTTGGACGGCGATATCCTTCTATTTGTGCTTGCAAAACACCTAAAAAAATTGGGCAAACTAAACAAAAACACCATGGTGGGCACAACAAACACAAATATGGGGATAAGGAAAAAACTAAAAAAGTTAGGAATAGACTTTGTTGAAACCGATGTGGGCGACAAATATGTAATAGCAAAAATGGAAAAATTGGGGCTTAGTCTTGGCGGAGAAAAATCTGGACACATCATTATAAAGCCCCATATGGACACGGGCGACGGAATTTTGGCGGGAATAAAAATTGCCGAAATCCTAGCGACCGAAAAACGCCCTCTAAGCACGCTTGCAAAAGTAAAACTTTGTCCCGAAGCAAACATTAATTGTTTGGTAAAAGATAAGGAAAAAACAATTTCTAGCCCTCGACTTAGAAAAGAACTAGAAAGGATTAAAGAGGACTTAGGCAAGTCGGCACGCATAATTGTACGAGCGTCGGGTACCGAGCCAAAAATAAGAATATTGGTCGAGGCGAACAAACTTAGTCTTGCCACGAAAGTCGCAAAAGAAATAGAAAAAATTATATATGAAATAGATGGGGAATAATATGTGTGGAATTGTAGGATATGCGGGCAAGAACCAAGCAAACAAAATACTATATAAAATGCTAGAAAGGGTGGAATACCGCGGATATGATTCGGTTGGAATTGCAACTCTAAATAATGAAAAAATTTGCGTTACAAAAACTTCGGGCGAAGTAAAATCGCTCCTTCCATTGCTTCAAAAAAACGACCTAAGCACTAGTGGCATAGGTCACACTCGATGGGCAACTCACGGAAACGCCTCAACCCAAAACGCCCACCCCCACCTAAGCACAGATAAAGCGTGGGCGGTTGTGCACAACGGAATTATTGAGAACTATCTAGAACTAAAATCACGCTTGCAAAAAAACAAAAAAATCGTCTTTAGAAGCGACACCGATACCGAGGTTGTTGCACAACTTTTAAGCGTGCAAAATAACGGCACTACACTCGAAAAAATCAAGGCAGTTTGCGACCAACTAAAAGGTTCTTTTGCACTTGCGATTCTACACGAAAATGAACAAAATATTTACTTAGCCAAGAAAGGTAGCCCCTTGCACATTGGCCTCCTCAAAAACGAAAACTATATAGCAAGCGACCCTATTTGTTTTTCTTCAAAATGCAAAAAATATATAACTTTGGACGACAACGAGTTTGCCATAGTAAATGACAATAGCGTATGCGTTTATGACAATAATCTAAATATAATCGTCAAGAACTTGCAAAACACTTCTAATGAAAGTTTGGTAGAAGACGAGCACAAATACGCCCACCATATGCAAAAAGAAATATTAGAAACCAGCGTTGCACTCAATAATATTGCACAAGTATACAAGAGCGAAACGTTTGAAAATTTACACATTTCCCACATTCTTTCAAGAGCCCAAAGCATAATCCTAATTGGTTGTGGAACGGCGTATCACGCCTGCCTTATGGGAGAACGATTTTTAGAAAAAAATTGCAAGATTTCATCTAGGGCATATATAGCAAGCGAGTTTAGATATAACGACATAATTTTACCCCAAAACACCATTGCAATTCTCGTTAGTCAAAGTGGCGAAACTGCCGATACAATTGGCGCTTTGACTATACTAAAGTCAAAGAATATTCCAACCATCGCCATTACAAATTGCCCCTTGTCAACCCTTGCAAAAGCGTGCGATTTTGTACTTCCGATTTTGGCAGGAGTCGAGCGTGCAGTCGCTTCCACAAAAGCCTACACCGCCCAAATTGCAACAATATTTTTGCTATCCAAATATTTGGCTTCGCTAAAGTTTAATACGCCGTATTCGCCACCCAAAGGGCTATGCAATATCGACCCCACGGAATCGCAATATAATATGGAACTTGAACAGTTGCCTCTTGACCTAATTGACGCTAGCAATGTGTTTTTCATCGGGAAAGACTTGGACTATGTAACCGCCCTTGAGGCAAGCCTAAAACTAAAAGAAATTACTTATATCAATTCGTCCGCTTACCCCTCGGGCGAACTTAAGCACGGATTTTTGGCACTGGTCGACAAGTCCACAATTGTCTTTGCAATTGCCACCGATGCAAGTCTTCTAGACAAAACTCTAAATAGTGCCCATGAGGTTACGGCAAGAGGTGGACGGGTTATACTCGTAACCGACTTGAATATTTCCTCCACCCGCACAAAAGACATATATAGGGTTATTAGCCTTAAAAAGTCTGCACCCGAATTATCCCCAATTTCTACTATCCCATTTTTTCAATGGCTTGCTTATCACACTTCAGTCGCCTTGGGCATCAATCCCGACAAGCCAAGAAATCTTGCAAAAAGCGTCACGGTGGAGTAGTCTAGTAGACTTGCCACTCTCAAAAATAAATCCTTGCAAATGTCCACCTTTCCAAAATATCACACACCGCAAACAAAAAACTTTGGTTGTAAATTGAGACTCGTTATGAACGCCTCAAGTTTCACCAAAGTTTTTTTTCAATGTTTTATTTAAATATCAAATGCTTCTATGTTTTTGTTTATCATCTTACGCATTTGCAGTTGGGTCAAAATTTCCCCAAGGATTTGTGGCACTGCTCGTATGCTCCGCTTTAAGGGTTTCAATTGCCGAATTAACCGCCCTATCGATATCTTCCTCGCTCAAAGGATTTACTCCCGGCAAAGTCATACTACCAAGTGTAGTTTCAATATTGGTTATAATATTATTTATCGCGGTATTAAGTTCCGCCATTTTTGTTTGGACAGTTTCTTTTACCTTGCCCAAAAGTTCGTTCTTGGCGGTATTTAATTTAGAAACAAGTTCGTCCTGATAGCCTTTTGCAGCGTCTCTTAAGCCTTCCATTTCCGTCTTTAATTGCGCAATTTCTTCGGTTGCATTTTGCTCTAGCGCCGTCCTATACTCTTGAACTTTTTGCAAATACTCTTCCTTCTTTGCAATGTATGTCGTCCTCTCGGCTTCCACTTGAGTTAGTGCCGTTTGTAGTTGAGTGTCAATTGCCTCATAAGCATTTGTAATTGTAGTATTAAGAGTTTCTAGTCCACTTACTAAAGTTGAATTAATAAGATTTCCAATCACACCTAGTTGAGCATCCAAATAAGCCTTAACCGTTTGAATTTTGGTATTAATAACTTCTTGCGCTCTTTCTTTGTAGTACTCAAGCCTTTCGTCCTCGGTAAATAGCCCTTTGGTTTCTTCCCTAGATGCCTTTAGCATTTCTAACATTTTTTCTTCGGACAAGTCGTCAATTTCGCTTTCGGTGTACTCTTGGTAGCAAGTCTCAATCATTTCCTTTATGTCGTCTTCGTCAATTTTGACCATTTCTTTCACCTTCATTCCAAGGTCGCTTACTTTATTCTTAATGCTATTCTTTACATCTTTGTATAGTTCGTCGGCACCATTTCCGGATACTGAAATTGTAACTTCTTTATCCTTTACCGAACCGCTAACAACAAAGCCGTACTGCTCGGACAACTCCAAAAATTTCTTTGCCGCATCACCTGCGCTCATTCCCGTAAACTCGGTGAATTTACTAAGAATGTATGCTCCGTCCTCGTTGCTTGCCGTAACTGACACAACTTTGTCCTGTTTGTCGACAATAAACTCAATTCCGGGGTTTACCGACATATTCATAACTTGCAAGTCGTCCGCCTCAGAGCAACTACATCCCGCAAGCGACGATGTTGCGCCGGCAACCATAACCGCCGACATTACTCCTATTGTAAGTTTTTTAAATTTGTTTTTCATAAATAATTCCTCCACCTTTATTATTTTATTGCATTTATTGAAATTTGTTTATCAAAGCAAATCCCAAGCCTTAATGCACCGAAAATCCAATTTGGTGTTCACCCCAAATCAAACTTTCTTTACAAAAATTATATATGAAAACCCAAAATCAATGCAAACAAATGAATATAATTTTCTTAAAAAAAATAGACAAGCAGTTGTCTAGTGTCAAAAAGTATTAAAATTTAACCCAAACTTCAAAAATACTATTGCTTTTTTTTAATAATTATTGTAAAATATACTCGTGGTTAATTTGGGGACCACATAAAAGTGCGTTATTCGTATATAATTCCTAAAATGTTTTGAACATTTATCTAAAGACATATACCCTCCTTTAAACTATAACGCACACCAAAACCCCATTTTTATATGCAGAGATGTCGGAGTGGTCGAACGTGCAGTCTTGGAACGGCTGTGTACGGAAACGTACCCAGGGTTCAAATCCCTGTCTCTGCGCCATCGTACTACATATTGTGGTTTTATTTGAACATTAGACACAATATATAGATGAAACTAGGCCAAAATTAGCCTAGTTTTTTTGTTTTGCTTATTCATAAGTAGAATTTGAGTAGAATTTTGAGTTATTTAATTTATTAATATTTAATAAATTACTTTCCTCTTGTATGTGGGTATATACGGATTTTGTTACATTACTTCCGATTGTATGCCCCACCCAACTTTGAATTATATGTTCTGGTATTCCACACTACCATTTTATTTATCTTATTTTTGTTTGTAGTTTGCCTTTATGTATTGTGCTATTGCGGGTACCCATATGTCACCAACAAAATTTTGTTTTGGATGGACGCCATCAGTTGTATTTGAAGATTGATTAAATTTTATTTTATTAAAAGTATCAAAAACGGATATGTTGTACTTTTCACAAACTGCTTTTGTTGCGTTGCAATAATACTCTTGATATTTCACATCAAAACTATTGATTGTATCAATATCATCATATGCAAAGTTGGTCATAAAGAACACCCAAGCGTTTGGATAATTCTCTTTTAAGCCACTACAAAATGTGTTTAATGCCCCATAAAAAGTCGTAATTTCAGTATCGTCAATGGTTCCAAGCGGAATACTGCCCTTATCATTAACACCACCCATAACAATGATAATGTCGCTATTTTGAGACATTTCAGTATATCGTACGCACATAGCGGTATCATAATTACTATGGTTTCGTGCAAGAGTATTGCCACTAATGCCAAAATTATTTACAGTGCCACAACCCAACTCATTTTTTAAAAGAGTAGGATATGAATACGTAATATAAGCCCCTCGAGTAATACTATCGCCAATACAACTAATTGCAACATTCGACCAATCTACTACTTGTTCCACTTGGGTATTGTTGTCATTCTTCGGGGCTTTTTTATTGCCACCATTAAACACAAAAATTAGAGAACCACAAGAAATAATACATAATATTATTGCGATAACCAACACCCAATCTCTAACTTTTTTCATACAAACCTCAACTTATTAAATTTTTGAAAACACTATTGAAGATGGGGCAACACTCGTCCCAGATACACTATTTTGAATTATTAAGTAATTGGCATCAGTAGATATGTTAATAGAAATAACCTCGTTTGATGTACCAACTTGAGAATGCCCCATACTTAAAATATCCGCAACAGCCACTCTAAATTCGGGCTCTTCTTGCAACAAACAATATTGAATAGTATAAGAATTTGAATTATATAAAGTAATCGTACCGTAATGTTGTTTTAAGAACTCCAACGGAATTAACAATGAGTTTGTATCCTCATCATTTGCTCTCAACATCAAAACGCCATCAGAACCGGTAGACAAAATACCTTTAACTTTTTCAATGCCTGCCATATTTATTTCATAAGTCTTAGGTAAACTGTCTTGATCTTTATCCACGCTAATGGTAAGTTGTTTTGCATAACCACTTTTCTCATACCAAGATATTTTGCTATCTTCGTTTGGAGTTATAACAATTCTTGCGGACTTTACAAATAAGTCGACATCTTCCGAATAATTTGTAGTCAAATTTTCGGTCGAACTTACAAAATCGTCATTGTAATCATAGAAGAATATTCTATATGAGATATTGTTGTCAAAGTCCATTTTGATGTTTAAACCCTTGCACTCAAATGCGTCTTTGGTATATATACTTTCTTTGGTTTCTAGATAGGCTCCGTCCTCGGTTAAGCCACCAATAGCCCAACTAGGACTAATTTCCTTTTGGGTTTCTTCCTCGGCTTTACGGAATAAAGCAGTTACACCAAACACCGCACCGATTAGAACTACTCCGGCAAGAACACCAAGTCCTATCTTTTTCCAAAGGCTTTTACTTTTAAAATTAATCTTTTTCGCCATATTTTTTCCTCACTTAAATTTTAACATTTTATTTATCAAAAGTCACTTCAATTTAAAGCACCCCAATGGGCAATTTGAAAAATTCTCTTTTTGACAAATTTCGACATTATTTACCCTATTTGGGCATTATTGTTTGTAAAAATACAAAATATTTTTGTAAAAATGTGTTTAAAATAGTTGGAAATGTGCGAGAAAAGGTGTATAATTTGAGAGTTGTTGTTGAAAAACGCATCAAGTTATATAAATTTGGAGACTGAAATGAAAAACCTATTATCTATTAGCAATGAGCAAGCAAATGACGATTTTGAAATATGCACGACGCATAAGGTTGTTAGTGAGCGAGACCTAGACAAACGCCTTGCGGATATACTTTGGACGATGGGAATTTCGGCAAATCTACACGGGCACTTCTTCTTGAAAGAGGCTGTAAAACTTTCGATGTCGAACCCAAAGTACATCGCCTCGGTTACGAGAGTAATGTATCCCGAGGTTGCACTAAAATTCCAAACCACGGCGTGTAGAGTGGAGCGAGCAATTCGCCACTCCATAGACGCAAGCCACAGAAAGGGCAAGTTAATTCACCTAAACGACCTTCTTGGCTTAGAAATATTCGACGCCCTTAACAAACCCTCAAACGCCGAACTTATTGCCCTCCTTGCCGACAAACTCGCCCTAGAGTTTTGTTAAATTTGTTGTCAATCATAGTAAGTTTGCCAACATTACTATGAAAGTGAAATATAAATAGCCCATCTGAACGATGGGCTATTATTGTGCAAAAGGCTAAATTGTTTGAGGTTAAGTACAACTAGAAAAAGCATAGAGGGGCAACATCTTTTAAAACTAGCGAAATATCAAGAAAAAGAATCCAACATTTTTTGGTTGGGTTCTATTTGTATTAGTATAAAAACACAAACTAAACGATGGGTATTTTGGTATGAAAAAAAATCTTGTAAGCCAAGATTTTTCTCTTTAATGATGTTTGTGGTTTTGGGTTGTCAATTAGTCCGCTTGTCGGCATTTGCCTCTTGGCAATAACCGCTTGTGTGTTTTTAATAAAACTCTAGTGCTAGCCTATTGGCGATGAGGGCGAGAAACTCGGAGGTGGTGGGTTGCTCGTATTTGCCAAAGGCTGGAAGGTCAAAAATGTCGTTTAGGTGGGTTATCTTGTCTTTGTTATAACTCACCTCAATTGCACCACGGATGGATCGCTCAATTTGAGAAATGTTTGCACTATACTTTGATGCGACCTTTGGATATATATTTTTTGAAATCGAGCACATAAACGCCGGAGTTTCCAAAGCGAGTTTTATCGCTTCTTTTAGGAAAATATAGCCGTGCAAGTTCGCCGTAATCCCAATGTTCAAAAGTATGTCCACAATCCGCCTTTCAATTTTTAATTCCCTACTTACTTCGTGGGTAGATGATTGACCTCTCTCGCGGGTACCATCGCGACCATTTTCGCAAAAAGCATTCGTCTCAATCCCACAATTCTCGCCAGGCGTGCTTTCTATAATCTTGCCATTTTTACAAAGTGAACCCGCCTCAATCCTACCACTTCCGCAAAGTGTGTTTGCCTCCACTTTACCACTTCCATCAAAGCCTTCTACCCCAAGTTCACTCAAATCCTCTTCGCTATTTATTAACATTGTATTTTCCATTTTGGATTCTCCTAGTTTATGTAAAATGATGCGTTTTTCAACAACAACTCCCAAATTATACACCTTTTCTCGCACATTTCCAACTATTTTTAACATATTTTTACAAAAATATTTTGTATTTTTACAAACAATCTTGTCGTCAACCCGTACTTTTTGTCGAAACTTGTCGAAAAGAGAACCGGAAAAACGTCTCTGCAACTCCCCAAAATCAAAACACCTTTACGCCAACAAAATGACGACGGGTCAAACAAACTATGGGTGTTCAAGAATGGTGCGAACGGCTTCTACAACAATAGCCGTGCTTAGATAAATGAAGTAAAAGATTTGGAAAAAAACCGTTATCAGCACAAACCTTTTCGACAACAAAAAAGAAACCTTGCATTTAAGATTTCTTTTTGTTCAATTAACTTTACAATCCTTATTTAATTATTTTTTCAATAACAATTCATTTTTTATATATCTCAAATCAAATCTCCCAAAGCACTTAAAACATCTGAAACCGGCATTCCGCCAAAAAGGAGTTCCGTGAAAATTTCTCCCCGAAATAAGTTTTTTCTCGGCGTTTTGATACAAATTCACAAAACCACCCCTGCCAACTTTGTTTTCTTGTTGTAATTTGTAATCACAAAACACTTCATTGAAAACTTGCTTATTTGCAGAAAATAGAATAATGTCAGGATTTAAAAATTCCAACAATTTGTTAAATAACTCTATGTTTTTTATTTGTTCTTTTTGTGTAGGAGTAAGTTGACCCCATGTAGGGTCAGTTGCTATTGCCGAATAAACATCAATATGAATCGATGTATTTAAACTTTTCCCGTAATAACTTGAATTCAAAGCATTCAAAATCTTTTCATATTGTCTAAACCACTTCGCATAAGGATTAAATCTAAAATAATTTGATAATGTATTCTTTAATTCTTCGTAACCTGTTGCATTTGTATTAAATCTTTTTTCGGAAAATTCTGCCAGTGACGGATTAATTGAAACCGTAACAATTCTATTTGAAGAATTGAAATATTTATCAATATCCCCAAACCAAACAATTGGTATAGAGTTTTTTACAACAAAAGGCAGTTCCGTTTTATTTAAAAAATCCTTATAATACAAATCCACAATCTCTTTTAGTTTTTCTTCATTTTCCATATGCCCAAACAAAACCGCTTTGAAAATTCATTATTTTTATATATAAATGCAATCTTGTCTGTTTCAATTAAGATTTATTGCATATATCTTCCCCTATATACTCCATCATTCTATCAATTGGATTTTCTTTACCGCTTATGATTCGAATCGATTCTCCCACCATTCTACGATTTATACGATTTATACGATTAGAATTTTCATCTCGGGCCCATTCAAACAGGGCGTAAACATCAATCCCTAAACTTTTTGAAGAAAAGAAGCTTTCTAAAGCAAAATATCTGTGTTTTTGTGTGTTGAGTTCAAATATTGCATAAAATGAATTTTTGATAGATATTTTTTCGGGATTAAAAATGTACAATAAGCCTTTCTTGTTGTTAATTTGCATTTCTTGAATCGAAATAATGTCACCATAATCGACCCCGAACATTTGAGACAATTTTTTTTGCTTACTTAATGAAATATTAATGTCATTAGGGCTTTCACATAATCGAACATTTTTGTGCTCATCTTTTCCATCTTGAACATTCAATTCTTTTTCATTTTTACGTCCACACACAGAACAACGCTCTTCATCGTCAAACACTTCCCAACCACACTCTGGACATAAATGATAATCACAATCATCATGGTCCGCTATTGACACATTTGAGGCTTCGCTTGTATCACTTGTTTCCACAACACCCCCTGGAGACGGCAATTTGCTTTGTGAGTCAAATCTATTTTGACACTTTGGATCCTCATGTTTCTCATTATTGGGCATATTTGCCCAAATTCTTAGTGACTTGTCGTATTGTTTATTGTTATTTTGTCCACCTGCATTTGCGGATTTTAGTGGTAGAATAATTTTATCCGTCCCCCATATTTTTATTGTCTCAGTTTCCATAATTGATGGGTAACGCTCATGTAGGCGAACCCAAGATTCTTTTATAAAATCATAGTCAGTATAACAAAGTGTAATATATCTGTTTCTAAAACTTTGATTTCTCAAATGGAATATAAGAAATAATAAGACAAAACATGTCAAAACAAATATTATTGATACTACAAGTAACAAATCATCCGAAGAATTATTGTCAGTCAAACAAACTACTAGTAAAAAAATAAAAACTACTAATATCGTTCCCAAAAGATAGTTGATTCTCATTAAGTGACGAAATGCCCAATTGTGCTTTGCTATAGGCGCAAGCTCACCCCATTCAAATGTGTCGTTAGATCTAACCTCCTTGCCACAGTGCTTACATTTGAAATAAGGGTCTCCTATTTTTATTGAATCATAATTGAATATTTTATCTAATAATGATTTAATCCCCCACAAGATTAATCCCACAAAAACAAGTGGTAGTAATAAAAACACCAACAAGGTCCACCATTCATCACTTTTTTGTTCCAAAACCATACCACAATGTGGACATTTATATGTGGTTGTAGTTACTGTATACTTTATCGACATATATTTTATCCTTTCCCAATTATTTTATCATACACTATACATGCCATTGTTGTTATATCAAACCCACAAACGCCCAACTTATTTGTACCCAGTTTGTTTTCGCTTGCAAAAATAATGTATCTTAACCACTCCAAATGATATTGACGAGTTTTTTCATATTTATTTATTCTAAAAGCGACCGTTTTGCAATTTTTCCAACCCAATTCGTTTTTGTCTATAACCTCATAATACTTATATAAAACGAACCAAGCTTTTCCCATTTTATTTAAATCCTGTATCCCGTTCATTTAAAAACCTCCTATTGCTTTTAATTTGGTATGTTTATATTACATACGCTTCTTATCAGATACATTTATCTAACAGATAGATGTATAAAATCTCCAAATAAACAAGTTTACACATTCAAAATTCCATCGTATTTTTTAGATTTATCTAAAAAGTATTGCAAAAATACAGTGTTTATGCTATATTTTAAGTAACAAATTATACATCTATCTGTTAGATAAATGTATAATTTTAGTCGGCAAAATTGTCGACTTTTTCTTTTATTTAAGGCATATTTTTGCATTTGTTTAAGTAATTTATTTTTTATAAACAATACTACTTTTAAAAATTAACTTTGGATTATAATATTTTTAAATGCAACCAAATTGCCTGAGCATTTTCATCTATTCTAAAATGCAGAAATTTTAACTTTTGTTTTTATTAAAAATTTCCACCGCTTTGCGTTTGTTAGTTAGGTTTGTATGAACATATCTATTGAGTGTAATTGTAGGGCTAGAATGTCCCATAAGTTCACTTATTGTTTTAATGTCTACTTTGTTTTCTAGTAGACGGGTAGCAAAAGTGTGACGAAGAGAATGAAATCCATAGTGCTTGATTTTGAGTCTCTTAAGCAAGTTTTCAAACGCTTTTTGATATGCTCGTGGTTGCAATTGTTTCACGTTTCGACTGCAAACCACATACTCGCAAAATGTATTTCGTTTTAGTTCTTTCAAGATTTCCAAAAGCTGTTTTGAAATGGGAATAACTCTAATTGAACTTGTTGTTTTGGGAGTGTCTTCAATAGCAAAAGTAGTGTGGTTTTGAGAAATTGTGCTAACAGCTTTTTCTATGTAGATAATCTTATTTTTGAAGTCAACATTTTGCCATTTGAGTGCAATCAATTCGCCAATCCGGAGACCAGTGTAAAGACAAATCAAAATGCCATAATGATAAAATTTTTTATTCTCCACAATATATTTTTCAATTTTTGCTTGCTCAATTTTTTCAAGCGCTTCAACTTTCCTTGTGGGTTTGTTTTTAAGTGGAATAGTGATTTGAATTTTTTCGCAGATTTTTCCATTTTCAAAAGCAAACTTTAGACTACGATTGATTAAACTTTTTATTGTTTTTGTAGTAGAAAACGAAAATTTTTCTTGCATTGAAAGTATGTATTTATTTAAAATTTCAACCGATAATGCCCCATAAAACCCAGCCACATAAATCTCACTAATTTGCAAGTAGAATAGATATGTTTTCTTTTTTACTGAATATTTGATATTCTCCAAATATTCTTTCACGATTTTTTGTAATTTCATATTTAATTCCTCCTTGCAATAGTTTAACTTGCAACTGCGAAATTCCAATACTACAAAAAATTAATCCAACCAAAACACAAACAAAAAACCCAATAGCGTTGAAGGTGAAACAAGAAAAACTTGTTTCAGCGGATGCTATTGGGTTTTATTTTATGTTTAAATTATTGAACAAAGTAGTTACCACATTAAGTTTAGGTGTTGTGTTCTAGGTTATTGTGTTAAGTTTTAGTTTTTTTGTATCAAAACTTAGTTTTTGAATTAGATTTTATCCACCGCATTAAGTGGTTACTGTATTAAGTTTTAGGCTATCGCTTTTAACCCCCGTCTAGTTCTTGTCGCTAATGAAATCCCTGGCGGTTAGGCTTTCGCGCTTCTTGCGTTTCTTGTGCCTTATGGCAAGTGGAAGGGCAATGGAGAGGGTGAGGGCTAAGAGGATTGCAATTGGGGTTAGGATTATTGGGATAATGTTTGGAGTGGATTCTTCAACTAGGATTAGGACTGTATTTGGAGTGGCTTTGAAAGTTAGAGTGTCATTAGACAATGTGCAATCTAGTTTTTTAAGGGTGCCGTCGGAAGATATGGCGTAGAGGGTTATGGATTTAGTCGAACTGGATTTTAGGGAAGAGAGTTTTAGGTGGGTTTCAAGTTCGTCATGGTCACCGTCTACGCGGATTTCAAAACTCTCTAAGTTTGCGATGTCTTTATGCATTGAGTTAAGGGAATTTTGGATATTTCTAGAAAGTTTTACGGTCTTTAGCGATGGTGTTTCCCCTGCCGTAAACAGTCCGCCCTCAAGGGTTAAAGTGTACTCATCCGAGGTGGTGGTTTTTGTGTTGGTGTGGATATTAAAAGTACAAATGGAAGAGTTCCAAATGACATAGTTTGAGTTGTTTTGCAAGAGCACTTGAGCGGTGTACTCGCCAACTTCTTTTGGCTCGTTAGAATAAATTAGTGAATAGTTTTCGGGCTCTAGCATCCCACTTAGGACGCAAGTAATTTCTTGAACCTCGCCCGTATACACAAGGTTAGAAAAATTGCTAAAATGTGCAACTATTGGCTTTGGTGAAACGGTAATTTTTGCCGTCATTGGACTTGGGCAAATATGGTTTGCGTCGGTTGAAAATGATGCAAGTATGGTGTACTCGCCCGCATTCTTTATCTTAGGATAAGTAAGATTGTATGAAACAACATTTGGCAAAGTTCCCTCAAGCGTTGGGGTATACACGCTTGCGTCATAGGTAATTTCCTTGTCTTGCAAAACCACTCCAGACATATCTATCTTGGCTTTGTGTATTTCGTAAGGATACTCGGTTTGAAAGAGGATGTAATCGTCGTTATCTAAGCCCACAAGGGTTGCCTTATACGCTCCCGCCAACGTATTTTTGTTGCCACTAATGCTAGCGGTTACGGTGTCACCATCAAGCACGCCGTGTAGAACGAGTTTGGTTTCAAACTCGTTGCCCGTGTATGTAAACTCCACTTTTGAAAGAGTCGCCGTAAGAGGTCTTTTTAATATATTTAGTTTTGCGGTAAATGGGCTAGGTACATTGTAGTTTGGGTTTGTCACCTCAAACTCTTGGGTAATGGTATACTCGCCAGAATGCGTATGGGTTTCGAGTGCAAGTGCGGTTACGACACCGGGCAATGTTCCCGTAAGCGTAACGGTGTGTGGGTTGCCGTCATACACGCATTTATCCCCCTCAAGTGTTACACCCGACATATCTATGTCCGCTTTTTGTATATGCAAAGTGGCGGTTAGTTCGGCGTCTCCATTTAGTGTATAGTTTTGGTTCACGCTTGAAAACGAATACGAAATTTCGTAGTCGCCGGCGTCAACAAAAATAGTGCTTGTTAAGGCGTCTACCTTAACACCCACTTCGGGTACATTTTGGGGCTCAAGGGTATACTCATCACCCGTGTAAATAACAAGCATATCTTCCAAAACCACACCACTCAAATCCACAACTTTTGGGGTAATGTGTAAATTCATTTTAAGCGTATCTAAGGACAAAGAAAAGTTGAGTGGGTCAAGTAGTTCAAAGGTTGCAACGACGACATAATCCCCTACCGAATACGATTCGGTGTTTGCCCTAAAACTAACTTTTACACCGCTAGGTACACCCGAAATTTGTGGAACATATTTGGCTCCAGTATACTCAATTTCATCGTCCTCAAAAACAACTTTGGACATATCTATTTCGGCTTTTGTAATTGAGTAGTTAAGTGCCAAGCAAAACCCATCCAACACATATTCTTTTGCATCTTCTCCACAAAGTGTAAGCGTACAAGAATATGTGCCAACGGTATGGATATTGTCAATATCTACACTACAAATGACAATATCTTTATTACAAATACCACTAAGTGCAACTTCAACACTTGGAGCATATCCGGTATATGTATACTCGTTTTGCCTTAGTGTAGCCGTCAATATTTTTGGTGCAATTGAGTAGGTTAAAGTAATAGTTTCAGATGGGAATATGTAATTCTTTTCCTCATCCATTAGGCTTACAAACACATTGTGTTTCCCCACACTTTTATCTGTAGACTTATCTACTTTTGCTTTGGGTACAAAACCATTAATAGCCCCTTCAAAATCCAACTCCAATGTAGGCGTAACTCCACTGTACACAAAAGATTTTTCTTTGAGGCTTGGGGTAATTAAACGCGGAGAAATATTGAGGGTTGCAGTTAGGTTTAAGTCCTCGGGCAAAGAGTAATTTTTCGTGGCAATATCCGTTACAGTACAGATTAGTTTTAAAGTATATGTACCTGCTTCCACATACGCATTTTCTTCATACGAAACATTTACCAAACCATTTGCAGTGGTATATGCTTCGCATACAATTGAATTGCCGTCAAAAGTCTTGCTTAAGTTTTTTACTTCAATTTCACTAGCATCAATTTGGGCTTTGGTAATTGAGTATGGAAGAGTTACAGTTTCATTTTCAAAAGTGTAATTTCCCTCATCTTTATCTAAACATACTTTTAGTTCATACTCGCCAACGTCTACATATTTTTCTCCCGACATAATATTTACTTTAGGGTTATCCCCGTTTACAAGACCACTTAGAACAATATTGAAATTTGATGTCTTTCCACTATACGCAAACACGCTTTCAACCAAGGTTGGAGTAATTAGGCGAGGAAAAATGGTTAGTGTGGCAGTTGGTTTTAGATTGGTTGGCAAGGTATGGTTTTTACTTGCAATTTCCGTTAGAGTGCAAACCAAATTTAAAGTATATGTACCTGCATTTTTGTAAGCAATGTCCCCATACGAAACATTTACCAAACCATTTGCAGTGACATATGCTTCGCACTCAATTGGCTTACCATCAAAAGTCTTACTTAAGTTTTTAATTTCAATTTCACTGGCATCAATTTGGGCTTTGGTAATTGAGTATGGAAGAACTACAGTTTCATTTTCAAAAGTGTAATTTTTCTCATTATCTTCCAAGCGAACAGTTAATGAGTATTCGCCCGCATCGACTTTGTCTCGCAAATAAATTAATTGCAACTTAGGCTTGTCGTCGCCAATAAGATTTCCCAAATCAACTTTAAACTTCGGTTCGCTACCGTTATATGTAAATGTATTTTGTTGCAATATTGGAGTAATTTGACGGGGTGAAATTGTTAGTGTTGCGGTTAGGTTTAAGCCCTCTGGTAGAGTGTAATTTTTGCTTGCAATTTCAGTTAAATTACAAGATAAAATTATGGGGTATGTTCCTACATTTACATACTGTTCAATATCCAAATATGCAACCTCAACAAGCCCATCTTCGGTAATGTATGTTTTACAATCCGAAACATTTTCGCCATATGTTTTGGAAACATCTTTTGTTTGGATATTGTCAATAGGTATACACTTTTTGTCAATTGTATATTTCAAAGTGCCACTACCCTGTAACTCGTAATTTGGATTACCAACGCCTACACTTACCACATATGTGCCCACATCTGTTTCCCTTTTGTCTTCTAGTTCCACATTAGCGTCACCTGAAAACACTTCGTTTTCTACAATACATTCTAGTGTAACAGGACTGCCGGAATATTCAAAATTTTCTTTCTCCAACTTGACACTTATGCCTCGTTTTTTAATGGCAATTTTGCCCACATTATTTCCTAGTTCAATCTTTCCAAAATTGGGGTCGCTATCTAGCACATAGAACCCCAAAGTATATTCTTTGGCATTCACCATTTCGGTATCTTCAAGTAGCCTAACGCCGAGCGGATAAGACACATCATCTAACACATAACTTGCTTTTACACTACCAAATTGGTCAGTTCCGTTATAGACAAAGTCGTTTACATCGAGTACCGCTTCAACCTTAGTGGGTTCCACTTTCTCGTCACCCTCACTAGGAGTTTCGCCACCTTGGCTTTCACCCTCACTTGGGTCAACTCTACCACTGCCGTCTTCGTCTCCGCCCTCGGGTGTTTCGTCGTCTTTTACAACTTGCTTACCTTTCCTTATAACCAAGCCGTTATCGCTCGCTTCCAAGTGGTACTCATCCGCATACTTACTTTCTAATGCAAATTTGTTTTCAAACTTGCTAGGCTCAACCCCATCGCAAGTTACGACCATATACCCTTCATACTCTTCCGGCATTTCATCCTTACCATTAAAACCAATTTCAACCCTGTTCCTCAACTCGGTGTTTTGGTTTACAATTATTGGAACATCATTCAAAAGAACGCTTTTAATATTTGTCTTTTCAATGGTGGTCGAGTTGTACCTGCACTCCAAGTCATAACCCAAACTAACACCTTCTTCAATGGTCAAATCTTTTATTGTCAACTTGCCGTATCCCAAAATTGTCCTTGTTGTGGCTTGCACGCTCGACTTTATCTTAACGCCATTCAATTCAACGGTTGCACTCTTTTTCGCTTGGATAAGTTTGCTAAATTGACGGACGCCATTTGCCTTGTCCCCTTGTATAACTAGATTTGTTAGAACGACCTTGCCCCTATCAACGGAAATCAAAACACCGCCCTCATTATCAAAATCCACAACAAGGCTCTTGTCCTCAATTGTCATATCACTTTTAATTACGCCAAAATATTCCGCCTCACTCTCCGCACTTACGCTCATACTTTGTGCTCCGCACAAAAAGACCAATAGCATTGCTACAATGCTTGCAACTTTTTTAAACATCCCCAATCCTCTCTCTTCTTTAGTTTTTCTAGACCCCACCGAGCCCATTCCCACTCTTCATTTTACTATTTTATATTATCGGAAGTTGTCGGCAAGCAGCCCAAAGCGATATTTGCCAGCACCTGATGGTTATTCAAACAGTGATGCCACAATTTCTCGTGACGGTTACGATTAGCAACTTAAAATTTGACTTGTTTAAATTTTAATATCACATAGTTTATGCATTAAGCATTTCATTCCACCTTATGCATCAAGCCACCTAACAAACAATTAGTCACATTGTTTACCCATAAGGCGTAACCTCAAGCCACGGTTTGAACACATTTTAGTCAACTGCGCCCGCCCACAAGCGGGCAAAATAAAAAGGCTAGAATACCATTCTAGTCTCATTTTTCATTTTCCGAATTGATTATATCCCATCCCCAACCACTTTTCAACCCCTTTCCCAAAAATATTTTCCATTTTTTGCCAATTTCTCCACCCAAACCCACCAAATTTGGTTATCTTTTCATAACCACCTTGCCAATTTTATCGAAATTTGCACTATTTATTCGCAAAAACAAACACCAATCCAAGTGCCACAATTTTAGATATTTCATCTTAAAATGCACACCCGCTTTGACACAAAAGCAAAAAACGAATGCGTTTAAGCATTCGTTTTGGCGTTATCTTATCATTTCTTTTTCGCCCCAAAGCATATCGGGATACTCACCCTTTGTAACAAGTGCCTCGAGCCCGTCGACCAATTTTTGCTTGTCTTCCTTGTAGGTTATACCTTGCCAAACGGCGGTGGTTGGAAGAACCTCAACCTCGGCTTTGCCCTCTCTAATCAGTTCGGACACAACGTCGGGAATTAGATATTCACAAGTAAGCGTTCCGCCATTGTTTTGGTCAAAAAATTCCACGAATTTTTCTTCCAAATGGTCAAAAATCCTTGGCGTAAAGCAAAGCATATTCATATTGACCGTGTCTTCTGGACTCACCTCAAACGGTTTTTCTCCACTAAGCGGTCTGGCGACAATTTTCCCGTTTGCACCTTTCTCCACACTGCTCTCAATCATTCTTACAAGGTTTCCATTTTTCTTTTCGCAAACACCGCGTTTTACGCTTCCATTTTCGGACAATGTGTTTTCAACCTTGTAGCCCACAAGCCCATATTTGTCTGGATTTTTATTCGTCTTTAAAAAGTCACCCATAACCTTGAATGCGTCGTAACCATAAAAATCGTCGGCATTGATGATTCCGAAGTTATCCTTTACAACATCTTTGCAACATAGAATTGCGTGGCCTGTGCCAAGTGGTTTTTTCCTATCCTTTGGCAACTTTGCGTTTGCAGGCAAATTGTCGTTTTTTTGGAACACATACTCAGTCTTGATATGGTCCTCCACCCTTTTGCCAACTGTCTCTCTAAAAATATCGTAATTTTCTTCTTTTATGATAAATACAACCCTATCAAAACCACACCTGATTGCGTCAAAAATCGAATAGTCGATAATAAAATCACCCGTTTTGTCTACAGGCTCAATTTGCTTAAGCCCCCCAAACCTGCTACCCATTCCGGCAGCCATAATAACCAAATCCATACACTCCCCCTAACTAAATATATTTATGATTTTTGCCTCAATTTGTTTCTTTGAGGCTATATATACTATTAAAATATATATCTATTATTATTTATCATTATAAAATAATTGTTTTTTGAGGTCAAGCCTTTGGGCAAAACTTGCTAGACAAATTGAGAGCAATTGGAGAAGAGTAGAAAAATAGATGGTCACAAAAATTGAAAAGCGTGTAAATAGTCAAAAAAAAAGAAGAAACCAAGGTGACAGACAGTGGGAAGCAAAAACGAAAAAGTTATGAATACATAACTATGAGAGGTCGGGCTAGGGCGTTGAAAAGATGTGACGACTGGAAAAGTGGAAGCGAGAAAAAGAAAATGGTGATGAAGATAGAGTGATTGAAACAAAGCGGGGAAAAATGAGCGAAGAAAATAAGGCATATAAGAAATTTTGAACGAGGACGAGAGGACGAGAGGACGAGAGGAAACATTGTCACTTTTCTTTATATGGCAAAGAAAAGTAACCAAAAGAAAAAATAAGCGGAAGGCGTTGCCTTAAATTGGAAAAAACTTTTCTTTGAGCCCGCCAAAGAAAAAGCGACCAAAAGGAAAGCGTTCCCAACTCCAAATACGCATCGCAATACTTTGTTTCTGACGGCTCGCCCGACTAGTCATTTAGCAACAGTAAACGCTTATCCGTTCTCACCGTCGTGCCTCGTCTTGCTTGGTATTTGGAGTTGGGAAAAGCGGAAGCCCTATGGGCTTGAATTAGAGGACGGCAAAACCGCAAACGCTTTTGCGGGGGGCGAGGTGCTCGGTCGCTTTGCTTCCCTCGTAACGGTGACAAAATGTCCCCGTCGTGAGCATTTGCTCATCACCTCGCATCGGAAGCCCTTTGGGCTTAGATTTAAAAAATTGCAAAAGCACGCCAAACAAAACTATCACGTGTAAATTGATACGACCTTTGGCTTGAATTTAAAAATTCGGTCACTTACCCCCTGCTCGGAATGACATATAGAGTTGCCACAGATAATAGTGAAGAGTGAAAAGTGAATAAGTGTACAAGCGGTTAGATTTATATAGATATACTCCGCTCACTGGTTGGCACCAGTTCGGTCGATATGACACGAAATAATATTCTATCCGTGTCATACCGACCGAGTGCAATAGCACGAGCGGAGTGTATCTACTTTCAATCATCCTTATTTGTCATTCTGAAGCGTAGCGAAGAATCTCTACCTTAAGTCATCCACTTGCAACTCTTCACTATTCGCTATTACTTATTACTTTGCAAGACCGTGCCTTGCGTGTGTCATATCGACTGAGTGAATGAAATGAACGAACGGAGTATATCTATAAAAATAATCCTTAAAAAGGCAAACTGTACGTTCAATAATCTTCGGGGGCGGTGCCCACTCAGAATGACAGGTGGGATAAGCCCTCGGACCATTTCATTCCGAATGCATAAACGAAAGTATAGATTCTTCACATTCGCTCAGAATGACAAACCACTCTAGAAACTGGAAAATAAAAAAATACGAAAGAAGAAATATAAGTTGCGGAAGCCCTATGGGCTTAGATTAAAGTAGATATACTCCGCTCACTGGTTGGCACCAGTTCGGTCGATATGACACGAAATAATATTCTATCCGTGTCATACCGACCGAGTGCGATAGCACGAGCGGAGTGTGGCACAATCAATTACACCCCTATTAATCCTTCTAAAGCGGTAGTTGGGAATCCATAACAGAAGTGTCAATTTTTTAATGAAACGCTAAAGGCCCGCAAGAAAAAAAAAATTAACAAATTTTCAAAAAGGTATTGAAATTGCTTGACAAGTATGCTAAAATGAATAAGCAGAATAAACCGTGGGAGGGGGAAAATATGTTTAGCAGTTTTGAAAAAGACAAAGAAATTTTTAGCGCTAGTGCATCGATGGAAACGGGTGACGGGCTAGCCACATCGGCTATAATTAGCGGAATTTTGGCAACAAGAAAAAATAAAGACGAAGTCAAAACACCAAAGAAATACAAAAGACAACTTGCACTAGCCGAAAAGTTTGAGGCTATGACTAGCGAAGAAAGACAAGCGTATCTAGAGAGACTAGAAAAGAAAATTGCAAAGCAAAGCAAAATTGCCGATTACTTTGACAATAGCCACAAAGAGGCTAGCGACGAGGGCAAAGAGGTAGTAATGGACGCACTTAAAACTGGTGCCAATTTGGGCGTTTGCACTGCCGTTTTGGGAATGTGTGACGCTTCGACCCAAAGTATGCTTAGTGCCTCTATGCTATATGGCGTAGGTGGTGCAATGGTTGGGATTTATTCTCAACTTGCCGAAAACGAAATTAAAGACTATATTAGTCACAAGAAACTAAATAAATTAGTAGAAGAGTGGACCGCTTGTAGCATTGCCGAAAACACAAGCGAAATGGAAATGTAAACAAAAATAAAAAAACAAAATTAAAATAAAAATAAAAACATAATTAAAATAAAAATCAAAGGAGAATAAAATTATGAAAACAAAAGGAATTGTAACTGAAAAAATGCTAGAGAAATTTGAGGCTATGAACAAAGCAGAAAGAGAGGAATACCTAGCAGACCTAACTGCAAGAGTAGAAAAGGCAAATGAGAAAGCCGAGGCACTTAAAAACAAAGAAGCAAAACTAAACCTAAAAAGAGGAAACGACCTTGCCAATATGACTTGGCAAACATATATGGGCGGATTGGCAGGAACACTTGTTGGTGTTGCAAACGGTAGCGATGCTAGCCTTAACGAAGCACTTAACACCACCCTACGTGAAGGAACTTTTATTGGAGCCGGTTGCGGACTAGTTGCAGGAGTATTGGCAGGAGCACTTGTTGCAAATGTAAATAACCTTGCAAACAAGAAAAAGCCAGTAAGCAAAGCAATCGTTAGACTTCAAGAACAACTAAACGAAAAGAAACTAGACAAACTTACTACCGAAATTGACGCTTGCAGTATGGTTAACGACGGCGAAATGGAAATGTAATCCAAGGGGGAACGGTTATGAAAGATAACTACTCTACACCAAAGAAATACAAAAGGCAATTGGAATTGACCGAAAGATTTGAGGCTATGACTAGCGAGCAAAGGCAAAAAGCGATGAGCGCTATGGAAGCAAGAATCAAAGAACTAAGCGCAAACGAAAAAGACCCTACGAGTTGTTGTAACGCGTCTTGCGGGTGCCTTGGTAGTATATTAAGCCACCTAAATGGCAAGACCGCCACAAAAATCAAGAAAAACCTAAACGAAAAAGAACTAAATAAGTTGATGGAAGAATGGGTTGCTTGCAGTATGGTTGAAAACTTAGATAAAGAAATGTAACCCAAAGGAAGAAAGACATTATGAAACTAAATCAAAAAGAAAAATTAGAAGCAAAAATTGAGGCTTATGCACAAATATTTGACGAAATGTCACCAAAGGAAAGGTCGACACGTTTGGACTATCTTGACAAGCAATTGGATGGTGTTCTCAACAAAAAGGATTACTTTGAAAAACTTTTCTCTGACACTCCTGAAAACGCAAAATGGGCGCTAAACACACTTAAATACGCAAGCCAACTTGGCGTATTGGGCACTATTGCGGGAATGTCTTTTGCAAATCCTTCAGCCGGTAGCGATTCTACCCTTCTTGTAGGTGCACTTACTGGACTTTTGACATCCGTAGTTGGCACAACCGTAGATATGGCTGAAGTATCAATTAAAGAATACTTAAACTCAAAAAAACTTAGAGAACTATCCATAGAAGCAGTGGGATATGCTAGAGCAATCAGTAGGGATCAAGAGAAATACCAAGATACCACATCAAAATCACCACTATATTCTAAATACAATTTTAGAATAGAAGAACAAGAAATGTAATCCAAATTAAGGAGGGAAATATGAGCCACTATTCAAAAGAAGTTGCCAAGATTAGAGCAGAAGAAAGAGCAAGAGCAAAAGCACTAAAAGAAGCCCAAAGAGTCGAGGCAAAAATGCAAGAAGAGGCGGAAAAAACACGCATATTGGAAGCCAAATACAATCAACAATTTCTAGAAGATAAATTTCTCTTAGAAGGTGTTCCACACGAATATAGGGAAAGTTTTGCATATGACCTCTCCAAAAAAATTAGACTAAACGAAGCAAAACTAAAAGACAACAAGGGAAAACTTGTAAAAGCAGGTAAAAAAGTGTGCGAGATTGATACCCTTTGTCCACCACTTAGCGTTGGGCTTTCCGCACTTGCGGGAGCCGTATTAGGCACAGAACTGGCCACCATTGCAACAGGAGGGAGTCCACTAACAATAGATTCCAATATACTTTATGACTCGGCACTAGTGGGGTCAATGGCAACGGCTGGACTAAATGCAGTTTGCAAGATTACTCGCCCAGTTTCTACACTTCAACGCAAAAAAGCACAAAAGAACATCCAAGAATTAGATATGGAAAATGAGTATCTTAACAAAATTAAAAATCACATAATTGAAACTTATGGAATAAGTGTTCCACCAAAGGGAAAAGAAAGCACTTCCACTTGCGACGCATACGAAATGGAAATGTAAGGAGGCAAATATGATTGCAACATTTGATAACGACATAAATACCCCATCTTTTGATGAGAATTTAGTCAAAGAAGTGGACAAAAACATCGAGAAATTTAAGCCTATGACAATGGCGGAAAGACTAGAGCACGCAAAAAAATTGAACAAAAAAATAATTGCACACGATGAGCAACAATACATTAGAGAAGAAAAACTTGACGCCATAAACAAATCGCCAAAAGAAAGAAGCGATAGCAAAATAAATGGCACAATGTATACGCTTGGTCATCTAGTTGCTTGCGGACTAATTGGTGCGGGAGTAGCCGAAGGGCTTTATGGTTGGGACACAAACACCATTAAGTGTTTGGAAACCACTTTGGGTGCAACTCTTCCAATGGGGCTAACACTCACAATGCTTGACTACTTTGCATATTGTGGAAAGCCATTGACAAACAAATTTAATGACATCAAGGCAAATATTCTAAAGAAAAAAATTGCCAAATCCGAAAAACAATTGAATAGCGAACTATTGAGCAAAGTCGTTTTGGACAGAATGATGTTTGACGACACTATGGAAAGATAGGATTTTAAAAGCCTGTCTTTTTTTAACTAAAAATTCAAAAAAAATTCAAGAAATTTTCCGTTACCTATTGAAATTGCTTGACAGGTGTGGTATACTTTTTTTAACGATAGATTTTGGGGGAAAATATTATGAATTTTTTTGATACAACAAAAGAAATGCTTCACGAAAAAGTGTCTAGTTATGGCAAAACCTATTCGGAGCACAAAGACGAGACCATGAAACAAAAAGCCGAGGTAAGAAGAGAAAAACAAGAGAAAAAACTTGAAAAGTTTGCGGAAGAAATAAACAAACTTCCTATTGACGAAAAACAAAAACTTTTTAACGAAATTAGCAAGGAAGTATATGGCGCAATCACAAAAGATTTTGGCGAACTAGAATACGCTTGTCTTGAGGACGCAAAGAAAAGAGAAACCACTCCTAGGAAAAGAGAAATGACCACCGACAGTGCAAACGCATACTTGTGGGCTCACGCAATTGGATGCGCTATTCCTATGGGCGTACTTATGACCTACTTTGCACACAACACAATGGACGCATTTACGGGGATGATTGGAAGTTTGGTTGTAGGTTTTAGCCTTGGGGCAATCAACGGCGAAAACTACAAAAATAAGACCCTTGCAAACAAAATTGCCGATGCAAAAACCAAAAGACATTTGTCCGCTCAACAAAAGAATATTGACAAAGCAAAATTGCTTTCGGAAAAGATGTCAATTGTAAATAATTCAATTGCAAGCGAACTAGAAAGTGCCGGCGACATAGACGAAAACGCCGTTACATACACCAACACACAAAGAATCAAAAACGCAAATAGTTACATTGCGGATATGCAATTCCTAAACGACACCCTTACCGAAGATTTCAAAACCTACCGCAAAAACAAATCCACAAAATCCGACGAAATGGAGAGGTAAAGGTTTTAGTTCAAATTTAATAAACTTTAGTTAATTAATAGGTTTATTACAAAAAGCCCAAATACAAGGAAACCCCTTATATTTGGGCTTTTTATTTATTTCAATTTCTCCGTTAAATATTCTTTAAGTTCAGACCACTTTTTCTTTTTGACGCCAAAATACACAATGCAAAATATGAGTATGCCAACAACAATCAAACTAGCAATAACTATGCTTGCTATCGTACCCCCATTAAGTCCAACTTGTGCAGTTCCATTCAAAAACTGGTCGTAATATCCGTGATTTGGAAAAACAAATTTTGAGTTTTCGCTTTTGAAAATCATTTCTGGTAAATTTACAAATAAGAAAGATAGCAGGACAAGTGAGCCAAGTCCGCCAAGGATTTGTTTCCAATTTGGTTTGTCTTTGATAAACACAATTAGATAAGCAATAAATACTGGCAAAAATCCAAACAAAGCCGTGTTTAGCCCCGGTGCGTAAAATGCAACTTGCCCAATAGATGAAAAAGCATTTAGCGATTTACTTGCAAGGACAATATGGATTACTGCTTCAAACAAACTAAATAGTCCTATTGCAACTCCTGAACCTTTGCCAAATTTCCAAAATTTTAGCACCGCAACACCCAAAAGTACGCCACCCAAATTTGTTATCATATCCGTTAGTTGGTTCATTGGATAGTTGCTTGGACTGTCGGAATTTAGATTGTAAATATAATGAAAACCACCCGGCAAAACCCATTCTTCGTAAACATGCAAAACCAAAACAATTATTGCAATAATTCCAAGTCGCTCAAACCAATCGTATTTTTTCCAGTTTTTAACAAGGGTTATTCCCAAAACTATTCCAATAATTCCAATTAAATATAGCCACCCAGTGCCCACAAACCAATAAATAAAATTCATAATATTCTCCTTATAAATTGATTGTAACATCTATTTATTTTGTGATACAATCGTTTCATAAGATGAATTTATGTTATAGAACAAAAAGGAGTAATTATGTATCACATCTCAAATGATAAAAGAGCGTATAGTTCGGCAAGTAAAATTTGCAATGCAATGATGGAATGTTTGAAATCAAAAAAATTTACAAACATTACCGTCACCGATTTGCAAAAGAGTTCCAAAATAGGCAGGGCAACATTTTATAGATTATTCGATAACACTGCCGATGTGCTATCATATCTTTGCGACAAAGTTTTTATTGAAGCGGGCAAAGAATTTGCAAAAATCAACTCCCCTACTGCCGACAAAACCACACTGTGTTTTATTGAAAAATGTATGGAGAACAAAACTCTACTTACTGCCATTGTCGAGAGTAATAGAATAGATTTTTTGCATAATGCACACAAAAAATTCTTTGAACTAGGTCAAAATTATTTTTTTCCAAATCTAAACAAAGAAGAACTAAACTATATAACGACAACTCTCACTGCTTGCACTTGTGCTTTTATAATTTCTTGGATTAAAAATGGTAGCAAAGAAACCCCAAAAGAATTACAAGAAAAATTAAAAATGTGTTATAAAACATTAGGTAAAATATTTGAATAATAAAAGCCCAGATATAAAGAAACTCCCTTATATTTGGGCTTTTTAGAACCATATTATTTTTACGAATGGCGATAATATCGAATATTTTTTGCTAGGCGACTGCACAATAACCATTAAAGACAAGTCAAACAACATCTACCACATTTGGATAGCCGACCTTCCCGCCCTTGATGACAAAAATCTTGTAAAAATGGCAAGACTTGCAAAAGAGAAAAACATCAATGTAATAGATGCCCGTCCATTTATTAGTGACGACCTACTTGCAACAAGGCTTGCTCAAAACACAAGTGAAGGATATTACATTCTTTCAAACGATCCCACCGCCTGCGACAAGGCACTTGTAGGAACATTTCCATTAAGTAATATCCAAGCAATTTATGGCGTGACCGATGGGTTTGCTCAAATATTTGAAGTCTTTAAACTTTATTCAAAAGAAAGTCTGTTTGACGAACTAAAAAATAGAGAAATAGAGGACCTCTACGACGAACTATACGACGCACAAGAGGCGGATAAATATTGCAATCGTTATCCTAGGTTCAAGCCCCGTGACGACTCGTTCATATTTTATATTGAGTTTTAGTATTTAACGCCATTCCTTAAAGCCATATGACGCAAAAAAACACGGCTTTAACTCATTTCATCTTAAAATGCATACCACAAAAAGGGTTCTTTGGCTATTTGGGGTGCAGTTGCGATTTGGTGCAGTCGGACTAAAGGTTCGACAAATTAGCGAGCGTGTACTTGTACAATTAAGCGAGCGTCACGGTTCAAAGCCGTCTGCGTTAGCAGTGGGTGGGTAATAAGCCCACACCCACTACCCCACTTCGACACAAAAAAAGAACCTCACGGGTTCTTTTGATTTGTGGCTGGGAGTAGCCTAGGATTTGGTGCAGTCGGACTGAAAGTACGACAAATTAGCGAGCGTGGGCTTGCACAATCAAGCGAGCGTCACGGTTCAAAGCCGTCTGCGCTAGCAGTGGGTGGGCTACAAGCCCACACCTACTACCCCCACTTCGACACAAAGAAAGAACCTCACGGGTTCTTTAAATTTGTGGCTGGGGTAGTAGGATTTGAACCCACGCATCACGGAGTCAGAGACCGTTGCCTTACCGCTTGGCGATACCCCAATAATTTAGAACAAGTATATTTTAACAAAACTAAAACAAAAACGCAAGAACTTTCGCATTTGATGCTAGATTAAAAGTTATTATATAATTGATGAATTAAACCTCGCAGATAGTCACTTCATTATTTGTTAAATTTTTAAATTATTGCTACCACTAAATAATTTTACTTTTCATTATTACAAACAATTCTTTGCTTGCCTTTTCCATGAAAATAATTTATTATAATTAATAAACAAATTAAAAAAGGAGAAAGTTTATGTCAGAAAAAGTTTGCCAAATATGCAATAAGACTTGCCATATGTATTACCCATTATGCAAAGAACACCTAGAAATGAAAAATAAGGGTCTTGTTATCAAAAACGAACAAACAGGAAAATGGGAAATAGTGCAACAAAACAATTCAAAATGCTTGTTATGTAGCAATCCAACAGTAAATGGAAATCTATTTTGTAAAGAACACTATTTCAAATACAAAGACAAAACAATAACTGTAACAATTAAAAACCTAAAAGATTTTAATATTATAGACGAATATGGCAATAGGGATGTAAAAACTGCCAACGGAATGTTTGTAAGAAGCCAACAAGAAAAGATAATTTATGACGAACTATACTCTCGCGGTATTCGATGCGAATATGAAAAAGTAGAATTTTATAAAGATGCAAATGAAGAAACTAAAGAATTGCATCCTGATTTTTATTTGCCGGACTACAAACTTTATATTGAACACTGGGGCTACGAAAATACTAACGATAAAAAATATATAGAGGAAAAACAATTCAAGGAAAAAATTTATAAGGAGAAAAACCTAAAAATTGCAGGCACCTCTAGCGAAGATATAAAAGACATATCAAAAGCAATAGATAGAATTTTCTTTGAAAATGGCATAAAACCATAAAAACAATACCCCCAGTTGATAAAGTGACCACAATCACAAATAACCCTTATATGCATAGAAGAAATCTTCTATGCCTTTTTCTTAGTACGCCCCCAAAACCAAATAATCTAGCCTTTTCCTTACAAAATAAATATCCCCTAGTTGATGAACTTAGTGCCGTAGGGGTGACTTCACTATCTAAGGGTTTAGAATACAACAAAAGCCCACCTAAACGATGGGCTTTTAGTATTTTTCTTCCCCTAGTAATGTTGGCAAACCATTGCAACCAACAACAAATTTAACAAAACTCCAAGGCGAGTTTGTCGGCAAAAAGGGCAATAAGTTCGGCGTTTGAGGGTTTGTTGAGAGTATCGAATATTTCCAAGCCAAGAAGGTCATTTAGGTGGACTAGTTTGCCCTTTCTGTGGCTTGCGTCTATGGAGTGGCGAATGGCACGCTCCACCCTACACGCCGTGGTTTGAAACTTCAGTGCCACTTCGGGGTACATTACTCTCGTGACCGAGGCGATATACTTTGGGTTCGTCATCGAAAGTTTTACCGCTTCTTTCAAGAAAAAGTGCCCGTGCAAATTCGCCGAAATTCCCATAGTCCAAAGTATATCCGCAAGGCGCTTGTCTAGGTCTCGCTCACTAACAACTTTGTGGGTTGTACATATTTCAAAATCGTCATTTGCTTGCTCATTGCTAATAGATAATAGGTTTTTCATTTCAGTCTCCAAATTTATATAACTTGATGCGTTTTTCAACAACAACTCCCAAATTATACACCTTTTCTCGCATATTTCCAACTATTTTAAACATATTTTTACAAAAATATTTTGTATTTTTACAAACGATTTTGTCGCAAACCCGTATTTTTTGTCGAAATTTGTCAAAGAAAAAAACCGTAAATTGTCTCCACAACTCCCCAAAATTAAAACGCCTTTACGCCAACAAAATGGCGACGGAAGCAACAAGCTATGAGTGCCCGAGAATGGTAATGTGAGAATAAAAAAATACTACCGGTAAACCAGTAGTAAAGGCATTATTTAAAAAAAAGATAAAGCGACCGACAAGTTGCAAATTTTGCAAAGTTCGTACTTAACTTTATCTTGTAATTATTATATGCCACAAAACGACAAAAGTCAATAGAAAAAACGAAAGCAAACAAAAAAGGATACGGAAATTATGAAGAATAGATATGTTAGCAAATTAGTGTTTAGAGACCCCATAATAAGCGTATACAAAATAATTTATACTCCACAAACCATCGCCCTATTTTCTCTCAAAACTTTCCCCTTTCACCCAATTTTTAAAGGGGGTTAGGCTTTGCTCAATTGTTGGGCAAAATTCATTGTTTTTTATCATTTTGTCGATATCTTCAAATGTGACCCACTTTGCCTCCGCCACCTCTTCGGTTTGAAGTTTTAGGTCGGACACCTCAAAGTCTTGCCTAACAAACCACATATCTACAAAATCTTTTTCTCGTTTTATGGTCAATATGAGTTTTGAGTTTGAAAGGTCGGGAGCAATACCCAATTCTTCTTCAAATTCTCTAACAAACGATTGTTTGCTACTTTGACCCGCAACTGCTCCACCACCGGGGTTCTCCCACTTGTTTGGAAACAATTTTCTTGTACAAGCCCTTTTTTGAATATATATTTCTCCCTTGCTATTCATAATCCACATATGAATAGATAGTTTGTATCTACCACTTGGCATCGGCTCCCCACGAACGATTTTTTCGCCCGTCAAGACCTTATTCTCATCATACAAATCTATTAATTCCATATCCATAGTTCCTTTATTAAAGTTTTACTCTTCAGTGCACTTTTATTTTCTAATTTTAGCATATTCTACACATAAATATTTATCGCTTCATTTTACAATTTTTTGTTTAATAATATTTGTTCAAATTCTTCAAAAGCAAAAATAATTTGGAAGAATAAGTTTTGTATTCGCCAATTGATACAAACTCGTTTGGCTTGTGAGCAAGAGCCAAGTCTTCAACACGGGCAAATCCCTTGTGTTAGCCAATCTAGTTTTTATGGGGTTCTCCCGTGCTTTTATTATACCTTTTCCAGCCCCACCAACCGGGCATCAATTCGTTTAAAGTTACGGTTTCGCGGGTTTCAAAATCTGTAATAATTTCCATATCTTTATTTTTTGCATTTAGTTGCAAGAAAAACTCTCTACAAGCACCACAAGGCATACCGCCATTTTCTTTTGGTGGTTGATTTCTACAAGCAAGCAGTCTTTTAACCACCGTTTGACCGCTTTGAATATACATATTAAGACCCGCAACTCTTTCGGCACACAAATTCATAACGCCACTTGCACCCTCTATGCAAAACCCCGTATAAATTTCTCCATTTTCAGCCTCAATTGCACAAACAACGTGGTGAGCATCAATAAATGGTGACACTTCTTCAGGGTGATATTGCTCACTTGCTTTTTCATATAATTTATCCCAAATATCCATAATATTAATCCTCCAAAAATTTATATCTTCTTACCATAAAACAAAATCAGTTCATCATCTTCAATAATGCTTGTCACAAACTCAGTATAACCAAAATGCAAGTAAATTGCTAGATTCCTACTTTCTTTGGCTTCACTGCCAATGGTCAAATAATTGATTCCGTTATCTTTTGCATATTTTTCCGCTATTTTTACTAGTTTTGAAATATGACCTTGCCCCTCATATTCTTTTTTTATTCTAAATGCATTCATATTGGCAATATCTTTGCCATTACAAAGCATTGGGTAATCTTTTACAGCCGAACAATTAGGCGAAAACAATATTGTAATTTGCCCAATTGGTTCATTAATTTTTGCAACAACAAAAGTTGTGGCTTCGCCACTTTTGTTGTAACCAACATATTGAGTTTCCCACTCTTTCCATCGCTTTTGCTCATTTAAACTATGCCTATTTATGTCGTACTCCCATAGTTTTTCTAAGTCGTTTTCGGTTGCAATTCTATATGTAAACATTTTCATCCCTTTAAATTTAGTTATTTATACTGGCAAACATATACATATCATGATAGCCATCACTCAATTTTACATAGTCTTTTAGTATGCCCTCTTGAATAAGTCCACACTTTTCCATTACCCGTTTTGACGCAATGTTTGTGACAACACAACCACCTTCAAAACGATGAACTTTCATTTTGTTAAATGCAAAATCTTTAACGATTTCTAGTGCTTCCGTCATATACCCATTGCAAACAAAACGATTGTCTATGGCATAACTAAACATAACACTATCGTTTCTCAAATTTACATTGAAGTTAATCGCTCCAATAATTTGTTTGGTGTCTTTTAAAGTTATAAGCCAATTATAGTAATCGTTGCTTTTATATTTTTCATCAATATCCGCTAGTGACTTTATTTGCTCCTCTAGTGTGCACACCCTTTTGTTTGCATAATACAAAAATTCTTTTTGGTTTCTAAAACCTTCAAATATTTCTTTTGAGTCGTTTTGAGAAAATTTTCGCAAGCATAGTCTATTTGAAATTAATTCTTGCGTTCCAATATGTTCCATATAAACTCCTTATAACTTTTTAAACATTGTTATCATCCTGTCTTGATAGCCATTTTTACAATAAAACTTTTTAGCATTTTGGTTTGGTGCAAACACATCAATTTGGCAATATTCGCACTCAATAGATTTGAAATAATTTTCCATTTTATCTAGTAACCTTGTTCCAACGCCACCACAACGGGCAGTTTTACTGACGACAAGTTCGGCGATAAGTCCTTTTTTAGGGCAGGAATAATCAAGATCATCTCTTTTATCATAATTTTGAACAAAACCAACAATCATTCCGACAACCATTTCTCCATCAACGGCAACAAACACTTTCCCCTGATTATCTTTGCAATCTTTTAGCATATACTCAAAATATTTTTCTCTATAATCTTTTGAGATAATATTTAAGTTAAAATTATCAATTTCGATAATAAATTCTTGCAGTTCAACAAGCAAGTTTTTCACATCTTCAAAATAATTTTCTTTCAATTCTTTAATATTCATTTATAACACCTGAAATTTTGTTATTAAAAATGCCACACTCATTTTCATTTGAATAAATAATTGGATTTTCGTCTTCGGTTGGTTCTTCAAATTTTGAACTTAAAAAATCAAATGTGGGTTTATCCATAAAATATTCATTTTCTTTTAAATTTTCGTTTCTATGTTGGATTTGATTAAAAATCTTTTTGTTGTCCAATTTCATATAAACTAAAATAACATTTGAGTTTCCAAATAGCAACTTTACATAATTTCTTTCGTCTTTTGTCCAAAAGCCGAAATCTAAAACGACATCATTATTGACTAATAGTTGTTTACATAATTCATAAATTAAATTTTTCGTAGCATTTGATTTTTCTTCAAAAAGTTTTCTATCTGCAATTTCACCAAACAGTTTCAACATAAAATCATCGGCTGATAGATGTATTGCCCCATATTCTTTATTTAACCTTTTAGCAAGCGTTGTTTTGCCACAACCAGGTTTTCCACAAAGCAAATATAATTTATTCATATTTTTCTCCATACCATTCCATTCCCGCACAAATGCCTTCGTTGGGGCGAAAGCGAAAACCAAATTTTTCATAAAATGGCTCTCTATTTTTGCTAGCAATTCATTTTTACTACAAATTCAATAACTTTTTTAGTCGATAAATATCATAAACGCACCTATTGACAATTTCATTATTATTTTCTTTAAGTTCTTGCATTAGAGCATTTGCCGTATTGTATCCCTGCTCATACAAAGATTCCGCAATACCTCAAATGCAATTTTTTATTGTGACAACCGCCCTACAAATGTACATCTACGGTTTATTTCTTTAACCCCAACAACGCGTTGGATATTGTCTCTAGATTGGCAAATAGATAGTTGCACAAGTTTGTTCTAAACAAGGCAAATTCAAGCAGGTCGGTCTTTGAATAATCCGCATTGTATTGCTTGTAGCCAAATGTGCTACTGGATAATTGGAAAAGGTAAATATATGGCATATATTTTAGGTCAAATTCGGTGAGTTTAATGTGTCTCATTACCTCCCTCACATAATCCACAAAAGTGGTCAAATTCATAGCACCATCTTTGCAATCTTTGTCTATATATGTATAACTTCTAATAATTTCCCAAACGATTGGCATAGTTTTGATAGTTTCAAAATCTATTATGGCAGTACCCAAGTCGTCGTTGTATATTAATTGTTGGACGCTATAATCCCCGTGACACAATTTGAGCGTAACCCTTTTCAAATCGTCAAAATTAAAATCCAACAAACTCTCAATTATTTCTATTTTTCTATTTATATCTAAAATAAATTTTTCTCTATATGGGTTATCTTTTTTAATTTTTTCTTTAAGTGCTTTTAATTTTTCTACGCTTTCAAAAAGACCTTCCCTCGTTGGAAATTCTTTATATTCAGTTTTTAAATCATAGTCTTCTAGTGCCTTGGATAGTTTTCCTAAAATTGTTGCCGATTCAATAGTTTTCTCATAATCTCCAGTGTTATTTTCCATAGCGTATCCCGCCAAGAAAACTTGTACAATTACAATTCGCTCGCTATACACAAAATAACACAAGCCGTCTAGAGTTTCTACATATTTTGGAACCCTAAACCCGCACTTGTCCAAATACTTGATTACCCCATATTCCTTTTCTATATCTTTTACATTCCTGTCCGACGAAAACTCTTTCAAAATGTATTTGTCGTCGATGTTATACACATTCGCACTGCCTCTATTTATCTTTTTGACCCTTGTGACCTTAAGCCCATACTTGACAAATAGCAAGTCCTTGATTTTCTTTTCATCCAAAACACTATCTTCTAACATTTTACCCCTCCTTCTTTACTACTACTTCTTTGGTGTAACATCTTTTTTTTCGCACCTAAAGAAAAACCGCTTCATTACATTCCCAATTTGCTCGTGACGGTTAGAAGGCTTGCTTTTTCGCTTGGTGACAAGTGCGAAGTTGCTTCGCGGATAAATTTTTTGTGCATAGCGTCGTGCTTTAGCCTAATTTGCAAACCCTTTTCGGTGAGTTCAACATACGAAACTCGCCTATCGTTTTCGTTTTTTACTTTGTGCAAATATCCCTTTGAAATAAGCCTATCCACATTGATGGAAAGGGTGCCCAAAGTGATGCCAAGTTTTTTGGCAATCGTGCTAGCAGTATTGGACTTTGAAAGCATTGTTTCATAGACAATATCTAGCGTTTGAAATTCCTTTAGCGACAAACTTTCGCCTATCATATCTTTTAATATTTTCTCTTCGTTATAAATAATTTTTTTGTATGCCACACAAAGCATATCCACAAGCATTTCATCTAGTTCTTCCATTACTCAAACTCCTCAATTTCATATACAACACTTTCCAAACTTGGTCTTATCCCCGACTTGACTGCACCGATTATAACCAAACAATCCCTAATAAACGCCATATCCCCGTTTATTTCTTCTTCGTCCTTTCTATCGTAAACCTCGGGGTCGTTTTCTATGACGACTTTGTTTTGATAAAGGGTGCCTATTTTTTTAATTTCCTTTTTGTACTTTGTAATCATCTGGTCAATAACATCTATTGCCTCGTTTTCAACAAAGTTATACACATAGTGGTCGGCAATGTATATTTCTTCCACTATGGTTTGCACCGACCTAAGATTTTTGTAAATGTCAAAAAGTTCTATAAGTTTTGGATTCATATTTTTCCTACCTTTATACTAAAGTATAAACCTTTAGCCCCAAAAAAACAAACTAATTTTAAAATAATTACAAAATATCTCTTGCAATTGAAAAATTTATGCTTTATAATTGAATATAATATATTATATACAATAGGAGATATCATAATGGCAGAGTACAGTAGTTACATAACCTTGGCCTTTAGTATTCTTTTTGGAGTCTTTATGTTTTTTGGCTTCATTTGGGGTATCATTAGAGGTCTAAAAAAGACTGCGGGAAGAGGAATATTTTTGCTTGTCACAAGCATACTTTTAATCTTTTTGTCAGTACCAATAACAAACCTTATTTTAAAAATAAAGATTGATTGCAACATATCCACTCCAGAAATGGAACTAATAGGTTCATATAACCTTGCGGAAATCTTGACTGCATATCTAAAGAACCTAATCGGTGCCGATTTTATTGCAAAATATCCCGACTTTGCAAGTTTAATTATTAACTTTGGGATAATTCTAATAAACGCACTAGTATTCCTAATCCTTTTCTGGTTACTAAAGTGGTTTTTATTGCCACTAAATTCGTTATTTACAAAACTAATTTTCTTCCGTCCAAAATACGAAATTATTGAAGACGAAAATGGCAAAAAGAAAAAGAAGAAAATTAAACCTGCCAAATACGAAATGGTAGAAGGCAAAAACGGAAAGCAAAAGAAGAAAAAAATTAAGCCAAAGAAACAAAGGCTTCTTGGTGGACTTGTGGGAATTGCCGTTGGCTTTGTTGTAACATTTAATACAATGATTCCCTTGTGGGGAGTTTTGGACATTGCCGAAACAATTGATTCTGTAAAGATTGAAAACCTAGCGGACGAAACAACCGATGTCCACGAACTAACCGAAGGTACAATAACCGACCTAAGCGATGCATACAGGGCATCCGCTATGGGCTTTGCAACAAAGTATACCGGACTTGAGTATTTGGGTCTACTTGGATTTGACGGCGTTACAACCGCCAAATTCGACGATGAGAGAATTACTCTAAGGCACGAGGTAAAAGCAATTGTAAACACAATTGACGAAGCCGACAAACTATTTGGAAAGTTTAAAACATACCAAGAAGACAACTTTAAGTCAATAACCCAAGAGGAACTTGATAGCCTACTAGGTCAAATTGGCAACTTGGTTGACAAATGCAAAGAAGTAAAACTTGTTGACTGCCTTGCCGATTATGTTTTGCCACTTGCTTGTAGTTATATGCTAAAATCCGAAACGGAGTTTACATCCAACGAAGCAATCGACGAAATGATAAAAGACACCCTAAAGGTTCTTATTGAGAAGAGCGGAATTAACATAATGGACGAAATCAACGCGCTTCTAGACATTGCAAAATACACAAGTGAACAAGGTCTACTTATCAAAGTTATAAAGGGCGACACAAGTAATCCACTAGAACTTCTAGACGGACTTGAGGACGACTTTGCAAAGAACCTTATGACAAAAGTATTTGCATTGCAAACAGTTGACACCACAATTACTCATATTCTAAACATCGGTCTTACATATGCCGACCAACTTTTGGAATTTGGCTATAAAAGTGACGACTTAACGAAAGAAAATGTTGAAAACGGAATTACAAATATCCTTGACGCAACATTCAAACTAGCAAAATCGTTTGACAGTGAAAGTTCAATGTATATAACTTTTGATAGTCTAAAACCTCTTGGAAAACTTATGGACACCATTAAGTCCTCGGGGCTAATAAACACCGAAACATACGATAACATTATGGACTTTACCGCCGAAAAGCTAAGGGAAATGGCGGACGAAATGGTTCCTAGCGAGTTTGTGGACGTATTTAGCAACCAAATTGCTGATGGGGTAAAAAACATTAGCAACTGGGAAGCCGAAATGACTGCAATTAGCGAAGCCACCAATGTTCTAAGAGCAAAAGAAGGTGGATTTATTGGCGAAGTAAAAGAAGGCTTTGACCTAAGACAAGGAACAAGTATGCACTTTGAACTTAACGAAACCACTATCCAAACCTTAGGTAAAGCACTAGACAAACTAGAGGGCACTACCCTATTTGGTTCTCCACTTGAGCAATCGGTAAATAAAGATGATGTGGCGACATATGTTGGAACAACTATTACAAAACTAGTTGCAAGCATTTGTGACTACATAAACGACGATATCATTGGTGACGACGAAACATTGGGCGGATTTAAACGAGTTGTATCTAGCATTAGAGAAAACACAATCACCGCCGGTCATGTACACTCCACATACGAGGCCACAAATGGAACCGTTTATACTGGAAACACAACATTCTTTGAAAACGAGTTTAAAGAAGTTGCACCACTTATTGTAGAACTAGGAAAAATCCTAACAAACGACGAGGGAGAGAATTCCAACTTTAGCGTTTCACTTGGTGAAGCACTTGACAAAGCAAAAACATCTACCCTACTTGGAAACAACACAACTCTAATTATGGTGGAAGAAACTTTGAACCTTGTATCAGACGCAATGCTTGGCAGTGACTTTGAATACAATGACGGCACAACTAGCGAACAACGCACTGATGACAAAATTTACGAACTATTTGAAGGAATAAAAGAAAAACTAAATAGCACGGAAATTAAAACGCTTTGTATGAATGATGCTAATTTCTGGGCAACTGAAATAGAATCATACATTGCACTAAAAGATGTTGCCGAAAAGGCAAGCAACTTAGATTCAAATAGCAATTTGAGTGAACTTGGCGAAAAACTAGACAATGTATACGCTTGTAGAACTATTCCAAAAGACAAACTAAATGGCGTACTAACATTTAGCATTAGACAACTAAAAACCAATGAATTAACTGGCATTAATAGCGTAATCGACAAACTAATTGACGATATTGCCGATGCTATTGAAAATGAGACTTTCTCAAACACAACTGAGAATTATTACAAAGATTATTGGAAAATTGAACTTGGTCATATTGATAGCCTAAAGAACACCAACTTTACTATCAACGACGATGACAAATCAACGACCGATGTAAACGAAAACCTTGAGAGTTACAAAAACATTGGTAGGTCGCTAGACAAAGTTCTAAATGGTTATGACACAACAAGAGCAAGTTATCTAATTAATAGAGAAATGGTTGCAAACCTTATGTCGGGCGCCATTGACACAATGAAAGACGACATTACAAAAGGCTTTACGGACACCACAATCAAAACTGCCGTAGAAACCGCAATTGATAGCATTTCAACCGAAATCAAAAACAAAAAAGCCGATACAACCCTTTCGTATGAAACCGAACTAAGTTATATTGCAAATCTTGCAAACATCAAAATTTCAAACGACGTATTTAAAAATATGACTAGTTTGCAAGCACTTGGAAAAGAACTAGACAAAATTGCTTACGCAAAGACAACTGATAACACTAGTTATGACGATAGCCAAAATAGCAAGATAATTACAAGAAGCACTATTGGCACACTTATTTGCGACATTATGCCTATTGCAAAATCGGGTAACACCGAACCAACAAATGTAGACAAAACAATAGACGCTATTATTACAAATACAAAAACTGTTGTTGCTAGCGACACCGTGCTTTCCTGGGAAACCGAACTAGCACCTATGTCAAATCTAATAAAACTAAAGGACACAGAAGTTAAAAAAGCCGATATTGAAATGTCGGGTGTTGACCTAGGCGAGGACGGCAAATTTACCGACGAGCAATTAAATGACAATGTGCTTATCGATTCAATTGCAAAAACTTTGGACGAAATTGCATTTAATAACGACGGAAGCAAATATACCCAAAACTCGTTACTAATTACAAGAAGCATCCTAAAAGACTTGGTAGCAGGCTTCCTAGCGGACTCCAAGGCGGAAGGAGAAGCCGACGAAGACAAAATTACAAATGCAATTATTGATAATACAACTGGCAAAATCAACACAACCGACACATTTGACACTGGAACAAACGGGAGCGGTACAAATGTAATAAGACAGAAAAAGTCTTTCAACACATTCAAAGAAGCCTTCACCGAATTGCTAATTGTAAACAAACAAATTAACAATATGAAGAGCGACTTTAGTGATAGTGTTGATATTAGCACAATGGACGCTAGCAAAGCATCAAGCCTTGACACAATGCTAAACAAGTGGCAAAGCAATCTAATTTGTGGGGTTTCTACCACAAAAGATGTAGCAATACTACTTCTAAAGAACATTAAATCTAGTATGAACAATAAGTCTTCAAATGCATTTGAATCCACCGAAGTTGGAAAGTATGTAGACGCACTTATTGCTAGATATACAAACGATAAGGCAACAAAAGAAAATTACATTTTGAAAACCCCTGGTGATAATGTAGACAAACTAACTAGCGACGGAAACGCTAAGAATGATAGCAACGAATACATTTATAGTTGCCCATTTGAAAGAATTGTAAATGTTTATAATCCAAACAACACAAATGGTAGCGAAAACAAGACCATAAGTGGTGGCGGAAGCGGCAGCGGAATTGCTAAATTATAACGGCAACTAAAATTGTCAAATTGGTTTTTATAAAACGCATTTGTATCAAACAAAAAACAAACCTTAAGAAAATTCTTAAGGTTTGTTTTTTCTCCATTGCTAGTTTTGTTTTTACAGCAAATTAGCCGTCTATTAAACTTTTGTAAACATCACTTTTTTTAAGTCCCGAAGCCTTGGCAATAACCTTGCTAGCCTCGGTTTTTGAAAGCCCCATATCTAGTAAAATTTTTAAATTTTTGTCTATATCGCTTGAAATTTTTTGGGTTGTAGGCTTAATAAGTACAACAAATTCGCCCTTTACTGTGCCCGTATAGCCCTTAGCCAAAGTCGAAAAGTTTACTTCTTCAAACTTTTTGCTAATTTCCCTTACAACACACATTTCCCTATCGCCCAATGCCTCATAGAGTGTGGCGATATCTTTTTCGATTGCGTGAGGAGAGCAATAGAAAATTAGTGTAGATTGAACTCCCCCTAGTCCCTCAAGCAAAGCCACTCTATCCACATTGCTATCTGGCAAAAATCCCACAAAAGTAAATGGGGTTGGGTATCCGCTAAGCACAAATGCATTAGTAAAAGCCGACGGACCCGACACCACTGTATATGGCAAGCCCTCTTCGATTAGTAGCGACACAAGCACTGCCCCTGGGTCACTAATCCCCGGCATTCCCGCATCGCTAATAAGGGCAATATCCTTGCCATTTTTTAGGTCAAAAATGATGCTCTCCGCCTCTTTTTTCTCATTAAACTTATGATACGCCACAAGCCTTTTGTGGATGTCATAGTGGTCAAGTAGCACCTTGCTTGTCCTTGTGTCCTCGCAAGCAATATATTCCACCGAATTCAAAACCTCAATTGCCCTAAAGGTAATTTCGCCCAAGTTTCCAATTGGGGTTGCAACAATATATAGCATAACAATCAAAGCAGAATTTTAAGTCCGCCCTTTCCTCCCTTTCTTGCTTTCATCATAACCACGCTTGCACCGCTTTTGCTAGCCAAAACCTTTAGTTCCTTTGGCTCCAAGCCATATTTGCGTGCAAAAACTATCATATCGGCAAGGCGTTCTTCTTTGTTTATAATGTACAAATCCCCGCCAAATTTGAGTAGTTTGCTAGCCTCTTTTATAATTTCCTCTAGCGTAACACAAATTTCGTGCTTTGCAATGCTTATGCTATCGTTTATGCCCGTGTCGAGGGCGGTTCCAATTTTTTTGTACGGAGGATTGCAAGTAACAACGTCATATACCCCACTGCCAATGCGTTTGTGAATGTCTTGAAGGGGTGCGTTTATGACCGATATTTTTTCTTGAAGCCCATTGTACTCAATTGAGCGAGCACTCATATCCGCCAAATCCTCTTGGATTTCTACCAAGGTCACGTCTTTTACTTTGTTTTTTTGAGACACAAGCACGCCAATAACGCCACTTCCGCTACACAAATCTATGGCCTTGCCATTTAGTGGCACTTTTGCATAATTTGCTAGTGCAACGGCGTCGCTAGTAAACCTATATCCGTCCACTTTTTGGATTATATATAGCCCACCGCATTGCAAATCTTCCAATTTTTCGTTATCTTTTATTTCCATTATTTTGTTTTTTCTTCTTAAAATTTTTGAATTTTTTCTTGTCACCAAAATTCTTTTCGCCATTTTGGTTTTGAGGGGCTTGAGGTTTTTTGTTTTGGTCTTTATTTTGGGTGACCTTGTCTTTAGGCTCTTCTTGTTTTTTTGTAGGCTCAACCTTCTCTTGCTTTTTTTGAGCACCCTCATAGCCCTTGAAAAGGATTTCGATTTCGCCCAAAGGATACTCTCCAACCTTTATTTCGCCGTCTTTTTCAACCCTTACGGTCACCATTTGCTTTAGGATATTATTGTACACAACACTGCCAACGCCGTCCTTGGTTTGAACCTTGCTATTTAGTTTTGGCATCTTTACCGCAATATCGGCATAGGTATCGTTCTCATACGCCAGACAACACATAAGCCTTCCACAAATTCCACTAATCTTGGTTGGGTTAAGCGAAAGCCCTTGGGTCTTTGCCATTTTGATACTAACTTTGTCAAAGTCGTTTAAATACTTTTTGCAACAACATTCCTTTCCACAAAAACCTATTCCGCCCAAGATTTTGGCTTGGTCACGAATGCCAATTTGTCTAAGTTCAATCCTTGCTCTAAGGTGGCTTGCAAGTTCCTTTACAAGTTCCCTAAAGTCGACTCTATCCTCGCACACATAGTTTATGATGACCTTTGTGCCGTCAAGGGTAAAGTTTACATCAACTAGTTTCATATCCAACTTGTACTTTAGGATTAGGTCGTTTGTAAGAGCCTTTATATCCCCCACTTGTGTCCTTAGTTCTTCCATCTTCTTTAAATCTTTGTCCGTAGCCTTACGCTCAACCGACTTAATTTCGTCGCTAACGCCCTCACCACAAGGCTTGCAAACTTTTGCTAGTTCCAAACCCCTAAGCGTTTCTACAACGACATCGTCGCCGATTTCGACCAAAGCGGTAGTCTCGGCATTAAAAACCCTTCCCCCGTCATTAAATTTTATTCCAATTATTGACATAAATATCTAACCTCCAATATCTTAAGCAACATTTCGTCAATTAGTCCGTTTATGTTGCAATTAAACTCTAGCCTTAGCCCCATATCCGATATGTGCGAAGAAATTTTTGAAATGCACTTGGCATTATATCTTCGCTTAATTTCCAAAAACTCCGCCGTTCTCCCCACAAAGTCTCTATACTTTTCGTCCACCAAACTATCCCTTAGAACTCTAACAACTAGGCTTAGAAATAGTGGGATATTTTTTTTGAGTGCAACAATTTTGCTACTATACTTTAGCACATCCGAACTGCTATTTAGCCCAATAAGAGTATCAAAAACTTGGTCAATTATGACACTTGAATCTTTTGAACCCGAAAGGGTAAGTGCGGTAGACAAATTCCCGCCCGAAATGCTTGCAATGGTATTTGCATCCAATACTTTTTTCTCTTCCAACACTTTTAACAAATCGCCACGGTTTAACGGTGACACATCAATCTTTTTTGCCCTACTACAAATGGTTGGCAACACCAAATTAATATTTGCCGTTGTGAGCACAAACACAACATTTTGAGGTGGTTCCTCTAGCGTTTTTAAAATTTTATTTTGGGCTTGGATGGTGCAATCATCAAAGTTTTTTAGCATATACACTTTGTACTTTGCTTCCACCGGTCTTATCACGCAGTCGCTAACAATTTCGTTTATGTCGTCAACTAGGAGCCCCTTTTCGCCCTTTGGATAAACAAGCAAGTCAACCATATTTCCGTGATTAACTTTTTTGCAATTGTTGCATTCTTCGCAAGGTGCGTCCGCCCCGTCGCAATAAATTTCCTTAACCAAAAGCAAAGCATATTCATAAAGCAAAACTTCGTCGGTGCCGGATAGCAAATAACAGTGGCTTAGCATATTTGCATTTAAGTCACTAGAAACAACGCGATGTAATTGAGTTTTTTTGTAAATCGAATTTAATTCCATAACACTTTATTATATCACAATAGTTACATTGTTGTAAACTTTTCGTTTGATAAAATTGCTTGGAATAAATATTTATTTTTTACACAAAATAGCAAAAAAATGAGGATAGAAAAATGAAAAATCTAAGAACCCTAATTGACGCAAAAGAAGAGGTTAGTAGCCGACTTGGTCAAAATGTAAAAATGAAGATAAACAAAGGTCGAAACAAAATTGTTCACCTAACCGCCACAATAAACGAGGTGTATCCATCAATGTTTGTAATATCTCCCACAACCGAAGTCGAACTAGACCGAAGAAGTTTTTCGTATAGCGATATGCTTTGTGGAGACATTGTGTTTTTGTAATATTTTAACATTTTTGACAATATATCCACCTTGCATAGCAATTAGTTATACAATGTTGACAAAAAAACCACAATATGTAATTACGCTTAAATAAACCTACAAATAAAACAACTAAATATCGCGCCCACAAAATTTGCAACAATTCCTACGGGGATAGCGTATCTAAATTTTGTTACACCCGTTTTGCTAAAGTACACAGCAGTCAAATAAAATATAGCCTCACTGCACCCCGCAATGCAACATCCCGCACGAGCAATATAACTATCTACCCCATAGGTTACAAATATATCCTCAAGCAAAGCAAGCGAGCCACACCCCGTAAAATTTTTTAGGATTACCAACTGGCTTAGTTCCTTGGGCACTCCAAAAAATTCAAACACAGGCGACACGAAATCGGCAAACTTTACGCTAAGCCCACTTACATTAAAGATTTCTACCGCCACAAAAATCGCCACTATGTATGGAAGGGATGTTAGCACCAAATCAAACGAGGACTTTGACCCCACAACAAAAGCATTATAAATGTTCTTCTTTTTTATTATCCCATAAAGCAATATAAAAAGTATTGCCACGGGCAAAATATATTTGCTCATATCTACTCTCTATCCTTAAAAATTTTTCCACATATCTTTACAAGCACTATTCCAACTAGAGTGTTTAGAAGAGTCGCCAAAAATGTTGGGACAATTATATCGGTGGAACTAGTCGAACCCGCTAGTGCCCTAAGCCCAATTATTGTGGTTGGAATTAGTTGGAGCCCCGTGGCGTTTAGGATAAGTATCATTATCATCCCCGTCGTTGCATATTTGCTCCCCTTGTCTAGCCCCGCAATTGCATTTATTCCACTAGGTGTACTTGCGTTGCCCATTCCTAGCATATTGCTTGTAATATTTATTGCCACTTGGTTTTCGGTGTACTTGTCGCACTTCCCTATAAGCAAGCGGATTAGGGGTCTTAGTAACCTTGATAGTTTTTTGTCTAGTTCGGTTTCTTCCACAATCCTAAGAAGCCCTAGCCACACGGCATAAATCCCCCAAAGTTTTAGTCCCAAAGTAATTGCTTTTGCTCCGCCATCTAGCATACTGCTTACTGCCAAGTCCGCATTGCCAAGGATTAGTAGCCCTAGCCCAAAGACCATAACGCCACTCCACACCAAGTTCATATTACCCCTCCTTTAGTTTTGTGCCAAACTGCTTTCAATTTTGGCTTAATCTCTTTACAAAATTAATATATTAATGTAAAATTATATGTATTAAAAATACAAATAAGACTTGCAAGAATATTTTTGCATTCAAAAAGAGGTTTTTATGAATAAGAACACATACTACATTTCAACTCCAATTTATTACGCTAGCGGAAAACTAACCGTTGGGCACTGCTTTAGCACGGTACTTGCCGACATTTGTGCAAGGTTCAATAGGCTTGATGGCAAAAAGGTTATGTATGTAACTGGAAGCGACGAACACGGGCTAAAAATTGCTAGAGTTGCAAGTGAGCACAATATGACACCACAAGCATGGGTAGACAAAACGGTTGCCGAGTTTAAAGATATTTGGTCAAAACTTGGAATTACATACGACAAGTTTATTAGAACCACCGACGCTCACCACGTAAAACTTGTAAAAGATGTTTATCAAAAACTATACGACCAAGGCGACATTTACCTTAGCAAATATGAAGGGCTTTATTGTGTGCCTTGCGAAACTTTCTTTACTGAATCACAATTGGTGGATGGAAAGTGCCCCGATTGCGGAAGACCGGTTGAAATGATGGGCGAGGAAAGTTACTTTTTGCGTCTTAGCAAATATCAAAAGTTCTTGGAAGAATACTTTAACAAGCACACCGACTTCCTTGTTCCCGAGAGTAGGAAAAATGAAATATTTAATAACTTTATAAAACCGGGAATTACTGACCTATGTGTTAGTAGAACAACTTTTGATTGGGGCGTTAGGCTTCCATTCAACGACAAGCACGTGGCTTATGTGTGGATAGACGCACTTCTCAACTACTTGTCCGTGCTTGGTTATGGCACCGAAAACGACAACGACTACAAGGAATTTTGGCCTTGTGATGTACACTTTGTCGGAAGAGACATTAGTAGATTTCACGCAATTATTTGGCCAATCCTTCTTAAGATGCTTGGGCTACCTTTGCCAAAGCAAATCCACTCTCACGGATTTATTACTCTAAAGGGCGACAAAATTAGCAAATCAAAAAGCAACGGGTTTAATCCTCTAACTCTTGTAGACAAATATGGCGCCGACGCACTTAGATATTATCTTGCAAAAGAGGGACCAATCTTCAACGACTCCCCATACACCGCCGAGCAATTTGTAAACACAATAAACTCCGACCTATGCAACGACCTAGGAAACTTGGTTAGCAGGACGCTTGCTATGATTACTCAATATAGAGGTGCAATAATTCCTAGCCCCAAAACTCGTGAGGATAGCGAGGTGATGATTGAAAACGCCATAAACGGACTTTATGAAAAAGTTAAATCCCTTATGGATGAGCAAAAGATAAACGAGGCTTTGAACGAAATATTTGGTGTAATTAGACTTGCAAACAAATATATTGATATGACCGAGCCTTGGAGACTAGCAAAGGACGAAAATTCAAAAGACAAACTTGATAGCGTGCTATATTATTTGAGCGAAACTATTAGAACTTGCACAGTGCTACTTCAAGCATATCTATTTGAGACCCCTGCCAAAATATTTGAAAAATTTGGATATTCTCAAGACCTTCAAACTTTTGATAGCATAAAGGCGTTTAGCAACAAAAATTATGGTATGACCGTAAACAAGGGAAGCAACCTATTCCCAAGGCTTGATGTAAAAGCCGAAATAGAGTTTTTGGATACTCCAAATACCCTAGAAAAAGAAAAGAAAGAGGAGAAAAAAGTGGAAAACAAAGTAGAAGAGCAAAAGGCAAACGAAAATCAATATATTCCATTTGACGACTTTTTGAAAGTAAAACTTGCTACTGGCAAAATCTTGGCTTGCGAAAAGGTTCCAAACGCCGACAAACTTCTAAAGTCCACCGTCGAAATGGGAAAGGAAACCCGAACAATTGTTAGCGGAATTGCCGAGCACTATAACCCAAAAGACATTGTGGGCAAAACTGTAATTGTTGTTACAAACCTTGCACCCAGAAAACTAAGAGGCATTGAAAGTTATGGAATGCTACTATGTGCCGAGGACGAAAGCACCGGAAAACTAAGTTTGCTTACAACCGACAAAGATGTGGCTAGTGGCTCCGAGGTTGGCTAAGATGCTTATTGACACTCACGCCCACCTAACAGACGAAAAATACGATGGCATTAGAGAAGGCATTATATCCTCTCTTTATGCCGACGGGGTGGAAAAAGTTTTTACCGTGGCATACAATTTGGAAAGCATACACAAGTGTGTGGCACTTGCTAGAAAATATCCAAATATTTACGCAATTATTGGCATACATCCCGATTCGGCTAGTGAAGTAACAGGCGAAGCACTCAACATCATTCGCAGTTATTCAAGCGACCCAAAAGTAATTGGGATTGGCGAAATTGGGCTAGACTATCACTGGACAAAGGATAATAAGGAAGAGCAAAAAAGAGCGTTTGTAAGCCAATTACGCCTAGCACACGAACTCAAACTGCCCATATCTATCCACAATAGGGATAGCATTGGCGATATGCTAGAAATTCTAAAAGAGAACAAAGACTATCTAACCTATGGTGGAGTTTTCCATTGCTTTAGCGAGTCGGTGGAAGTATACAAGGAAATCAAAAAACTTGGGCTTCATATTGCCTTTGGCGGAACACTAACGTTTAAAAACTCAGTCACTACACCAAAAGCGTGCGAGGTAGCCGATATGTATGATATTTTGCTTGAAACCGACTGTCCATACCTAACCCCTCACCCATATAGAGGGTCGCTAAACGAGCCCAAAATGACAAGGCTTGTTGCCGAAAAAATTGGACTTATAAAGGGAATAGGATATGACCGAGTGGTGGAAGTTACACACAACAACGCATTAGAACTATTTAAAAAGGTAAACAATGGGTAATTTAGAAATATTAAACAAATACGATTTCAAATTCAACAAAGCCTATGGTCAAAACTTTATTTTTGACACAAATTTTTTGAAGTCGTTTGTGGATGGAAACATAAATAAAACCACCGATGTTCTTGAAATCGGTCCGGGCGCGGGAACCCTAACCTCAATACTTTGCGAATATGGAAGACGGGTTGTAAGTTATGAAATAGACAAAAACTTGGCACCAATATTGCAAGAAAACCTAAAGGACTATACAAATAGCAAAATAGTCTTTGGCGACATTATGAAATTTGATATGGCGGAAATTGAAGGCAATTTTGACGGCTCATACACAATGGTTGCAAACCTTCCATACTATATAACCACGCCTATTATATTTAAGTTTTTGGAAAACGCCACAAAAATGGACTCGATGATAATAATGGTGCAACTGGAGGTTGCCGAAAGGCTAACGGCAAAGGCAGGCTCAAAAGACTACGGGGCAATCACCCCCGCCATTGACTATAGGGCAAATGCAAAGATTATAAAGCGTGTTAGCCGAAAAATGTTTACACCAATGCCCAATGTGGACAGTGCCATTGTCAAGATTGATTTTGTAAAAAACAAATACAATATAAAGGACGAAAAAATCCTAGACGAGGTTATCAAATCCGCATTTGCAATGAGGCGAAAAACGCTTGAAAATAACCTAAAAACCACTTTTAAACTAAGTAGCGAGACTATACAAGAAATATTTGCAAAATTGGGTTTTCCGCCACAAATACGAGGCGAAAAACTAACTACTAGCGATTTTGTAAACCTAAGCAACGAAATTAAAGAGTATGTAAGATAGACCTTGCATACTCTTTTTTTAACAAATTTTCCATTTAATAAATATTAATAATTATATTTGCTTTGCAAATAAATTTAGTATAAGACTGGAAATAATATGAAATCAAATACATCTAATACTTTTGGCAAATACCTTTTGGACGACTTCAAACTAAAAAAACTTGTCCCCCATAGCACTTTCAAAAAATACATAAAATCAAAAACAAACGGCACTCCCCTTGAGCCCAAAACACTAAATGCGATACTAAAAGCCATAATGGCGTGGGCAATAAGTGAGGGAGCCACGCACTATGCCCATATTTTCTACCCGCTTTCTCGCCCAACTGCAGAAAAACAAGTGGCGTTTTTAAGCATTAAAGACGGAAAAACAACAACTAGCGTGCCCCCTTGCGAACTGATGTCTAGCGAGGTGGATGCGTCTAGTTTTCCAAATGGGGATGAGTGTCCACCACACAAGGCAAAGGGCTATGCAATGTGGGACATATCGTCCTCGCCATATATTGCCCCGTCCCCTAGCGGAGACAAAACCCTATACCTTCCGTCAACATTTTTGTCAGCCAGTGGCATAAGTTTGGGCGAAAAAACACCCTTATTAAGAGCCACAAAAGCCGTCGATATTGAGACAAAACGCATTCTTAAAATGCTAAAACTAAAAACACCTAAAGTTATATGCAATGTTGGTGCCGAGCAAGAATTTTTTCTTTTAAAAACGGAGCCCATTAAAAATAGATATGATATTTGCACCACTGGTCACGCCCTTATTGACAACACCCTATCCGAAACTGGAAACAAACACCACTATTTGTCTAGACCGAACCCCGACATTATGGGCTTTTTTGACGACTTGACCTGTGCCCTATGGGAAAAGGGGATAACCGCAAAAATTAGACATAGCGAGGTGTCGCCGTCACAATACGAAATAACCACAATATTTGGTGAAGCCAACAAAATTTGCAATCAGGACTGCGAAATTATGCATAGCATAAGCGTGTCTGCTAGCAAGTTTAAATACACCCCACTTTTCCACGAAAAGCCCGCCCTCAACCTAAACGGGAGTGGAAAACACATAAACCTATCTTTTTGCACAAGTCGTGGGCTCAATTTGCTAGACCCCACCACTACGCCATTTTATATTTTTTATGTGTTTTTTACGGCTTTTGTCGTGGCAATCGACATATGCAAAAACCTCATTGCCAGTAGCACAAACTACTATTCAAACACTCTGCGTCTTGGACAAAAAGAGGCTCCACCCAATGACATTACAATTCATATAGGAGAAGATTTATACCGACGAATTAATAATTTTGACCCACAAAAAGCGACTAAAAAACCCTATAAAGATTTGGACGACAACCGCAATCGCACTAGCCCACTTGCGTTTGTAAAAAACCGCTTTGAGTTTAGAATGGCGGGAAGTTCCGCCCCAATCGCCACACCGATTACATATATCTATATGGCTTATGCTAGCACACTAAAGCAAATTGCAAATGAAGCCGAAAAAACAAAGGGAAACAAAATTAAAGCAATTTTGGAAGTGTCAAAAAAATTATTTGAAGCACACAAAAATGTAATTTATAACGGGAATAATTATATTAGAAACTTATGTCACACACCCCACCAAACCGACACTTGCAATTTCTCCACAAATTATGACAAAGGCGTTGCCGAATTGGGCGTTTTTAGCGACACCGAACTAAATTTGAGGTGGTCGATACAAAAACAAAAATACATAGGCGACCTAACCCTAGATTGCATTGCGACAGATAGAATGCTAAATAAGTATATTTTCCCAAGCCTTGTTCGTACGCTAGAATTTTATAAAAATAGCCCACTTACACAAAAAGGTGGTGACATTTTCAACACAATCGCCACCGCCACCGACAACCTATATAAGTTGCAAAGCGAACTAAGTTCCATAGTTGCGGACGCAAGCACGCTAGGCGTGGATGAAAAACTAAAGTGGCTTACAAGGTTCGCCCCTCGCAAACTAGGCGACATATCGGGCGAGTACAAAAAAATAAAAGACCTCATCCCAAAGGAGTTTGAAACCTTCCCTAGCCTTGACGAAGTCTTTGAAAACGAATAAAACAAAAAAAGAACTACTGGATATAAATCCAATAGTCCAAAAAAGGAGTTATTTACAAAAACCGATATATTTCATATATCAGCCTTAATAGAATATCATAAGTACCACCCATTGTCAACACTTTTTCATAAGTTTTTTAAATTTTTTTTGATATTTTGGTGAAAAAAAACAATATTTGGGTGAGAAATATGACTTTTGGGTGAAAAAAATACTATTTTGATGAAAAAAATACTATTTTGGTGGAAATCATAACTTTTTGGTGGAATACGCAACTTTTTGGTGGAAAGTATTATATTTTGGTGAAAAAGATAATTTTTTGTCGATATTTGTCGAAAACTGTAACACAACGCAAAAGGGTTCTAGAGACAGAAAGAACAAAACCTTATAAAAAGTCCAATTTTTGCAAATGTCGACAAAAGTGTCGTCTCAAAATGTCACAAAAAATTGAGTTAAATAATATACAATAAAAGTAATACTAAACA
>CAYVXW010000008.1:0-55879 GCA_964455585.1 uncultured Christensenella sp.
TTGGTAGTCCCAAGGGGAATCGAACCCCTGTTACCACCGTGAAAGGGTGGTGTCTTAACCGCTTGACCATGGGACCATATTTTTAAATTTAACTCAAGTATTATAATAGAAAAAGAGGCGGTTGTCAACAATTTTTTCTAAAATAATTTATTAATTTTGGATATAAATGGGTTATGAGGGTATAAAACCACTCTAAATTGCCTAAAAATGGGGCTTTACTCAAAAATAAAAAAATTACGACCCGAAGGTTGTAATCTTTTACACATTAATATGTGATAGAGAAAAAGTTTAAAAGGGGAATAGACTTTTTCTCTACTGGTAGCGGCGGTGGGACTCGAACCTACGACCTTTCGGGTATGAACCGAATGCTATAGCCAACTAAGCTACGCCGCCAAATACTCAAATATATTACAATAACTTTTTTCAATTGTCAAGGGTTTTTGGCAAAGTATTTTAAAAAGTGACACATATGGGGTGAGGTGGCTTGTTTGGGGATTGGGGGTATACACCCAAAGTGGGGCAAAAGCGTTGAAATTTGAAAATGTTGTGGTGTGATTTTTATTGGAATTTCAAATTTTTGCTTGAAATTTTTGGGGGAATTTGTTAAAATACATACATCAATGAGTAGCAATAGTGTGTAAGTCCAATTGATTTTGGGCTTGCACACTTTTTTGCTTTAAAGGAGAAAATTATGGAAGAAATTAAACAAAACAAAATGGCGACGGTGCCACTTAAAAAATTATTTTGGAAGATGGGGCTTCCAATGATGATTTCAATGATTTTGCAAGCACTATACAATGTGGTGGATAGTATATTTGTTGCAAATATTGAGGGTGCGGGTGCCCTTGCAAACGAGGCACTGACCTATGCTTTTCCAATTCAAATTTTGATTATTGCAATAGGCGTTGGAACGGGCGTTGGGTTAAATGCATTACTTTCCAAAAGTTTGGGAGAACGGGATAAAGAAAAAGTTAATCAAGTGGCGGGGAATGGCATATTTTTGTCGCTAATAATATATGCGGTGTTTTTGATTTTTGGGCTATTTTGCTCAAATTGGTTTATTTCGCTTTTTACAAATGACGCCCAAGTTATTGAAATGGGTGCAAAATACTTGATGATTTGCTCGTCGCTATCTTTGGGTTCAATCGGGTTTACCATTTACGAAAGGTTTTTGCAAGCAACGGGAAAGACAATGTATTCGACTATTGCCCAAATATCTGGTGCAGTAGTTAATATTGTTTTTGACTATGTATTTATTTTTCCACTTGGTATGGGTGTTTCGGGTGCCGCTTGGGCGACTGTATTGGGACAATTTGTATCTTTAATTATTGCAATGATTTTGCATTATACAAAAAACAAAGAAGTAAGCGGAAATTTGAAATATATAAAACCCCAAAAGGCTATAATTAAAGGGATTTATGTGGTAGGGATTTCGGCGGCAATAATGCAAGGTTTGCTTTCTATTATGATGGCGGGGATGAACATTATTTTAGGCTCAGCAAATGCTAATCCGACCATATTGGTTGGGGCTTTTGGAATATATTACAAAATTCAACAAATAGCACTATTTTCTTGCTTTGGGCTTTCAAATACGATTATTACAATTCTTTCATTTAACTACGGGATGAAGGATAAAAACCGCTCCAAAGATTGCATTAAATATGGGATAATAGACACTCTTATTGTAACTATTATAATTACTATTTTATTTGAAATTATTGCAAAACCATTATCCCAACTATTTGCTTTGTCTGGTGGCTCAACCGCCGAACTTATTGATGTTTGTGAGCGGGCTACAAGGATTGCATCCATTGGATATATTTTTATGGGCTTTACGGTTGCCGTTCAGGGCATTTTGCAAGCATTAAGATACGCATTTAAGCCATTCTTTACGGCACTTTGTAGGCTTGCAATTTTCGTTTTCCCAGTGGCGTATTTGTTTACGCTTTCACCTAGTGTTGTGGATATTGTTTGGTGGACTTTCCCTATTGCGGAGTTTTTGACGGCAGTTATATCGGTCTTTATTCTAAAAAGTGTTATTAAAAGCAGGATTGAAACGATAGAAGAAAGCGTGGTCGTTGGCAACAATTTGATTGTTACAATTTCTCGTGAACACGGTACTCGTGGAAAGAAAATTGCACAAATGCTTGCGGAAAGATTGAATATAAAATTTTATGACAAAGAACTAACTAGGCTTGAGGCAAAGGCAAGGGGACTAGACAAAAAGTACATAAAAGAAGTGGATGGCAGTGATGATGGATATATGGCATATTTGTCTTTGGACGCAAATAAAGACTCTATTATTGCCCAAAATGAAATAATTTTGGATTTGGCAAGCAAAGAGAGTTTTGTAATAGTTGGAAGGTGTGCCGATTATTATTTGAGAAACCACAAAAACTTGGTCAAAGTTTTTCTTTATGCCGATGAAGAATTTAAGATTAAGAAAATAATGGAAATGTATGGCGACGGCGAAGAGGAAGCCAAAGAAAATATGAATAAATCCAATGCAAAAAGAAGTAATTATTATGGCTTGATAACGGGCAAGCAATGGGGAAACAAAGATAATTATGACCTATATATAAACGCAAACGATAATGAGGAAAATATAGTAAATCAAATAGAAAAATATATAACAAAAAGATGATAAAAACTCCCAAATATATGTAAAAATCGCCTATATTTGGGAGTTTTGTTTGTGTTGTTGATTTGTTAAAAGTGAATACACTCTGGGAGTGGACGATGGTCTTCGTGACGAAAGTGAAACGAGAGACGCGAGTACAAGCACGACCAAGGTCTGTGTGGTTGAAAGCCAAAGGCTTTGGCAAGCAAGGCTTGCACGAATCCCACAAGTGCAAAGAAAATCACGCGAAAGCGTGTATGTAATCATTTTCAAAGAAAATGTATGTAATCTACCGCAAGGTAGTATGTAATCAAGATGAGGGCGTCAAGCATAAATGGTTGAATTACATACAGTTTGCGGTGCAAACTGATTGCATACGCCTAGTCGGCGATTGCATACCAAGCCCGAGGCTTGGATAATCAACAAAAAAGCAGTCAAAACGACTGCTTTTTTGTTGCTTGGTAGCGGGGGTGGGATTCGAACCACACGACCTTCGGGTTATGAGCCCGACGAGCGACCGAGCTGCTCCTCCCCGCGATATATATGTAAGGCTTTTGCCTTGACAACGATATTAGTATATCATCTTTTGATGTTAAAAGTCAATAGATTTTCCGAAAAAAAAATTCATAAAGCATAATTTTTTGCTTTTTTCTACAAAATTTACTTAAATTATATGAAAAAACTTAGCCTTTTGTGTACCAATACTCGCCTTCTTGACCCCAAAGCAAGTCTTCTCTAGCGTATTCCTCCAAAAACTCGCTTCTATTATTGTTGTAATAGTCGTTGGCGGTGTTATAGTTGTAAATTTCGTTTACAAGGCGTTGTTTTTCGGTCTCTAGCCTATTTTCTTGGTTGCGGTAGTTGGCAATTTTTACAAATTGACAAGCCAAAATTATAATGCATACAAACATTACTACGGTTGTAATTATTGTGGCTATTTTAACAAATTTTACCTTGTTTTTCATTTGAAAATTATTCCGCCAAGTTTGCTAGATTTAAATCTTTTATAAAAGATTTCTAACATATTATACACCCAAACATAACCTTTGGCAAACAATTTTCCTAAAGTTATGCGTTCCAAAATTATTCCAAGTACATATCCGACAAGCAAAAAAAGTCGAAATTCGCCTAAATTTATATAAAGTATGGAAGTGGTAAACGCAATAAATGTTATTATTGTTAGAAAAAAATTTGATATGTTTTTTAAAACAATATTTCGCTTTAGGATTGGAAAATGTGAAAAAAGACCATATATTGCACCCACTATTGCTCCAACGGAAAAGATGAGGGAAAAGTCTTTTAGTTGCAAAACATAGGATAGTTTCACTTGAAAATCCTCTTTAAAAATCCGACTTTTTTGCCATAGGTAATAGCGTTGAAGTCGCCGGTTGCGTCCAGTGTTCCGTCGGCGGTATCAAGCCTAGTGATATTGATGTTTGTGCCTGAAATGTTTAGTGTGGAGTCTTTTAGTTTTGCTAAAATTTGTGTGTCGCTAGACGAAATTACTTCCAAAATGCCTGTTAGGTGAAGATTTTTTCTGTTGTCCAACGAAAGCAACTCGGGCGTTTGATTTTGCGATAATGTTGTTTTTTCCAATGTGTCCCTCCAAAATGATGTAATTACATAATGGATATGTGGCAAATAATTAAAATATGTTAAAGGTGTGTAAAAATGTTTTGGATAAAACAATTTTTGTTGTAAACTCTAAGGGTAAAAGAGAGGCGTTATGGAAGAAATAAATAAAGAAGAAATAAAGGTAAAAGCAAAAAAGCCACAACCCGAAGAAATTGTGGGCGAAGGTCTTTTGGAAAAGTATAACACAAATGCTTCAAAGAAAAACTTGCTATATTACATTGCTTTGTTTGTTATGAATATTGCCGTGCTAGTGCTTGCGATGTTCTATTTGAATTACAAAAAAGGCGTGGATAGCATTAAGGCTTTTGGTGAAATGTTTGATGGTGGAATATTTGTGCTAATGCTTAGTGTTCTTGTCCTAGTTAAAATGATTGAGGCGGTGGCACTATTTGTAAGGCTAAACCAAAAGACCAAGTACAAAAATTTTGGCGAAGTATACAAGGCAAACGCAATTGGTGACTACTATGGCAAGATGTCTACTTTTGGAAGTGGGAAGACAATGGCTATGGTGGGATATTTGAGTGGTAAAAAAATAAAGCAAACGGCAGTGGTGCAAGTGGCTTATGAAAAAAGATATTACTACTTTGTGTCAATGCTAGCGATAAGTTTGATTATGCTAATTGTTGGTGCCTTTGCGTGGAGCGATATGATGCACATTTCTATAACTCTAGTTTGTTTTTTATCTATCATTTGTGGAGCGATGTATTTGCTCTATATTTATATGTCACGAAACGACAAGCAAAGAAGTGTAAATATTTGTTCGTTTGTGGCAAGGCTAATGGGAAAATTTAAACTTACAAAAGATGTTGAAAAAACTTATTTTGATTGTGTAAACAAAACAATGGTTGTAACCAAATCCCGAAAGGTAAAACCGCTATACAAAATTATTGATATTGCATCAAGTGTTGCAACTGTGTTGCTTAAAAGTTTTATAGTATATTTGATATTTGAAATGATGGGATTAGTGGGACTAGAATACTATTTTAGGTCACTGCTAATTTTAGTGTCAATAGATATCCTTAAATACATTTTACCCGTGCCAAACGGGGCAATAATTATTGATATAATCCTACTATCAATTTTAGGAAATCTATTGCTCCCTGAATATATATGGATGGGGCTAGTTTTGTATAGGATATTTGATAATTTGATCCTTGATGTGCATTATATTATTGTTGTCATAATAAATGCGTTGCAAAAATGCGTCGTCTAACTTTGTTTCTGCCAAGTGGTTTACGCTAGTCACGTATGTCTAATACGCTCCTAGCCTCTCCCACTTGTCGAGCCTCGTTATACTCGCATTTTTGCAACGCTAGTGTGGTGGTGGATAACGCCAAAAAAATGCGTCGTCTAACCTTGTTTCTGCCAAGTGGTTTACGCTAGTCGCATATGTTTAATATGCCACCAGTGTCTCCCTCTTGTTGACCCTCGCCATACCTGCATTTTTGCAACGCCAGATAACGCCACAAAAATGCATCGTCTAACTTTGTTTCTGCTTCAAACCCTAGACAAGTCATTTACGCCAAGTAAACTCCTTGCCTAGGGTTTTTGCGGGCCTCGTTATACTCGCATTTTTGTAGCGTTATAGTGGTGAAGATATAACAATGAAATGGGGACAAAGTTAAAAAATGGTAACTCAAAGAGTGCGTTTGGTAATGATTTGTTTGTGGTAAAAGTTGGTTTTTGACTGACAAAAAATATATACTTATTGTCAAAAAGTGGTAAAAGTGTATAATGCGTTTAGGAAAGCAGGCGTTATATATTTACTACTTTTTTTGTGCCATAATAAATATAATTAATTAAAACTTTTTGTGCGAAAAGTCAAATCATAAACACTAGCACTATCAAAGTATTTTAGTAACTCGTCTCTATTGTTTCTAAGCGAGTTTCCATTGATTTTTTTGGTGGGGATAAGTAGGGCGTTTTGTGTGACTTTTGGTGTATCCAAAAAATTATTGTATAGTATAATTTTGAATCCATTTGAAGTTAATTCGTTTAGTTTTGTTTTGTCAAAATTTCCTTTGGGACAAGAGTATACGAAAGTGTCGCCAACAATGGAGGCAACTTCGTTTTTCCATAACATAATTTCCTTTTTAAATTCAATGTCGGTTTTGCTATTATCTAGCGAGTATTTATAGTTGTTTGAAGCAAAGTTCCACCCCTTCCTTTTGAGTAACGAAATCACTTCGGAAGCCCGCTCAATTTCGTACTTGCTACTAGAGTTTTTCCTATTGGTGTTGTATCCCAAAATTCCATCTTCACCCGACAAACAAATTAGACCTTTTGCACCCTTCCAACTAAAGTCGTTATGCGTGTTTACAAAGTCTTCCAAAATAACCAAAAATTCGTTGTCGTATTGTATCCTTTCTTGGATACTTTTTTTGGTTGTATATGTTGCAAAATTTCCTTTTCGGTCAATAATAATTTTATCCACTTCACCGTGGTTTTGATAGTTGCTTTTGTAGGTAACATTATCAAAGGTAAGAACCAAGGGGGTTTTGTTTTTGGGGAATGCTAGTGGTGCGGAATTTATGGTTAGACTTTGTGTATCTATTAGGTCATAAATATTAACTAAACAATAGCCTTTTAGATACAAAAAATCCAGTATCTTTTTAAACTCGTTTGTGGTTAGTTTTTCTTCGTCAAACTTGGCACTAAAATTATTCTTTTCGTTAAGTGCTTTTTCGGGGAATGCCATAAGTGTATTGAAACTAAGAATGTGAAGTTCTTCGGTTGTTTGGGGTTTTGGTAGAAAAGAAAAACTATACACAATTGGAAGTAAAAATGTGAATAGGATTATAAATATTGATTTGAATATTTGTTTTTTGTGTTTATACATAATATGTCACAATATGTTTTGTAATTGTCAATATTGTATATCTTTTTGACAATTGCTATAAGAAATATGTTTTGTTGTTACGATGTCTTATTTAGTTTGTGCAAATGTATTTAAAATATATATATATGGAGGAATTATGAAAAGATATTTGGCTATTGTATTTTGTGTTTTGATGTCTATACTTGCTTTGTTTGGTGGTGGAAAAATGAGTATTGAAGAGGTGTGTGGAAGTGCTGGTGTAGGGTACGAAGTGGTGGACAAAAATATTGTTAAAATAGATAGTAAAGATGTTGATGTGTTTTTGGAATATTTGGGTGCTAAAATTATATCAAAATTTGATGTGTCGGATAGGTCTATTATTGAAGGGTATTCAAGCAAACTTGGTGGATATAAATATATAGATGGTTTTAGGATTAATATACAAATTTCAATATCGGATGATTATGCTCTCATAGGCTCGCCACTAATTAATGGAAGTTTTTGAAATATATATGTTTAACATCAAAATTTGTGGTCTATAATCTTGCTAACAAATTACGGAGGTTGTTATGGAAAATTTAACGATGAAACAAAAGATGATTTATGTACTTAAAAAATACGGCTACTACTTCTTGCTTGGGATTATGCTAGCGGGCATACTTGCAACTATTATTGCAGTGTCGGTTTCGTCCTCGAGTGTGGAAGAAGAGCCGAATGCGCCTACCAGTTCGGCGGTAACGCCATTTATGCCTGTTGCAAATGCCACTGTCTACAAAGGTTACTATGGCGATTCCCTTTGCTTTAATGAAACTTTGAAACAATGGGAAACGCACAAGGCAATTGATTTTCAGGTTGCAAGCGGAAGTGGTGTATATGCCACTCTTGACGGTGTTGTAAAGGATGTGTACACAAATTTGCTTGAGGGGACGGTTGTTGTTCTTGAACACGATGGTGGGCTTGTTTCCACATACGGCTCGCTTGATAGTGATGTAAAAGTAAATGTTGGGGATATGGTAAATAGGGGCGACCAAATTGGCGTTGTTTCAAACTCTGCCACTTGTGAGGCTTCGGCGGATGCTCATCTTCACTTTGTAATGGAGAAGAATGGACAAAAGGTTGACCCTAGTGCTTATTTGAATATTTCCAATAAATAGTTGGCGTGTGCACTTGACCTAGCAAAAAGGGCTTAAAGGGAAAATGCCACTTAAGACAAAACTTGGGATAATGTGGAATAAGTTTATTTTAATCGCTTTACAAATAAAAATTAACTTGTTAAAATAAAGTCATAATAAAATTTCAATACGAGGTGCAATTATGTCTTTTGAAAAAGTTAGAAAACTTCTTTGTGAGCAACTTAACATTAGTGAAGACAAGGTTACAATGGAAAGCAAATTTATTGACGACCTTGGCGCAGACTCGCTTGATGTTGTTGAAATGCTTATGACTTTGGAAGATGAGTTTAATATTACTGTAACTGACGAGGAGAGTGTTGCTCTTAAAACAGTTGGTGATATTTGCAAACTAATTGACTCTAAGTCTAAAAAGAAAAAATAATAGAAATGATATAGGTTAGTCCTATATCTTTTTTTGTCCATATTTGTCATAAATGTGTCTAATTTGTCATACCCTTTAGTAATTAGTGTGGGGTGACAATGAGGTCAAGAGCGGAAATTTTTGCTATTTATATAATTGACAATGGTTCTACAATTAGAGAGTGTGCAAAATACTTTGGGATAAGCAAAAGCACGGTGCATAACGACCTATCCAAAAAACTGAAGACAATAAATAAATTTTTGTACTATTCGGTCTATAGGGTTATAGATAAAAATTTGAGAGAACGCCATATTCGTGGCGGGATTGCAACAAAACAAAAATATCTAAAAATGCGTACTTCAAAAGCGTAATGCGATTAGTTTTGTAATTTTTTTATCGGTATGACACAGGTGGCAATAGGATTGCCACAAGTAATAAGTAATAAGTAATAGTGAATAGTGAAGAGGTGTACAAGAGGGTGACCCCAAGTAGATGCGCTCCGCTCATATTCTAACGAATACTGAAAATGGTCAAGTAATTTGGATACATTTTAAAATGACAAGAGTGTGGCTCGGGTGCTCATCAGTATGATTTGGTGTAATGTGACGCAAAATACAAAAGTGGCTTAATTTTGTTAAAGCGTTTTTAAAGGTGGTTGAGTTGCTTTGATAGGGTTTGTATAATAGAATAAGCGAAAAATAAAAACTCCTTGCAGTCGGTTTTGATTGCTGGGAGTTTTTTGCTAAAACGGCTTTATTTATTGTTTTTCTTCCAATATACTTCGTCTTCGTACGCACGGTCAAATAGGTTGTATCTTTCGGGATGTGTGATTGCCGAAAAAATGCGGTCTTTTACTTCGGGAACATCTTTTTGAATAAGTTTGATTACGTCCTTTGTGTACTCTCTTTTAGTAAGTTTGTCAACGGGGCAATCGGACTTTTTGACCGGCAAGGTCTTGGCTACTGCCTTTATGTATTTTTCGTCGGTGAGGATTAGCGGGCGGATGACCGTCATACCCGTTCTGTCCATATATAGTTTTGGTAGGAATGTGCTTAGTCTACCCTCGTAGAATAGACTCAAAAGAAAGGTGTGAACGACATCGTCGGCGGAGTGACCCAAGGCAAGTTTGTTGCAACCAAGGCTAATTGCCGTGGTGTTTAGCATCCCTCGTCTTAGTTTTGCACACAAACTGCAAGGGTTACTTTCCTTTCTTTCTTCAAAGACAATTTCGTATATGTCGGATGGAACTTTGTGATATTCCACCCCTAAATCTTTGCACATTTTTTCAATTTCACCAAAGTCGCTTTTACCGCCAAACATATCTATTGTTATAGCCACAATGCTAAAATTTTCTTTTGAAAAAATGGCGTAATTTGCAAGGGCTTTTAGTAAAACTAGCGAGTCTTTTCCGCCCGATACTCCAACGGCGATTTTGTCGCCATCCTCTATTAATTTGTATTCTTCTACCGCACGCCTTAAATGGCTTAGTACTTTTTGCATTTGTTACCTTCCTAAAGTTAAACTATGTGATACTCTTTGTTTGTAAAACCTATAAAGCGGATTTGGTTTCTTGAAATTTCCGCTATAATTGGCGTTCGCATAGTGTTATTGTAAATAAATTTTAGCACAAAACATCCAACTTTTCAAATTATTTTGTGTGAGTTGAAAAAATACTAAATTTTTAAAACAAGTTTGGCTATATGTGCTATATTTATTTGACAAAATGCGACAAAATAAATAAACTATTAAAGTACTATTATTATATTATATAAATACTTTGAAAAAAATATGTTATAATAAAAATACTAGATGGAGAAATGGAAAATGAAAAAGAAGTTAATGGTATTGTGTATGCTTTTGTGTTCGGTGTTTGGCGTGCTTGCGTGCAAGTCGAATCCGTATGAAAATATGACCGTTAAGGTGTATCACGAACAAGATGAACTTAAGGGTGGCGAGGTTATTAATCTTGACATCAAGTCCGATCCGAATGGTGGATACTCCTATGGAAAAACGGTTATTAGAGTTGAAGTAGACGACGATGACGACGATACCGACAAGGGGGTCTCAGTTAGTGGCGGAGAGGGATATGTTACCCTTACTAAAAGTTACGACTCCTTTATGGGTATAACTTCGATAACTGTCCAAACCGATTCTAGTAGCAGAACGGGTAAATTTTCGCTAACTATAACTACTAATGCGGGAAACAAAACCCGTGTGGTTGACTTTAATGTAGATAGGGCACTTGAAAATTTTGAATTTAAGTCGGACGGGCTAACCGCTATTGGAAAAGGAACAACGGCTTCGCTTGAAAACTTGAGTTCTTTAATAGATTTTTATCCAGAGGACACAACCCAACGAAATATTGACATTTCGATTGCGGAATTTGAACCTTCGGGAGTGGATGGATTATATTACATAAAAGACTGGAATGGCGACACCAATGTAATTAAGTACGCCAAAAATTGGAATGGTTACACTGGTTCGTTTGAATTTGAATTTGAACAAAATGGAACATATGCTTCCATAAATAATGGGGTAATTACTACATATTCAACCACCAAAGATTTGGACGGCGAAGATATAGGCGTAAATTATCCAAAAATGGTCGTTTCGGCAACCGAGGGCGGTGTTGAAACGGTGGAAGTAATTGTGCTAAAAGCAAGTTTTACTTCCGTTAGTGGCTCGCTTGTAAATGATAAGTTCTTGGTTGTTCCTGTTGTAAGTGTTTGCAACGAAGAAGACATTAATTTAACTATGAATACCCACGAGGATGGGGGAGAGTTTACAATTCCTAAGGCGGAAGACGGAACATACGAAATGGTGTTTGTTTACGTTGACCTAGCCACACTTTCTGAGCATAATCTAAACCTTGGTGATAGCGAACTAAATTCATATTTGGATTATTGCTTGGATAGGGAACTTAATTTTGAAGTTCCAAAAGATTATGTTGTAAAAGCAAATAATGTACAAGCGGAAGATGGAGTCGCGGTAAGTATTGCGGGGATTACAAGCGGTAGTCAAGCGGGAAGTTTTACTATTCACGCCGAAAATGTTGGAACATATATCCACGAATTTTCAATTTGTCACAAAGATTATCCCGACATCTTTAAGCAAACAATATCTGTTAAATTTATTGTAAGGGATATCCCTACGGGCGTTACTATAAACGGAACGCAAAATGCGGGTGAGTACTCCATTTATAACATTTACGCCAACGGAAAGGGCGAAAAATTTAATGTAAAACTAAACACAACGGTTGGAAAATATAAATACTTTGTGTTTATGGAAAATTATGACGACTTTGATAAATTGTCGCTAAAAACTACAAATACCGATAGCGAAATGGTGTTTGCAAAATTGAATGATGGGGTTATATCCTCGGCTTCAAACGACAAATCATACACCACATTTGCACCTGAAAGCGTGTTCTATGTAAAGCACTCCTATGAGTATTTGCCTACCGAAAACGCAAAGATGGGAATTGGTGTAATTGTGAATCTTTGTGCGGATAGTTATTATTCGGAGTATACAAGTGAAGAACTAGAAATCAAGTTTGGACATTTGCTATATGGCGAAAAATTTGATGCAAAGTTTGAAATGAGTATTTCAAGTTTTGACTTCTTGGCTAGCAGCTATTATCTTGACCTAACAAACGAGGACAAGATTGCAAGATACGATAGCGATAATAAGATTATAGACCCCGAAAATGGCGTTGTAATTTGCACATTGCCAGAGGGACAAACTTTGGAGAGTTGCATAGGTCAAAATGGAATTAGTTACAATAGCAACCTAATCACAATTTATTCTAGTGTTGGGGATGACGGAATTACTTCCATAATGGCAAAGTGCAATAGCGAAAGACTTGAAGGCACAACAAAAGTCAATTTTGAAGCAAAAAATGGCGTTACGGGAAGTGTTACAATTTCCACATTTATGCCAACTATTTACAAAAATCACACCGAGGACAACAAGATTCCTCTTGGCATATCTGTTGACAAGTCGAGTGCCGGATATTTGTATATGGTTAGTGGATACACTGGTGGTGGTGACGATGTGTACAAAGACATTTCTAATCACGAAACCAATCTATCTATGCTAGACGCTACTGGTGGAGTGATTGGAAATTATAGTTCCCTTCATACTTTGTATGGACTAGTTGGAAAGAGCATTAGACTAAACTTCCTAGACTTTACATACATAGATGAAGAGTTTGAGTCATACGACATTACTTCAAAGACAAACAAACTAAAAGTAACCTTCTCAAACGATGGCTATGCGTCTTATAGTGGTGGAGTGCTATCGCTAAAGAGGCTTGTAACCGACCCTAATACTCCACTTGTTATGAGGATTGAGTATACAGGCGGATATGAGGTTATTGACGGAAATGGTGTTGGTGTTTATGAAGAAATCGACCTTGTTCACGAGGTAAAGATTTACATCTATAGTCCGTTAGAAAGTGTGGATATTTTATCAAAGAAATCGGTTAATTTGTATGTAAGCAACAACCTTAGTTACTTTGATAGAACCGACCCAACGGACGGAAGCGAAACACGAAATTTGTCAAAAGACACAATTAAGGCGTCCCTAAGCCCATCCCAAAAGAATTTGGGTTCCGATTGGAACGAGGTGTTTGGGGTAGGAATTGCAACAAGTTTGGAGTTTGGGTTCTCTAAAAAAGACGAAAAAGTTAAGGATTCAAACGGCAATGCAGTTGTTTTAAAGCCAAATAATGGCACCACGACATATGAATTGACATACGGCGACTTGTTTGCGTTTGTGGCAAGCGAAGACGTGACCGATAATGTGTATAGTTGTGTTATGGAATGTAGGCTTAGCAAAGAACTTCTTGAATGGATGAGGTGGAGTTATAACTTTGGTGCTCCTGTTACATCAAAAACAATACAAAACTTCCTAAATAGATATGTTTATGGCAAAGATTATAGCGTTGAAGTTGAAATATATGCTAGCCAATTTGGAAAACTTTCTAGCAGAAACACAGTTAAATTTGTGTGTTGCTATGCTCCAAAGATTACTGAGTTTAAGTTAATCACCGATGACGATGGCGTATACTTTGACGCAAGGGACATAAAGAACAATATAGATGGCAGTGCATATGCATTTGATTATTCTATCGACACCGCCGACTCTTTGAACAAAGAAATTATTGTTGTTGGTGGCGAGACCGAACACTTTAGCACAAAAGTTGCGGTTGGAGTGGGTAAAACTGGTAAAATTACAATCACCCCAAGGACACAAAAGAGTGGTGGAATGTACTATTTGAAGTTTATCCTAAAAGACAATGTTAGTGGGGTGGACGAAAAAGGAAATTATGAATTCTATGACAATTCGCTTAACCAAACAATAAGGGTTAAGGTTGCGGATGGCTCAAAGGATTATCCATTTGAAATAAAAGATTCAACCAACTTTGTTAAAATGCTCGAGGACCTAAAGAGAGCAAACACATCGGGTAGTGAGGATGACAAATACTTCTACTATACCCTAACTAGGGATATCGACCTAAACGATACAACACTAGAGGCAATTGATGTTTTGAGAACGGACAAGGGGCACTTCTCGCTAACCGGTGCATATTCATATTCTCGCAACGGCGAAGATATAAAGTCGTATAACAAAATAACCAACCTAAAGATAGATAGAAGGATAGATAGTCTTCAAAGCAACATTTATGTTGGACTATTTGGTCGTCTTGGTCAATCGGTGGATATAACCGATGTGGCTATAGAAAATGTAAGCATTAGAACATACTCATCAAGTTCGCTTGAGGGCGGATATGTGGTAGGCGTTGGTGCATTTGCGGGAAGTTTGGAAGGTGCTACACTTTCGGGTGTATCGGCACTTGGAAACATAGATGTAAGCCTTGACGCCAAGAATGCGTTTGTGTATGTGGGCGGACTAGTTGGGCTTGATAGTGCGATTGCGGATAATCGTAGCCAAATTACAAAATATCCAACCAACATAATTGAAAGTCTTGTATCTAGCAAGAACAATGTTTATATTCAAATTTCGCTAAGCGGAGAGGTTAAAACTGTAAGTGCGGGTGGCATTATTGGAAAACTATCCAATACAAAGATTGGCACCTTGCAAGTTGTATCAAACCTTTCGTCTACTATGACCGCACAAAAGGAAAATATTGGCGGTGCAATTGGGGAAATGAACTTTGGCGATATTGATGCCAACATTTTGCAAGTAAGCCCAGTTATAACCGTTACGGGAAATAGCGAAAACGGAAATTATGGCGGTGTGGTTGGCTTGCTTGGTGCGGGCGTAATCAAAAACGCAGTTGTATATTTTGTAAATATTGGAGATACAACTTCATACAAAAACAGAACAAATATTTCTATTTCTAATGTAAAAAATGTTTGTGTCGGTGGTATTGCGGGACTACTAGAGGGTAGTGGCAAAAAGGAAATTGCTTATTCATATGTAAGGAGTTTTTATAACCTAGACATAAAGAAAGATAGTTATGCCGGAAACATTGTTGTGTCAAAGGCTACTAGCGGATATGTTGGTGGCGTGGTTGGCTATGTTGGAAGCGGTAGCGGAAGTGTAGAGGTAAAAAGTTCGTACTTTGACGGCGACATTATGATTGATGGAAGCGACCAAGTAACTACAAACGAAACCGAAACATTCCATAACTTTACATCCAATCTAAAAGCAGGACTAATGTTTGGTGGAATTACTAAGGGCACTATAAATAACTCCTATGCAGTGGGTAGAATTTATGTGGACCTAACCAGAACTTTTGAAGGCTTGGATGAAAAACAATACACATATGAAGCAATTTCAAACTACACCACAAATGGTGGAATAATTGGAACGGCGGAGTATAAGGAAGATAGCGTAAGCATTTCGGTTGGAGTGGGCAATATTAGCATTTCTTATCCAAAAGTTTACTCAAATAGCAATGTAACATTTAATAGCGTATATGGTGTTTTGAACGAAAAAAGTGTATATGTTGGGCTTCAGTCTGCTATGCTTATGGGTAGTGATGCAAGTGACCTAGTTGCTAGTGTAAATAACTCGGTTAAGACGGCTACCTTTGGAATTACCGACTTGGGCTTGGAAACTCCTTTGGGTTTATTTAAGACACTTGGTTTTAGTATGACCAATGGTGACAAAAAGAGCGATAGCGATGTGGCTTCTGACTATAATTGGTTCTATAACGACAAAGTAAATGCGATTGACGGAAATGTTTATCCAATACTACTAAATAGCGGATTAGCAATGTATGACCTAATCCCTAGTGGAATAGATGTTATTGTAAACGACAAAATTCCAAACATTTATAACATTTCGTATACAACGGGCGAAGGCTCGGATGCCGTTAGACACAACCAAATGATTATGTTTGCAAAGGTCGATGCAAATGGCAATTACTCAAGTGATTATTACGAAATTTTAATTGACAAAGGCGACTTGGCTTCGGATACGGCAAGCGTTAAGGTTGTATTCGAGGGCGAAGCGGTTATGACTGACCTTGTACAAATTCCGCTTGATGACAAAATTGAAATTGTTTTAGTTGAAAATGGAAACGGAAAAGCGGTTGTAAATCTAAAGAATAATCGTATTTACCCAAGAAGTGAGGGTGAGGCGGTTATTGAAATTAGAAGTTATCTTGATAAGACAATAAAAACAAGCATTACCATAAAGGTTATAAACATTGTTGAAGGCTTTAGGTTATATGAAATAGTTGATACAAACGAATATGAACTAGAGGATGAGGGCTATGTTTATGTTGACGAAACCTCAAGTTATACTCTAAAGACCTATAGCGAAAAATATGTTGCTACAAATAATGTTGGATACATTCTTGAAATGCTTCCATCGGAAAGTGGCATAAATGGTTCGTTTAGATTGGACGGAGTGGAATACGCATATAGTGAGGGCGGAAACAACTTATTTAAGATTAGTGGCGAAAGTGTAATTAGAGTTGTTGGTGTCCAAATGGGATATGTAGGGTTTAAACTTACTCCATATCTAACTTTGGGAAGTGTATACTATCACGACGAGTACACGGGCACTAAGGGTGTTAATGATACAATACTTGGATTAGATAACGCATATGTTTTGGATGAATTGGGTGACAAGTTCTCGCTTTTGGTTAGAGCAAGAGCAAGGTCTTGCGAAAATAGCACAAAAAGTGCAAGCATCACATCCAAAAACGGATTTGACTTTGTATCTACAATTGAGACAAGCAATGTCGTGTTAGGTGGCGATGGCTATGCGTTCCTCGAAGATATTTATGTAGATATTTCGCTAGGTCAAAGCCTAAAAATAAATTATAAGTCGTTAGGCAAAATTGATTTACTTGGTCTTGACGGAATTGAAGAGTTAGACAAGACATATTACTTTGATACTCCATATCTATTTGAGTATGACCTAGTCAATCTAAAGATTACGGGGCTTAGCGTAAAGAAAACCGACGTTGACCCAATTACTAGAAAGAACACATACAAGATATCCTTATATATGTATGTTTCGTTTGATAAAGAGTATTATAGGGCAAATGCAAATGTTTATGACCTAAATAATGTAAACTTTACAGTGTCTTTGATACCGGATTCAAATATTGTTCGTACCGAAGGTGGCGTGGCATATGGGCTTTTGGATGAAAAGATAAAGGGCAGTACCGAGGTTGGAATTACTCCATCTACACTTACTGACATCTTTATGAACTATTATTCTAGAGGCGAGGGGCTACTTAGCAACACCGAAAACACCTATCCTAGCGACAATGAGTCAAATAACATTGTTCCAGGTAGAGAGGGACTATTAAAGATAACCCTAGCGGAAGAGTTTAGCAATAGCAGTTATGTTACACTAACTCTTAGCAAAGAGGCATATGCCGGATATGTAAAAATTGAGCAAATGGCGGGAGTTATGAACTCAGTTTATGACGGAACTGGCAGTGCAATTGGTACTGAGTTTGATGAATATCAAGAACTTATTTACCAAGAATATGTAGAGACCGACGAGGTTTATGGAATTAAATTGCAAAAATTGACCTGCAACTCTGGTCTTGACACATACTTTAATAACACATATTTTGTAAAGATTACTTTGGCAAAAAATGTAAACTATGACATAGTTGGTTCGGCGGTTACACTTGTTGCAACATCGTATATATCTTCATATACTAGCGACACCGAGAACCTTGCTAAAACAAAATCATTGACCATTTCTCCTCTTCCATCACTTAATGCTCAAATTGATGGTAGCAACAATATCTTTATGGGTGTTGGTGTAAAGAAAGAAATGGATATTAGATATAGTCATCTAACAAATGATATCGAAATCACTTGTTCGGAAGTTATTTTGAATGATGGTAGCGAAAACGAAACAAGGACGGATGACCTATTTGTAGTTGACGACAACGGCGAAATGGTGGGCGAAAGACTATCGCTAGACTACTTGAATGCGGGTAGAAAATATTACTTGGCGTTGACCGTTGAGGCATACGAAAAATTAGGCTCGTTTGATTATTATTCCGTTCAATTGTCGGCAAGAGAATATGTTGAGGGCAGAACGGAAGATACGGTTAGTAGTATAATTGTAAATCCAGTAGAGTTTGAGGTTGAAAAAATAGAACTTGTTGGAACCGATTACAACGAAACCACTAAGCAAACCGAACTTAATATCTATCACGGACAAAGCGTTGTGCTTAGAACCAATGTAACATATGTACCAATTGTTGTTGGTGATAGTAATAAGATTTTGGAATACAAACAAAAGTTAGAAACCTATTATGGTGATGGCGGAAGCGAAACATTCTCCACAAAAGAACTATTTGAATACTCCCTTGCGGGAACCACTGTTACAAAGACGGGTGGCGGAATAGTTGGCGAAGAAGTTTTGAGCAAAAACAACTTGATGCTATATAGGGTATCGTACCTAGCGGGCAAAGAAAACCTAGAAAACATTAGTGTTGCGGGCATTTATGGCGGAATTGAAATACTTTATAACGACTATAAATCCAATAGCGATATAGACAATGTTGGCACGATTTATACAATAAATTATGCACTCTTGCGTGGACTTTCAATTTCTTCCAACAACCTACTAAGACTATCCCTTCCTTATCACTATGAGGACGGAAAGGCAGTGGCAGGTGTTTCGACTTCGGGTACTTATATAGAAGACGACATTTACTTCTATGTAAACATCAAAGACGACTCCACCGAGACCCATCCTGTTCCTATTGAAGACCAAGATGACCTAAGAATCTATGCGGGTACAAGCGGACATTATATCCTAGTAAACAACATTACTCTTACAAATTGGACACCGGTTGAGGCACTATTTGATAGCCTAGACGGAAATGGATATACAATATCTATCAAGTCGTTCAATATGAGTTCAATTAGAGGAAATGATAATGTTGATGCGGGAATATTTACGGTGATTTCCGAAACAACCCTAATTAAAAACTTGACTATTGATGTGGGCAACCTACTTGTATCGTCTACTACAATGCTAAACGATGCAAAAATTATATCAAAGTCCACCGCTAGTACTTATACTCACGACCAAGCGGGAAAAATTGACCTAACATTTGTGTCGTCGGTTAACTTTGGTATACTTGCGGGAACAAACAATGGCTCGCTTACAAACATAAAGGTGGTCAATACAAAGAACTTTGGAAAGTTTGATTCGGAAAACAAATACTTACACATTCTTACTTCCCAAATAAATAGCGACGGCAACCAAGCCACCTCAAATATTGGCGGAATAGTTGGTGTAAACTCGTCTACGGGTGCAATCACAAATAGTTTTGTTGGGCTAAACGATAGTACCGAAACTACAGTTACTCTTGGAAGTGGGGCAACCGAAACTAGATATTATATCCAAACTGTCAAGTCTCCAAACTCAATTGAATACAACAACCTTGACGACAAAATGGAAAGTGTTAGGGTTTATCCATTTGTTCTTGCCGGTCAAAACAAAATAGCGGGTGTTGCAACCGAAAATGCGGGAGTTATTAGTAATACCTATACAAAAGGTTTGGGTGTATATAACTCTAGCACAATTGAAAGCGGAAGCATTACCGCAGGACTAGTTGGAACAAATACAAACTTAATTACAAGTTCATTTGTTGAAGGTGGAAATATTGACGGCTATAGGGCTACGGGATTATATGACGGCGAAACGGAAAGAAGAGATATTATTGAGGCGGTTGGATATGTAAGCGGTCTTGTGTACGAAAATACCGCAAGCGGACTTATTGAAAACTCTTATGCAAATGTATATCTAGAAACCCAAAGTACATTTATTGCAGGCTTTGTATTCAAAAACCAAGGCACAATATCTTCGTCATATTCGACCTCGGTAAACGGAAACAACTTGGCTTATGGTCCATTCTCGGGCATTCTTGAAAGGGTTTCTCAAAACACTGGAAAGTACGAAAATTGTTATTATTTGGTACTTGCGGGAGAGAGTGAAAACGACCACGAAGATGCAACACCTATGTATGTAGAAAACTTTGAAACTGCAGACGGCGTTGATATCAAACTATCCGATTTCTGGAAGGGCTTCTCGTTTGCTTCTCAATCGGGAGTAGGTGAAGAGGATGGAATTTGGACAATAAGAGACGGGCTTCCCAAAAATTCTACTACTCTTACCGATACAAACTCGTTTAGGGTGCTAAGTGAGATTGAAGAAATTGAAAACGAAGACGGCTCTAGCAATCAACAATACTCATACTTATATGATAGTGCATATCAAGAGGGCACAAAGGGCAACCCACTAGTAATTGAGTCTGCCGACAACTTTGATAGCAAAATTATTAGTAGGGGAAGAAAGGTTGGCAATGACTACATATTTGGTGCCAATGGCGGAAGCGGAATTTTGGGAACAATTTCCGCAGTGGAATATGTAAGGCTTGCAAATCATATTGACTTTACCGATAGAACATACGCAAACAAGATTGACGGAGTATATCTATACGACACAATTTTTGCGGGAAAACTTGACGGAAACGGAATGACGATGAAAAATCTTCATATCGAGACCGAGGACACCGACATAGATGACTTTGGAATATTTAGACAAGTGGGAATTGACTCCTCCAAAGCGTCTTCACAAACTGTTATTAAAAACCTAAATATCACCGTTTCTTCTTATAAAGGTAGTAATACAAAGAGAGCGGGAATACTTGCGGGAACTATTAAAAACGCAAATATTATAAACGTCAATATTGATGGCGGTGGGGTCACCATATCGGCATACAATATGGCAGGGGCACTAGCCGGACTAGTTTTGGCGGATGGTGCTAATCCAGTTTCGATTGTTGATGTAGAAATATACAACATTGTTGTGGCTTCGCAATATTCTTCTATTGGAAACGCAATCGACGACTATTCACAAGAAAATTCGCTTGGAAGATACAAACAATTCCAAGTAAAAGACAAAGAAAGCGGAGCAATGAACGATGCGGAGTTCGTTGGGCTAAAGACTACATACAAAAATGATGTATTGGAGGTTGAAAACCCAGAAAGCGTATCGTACGCCGGAATTGTTGCGGGTGTGCTTGTTGCAAACAATACTGACACGGCTACTAAACTAGCGGAGAGCGACCCAAATGACATTGAGGCTTATAGGTCGGGTTCTGCTACTTCATCTATTACAAACATTGTTGTAAGCGGATATTTCAAAATTAGCAACGCCGACAATGCGGGCGGACTATTTGGATATTTGAGCGAAAATAGCAGGATTAAAAATTGTAGAGTTATCTTGAGCAACTCCGAGCAATTGATAAAGAGTAGAAATTATGCCGGCGGTTTGATTGGTGAAAACCACGGAATAATTGAGCAATGCTATGTTTCGTATATGGATAGCGAGCAAGAAGAGTTTGACAAAACCATTGGCGACTATTCTTTGACAAGAAACAACGGAAAACTTAACCTATTCTACCAAGATGTTGACAATTTCTATAACGTTGCGGTTGGTGGAATTGCAGGATACTCCCAAAATGGTGCTATTATTGATAGTTATTCAAAAGTAAATGTAATCCAACCAAATACCTTTATATCGGGCGGACTTGTTGGATACTCTCAATCGTTTAACTACATTGGATTTGCATATACTACAGGTGCAGTTTACTCCAGAAAATATATGGGTGGACTTGTTGGATTGCAAATAACCGAAAATGACGATTACAAGGCAAATAATGGCGAAAATGCATTTGACAAAACATTGCATCTAAACACCGTCGTTGCACTAAACGACTGGGACACTTACAAAACTGAAATTAGTACTATGCTATATAACAACTATAAGTCCTTATATGAAAACGAAAGCGGGTTTGATAACTTCTATCTAAAACTTGCCGAGGTGGGTAACCAAAGTTTGAGTATTGATGACGAGTTTGTAGATAGTTATGTAAATTTGGATGTTGAACTAATCGAAGAATTGCTTTTGAAAAACATTACCGATGCCGACACCGATTCTGATGGAATTGTGTCTGCCGACGAGAAAAAGACGGCTATCAAAAAACTTGTTGGTGCAGTTGACGAAGACTATGACGAAAAAGTAAAAGAATATTATATTAATAAATATATTCGTACTCTAATTACTACATATGAAAATGGTTGTACCAAATTTGTAGGCTCGGTAGTTGGTGCTTCTTATAGTTACGAACTGGTTGACGAGGATTTGGGTAGTGATTATGACAACTACAAAAACAACACACTATTTATTGGCGAAGACTATTTGTCAAAACTATATTCTTCCTCTAAGAAGGTTTATAGCACAACTTATGGCAGTATGAGTGTTGAAAGTGGTTCGCTAGATAGGGGAAATAGAGTTGATACTTTCTTTGGCAAAACCTTTAATATGAGTATTGGCACCGACCAAGTTATGGCGGTTTATAGTTATAGAATCCCTTATACGGGTAGTGAAATTTCGTATAATAACTACAATACTCTAACTGACACCAACTTTGGAATGGACTTTAATTATCTAGACACCAAAAACTATCTAGACAAAGTTAACTTTACAAAAGTATTCACGGCTCAAGAATATATCGAACAATTGGTAGGCACTTTCTATCAACTTGATGCGGATGTTCAATTAAAGACAACAAATATCTTTAGGGGACATAGCGCGGATAGATTTAGCAGTGTAATAAATGAGAGAACATTTGTGGAAGAAGTTGATTCGGTTTGGGAACTTAACTCAAAGGGTTATTTGCCAGTAATCAATGACGGCTCGGTTGTTTCGTTTGAAAAATTGTATGCGTTCGACGATGACGACAGGCTAAAAGCAGTGTTTAATTCTAGTTCGGACGACAAAACATATTATCTATATGTTGGCACAAACAAACAAAACGCTACTAGCGATGATAACGAATTTACAATAACTGTTGACGGCGACAATATCAATTATATGTCTGCACTAAGGTCGGTATTTATTGGAAAATCGTCTATAGTTGGCGGAAAGGTTGTTAGACCAAAGATTGTATTTAATATTCCTAGTGATAGCAAAATAACCACAATATTTGGAAATATTTCGGGTGCGGTGTTTGCAAATGTGGATATTGAAATTAATGTTTACAATAGCCTAACTGTATCAAGCAAAGAATATGACGGATTTGGCGTGTTGGCAAACTCGTTGCAAGGGGCGTCGTTTAGCGATGTTTCAATTACCATAAACTTGGAACAAACTCCAACCTTTAACTCCGTTCAAGCAGGCATTTCGGGCGGTGCAATGGGCAAATATGAGGCTAGTTCTAGCGGAATAGTGTTTGGTCAAGTCAACAATTCGGTATTCAAAGATTCTACTATTACAATAAACAATACTAACGATGAGGTGACATTAAATAACTCCTCTATCGAAAACTTTGGACTTGTTGCAGGTCTAATTTATAGGTCAAACTTTGAAAATGTTGAGTTCAATATTGATAGCACGACTATAGATATTACAAAAGTCAAGGAAGACGCTTCAAATGGCGTAAATATTGGTGGTCTATTTGGAAAAATCCAAAATAGCAACTTGGTGGATTGTGCCATTAGTGGCGAGGGAAATCCAAGTATTCCTAATATGCTAACTATTGGCGACAAAGTGCCTTCTAGTGCAAAAAATATTGGCGGACTAGTGGGCTATACTCAAAACTCCAAAGTAACATATTCAAGTACCGCCAAAGACGGCTATTTTGAGGCATTCAAGGTTTGTTATGACGATTCTTTGAGTGGTACATCTACATCGGTTGGTGTGGCTACAACCCTAAATATTGGGGCAATTTCGGGATATTCATATAGTTCTACGTACACCGGAATGGAACTATTTGATAGCGAAGAAACGGATGCCTATGTTTTGGATATATCGTCCAAAACTCTAGTAGGGCTAGACTATGAAGACAATACTTCAAAAGTGTCGGTTGGCGCAATTATTGGTGCCGATTTGGGCGGAAGCGTTGTCGGAAAATTGTCGGGTGATACGCTAGTTGGAAACTCTTATCAAATAAGGGTTAAAGCAAACACCTATTCGCTATATGTAGGCGGACTAGTAGGAAGTTCTGTGGCTTCTACAAAGGTATACAATGCTTATAACACGGGCAAAATTGAAGTTGAAAACGCAAGAATAGGCGTGTTTAGACAAAAATATGATAATAAGGGAAAACCTTTAACTGATAGCAAAGGAAATCCGGTATACGAAATCACTTATGCCGAGACATACATTGGTGGAATTATTGGCTACACAAAGGGCAACTTTGTTGCAACATCTATCCTTTCTAGTGGAGACATAAAGATTTGTGGAGCAAGTGGCTCAAATGGATATCGCAAGATGGCCATGGGCGGAATTGTTGGATATTCTTCAAGCGTTGTAACCCTAAAAGAATTTGCGGTTATATCCGACTTTGAGTTTGGAGTAGGGCTAGACCAAGTATTAGGCTCATATTCATATGTATCGGGCATTATTGGCTACAATATGGGTAGACTATCGGCAAAAGACGGCTATACATATTGTGAATTTGGCTATGATAGTTCATATGATTCGGGTTCGCTTGCGGGTGTATTTAATAACCTAGTTTATAGTGCAACCACAAACGGCTCCATAAGCGAAATTAGCAATGTATTCTATCCAAGAGAATTTGTTGGAAACAACTATACAGTGGATTCTAAATTTGTAGCATTTGCATTTGCGGATATTTTGAATGAAGTAAATCCATATGGCGAACTTTACGCCTTGAAAGCAACAAATATGAGTGATACTCTAAATGTGTCGGGAAAGGCTAATGTTTCGTTGCCTATAACCCAAGCACTTAGCCAAGTTTATGTCGACAAGTTGAACACTAGTTCAGTGGGACTAGGCGACAATAGGTTTGCTTTGAAACCTATTTCGGCAAGCGACTCGGGCACGATTGATTTTGCAGGCGGAGTTAAAAAGTATACGGCAATTGTATCGGACGGAACAATTTCGTATGTAGAGGCTTTAAGCGACGGTTACTATGTTTCGGGAAAATCTACTGAGGACGGAAAGGTTACAATTACTTCTAGTGGTACTGCAGGTGTTAGTTCGGTATTTGGAACAAATAATGGTGTAATTTCCAATATCTATTTCAATACTGTAGAAACATCTGTAGACAACAATGGCAACACAAAATATACGACTTTGTCTAAGTCGTTGGTGGGGACAAATAATGGCTTAATTACGGGCGTTTATATGTATAACAAAACTAACCTAAACTATACATTTGCAAGTATAAACAATGGCGAAATTTATGGTTCGGCTAGTGCAAATATCTATTGCGGTTCGTCGGATGAGTTCTATGTGTTTGTTATGACCAATACGGGTGTAATTGCCGATTGTTATTCGTCTAGTGCGGGATATATCGAAAACGATACCAGAAAGGTTGATATCTATATGGTAAATGCCAATAGGGATACAAATAATGTGGGAACCATTTCCAATTCGTTCTATTACATCCCAACGCTAATTGAAAGTAGTAATGTTATCAAAGGCTATCACAAAGCCGAAAAGGGTGCGGACAAGACCGATACACACAAGGGCAATATCTATAGTTGTTATAGTGGTGATACCTCCAAACTTGCTACAACTAGGTCGTCTATTTGGACTACCGAAAATGGACACACCCAACTAAGGGGTATAAAAGATATTAGTGGTGCTATGAATATTCATATCTACTACAATAGGTCGGGTTCTTATAACTATGCTTCCGCAATAGAAATGACTACAGTCAAGGGGTTGCGTGCGGAAATGAATTACAATTCTAGCAAGTACGTATTCTCCTATAGGGTAGGCTTCTATGAGGACGATAGTCAAAGACCTAAGTATGAGGTTGTTAGAATAGTTGATGGTGTTGGCTTTGCCGAATATCTAAATTCGCTTGCTTCAAACCAATACAAAATTCCATCAAATACAGTAGTTGCAGTCTTTGGCTCAATTAGTTTGGACGGAACAATTCCTGCCTTCTCGTTATCCAATACTTCAATGCTTGTTGGACTATATTACGAAGAAGGTGGCGAGGAATATACAAAGTCTATAATTGATTTTGAAAACCGTGACTACAACTATTTGAATCACGAATTGATTACAACAAACAGTGGAATTATTGCCAATGTTATTATAAGTAATTTGACAATTAGAGTAGAAGATAGGCGTGCAACATTTGCACCAATTACTACTAACTATGGAGTAATTAATGGCTTGCAATTTGCTTATGTAAAAGACGAAGTGTATACTGGTGCACTCAATATTGATGCAGTGTATACAACATATGTTGCGGGGCTTGTTTTGAATAATATGTCTAGTGGAAGAATTTTCAACTTTGCAAACTATGGCTTAACTATTCAAACCAACCACTATTATGTAATTCATATCTACAATAACGAAGCGGGTTCAAGCGGAGTTAAAAATGTAAATTGTTTAGGCTCACTTGTAACCAATAGACCTTCGGGCGAAACCCCAGTAAGGTACACTGGAGGAAAAACTTATAACTAAACAAAAAGGTGGCTAATTTTAGCCACTTTTTTGTTTTCGTTTTATGAAAGTTTTGTAGTGGGTTTGCCACAAAATAACCAAAATTTCAAATAAAAAATATTATAATTTTTATGCTATTTTGAGAGGAGAAAAGCTGTGGTCAACAAGGTTCAAATTTTCTCCTTTTTTTATCTTAGACACCACCATAAAAACTGGGAAGAAATTGACACGACTATTTGGCATAAGTTTGGTGGCGTATGCTTAAAAAAATGGTTTTTGATTGCTCCAAATAATATGAGGTTTTGCTTAAAACTTGGATTTTGTAATTTTCTATTTTTCCACAAATTATCCCACGAAAAAACAATTGATTGTCAAATATGTTATTATGTGTCGATATTTGTTTGACTTTTGGCGGTCAGTACCCTATAATTAATTAGATATAATTTTATTATTATATAATAATAAAAAATTATTTTTTTCAAAATATAAATTAAGTAGGAAAAAATTATGAAGACTTGGAAAAAAATTTTAACTTTGATTCTTGTGATGTTTACAGCGGTTGGCTGTTTCTTTGCATGCGGAGATAAAGATAAATACAAGGATATGAAAATTTCGATTATTAACGTTCAAGGGCTTGACGATAATAACGTTTTTGTTTACGGAACAAACAATAATGTGTTCTCGTTTGATACTCTTGTTGAGGGTGTTGGCAAGGATGTGGACAGGTCGGTTAGGTGCAACATTGACAACGAAAACATCTTGTACCTAAATAACACTCCTTCTACTTGGGCGGATGAGACGCACTTTGAGTTTAAGGCTATTGGCGGTGGCACAACCACAATAACCTTTATGACAAACGAGGGTAACAAAACATATTCGATGATTATAACGGTTGAGGTGCCTGTAGAGGGCGTGTACTTTAACAACAAGGTTATGGCAGTTGTTAGGGGGGTTAGATTTGACCTAAACGAAGATTTGTTTACATACTATCCAGTTGGCACTACTCAAAGAGAGGTTAGTTACTTTGCTTCCGCTACTCCCGATTCGCTAACCGGCGAGGACGAAAGGCTTGAGGTCATAAACGAAGGACTAAATGACAATTATATTTTGATTGGAAATGATTTGGATATTAATTATTTTTGTCTAAATGCGGTTAGCAAATATAGCGAAACAATTACTGACCAAATTTATGTAAACGTAATTGACGGACCAGATGTTAAACTTCTTGGACTAAGCGAATATGATAGCGGGGCTACGGATAACGACGCTCGTCTTAGCCAAGATGATGACGGCAACTACATTTTGGACTTGTGCTTGAACCCTGAAAACTATTCGGGTAAAGATACTGCCCAACTATCCCTTACATACAATGGCGAACCACTAAGTTCCATTATGTATACTGGATATTTTTGGAGTAACGAACAAGCAAAAGCCGTAAAGAGTGAAAAAACCAAATTCTCTGTTTCCATAAAAGACGCCGACACTACTGGAAAATATGGTGACGGAGAGGAAGGAAAAAACCAAATTGTGTTGATTGAGCCTAGTGGCACAACATATACTTTCAAGGCAAAAGATAAGTCGGGAGAGGAAACTATTACTTTCCAAATTGACTACAATGGCTTTGAGGGCACATTTGAAAAAATTGAACTAGCCCTAAAGGTTAGAATAACTGTGTTCCCAGAAGAAATCAGGTTGTATGCTTCGTCTAGCAACCTAAACACTGCAACTAGCGGACAAAAGGACAACGACAAATACGCTCTTGGTGACAATGACATTGTTGTATATAGCGGAAAGGGTGGGGCGTCGCCTCAAACTCCTGTTTACATTGCCGTATGGGGAAACTCGGGGGCACTAGATGGTCAAGAAGTTAGTCTTGCTATCACCAACGATAATATAAAAATCAAAAACTCAATGGGGCTAGTTGTTGACAAAGCCGTATCGGGTGGAGTTATTTATCTTGAAAAAGTAAAAGACGAAAACTTGGTTGGCGAAATTAGTTTGATTGTAACTAGTGTAAACTATGAAAAAATTGAACTAAGCATAAAGATTAATTATATGACCGAAGATTTGTCGCTTGACATAAACGGCGACGACGGTGCAATTTCAATTGATTTGGATTTGACAAATTATGACGACGACAAGACCGCTATCAATAACCCAGTTGGTGTTGAACTTATGGATAGGGGATTCCTAACTTGGCACGGACTTCCAACCTTTGAGGGTTCGGACGAAATGGATTATTCGGTAATTGGTGTTGAACTAAGAGACGGCACACTTATTACTAGCGGAAGTTATGCGGGACTATATGAGAACGACTATGTAATAGTTGGATATAGCGAGGCAGTAAATGATATTGTAGTTTATCCAAAGAACAATATTGGAAGTACGTACATAAAACTTACTGTTGCAAGCGAAAAAGTTTATTCGGCGGACATAAAAATTAATATTAATTACCCACTAAACACTGCTTCTCAAATTAGACTTCAAATAGACGGTTTTGAAAGCGTTAAAAATGGGGACTACGTTTATACCTTTGAGGGTGTAGAGGACGAAAGTGATATTACACTTGAGACAGAATTTGTTGTAGGGCTTAAGTATAACGCATATTTCCTTTTGGGAAGTGACGAAAACAAACTACAAAGGTTTGAAGATGTATCGGAGTTCCTAACTTTGGAATACGCCGAGTCGTCTGACAAAAATAGCATCCAAATTTCGGAGAATGGAAAGGTTATCAACGTTGTTCGTTCTAGTCAAAAAATGGTTACTATTACATATCACTTTATTCCACTTAGTGGCGACTTGGAAGAACTATTTATTGTGTTTAATGTAAAGACTACCACAATAGTTAGCAAACTTAAAACCGATACACTTAGTGTAGATACCTATGCGTATGACACAATCAATGCATATGCAATAAACAAAGACACAGGCAGTCTATATTGCGACGAGTTGGGACTAAAAGAAATTAATATTAGCGTAAACCCAACAACTGCCAATATTGATTACACAATTGATTGGTACACTATTATCAATGGCACATCGCTAACGGGTACCAAAGAGTCCGAAAACACCTATAGATACAAACTAGAAACTCAAGAAGTTGTGGTGCTTATCACTATAAATTCTCCAACTAGCATAGTGCTAAAGGTAATTAATTTGCCTACATCTATGTCGGAATTCAAGTTCCAAATCAATGCAGTTCTAACTCAAAGTTTCTATAGTGCAAGCGGTTCGCTAGTTGATAGCGAAAGCAACTTGACAATTGATATCACTGCTCATAGAGCATCTAGAGTAGAAAGTGTTGGAATTGAATTATTTGACAAAACGGCATCGTTTGACCTAAGGGATATGGAATATGACGAAAGCAAGGAAGAGTATGTGGCTCAAAACTCAATTGAGGCGGAATACGAACTTCAAGTAAACGGCGACGATGACGACATATTGATTGATGACATTTTGGTATTTACCGAAACGGACGACATTTCAATTAAGATTGAAAACAAAAAAGTTGTATTTACTTATCTAAAAGTATCCCCAAACAAAGAAAATAACCCAACATATTTGGTTTACTTTGTGCCTCTTGATGCTCAAAACAAGTCGGGCTCACTAGATGGCATTAATATTGGCAATCTAAAAACTCGTTTTGATTCTAGTGCAATTGTTGCTATTACTGTCAAGGTTGCAAATGGAAAATCCAATCCGTTTGAAGTGTCTTCGGTAGAAGATTTGATTTCGATTGGCGACGAGGGAAGATATGCCGAGGCGATGTCATCAAACTATGTTTTGACAAATAACATTGACTTATCGGATGTTGAAAAGTGGTCTCCAATTGGTGCAAGTCTTGGTGGAATAGACTCAAGTGTAAGAGAGTTTAATGGAACGCTATCTGGTAGATATTACTTAAGCGACGGCTCATATACAGATTATGGCATTTATAACTTGACAATAAGTGTTGACAACGGAAAAGAGCAATTGCCAAAGAATGTTACAAAATGCTATTATGGATTGTTTGGAGTTATCGGTGAAAATGGCGAAATTTCAAACTTGGCTATTAATAATTTCAAACTTAATATTGTCTCCTATATGGGCACTGGCAGTTCGGGACTAAGCGATTATGTTGGTGCAGTTGCAGGAATAAACAAAGGAACAATTAAGGCGTGCTCAATTGATGACGCAACAATGCTTGGTGGGTTGTTTGGTGGAACCACTGTGGAAAGCCACAAAACATACAACCAAAATGGAATTTGTTACAAGGCAACAAGCAATGCGAAAATCACTGGCTATATTGGCGGATTAGTTGGTCAAAACGATAAGGACGGAGTTATCAAGACTTCGACGGCTAGAGTGTCTATTGCACTAGATGACAACAATGGTCAAAATTACAAGTCCACATATGCGGGCGGAATTGTTGGTATAAACTTGGGTAAGGTTTATGGAAGAAACATTTCTGAAAATAAAAAAGGCGAGGTTTCGTACAAAAACAATTTTGTTGCAACCACCGGAATTGACGGATATGATGTTGTGACAATTATTAATGCACACAAAGATAGCAATATGCTAAATTCAAACGGCTATTATGGCGGTGCAATTGGGGCAAACTTTGCGGATGACACATATTCTAGTGTTGCGTTTGGTCTAAGTGTTAGGTCGTTTGTATATGGCATTGGAAACATCGGTGGAGTAGTTGGTCAAAACTATGGAACTGTATCAAACAATGTGGTTATTCCAAATGTTATTGGTGCGGGCAACATTGGTGGACTAATTGGTCAAAGCACGGTTGGCGAAAATGTAGTTACTGCCAACTCGGGTATTAATGCAGTTACTTCAAATAAAGTACAATTTATTGATTTTGCCGATACATATTCATATATGAACACCGCCATTTATGTGCTTGGTGAAGACAAAGAAAGTTGTGTTGGTGGACTAATTGGAAACTATATCGGAAGCGGAAAATATACATACACCGAATCGAAAAAGACGGTTGAATTTAATAACCCACTTAGTTACAATTCGGTTAGGTCGTATTTTGATGAAACAAAGGCAATTAATGACGAATATAGCCTTAGCGATACAAACGCTCAAAAGTATGGCAACATTGTTGTTGCGAATGCTAGCAAGGCTAGATATGTATCAAGTTTTGTAGGATACGCCGAAAACGCTATGGTTTCGTCTGGATATTCAAAAGCAAGTATTGTGTTTGATGCCGGTCAAATGGATAGTTCTAATAAAGAATATAATGTCTATGTTGGCGGAGCAATGGGTAAAGCCAAAGGGCTTGTCTCCATATTCAACTTCTCGGCACTGGGCGAGTTTGTAAATACTAGCAAGACAAGTGCACCATCTACGGCAGGTTCGTTTATTGGCGACGCAAGCGAAATTAATAGAATTGAAAACTTGAGCATTCTATATAGATTGCCAATAAATAATAGCGTTGAGTTTGACAACACAAAACTTGTTGTATATGGAAATGGAGCAACTACCGAACTAGAGAATGCAAACGAGGTTTTAAGAGAGTATGTTTCGGAATTAAAAGTTGTTGACAATATAAACAACATTAGATACGCATTTGCAAATATTATGTCGTCCTACTCGCTAATTCAAATAAACAACTTGTATTATGCAAAAATAAATAGCGAAATTAGCGAAAACTCAGTTGAGGAAAAATCGTACTTAAATAACTTCTTTGCAAAAGGTGAGGAGTGGGAATTTAGCGACCCTCAAGGCAGAATATTCAAAATTAAATATGACGATAGCGTTTTGGAATGCAAAACGGCAGTTCTTACAAACTTTGTTGCAACCAACTCATTCTATATTGGCTACACAATTGAAAAATTGAATTTGTATAACTTGTCGGGCGAGACTGTAAGGATGGTTGATTACAACCACACGGTTACATTAGACGACCTAAAGGCACACAATCGTACGCTATTGTCGGATGGCGGGATTTCGTACATTGGTGGAATATTTGGAGACGAGGAGGGCGGAATTGCTTCGTCGTATTCAAACGCTCTATCTATTGTGGCTTATGATGCTAGCAAAAATACACTTACCCCACGCGACAATGTAATCAAGTGCTTTGCAAACAAGGCTACATTTGTGGAACTCTTTGTTACAAGCGAATTAGGGGCAGAGAGTGTTACTATTCTTAAGAATATCTATATTTGTGGCGAAAGCGAAACAGGACTAATTAGTGGAGTATTGCCAACAAATTATTATAGATACTATAGCGAATATGTTGACGATGGAATGATTGTTTCGTTTGGCTATAGCAAGACTTACGAAAAGGGTAGTGTGGAATATCTAAACCTAATTGTGGATATCCCTCCAACAACTATTTCGTCCTCGTCTAATCCACTTATTGACGAGAATGATTTGTGGCTATCATCGATAGAAAAAATTATATCGGATGTCAACACCATTAGTTACAACATCAATACTCTTGTATATTACGAAATTGATTATAAGAATGTTGCGTGTGTGGAGAAAAACGGTGCAACCATAATCGACTTTAATAACGACAAAAAAGCATCCAATATGGATGTAAACTACACAAATTATGTAACAAACCTAGTTACAAACAAAAACAAATATAAACTTAGTGATACTCTAAACATTTCTATACTTCCTCCATTTGTTCAAAATGGAATGATAATGTTTGAGTCCAAAAACAAAAATGTTGCATACATTGAAGTAATAGACGGCGAGCCATACATTGTGGTTTGTGGCGTTGGTACCGCAAAATTCCAAATTAGTTCTATTTACACAAGCAATTTGGATGAGGGTGCTCTTGCAACATTTGAAGTAAATGTTATTTCAAAACCAACCAATTTTGAAATTTATAGCGATATGTCGGGAAGTGACGATTCGCTTGTGTCTAGCACAAAAGATTTGATTGTTTTGAAAAACGAGAAATATCCAACATCTATTTATGCACAAACAAAAGGGTATTTGGATTTTGAAAACGAATATCTAGAAAAATACTCCAAAATTGATGTTACCCTAAAAAATAGCAACACGTATGGTGTAAGATACTTCCTTGTAAACGATGGTTCTATCTACTTTGATATCGAAAGCGGAAAGATTTCGCAAGATGCAATTAAGATTAATAACAAATCGTTTAGCGAGTTGCGTTTTGATGCTTCTGACTATGACCAAATTGGAAACAAGTATGCAATGTATGTTGATGCGGGAATGGATGTTACAATCACCGGTATCGAAAAAACAACTAGTGCAATTACATTGCTTGCAGTTCCTTATGTAATTCATAGCGATGGTCAAAGAACAATGCTATTTGATTTGAACTTTGATGGCAAATTAGAGAACGTTTCTAGTTCGCTTGTAAAGGTATTAAACCTTGTAGTTGTTGAGGGCTCGGGAAGCGTAACGGCAATTAGCGAAGCGACCTTCTTGCCAGTTAATACCATTAGCGATAGCATTGTTGTTCAAACGGACAACGAGTATAGCCAACTATTCTTTACTGCCGACAAAGTAGGTAGTTTGTTAAGAAAACTAGATATCTATTCCAATATTGACAAAACCGACAAAATTGAGTCGTCATCGTCGGTAGATATCTATCAAGGTCAAACATTTGAAAACTTAGGTGTTGAACTTGAGGTAAATAAAACATATTACTTTGACAACTTGTATCTAACAGTAAATTCCGTAAAAGCGTCATACGATGCGGATGGAAAAATTACTCACAAGACATATAATGTTGTAATAGGCGTATGCAGTAGATACTTGTATACTTCAAACCTAATTTCGGATTATAGGATTAATTATAAGATTGTTGACTACTCTTCTAATGTAAAAGTGTCTACAACAAACCTTTCGCTAGAAAGACAATCAATTAGCAATACTATTGCAAATCATTATTCGTCCATAGACCAATATGCGGATAATGTTACTGAATACGAACTTTCCGACTACTATGAGTCCACAACTTTGGTATCGGGCTACCCAGGACTATTGCAACTAAATGTATTCCCAGATTATGCAAACATTGATTACGTTGAGTTTGTTTCGACAAAAACTAGTGAAGGATACTATATTTCTCTAGAGCAAATGGTTGCGGTATTTGACGAAAATGGCGTATTTGAAGGCTACTATAGGATTTATAGTGACAATAGAGAAGTTATAGAAAATGGCGCAGGAATTAGAGTAGGTAACTATAGCAACCTAATTGGCGATAGCGAGTATACCTACAACGGAAAATATTATTTGAGGACAATTGTTCCAACCGTTCCTTATGGCACAACCAAGTTTACTATTAGTTATAAGTGCTATTTTGGCGGAGAAGTAATTTACGAAGATGATATTGAAATAGATGTAAGAAGACTTCCTAGCGTAAATCTATCGGTTGATGGTGACGACACGGGAGTGGTTGCATTTGGTGATTCAATAGAATTTAGTGCAATTGCCGACGGAACTATCAAGTGGTCTACAAATAGTATTTATGGCGAGGTTTCTCAAAATGGTGCTATTGAACCTATAATGGTTGACGAACAAACCTATAGGATTGATATCAAGTCAATTGGCGATATTGGCGAAAGCAATTACGAAAAGTATATCGGAAAAGATTTGGAAATAACCGCTACAGTTGAACTAGAAATTAAGGGCAGGGTATATAAGACTACTGACACAATTACTATTAGACTTGCATTATTTACAATCGACCCAGAACTTTCGGTTAAGAATGTTAGCGACGGATACTTCCACGGAACATATAACCAACCATACGACTTGATGCTTAGCCTAAATGCCAAGTATGACAAAGAGTTTGACGAAAGCCACGATTATTACATTACAAATATAATCACAAAACTTTCAAGCGAACTTTCAAAGATTTCGGCTAGGTCGTTTAGTATCTTTAATGGAAACGCACTCTCAACCCTTGAAGCAAAACAATATAATGACATATTGATATCGACAAATGGCGATTACTTTACAATCAAGAATAACTACAAGTTTACTTCTAGTGTTCTTAGAGCGTCGGTTTCGTATGCATACACCGAGGTTACATCTAGTGCTCCATATGGTGTTGTATTTGGCTCGGTTGGAAACAAATTTGCTTATGAAAGCGTTTGCGACTTTGGACTAGACTTTGTAAGACTTTCTAATGAAGAAAATCCAGAGCCTATTTATACTGCAAACGAACTAAAGAATATGGAAGCAGGCGGATACTACATTCTTCTTGACGACATTGTGCTTGAGGATTGGGTTCCACTTGACACCGAAATTGCATCGCTTGACGGCAATGGCTATGTAATTACAATCAAGAGTTTTGAGGATACAACACTAGAAAAACCTGCCGAGGACGAAGAACCTTCGGAAGAGTTGACAATTGGAATATTCTCGATAATTTCGGAAAATACAGTTATTAAAAACTTGGTTATTGAAATTAAAAACGACGAAACTTTGGCATCCGATGTCTATGATGTAAGTAGTAGCGGAATGGGTGACCTAGTTATCCAAACCGAATATTATGCAAAAGTTCATTTTGGACTTCTTGCAGGCGAAAACAATGGTGCGGTTACAAACGTAATTGCAACCAATAACGCAAACAAATATCGCAACAAGCGTAGCCAAGCACTTTATGCAAATGGCGTAACGCAAAGTTACACAACCTTGTCCGAAGTTAACTACTCGCTAGATAGCAAAGGAAAAGAGGTTGAAAGAAGTGTATCAATTGTTAATATCTATGGTGGCGAACTAACCACAACAAGTAGAGAAAACAGAATTGCAGGGCTTGTTGGTGTAAATGGCGGATACATTACAAATAGTTCGGTTGACGGACTAAGCATTGTAGGACTAGACTGCGTTGCGGGACTAGTTGCCGAAAATAAATCGGGTGCAGTTATTAGCAGTTCGTTCTATTCAAACGGAAACGTTTATGCAAGGGTTTCTTCCGAAAACTCATCATCCTTGGGTGCTTCGGGATTTGTATATCAAAATAGCGGGAAAATTGCATATAGTTATGTTTCGGGAAAAGTTTTGGAAACGGGCGACGACACCGATAGCAACAACAATATCACGGGTATGAACATTGAGTCCTTTACGGGATATGCCTATAGGTCGTGGATTCCTCTAAGGAATTTGGCTTCGGGGGTTATTTCGGGCGGTTCGGCTAGTGCATTTGTTTATGACAACAAGGGTCAAGTTATTGATAGTTATTCAAATATTTTGGTATTTGGAAACACCTCGGCTTCGGGATTTGTATTCCAAAACTCGGGAACAATAAACAATGTATACACTCTAAGTAGTGTGTCGGTTGGTGGTCAAGTTTCTAGCCAAAACCCATTCATATCGCTTACAAACAACGATATGACGGCAAATAACTCGGGCACAATTTCAAACGCATATTATTTGTCAGTTGTTCAAAGTGACCTTACAACGGCGGGTGCCGATTGGGCTAAGGCTAGTCCCGATAACTTTGCAAACGCTTCTGTTCAAGTTGCTCAAGCAATTTCAGTTAAGAAACTTGCTAGTTACAACACATTTGATAGTTTTGCATTTAATGCAAACCTAGATGGTGTTAGCGAACTAGACGGCGTTACAACAATCGAAGAAATTGCAAGGGGTGTTTGGTTCTATCCAAATAGCGTAACTGACGGCTCAATCTACTTTAAAGAAAGCAGTTATATAAGCGGTGCACCACAACTTGTTAGTGCAAACTTGGATACATATAGCCTAAAATATTATGTAACAGATAATGAAACAAGAATGGCAGAAGCGGTTTATGCCGAAATGCTAGACAATCCACTTACAAATGTATTTGTTAGCAAGTTTACTAGAAACAACATTCAATTGGAAACAAAAGAATTGTCTAGCCAAAATGTTGCAAATAGAGTTTGTGAAGGGGAAGATAATGACCAAAAACTATCGGCATTACTAGACCTACTAAGGGGCTATGCCGACCTAACTACCACAAACGCAAGCAATTACTCGGGTTTGAGCAAAGCGGAGTTGGAAGGCAAAAATATTCAATATATAGATGTTGATTTGTATTTTGAAAGTGATGTGTATGCTCTAATTACTACCGAGGACGAAAACGGAAATAAGAAGGCAAACGACATAATTAATCTTGCAAAAACTCAAATTTTGAATTTGGGACTATATAGCATTTGTTATATTGATGTAGAGATTATAAACATTGGCGACAATGAAAATCCTATTCCAACAAACGAAACAACATTTGATTACACCGCAGTAATTGAAATTGCTTCGGGTGAGCAAAGCGTTGGAGTAGAGTATGGAAATAGTATTCTTAATCCATATCTAATCAAAAATGCAAACGACTATAACACTTATGTTTTGATGCTTGATAGCGAGCATAACGAAAATATTCTATATAGCAATTATAAGTCTCAAAAATATCTAAGATTTATAAAAGACATAGAGTTTAGCGGAAATGACAACAAGGTTGAAACATATAATGTAATTTATTCGGGCGTGCTTGACGGAAACGGAATGACAATTTCCGATTTGCGTGTAAGTGCCGACACAACCCTTGCTAGCCCAATCCAACAAGGTGAGTCTTATGAAGAACTTGAAACGGTTGGTAACAAAAAGGCTACAAGCGTTGGTATGTTTGCAAAAGTTGTAGATGGCGGAACTATTAAGAACCTAAGCCTTGATGTAAGCGAAGTTTTGGCAACGGGTGTCAACTTTGTTGGTGCGGTTGCGGGACAAGTAATCAATGGAAGACTATTTAACATTGATGTATATTCTTCAAGTGGCACAAAGGTTTTGGGAAGAAACATTGTTGGTGGCGTTGTTGGAAGAATTACAGAGCAAAGTACAATGGTAAATGTTGAAAGTTCAATTTCAGTTTCAGCATACTACAATTATGAAGACAACAAACTTGATAGGGACAACCTAGAAGGCACCACAATCAAAACTACTTATAGTTCGTATAAACCAAACGATACAAGTGATATGGGTGATTATATTTCGTCCAACTTTAGCGTAGTGGCTTATGCGGGCGGAATTGCGGGTGTTGTTGACCTTGGAGTTCAATCAAATCTTGAATCCATTATTGACACATCGGCAGTTGGAAGACTAAGAAGCACAAGAATATCCGGTTCTCCACTAGTTATTGGCGAAGTAGTCGGTGGTGGATATGGATATTTGGGCGAACACACAATGCTTACTACAAGCAGTCTTACAATTTCGGATAGTGCAAAACTAGATGCGTCTAGGGTTGCGGGCGGACTTGTAGGAATGAACTATGGCTACATTTGCCGTAGTTATGTTCAAAATGACGACCAAGACGATATTGATGCTCGTATTGGCGGTCTTAGTTATTCTGCAACCGGCATTTATGGCGGAGAGAATGACGAAAACGGAATTGATACCGGAAGCCTAACATATTTTGGCGGAAATCCTCATTATATTGGCGGACTAGTTGGTGTCAATGTTGCGGGTGCAATTATTGATTCCTTTAACAAAGTTAATGTAAAGAATCTTGACTCGGCATACGCCGGCGGTCTAATTGGTGCTACAATTGGTGGCGATATTAGGTCGTCATACACAACCGCCGATGTATATGCATTCTATGGCATTGGTGGCGTAGTTGGACTAAATAGCGGAAACGATACCGATAGAGTTGTGGAAGAATATGACACAAACGGAAATATCAAACAAAGAAAATCGTCATTTGCAAACAACCAAGAATTCTTTGATTTACACCTACTTTCGCATATTAACAATGTAGAAGACTTGCTAAATGGACTAAGCAGTGCGTCTTTGAATATGGACTCGGTGGTTGCTTCTAATATTTGGAGGCTAACATCACTAAATCCAAGAAGATTCCACCTAAGTGCAGCTTCTCCAAACATCAATGCAAGCATAGGTTCAATTATTGGATATTCCGATAGCAAACTTGCAAATAGCGACGGCACAATCAACACAACCAACATAGCAGTTGGCTCGGGCAATAGATATTTGCAAGAAAGTATGTACACAATTGCTTCATACACTTTTGATAGTATCAAAGACTATGAGGCTAGTGTGGAGAGTGGCTTGCAACTAATAAACGAGGTAGGAAACTATGTGTCTAGCGCATACGCTCCTGCATCGGGCTCCGAACTATCCGACACAAACAACAAGTTGTACTTAAATGTAAATACATATTCCATAAACGATTTAGTTAGTGGAAATGTACTAAAGTTTGAGTTGTCGGGCGATAGTGTAGCACTTTCAAAAGATGGTGCCGTACACTTCTCAAGAACAAGGAACTTGTCGTCGGTTAGAACTCTTTCCGAAATCTTGGGTAGAGTTTATGACAACACCGAAGCGGTTAAGATGATTAATAACCTAAAGCGAAAAGATTCTAACGACAATGTTTCGGCAACAAACATCGAAACCTTGAGTTACTCCGCTCGCACGGTTACTTGGACAAAAGATGATGGCACAAAGGCAACAGGTTTAATTAGCGGAAAGAACGCATCAAAAGCGTGGATTTATGATGCCGATACTTGGGATAACCAAATTTGGGCAGGCACAAGCATAAATTCCAACGAAGAAAAAATTGATGCGGAATACATCTTCCCAACACTACTAAACAATGTGTCGGATAAGATTATTCAAATTACTTCTTACGAAGAACTTGCTTATTACACAAAACTATATCCAAACGGAACATTCTATCTAATGAATGATATTAGTGTTACTGAGGGGGCTACTCCACTTTGCTCCCTTGGCAACCCATTCTCGGGTATCCTTATGAGCAATCCTTATAGGAACGACCAAGAAGAATATCCAAACGGATATACAATTGAAATTGCAAAACAAATAACTGGCACTTCGGTAAACGGACTATTCTCGGCGGTTAAGGGTGCAACATTCAAAAACTTTAATATTACACTAAAAACCACTTTGTCCGTAACGGGCGACAGTGAGGGTAGTGCAATTGGTGTGCTATTTGGATATGCTTATGCAAAGGGCTACACTCCAAATACGATTGAAAACATAACCATCGACTTTGAGGAAGGTGGACAAATTTATGTGGATAATGGTGCAAAATATGTTGGTGTGCTTGGCGGATATGCCGATGCTATTAAGTTTAATGGAAGACCAAATAGTGCGGTGGGTGGCGGAAGCGGATATTCGTCCTTTGGCGTAACTATAAACAATCCAAAAATTGTTATTAGAAACGGAAGTGGCGAAGGCAAAACCTACACTAGTGCCGAAATGCAAAATATGTATGTTGGTGGAGTAGTGGGGGATGCAGTTATCCACTCAATCAGTTCATCAATGTATGTAATTATAAACAATCCAAATATTGACGTAGATATTACATTTGCGGGTGGTGGCTATGAAGAAATGGCAATCGGCTCGGTGTTTGGAAGAGTTAATAACACAACATCAACTGTTGGCGACTTCCTATTATCGGGTGTGTATGTTAGAAATCCTCAAACCACAGTTACACTAAATGCAAACACAAACGAATATGTATATTTTGAAAATGTTGGCATTGGTGGTGTGTTTGGAGTTGTAAAAGGATTAAACCAAAAGAACGCATTTGAAATTGGCGACGTAGTAGTCGAAAAGAATTCGGATGTTGGCACTTCGGCATACAAGTTTGAGGTTAGAAACAATGGTGTTTATGCTAGTTCGTTCAATATGGGTCTTGGCAACTTCTCGGTTGGTGGACTAATTGGCGCACTTGGTGCAAACGACAAGGGTAAGGTAAACTTGAGCGACTTTGAAACAAACATTTCGGATGACGCTATGGTTTATATCCACAACAACACTCAAAGCGGAAATGTTGGAGCAAAAGCAAATTGTGATGTGAATATCGGTGCAACGATAGGTGCAATACTTTCTTGCTCGGGCTCTATCCAAACCCTAACAAGCGGTCTAAAACTTAGATGGACAATTGTAGAAAACGATAGAGTAACTATCAATATCAGTAACTCTATAGGAAAGATGAATGCGGGTTCAATTACCCAAGCCACATCGTCTACAAACATCGAAAACCAATTGTATGAGGAAGGTAAGGGCGATGTAACTAGCCCTATCACCTTAGGCAAGGATTCCACACTTAATATTGGTGGTCTAGTTGGAAAACTAAATGGCGGAAAGATTAGCCAATCGGGATATAACGCAAATATTGTTGTATATACAAGTAGTTTGTCAACAAACAATATTAATCTTGGTGGACTTGTTGGCTATGCCAATACAAATTCATCTTCGGTTGCAATAACTGATTCTTACGCATATGGAATGCTTGCACTATATTCAATAAATAAAGACGCAAGTATTGACAATAAGTATGTATATTCTGCCAATATCGGTGGAATGGTGGGCAAAGTTTATAATTCATTAGTTATAGAACATAGCCTTACTGCAAACGATATTGTTGTTGAAACTAGGGATTCTAGCAATTTTGAAACAACTATTAATAGAGACGGCGTATATAATGCAATTGGTGGTCTAATTGGATTATTAGAGGCGGAAAACTCTAGCGAGTTTGATAGCAAATTTGCTTTGCGTTATGTATATAGCATTTCTAATATTATCGCAACTGAAGCCGAGTACGAAACCTCTCAAATTGGTGGACTAGTTGGCAAGGCGATGTCATCGGATGGCTATGATATTTCAAGTGCGGTATCGACTGCTTTTGCATATTATATGGCAGAACTAATGCCTAGTGTAAATTCAATTGGAACGGGCGTGAGTGTTGCTCAAATGCTATCAAAAGCACCACTTTCGGATGAGTCGATTATCTTTAGCAATAAAGTTGCGGGCGACCACTGGAAAGTGGAAGAGGGAAAATTCCCAACACTTAAAAAGATTAAGGCAAGCGAAAATTCTACAAGGCTAACTCCTGTAACAATATCCGACTTGACTCAAGCCAATATTGATAGCATAAAGAATACCGCTATGGCAATTATCGTAACTGATACTACCATTTCGGAAGAAATTACTGATTTGGGAAATATCAAAGACATTTACTTTATGTCGGCTAGTGACCTGACTATTTCCTCAAGTAGCGGAAAAATATTTGGCACTATCGACAAAGACAAAAGAGTATACGGCATTAGCCTTAATGTCGTATCCTCCCCAATTGTGGGAGAAAATAATGGTAAAATTTCTACCACAATAATCAAAAGCCTTTCGTCGGCTACTGGATATATCGAAACCAACAACGGAATAGACTTGCATCCAGTTATTGAGGGTATTGCAAGTGGTGCGGTTGTTTATAGCACAAATAACGGCTCGGTTATGTATCCCAAAATTACAACATCGTCTACCTCGCTATTTGCTAGTGGCAACGGCGATATTAGCCTTGGTGTAATTAGTTATACCGCTAGTGACTTGTCGGCGTTTATGGATTTGAAAGCAAGGAATAGTTGTGTTCAAAATAGTTCAGGTTCGTCGTATGTTTACTTTGGTGATAACTACATTGCACAAAAACTAAGTAGCGATGACGCAAAGAACATTGAAAATTTTGTTAGTTATTATGATTTCTATAACGATTGGATTATCTTTACAATTTCCGACAGTATGACAACTGAGGAAAAAGATAATAGGCGAAATGGTAGAGCATTCCTAAGATGGGAACTAAAAGAGACCGTAGGGGAGAATTGGTATTTTGAAAATATTGACATATATTCCACATCCCAAACGGTTTATAGCGACTATGCTTGGAACAACTACATAAACAAAAATAGTTCAATTTCTCAAAGCGATGTTTTGATTCAATCGACTATCATATCTGTTGGCTCATCTAAGGGACTTGCTTATGTGGCCAGTGCGATTAATAATGGAAATTATCTAAACCACACAATTAGGCTAACTAGCGATATTGATATGTCGGGCAAACTATTTACTCCTATTGGTGGAGCATTGATATTTGCTTATACCGATAACAATGTGTTTAGCGGTGCATTTGACGGAAACGACAAGGTGATATCGGGATTAGATATTATCACAGGTGCATATGGCGGACTATTTGGAAGGTCGTCGGCGGAAAGTTACAAAGACGCAACCATCAAAGACTCCTACATATTGTCCTTGGGTTCGTCAACAGGCGGACTAGTTGCTAGACAAGAGAACCTAAATACTATCAAAGAAACATACATTAGTGGTGTCATAATGGACGGCATTGTGTCAGTCAGTCTTATGAAGAACGATGACGACATTGATGTAATTGGTGGTTTGATTGGTGAGGTTTACAATGGAAACGCAAGAGGCAATGTAAAAGTTTCAATTTCTGATTCAAGCCTTCAATCGTCGTCTATATATGCGGGCGATTATGTGGGCGGACTTGTTGGAAGTGTTTCTAATGCAACTATTTCTATTGTAGATTCATATAGCAATGGAGTTGTTACTGGACTTAGTAGAGTGGGCGGACTTATTGCTTCTATTGAGGGTAGTAGTTCAAGTGCCAATATCACAAGGTCGCATAACGAAGCCGACATTATAGCAACGGGCGATAGTGGCTATGCGGGCGGACTTGTGGGTTACACCGAAGCAGGTCTAAATAGGGTAACTATTTCGTACAATAGCAGTTATGTATCGGGATATTACGCTAGTGGAATGATAGGCTATGTAAGTAGCGGTTCGGTTGCAACATTTGAAAAGACTTATGTAAGTCGTGGCGATATTGATGCAGTGCTTGGCGGAGAGAAAAACGTTAGAGACGACTCAAAAGGCATTGCTAGCAACCTAAACAAAAATGTAATAATCGGAAATGTAAATGGCGGAAGTTATGCTTATGCCTATGTGGATGGCGGAAGTATTCAAATTATTGAATCATATAGTTCACTATTTGAAAGTGGTTCAACTACAACTGGCTTGACGCTAACAAACGCTAGCGACAATTTGATTGTTGCAAACTCATACGTTATTTCCGACACAAACGATAACACTACTTCTCCAAAGAAAATCACTCACGACAAATTGAGCGAAGCAAACAACGAAATGTTTGAAAATTGGAAAGATATTTGGAGTAGGGTATCGCAAAGAAACAACAACTATCCAGTATTTATGGAATCCGCTTGGGATTCGGATGACGAGTTTGTGGATAAAGCAGTTTACAACATAAACTCGGTAGAAGACTTGGCTTGGGTAGCAAAAATGGTTAATACGGGCAAGACCACATTTGAAGGCAAAAAGGTTATATTGAAATCAAACGAAACTTTTGACTTTGGAAAGAAATTGTGGCTTCCAATTGGTTATAACAAAAATTATTGTTTCAAGGGCGAATTTGTATTCCAAAATAACGTAATTAAGAATATGACTACCAATGGTTATTATTCTACATATTACTATACAAAAGAATTTAGTTCGGATAACCTAGAGAGCAACTATGTTGGGCTATTTGGCTATACAAATGGTGCAAAATTTAGTGGTTCAGTCAAGTTTGAAACGGACGAAAGAACAATTGATGAGGGCTCGCATATTACTGCAACCGCGTCCTATGCCGGAGCACTTATTGGATACGCAAAAGATACCATTACCGATGGTCTTAGTGTAGAAAACCACCTAAATGTTCAAGTAGGCGAGAAATATGCCGGCGGAATTATTGGTATGCTTGAAATTACAAAGGATAGCACCTTGACACTAGGTGACTTTGTAAACTATGGCACAATTTCTGGCAAGAGCGAAAACGCAAACTGGATTGGTGGCGTAATTGGCACAATTTGGGCAAACGATAGCGTTGAGGTAACCATTACTGCCGAAACAATGGCAAACTATGGCAAAATTTTGAATGCAGGCAATAGCAGTGGACTTGTATCCGAAATAGCAGGCAAGAAAATTACCTTAAATGTTACAAATGCACTAAGCACGGCAAATATTGAAAACACAGGCGACTATGTTGGTGGATTGTTTGGGCGTAGCGATGGAACACTAAATATTACAAACGCAACCCTTTCTAATGACCCATCTATTTCTGGCATTATGCTACTAGGTGAGGGCGTTGAGGGCGATAAAGTAAGCATTGTTTCAAATGGCACTCATACGCATATTGGTGCAATTGTAGGAAAAGCAAATGTACTAAAGATAGGCAACATTATTCTAGATAGCGACGGAGTAGAAATTTCCGATAGCAATACTCTAGACAAGTCATATTCGGCAAATGCGAATGAAAGGCATATGTCGGGTGCAATTGGCGGTGTTGTTGGAAGTGCAAGCAAACTAACACTTGATTTGGGTGGAACAGTTACAATTTCTAACATTCACTTCTCTCACTATGGCGTAACTGGTGAAGAATATAGCCTAATTAATTATGTGGGTGGCGTTGTTGGAAAAGTTGGCACGCTTATGATTTCAAAAGTAGGCGTGAGTGACGACACTCCAGACGTTAGGTCTCAAAGCAATACACTTAATATAGACAATATTTCGGGTATTTCGGGTGTTGGATATCTTGGTGGAATTGCGGGCTATGTCGAAAAATACTCGGCAACCTACACCAAAATAAATGTAACCAATGTTTCTATTATATCTACTGCCAATGTAAAAGGCGAAGTGTACAAGTACTTCAAAGAAAAAGACGAAGTTATAGGACATACAGGCGGACTATTTGGATATGTAAAGACTAGCGTAGATGGCGGTAAATTGGTATTCAAAAACATTACAATATCAAGTGTAAGCATTTCTAGCATTCACGATTATATTGGTGGAATTGTTGGAAAAACTGACACAATTGCTAGTTTTGGAAAATACGAGAGTGGCACAGGGATAATAGACTATAATCCAAATAACATTACTTCTTTAACCCTATCGGGCGACACCTCCAACAAAGCGAGGTTTGTAGGCGGATTTGCGGGTTATGTTGGTGATGTGGATGCAACCGACAAAGTAACTGCAGTTGCTTTTGAAAACTCGCTAAGCAGTAGCAATATCAAAGGCTATGCATATGTTGGCGGATTTATTGGTTATGTTGAGAATGTAACCATTAGTGGCTCAAATGTTAGTGAAACGTCTGTTGGCGGAAGTTGTGTTACTAGTTCGGATGAGGGCGAAATATCTACTCCATTTGCTTGGTATGTGGGCGGAATGATTGGATACGCCAAATCGCTTTCGTCAACTTCGGCGTCCTTGAATGGATTAAATATTTCGGGCGGAAACTATGTAGGTGGTATTGCAGGTGCAATAGACGGAAGTGGCTATATCTATGGCTCGTTTGCAAACAATATTACGGTTTCTACAACCTCATCATCGCTTGACAAAACACTTGTAGATGACATTGAGGACCCATATGAATCTGGCGTTAAAGCCAGTGGCGGACTTGTTGGATATGCTCGTGGCACATACTTTACAAATATTGATACGTCAATTGACGACGAAAAATCCACATTTGGAATAAACTTTGGTGGAATTGTTGGTGTCGCTTCAAACTCGCGTATTTACGAAGTTTCCGTAACATTTACAATGACATATTCAAATCCTACAAAGAGTGCGGACTATGACAGTAATTTTGCTAGTCAATATAGCAAAATCCGCTCGGTTGTATATAATCTATATGGAAGCACCTACAATGTAAACTGGTATGCAAATAGATATTGGATTGTTGGTAGTACGGGTTACACCACAACCGACGAAAATGGCGAAACGACTTCTAACAATAGCAAAATCTATATGGCTTATGTAAAAGAGTTGTGGGGTGGTGTAAACGGTGGAAGCGAATTTGACGAAACCGTTGCTTACAACAAGTTTATTAAAGCGAGCGAAAGAAAAGGCTCGGATAATTTGGACAACTTCAAGTTGGCAAATGGAAAGAGTGACGCAATTTCTTTGGAAAAAGCAAAGCAAATTTATTACGAAGCTGGTCTATGGACAATCAGTGTTACTGAGTATGGCAAAACGGATAAAGGGGTTTCAAAACCAAGCGACGACAAAGTTATTGTTTCTATGAAAAATATGTACTTTAGAAGCCTTGGATTGTCTACAACTGAACCAACTAGAATTTCTAGCGTTACTAGAGACCAATATGCTATCGACGGATATTCCTATGAGGAATTCTATACGGCATTTGCAAAGAGATATTCTCCTGACCGTACCCCAACGGATGTATCAATCGAAATTTGTGGCGATAATTGGTATAAGCCAAATGGTGACGATTACATACTTGTTTCAAATGGAAACCTATATGGAATGTATTCTATGGCACTTGATGCAAACGGTAACAATGTTGACCTAAGTTCATATTATTATGGTAGCGATATGGACGAAGATGATTGGGCGAGGTATAGGGCTGTATACGATAGCATTGCCGAAATGATATACAATCCTATTGGTTCATACTATTTCCCTGTAGGCAATATTACAATAACCTCTACTGAATATGATAAAAATGCTTCATCGTTTGTAAATGAGGACGGCGAAGTTATTGGAACAATAAACTTCCTTCAAACCAAAGAGCAAGAAAACAAGGAAGAGGCATCATCTATATGCAAGTTGGGTGTTGCAAGCAGTGCGGACGGAATATACAATTTGTATGGACTAGTTGGCTATGCAACAGGCAATGTTACAATAAACGACCTTGCAATAAATGGTGTAATAACTGACGACAATTTGCACAAACCTCACTTAACTCAAGACAGCGATGTATATCTTGGAACTCTAATTGGTGCAACTGACCAACTAAATGAGGCAAAGAAAAAGACCGATGACGACGAGGAAGAGGAGCCAGAACTAAATGTTATTACCATAAGTGATGTCGTAATTTCTACCAAAATAGATGTTTCGGCATATGCGGTTGGTGGAGCAATTGGTGTGGCTTCTAGTGAAAAACAAATTATTAATCTAAATGGCGTTTTGACAAACGGCGAAGTTAAGAATAATGGCGTAATTTCAGGTGGTATAATTGGATATTCGGGAAGTATTGGCGGATATGAACAAGATATCAAAATTACTTCCGAAAAGACCGAAGTTACAAATGTGGCAACCGAAATTAACGCACTTAGCGATGACGACGACAAAGTAATATTTGGAGTTAAGAACGAGGGCAAAGTTTCCTCTACACGCTTGGCGGGTGGACTATTTGGATATATTGGTGTGGGAGTAGTTCTTGATGGCAAGGCTAACGAAACCCCACTTCTATATTGGAACACGGGCGACGTGGAAGCAACAAAATCGGCTTCGGACGAAACAAAAGCATCCACATTTGCAGGTGGTGTAGTTGGTGCATATGTTGGCACCGACACAGGGCTATCCAACTTGTACTCAGGTGACATAGTTGTCAAGTCTGAAATTGTTTCAAAAGCGGGCAATAAACTAATGAATAAGTACTCAAAGAAGCCACTTGAGGCGGATGAGGAAGAAATAGTATATAGCGCCGACATTGTTGGAGCGTTAGTAGGCTATGGTGCAATTGGAAAACTTTCCGATACCGACGAGGATGGCAATGTTACTGAATATTGCTTGACCTTGGATAGTTCGGTCAATGCAGTAGATGTAGGTGGAACAGTTGGCTTTGGTGCCGTTCAAACGGCAAAACTTCAATATTCCAATATTACAAACTTGGGCAAAGTAATTTCCTCTTTGACTGAGGTTGGAGCATTATATAATAACGCTACTTACTATAACCCAACATTTGAAATTGCAACTATGAAAGGTAACAAACTTTCTTACTCAGAAAAGTTGGTCGAAAATATGACTATCTTCCCAGAGCCAGAAGAGGAAGAAAGTAAGGATGTTAAGGAAGAAGAGGAAGAGGAAATCCTAACCGAAGTTACAATTATTAATGTAATTGGCATTGGAAGCGTTACAAGCACATACACTGGTTCCTATCAAACAACGATAAGTGTTGGTGGATTTGTAGGAAAAGACACTTTTGATAGCCTAACAATTGAAAACGCATACCAATACGGCGAAGTTACTAGTGAGGTTAGGGCAAATAGTGCAGGCGGACTTGTTGGAACTGTTGGAGAAAAATCCTCATTGACCCTTGCAACTAATAGTAATTACTCTAACTTCCTTGCAAAAATCGCGCAATTCTATTATGAGTTGGACGAAGAAAATAAAACTATAATCCACGAAATCAAGAACGCAAAATATTTGGGTGGACTAGTTGGAATGACCGAAAAGGGTGCAAAACTCTTTGGTTATATAACAAACCAAGTAGAAGACCTTGAGTTTGGAAAAGAACTAAGCAAGTGCGACCTAGACAATGCCGACAGATACATTGGTGGAGGCACAAATCTAAGTTTACCAAACCTTCGTGCTGTTGGTGATACTGTAACCAGTGCCACTTCGGGCGTACTTGGTTACTATGCCGGAAGCGAAAACTTAGTGTTCAAAAACATTACCGCTTCGCCTATTAGCATAGAGGGCGGACTAGTTGGTGGTGTGCTTGCAAAAGCCGACGGTGAAGTACAAGTAGTAGCGTTTACAGGAATAACTACAAATTCAATCACCGCAGGTAGCGAGGACGAAACAGGCAGATTATTTGTGAGTGTTGACTTGGGTGGACTAATTGGTAAAGTATCTTCATCATCTAATAATATTGACTCCATAATTGTAGAAAATTGTGTAACAAAGGGAGCAATTTATTATGGCGGTGTCTCAATTGTTGAAAATACTATGTCTAGCATTGGTGGACTTATTGGTCATTCGAGAGCCAATGTGTCAATTTCTAATGTTACTGCATATGCGAAAATTGAATCTACTACAAACACCGATTTGGATGTTGGTGGACTAATTGGTTATGCATCGCAGGAACCTGATAAGCAGGCAAAGACAATAATATCAAACTCCAATGTTTATGGAGCAATTGGAGACAACTTCACAAGTAAGGAAAACATTAGTGTAGATGTTGGTGGACTTGTTGGACACTCTATGTGTGCTCTTGAAATAAAGGGGTCGTTAGCACATACAACAATTAGCGGTTCCGCATCGTCGGGAGGTGTAAACGCCGGAGGTCTCGTTGGATATATTTATGGATCCGCAATTAGTGCGACAGGTTGGCAAAAAGCCACAATTACTGATTCTTGTGTTTATGGAACAATTGATGCTTCTGGTCTAGGTGGCAATGTAAATGGTGACAATGTTGCTTCGGCAGGTGGATTAATTGGAAGATTTGGTAGTTGCTTAACTCTAAATATTTCCAATGGTCAATCGTATGCGGTTGTTAGTTCTAAAACTATTTCGGGCGGAATAATTGGTTCTGTAGATGCAAGTTTGCTTTCTACCCTAACTCTTGATGTAACGGTTGGCGGAACGGTTAAGGGACAAAGATATCTTGGTGGTATTGTTGGGTATGATTATCGTTATGTGTCGAGCACATATATTATTAACAATGCAAAACTTACCGATTCCTTTACTCTTGAGGCTTCAGATACTCTTACAGGAGTTACTGCGGTTAAGATGTCCTACTATGAGTATAGCGGGTTATATCACGCCGATGAGGAAAATGTGTCGGGTACGGTAAACTATACGGTTTATGCTCCTTATGAATATGAATATAGCCCATCTGACGAGAGTGAATCGGGTGTAATTAGTGGCACTTATACACATAATATAGAGCGTAACTATACGATAACTAGATTTAAAACAACCAATTCTATTAGTAATGTTCTTTCAAAAGGTTTAAGCGGTGGATATGGTTTATTTGTCGGAAATCACACTACGACTTTGCCAGATAATCTTAAATATAATTCTAGCCGATTCAACGATAGAGATGTCGATGCTTCATTTAATCCGGGTACATACTTTACTAGCGGAAATTCTACAAATGTGGAAGAATCAATTTATAAAACGGTTACGATAGATAAGACCGAAGGGCAAACCTCTGGGGGCAAGTCTATGGCGGAAAATTTGAGTAGCAGTGCTACTATGAGTGAGGCCGAAACTTATGCGTCAGACGACTTTGAAAAGTATTGTAAGGAAAGATTTGGCGAATACGATTCTACAAACACCTACGATATTAGGGGAGACCAACAAACTAAAATGAAAAATGGTCAAATTGCGGTTTATTATCGAATTGCACCTAATATCAATATCAATAGATATTTCTATGGTGGAAATGCTTTCCCTAAGTATTCTAGTTAAAGTTAACATATAAGTTTTTAGTTTTGGAAACTTAATGAATGCATTTTGAATAATCAAAACAAAAAAGACACGAGGCAAACCTTGTTGGGGATTAAGCCTCGTGTTTTTTGTTTTGAAAAAGAAATCGAAAAAGAAATCGAAAAAGAAATCGAAAAAGAAATTGAAACTAGAAATTGAAACTAGAAATTGTGGGGGAGTGATTAACTCCAAAGTTTTATGTATTTATTGTGGAGTTTGGCGTATGCAACGCTATTTATTTTAGGTTTAATATATACTAAAAAAATAATATTACATATAATTATGCATTTTTTTGTCGTAAAATAAAAAAAATAATTCTTTTCTAATTTTGGAAAAAAGAATTGACAGTGCTATTTTTATGTGGTACAATGTTAGATGCAAAGTATTGTTTAGAAGTGTGTAAACAATCAATTTTGTAACTAATCACTACTTAAATGTAAACTAATTTTTGCATTTTGGCAACTGATTTGTTGCAACTTTTACAACTTAATAGAAATTTTATAAATTGTTTCAAGGAGAATAAACTTAAATGTTAAATACTGCAGACATAAAGAAGATTAAGTATGGTAACAATATCCGTTACACCTTTGGTAAATCTAAAGAAGCAGAAATGCCATACCTACTAGAAATTCAAAAAGACTCTTATAGAAATTTTATAAAAGAGGGTATAGGCGAAGCCTTGAAAGAATTTTCACCTATAACAGACTATGCCGGAAAGGCAGAGGTCTATTTTTTGGACTTTACACTAGAGGACGAACCAAAACTATCTAAAGCCGAAACCAAAAGAAAGGGCGGTCACTATAGCGTTGCTATGAGAGCAAAGGTTAGACTTGTTATAAAGGAAACCGGTGAGGCTATTGAGCAAGAAGTATATCTTGGCGACATTCCTTATATGACCGAGGCAGGAACCTTTATTTTCAACGGAATCGAAAGAGTTATCGTTTCGCAAATTGTTAGAAGCCCAAGTGTCTATTTTTCAAAGAAATTGGATAAAACTGGTAGAGAAATCTTTGCTAGTACTCTAAATCCAAAGAGAGGTAGTTGGCTAGAAATTGAGCAAAAGGAAAAAGAGCCAGACCAACTAAAAGTTGCTCTAGATAAGGGCGGTAAAATTTCTCTTGGTATTTTCCTAAAGTGCTTTGGCTTGACTAGAGAAAACATCCTAGACGCTCTTGGCGACAACGAAATTATGAAGGCTACTCTTGACAAAGATGCTTATGAAACCCAACACGATGCACTAATTGAACTTTCTAGAAAAACTAGACCTAGCGAAATTCCTAGTGCCGAGGCTACAAAGCAATTTATTTTCTCGCAATTCTTTAGTACTCAATTTTATAACCTAGGCGATGTTGGTAGATTTAAGGTTGACAAAAAGTTGGCTCTAGCCAATCGACTTGTAGGTCTTACTTCCGCCGAGGACATCAAGGACAAAAAGAATGTTATTGTAAAAGCCGGTGAGGTTATTACAAAAGAGCAGGCATATACCATTCAACATAGTGGAATCAACTCCGCTTGGGTGCTAATTGATGGCAAAAGACACAAACTTTATGGAAACAATAGAGTTAAACTAAGCGAAGTTATCAAGTGTAACGAAAAAGAATTAGGTATAAATCATCAAGTATACTATCCAGTTCTTGCCGATATCCTAAAAGAATACAAAACAAAAGAAGAAAGAATTGAGGCAATTAGAGCAAACGCCGACAACCTAGTTGGAAGCACGCTTACAATTGACGATATCTTGGCAACAGTTAGTTACTTCCTAGACCTTAACGCAGGCATTGGTGAAGTTGACAACATTGACCACCTATGCAACAGAAGAATAAAGGGTGCGGGCGAACTTTTGCAAGATGCATTCCGTAGCGGTATGAACAAACTATCCAACGCCGTAAAGGAAACTCTTCAATCCCACGACCTAAGCGACATTAGTCCTTCGCAAGTTGTTAATGCTAGACCAATCAATAGGGCGTTCAAAGACTTCCTTGCTAGCCACCAACTAAGCCAACTTATGGACGAAATGAATCCACTAAGTTCTCTTGCTCAAAAGAGAAGACTTTCAGCCGTAGGACCAGGTGGAATTAAGAAAGATAGAGCAACTGACGAAGTCAGAGATATTCACCATAGTCATTATGGAAGAATATGTGTTATCGAAACCCCTGAAGGTGGAAACATCGGTCTTATCAACTCGCTATCTAGTTTTGCTAGAGTGGACGAATATGGATTTATTGAAACCGCTTATAGGGTTGTAAACAAAGAAAAGGGCGTTGTTACAAACGAAGTTGTTTACCTAATGGCAGACGAGGACGAAAATTGTTACATCGCTCAAGCAATCGAGCCACTAAATGCCGATGGTTCGTTTAAGAATAAGAGAATTATTTGTAGATATAAAGATACAGTTTTGGAAGTGGATAGCGATATGGTTGACTATATGGACGTATCTCCTAGACAACTTATTTCCGTTCCAACTTCACTTATTCCATTCCTAGAAAACGACGATACCGCCAGAGCCCTAATGGGTGCGAATATGCAACGTCAAGCAGTTCCACTAATTAGAACCGAAGCCCCAATCGTTGGTACGGGTATGGAGCACAAAATTGCTCTAGACAACTGTGCAATAATTGTTGCAAAGAATGCGGGTGTTGTATCGTATGCCGATGCAAACAACATCGAAGTTACTTGCGATGATGGCTCAGTAGACAAGTACGAACTTACTAAGTTTGTAAAAACCAACCAAGAAAGTTGTATTAACCAAAAACCTATCGTAAAGAAAGGTCAAAAAGTTAAAAAAGGCGAGACTTTGGCGGATGGATATAGCACAAGCGGTGGCGAACTTGCTCTTGGTAAAAATATGCTTATTGCATTTATGAACTGGGAGGGTTACAACTACGAGGACGCTATCTTGCTTAGCGAAAGACTTGTAAAAGAAGATGTTTATACTTCTATTACTCTAAAGGAAGAAGAAGTTAAATGTAGAACCACAAAACTAGGTGACGAAGAATTTACTAGAGATATTCCAAACTTGGGTGAGGATGTTCTTAAGAACCTAGACGAAAATGGTATTATTAGAGTAGGTGCCGAGGTTAAACCGGGGGATATTCTAGTAGGTAAGGTTACTCCAAAGGGCGAAACCGAACCAACTCCAGAAGAAAGACTACTTAGAGCCATTTTCGGTGAGAAAGCAAGGGATGTAAAGGATACTTCACTTAGAGTTCCTCACGGAATTAGTGGTGTGGTTGTAGACATCCAAGTATTCTCAAGAAAGAACAAAGACGAACTTGAAACTGGTGTTAACCAAATGGTTAGAGTAACCATTGCTCAAAAGAGAAAAATTAGCGTCGGCGACAAGATGGCAGGACGTCACGGAAACAAAGGTATCGTTTCTAGAATATTGCCAGTTGAAGATATGCCATTTATGGCAAACGGTCAACCTATTGATATCGTTCTTAACCCACTAGGTATTCCTAGCCGTATGAACGTAGGTCAGGTGCTAGAAGTTCACTTGGGACTTGTTGCAAAAGCCCTAGGCATCAAGATTGCAACCCCAGTATTCGATGGTGTAAAAGAAAGCGATATTAGGGAATTGCTTGTAGAAAACAACTTCCCAGAAAATGGAAAAATCCAACTTTATGATGGAAGAACGGGTGAACCATTTGAGAACCCTGTAACCGTTGGTTATATGTACTATATCAAACTAGAACATATGGTTAACGACAAGATGCACGCCAGATCCACAGGACCATACGCTTATGTTACTCAACAACCTCTTGGTGGTAAAGCAATGTTCGGTGGTCAAAGATTTGGTGAAATGGAAGTTTGGGCTCTTGAGGCTTATGGTGCAACCAAGTTGCTTCAAGAAATGATGACTATCAAGTCGGACGACATTGAGGGCAGACTTGCTACATACAAGGCAATAGTAGAGGGTCTTCCTCTTCCTGAGCCGGGTATGCCAGAATCGTTTAAGGTTCTTATCAAGGAACTTCAAGGTTTGGGTCTTGATATGCAACTTCTTAACTCTCAAGGCAAAGAATTTGCTCTTAGCGACCTATCTAGCGATACTGTTGAAACATTCGCTGAGGCTACTAAGCCAAGAGAAGAAATCAAGGATATCGACCTAGAATTTGATACTACTGACGTAGAAAAGAGCCTAGAAGAAGACTTAGAAAGCGACGAAGATTTTGATAATATTTTTGACGAGTCAGCATTATTTGATGACTTTGACGACGAAGAATAAAGGAGAATATAATGTTTGAATTAAATAACCTAGCATCAGTTAAAATAGGTATTGCATCTCCAGA
>CAYVXW010000009.1:0-52125 GCA_964455585.1 uncultured Christensenella sp.
TTGCTTGCACCAACGCTACGCAAAATTCCTATTTCTTTTATTCTCTCAAGTACCGAAATATAGGTAATAATTCCAATCATAATTGACGAAACAACAAGCGAAATTGACACAAACGCAATTAGCACATAAGTTATGGCATTAATTATTGTAGAAACACCTTCCATAACCATTCCAATTAGGTTTGTATAAGTAATTTTGTCGTCCTCACTTTCTTGCTTGCTATTATATTTGGAAATAAAATCTTCAATAACATCCTTGCTATCAAAAGAACTAGCATATAAAGATATACTTTCGGGATTGTCTTTTTCAATCTTGGAAGCAAACTCGCCTACAACTGCACTGCTTTCATTGTTTTTGTCAACCATAAAGTTTGTTAGCCCCGAAGTATATACAATACCCGAACTCAAACATCCACTTGTAGCGTTTTCCTTTAGCCTTAGTATTCCAACAATTTTTACGCTCTTTACACTAGCACTCGAAACAATGCTACTATAATAAGCATAGTATTCTTCCGTTGGAACAGACACCGCTTGACCATTATATTCGGTTTTGTCTACAAATTCTTCCCTTATATCCACATAGTTTGGCTCGCTTTCACTGCCAATGTTTACATAATAATCTATGTCGCTAATAACCTTAAATTCCCTACCGATTGCCTTTGAATAGTCAACTTTCATAGTTGGGTCATTGCCATAAATTACATTTTTCAAAGACGCCTTCATATCCTCTTTTGAAACCATTCCAAGAGCATACAAAATATAATCGTCTAGCGAATTGTTGCTATCTAGCACAAGCATAACTTCGTCACTTTTCGTAGGGTCCGCCCACTTGCTATTTGTTCCAACCAAGTCATATTGCTCTTTTAACAAATCGGTGTTGTCAATCATTTCGCTAAATATACGCATATTATATGTGCTAAACATTTGGACTGGAATGTTCATAAGAACATAAATAATGCTTGCAATTTGACTGTCGTTTAATTCGGCAGAGCCGTTTGTTTCTAGTTCATAAAGCAAACCTTGCATAAGTTCGGAACTATCTTTATAGTTGTCTAGGAAAGTTTTGTTCCATACGCCATTTTCAGGTACCTCTACAAGATATCCGCCCTCTTCTTTTTCTTCAACCTCTAGCCCCGTTTCTTTTTGCAAATAAAGAAGCGAGTATTGCATTACGACATCATAAAGTGCCGTGCTACTTGGCTGCAAGTTGTTGTTGTCCTTATCATAAAACTCTAGCCCAACATCATAGGTATATTGAATAGAACTTACATAGTCCTCAATGTCGGAATAGTTTTCATTTAGGTATGCGTAAAATTTCTTTAGATTGTTTGCTTTTAGCCCTCTACCCATCGTGTCAATCATTTGCGACAACGAATCGTTTGAGTATATAGCATCACCATCGTTTTCTTTCTCTCCACCCTTATCAAACATCATTGATGCAATAATGTCGGTGTAGTCCACACTTTGGGACTCAATAGTTATTGGGTTGGTCGATAAGGTATCTTCTTGAACCCTATTTACATAAGTTTGAAAACCCGAAGAAAGTGCCAAAATTAGTGCAATTCCAATTATTCCAATGCTTCCCGCAAACGACACTAGTGCCGTTCTTGCTTTCTTTGTAAGCAAGTTTTTTAGGCTTAGCGATAGTGCGGTAAAAAATGACATTGTGGTCTTTGGTGAATGTTTCTTCTTTCTCTTTTTAGGCTTTTTCACTTCCACATTTCCGTCTTCAGTGACAACAATACTTGCCTCTTCCTCTGCCACGCTCTCTTCAACAATTGGATTGCTATCCTCTTGCAATTTTCCATCAAGGAACGTAATAATTCTTGTGCTATAATCCTTTGCAAGTTCGGGGTTGTGTGTAACCATTATAACCAACTTTTCTTCCGAAATTTCTTTCAAAAGTTCCATTACTTGCAAACTTGTTTTGCTATCTAACGCCCCTGTTGGCTCGTCGGCAAGCACAATATCTGGGTCATTTACCAACGCTCTAGCAATTGCAACTCTTTGCATTTGCCCGCCCGATAGTTGGTTTGGACGGCTTTTTATTTTGTCCTTTAACCCAACCTTTTTAAGTGCTTCAATTGCTCTTTTCTTTCTCTCCGCCTTGCTTATTCCCGATAGCGTCAAGGCAATTTCTACGTTTTCAAGCACAGTTTGGTGTGGGATTAGATTGTAACTTTGGAATACAAAACCAACAGTGTGGTTTCTATACACATCCCAGTCCCTGTCTTTAAAGTCCTTTGTGCTCTTTCCGTTAATAATTAGGTCGCCACTGGTATATTGGTCTAGTCCGCCAATAATGTTTAGGGTGGTCGTCTTTCCACAACCGCTAGGACCCAAAATGGACACAAACTCGTTTTCTCTAAATTTTATGCTTACATTGTCTAAAGCCGTTACTTTTAGGTCTTTTGTTTCATAAACCTTTTTAATATTCTTTAGTTCTAGCATTCCAAACCTCCTTTTATCTTATTAATAAGATAAATCAATTGTAGCCTCTCATCCTCGTCAAGACACGAAAAAACCTTTTCACCAAATTTCCTCATATTCTCATCAAACTTAAACGCCACTTCACGCCCTTTTTCAGTTAGCCTTACCAAAAATTTCTTTTCGGCAGTAGTTGGAAAATCTTTTAGAACAAGCCTCTTTTCTTCCAAGTCCGCCATTGCCCTACTGGTGTTGGCTTTGTCGCAACCAATGATTGTATTAAAATCGTTTAGTTTAAGCCCGTTTGGATACTTAAATAGCGTCATTAAATAAAACCCGTGGAACTTGCTTAGTCCAAAAGGCTTTAGGTACTCGTCATACACCTTATTAAAAGACTTCATCACACGATTAAACAAAATCGGTACGATATAATGCTCATTTCCGCTTTCTTTCATAGTGCCTCCTATTTATCAAATTATTTGTACTACATATGTATTTTATATATCTAATTAAACTTTTGTTAATTGATCATAGCCAAGTTATCCTTGCCACACCCTAACCCCAAAAGACAAAATCTTTTGTGCCCGCTAGACCATAGCCCACCAAAAGACACCGTCTTTAGCATCCACCAAGCCATAGCCCGTACCCACACAATCATTATAAAATATGCCACCAAAGTTTGAGTACTCTAAACCCCTTGCCAACAATAACACATATATTATACACCAAAATGTTGCAAAGTCAACAAAATTTTGTAAATAATAAAAATTTATTTCCACAAAACATAAATCACCACATTCACACGAGAAAAAATACTCATCAAATTTTAATTCAATGAGTATCATTTGTTTATGTGAATAAAACTTACAACTATCCCTTTAGTTCATCCCTTAGTTTCATCCACAATTTACCCAATTCGTTTCTCCCATCACGATTTGGACCTATTCCCCAAAAACTATCTTTTGGCGAATCTTCACAAATCAAATAATCTCCTGTTTGCAACAATTTCTTTTTAACATATGGATTTTGTTCTATTTTTAATCTCAAAAACTTTTCCATAAATACAAGTTTTACATCGTCCCAATCCGCTCTTTGCTTATCCCTGTTAGAATAAGCAATTTTTTGGGCTTCATGGGCAGAATAACATTCCACAATTTCCCTCGCAATCTCTGGTGCGGTTTCAAGAAATTTATAGGCTTGATATGCATGTTCTACAGTAGCATATTTCACCCCATCAACAAGAATACTAAATGACGAAAAATTATCGAAAACGAAAAATTCTCTTGGATAAAACCCGATAAAATCATTAAATTTTTCCGCCAACCACGGATCCCTATATTGTTCTACTTCTACCATAACTTAACTCCTTTCATACATTTTTTGAATATCTGCCACTTCACTATTTTCTTTAAATTTACCATTTTTATAGAGATATTCTAATAATCTTCGTCTATCTTTATTAAATATCCCCAACTCGTCTAAATATTTTTCATTCGTATTAGATTTTATTTTTGTATATGGGCTAGAAAAAACCAAACCCTGAATATAATTAAAAAATTTTGAAACATCGACTGCTGAATTTTCAGCAATCATTTGATCTACGCGATTAATTGATGGATACCTTACAACCGAAATATTGTTTATTGCAATATCATTTGAAAATAACAAATTAATCATTGATTGCAATGTTTTACCCGTTAAAACATTATCATCACTAAGCACATTAAAGTCTCCACGCGGAATATCTTTAGTTGTATTTATTTTTTGATTTAAATAATTTTCAGGAGTTCTTCCGCTATATTTACTTTGCAATAATATCGCTGACATTAATATTTCGTCACTCAAAATGCTATTTGCTATAAATGGTAATTCTAATCCGCCATAAGTAGCACCAATAAAATTAAATTGTTTATTTAAAATTGAGGGATTATTCTTTTTTATATTTTGTATAGAATAATGCATTGCAATATAATTCTCTATATAATTATCAATTTCCCTATATGATCTAAATGACTTGTCAAGGTCTATACTAGTAGAATTTTGTAAGGCACCCTTTACATTTTTCATATAATTATCCAAAAAACCTTTTAAAACAGTTTGAATATCTGGCAGTAGTTCTTTTTCTGTTTTATTTGAAAAGCAAATTTGATTTATGATATTAACACATTCTTTACACAATCTAGACCATATATCTAACCCACTATTTTGTTTAGGAAATGATAAACTAATAACTGAATTTTGTTTATTTGCAAAAGAAATAATATTCATATTTAACATAATTAGTGAAAGATTTCTAATGTTATCCAAAACACCTAATACAAGTCTTCTTTCATAGACATTGTCACCACTTATATAATTCAAACCATCCAACGCCAAAGTAAGAAAGTTTTCATTGTTCAATGCCCAATTATACACTATATCGCTATTGAGTTTTTGAGATTTCCCCTTATTTGTTAAAAAATAATAATATGTATCGGCTCCTCGAAGGATTCTTCCCTCATCAGTCTCCAAACAATAGTTTAATTTTCCATTTTCCCTTGTTTCAAATAAATTTTTCAACACATTAGAATTTGAAATTTGAGCCCACTCCCAATCTTTGAAAAGCACACCACCAGCACGTTTGTCAAAAATTTGAAAGCAATCTCCATCAACATTAAAACGATTCGATATGGTATTGCTAATGCCGTGTCTAACAATATTTTTGTATGAAGCAATCCGTTTTTCAGCGCTCGCCAAATCCTTAATATAAGATTCCTTGTCTATATTTTGAATTGTTATCTTTGGTATTTCATCCAAACTCGACATAAGCATTTCTCCTTTGCACAACATCTCTTTAAACATTTTAGCACATTTAAATAGATAATGTATACTTTTTAAATATGATTTTTATTAAATACTTAATTTTTTTCAAAATACATAGAAAACCCTTGGATTAAAAAAATATAATATAAAAGCAAACACAAGCCAATTCAGTGGACACTCCTGATTGTTTCGAAAGGCACGAGTACCTTCTCCACTGTGGGGGTTCGGACTACTTTAGTAGTCTTGGCGGTGATAACCACCTAAGTACTCGAAATACGCAACAAAAAAAACACCTATTTAGGTGTTTTGTATGGTGCGGATGAGAGGACTTGTATTAAGAACACTCTACGAGGGTTCGTGGGTATTCGTGCTTGTCGGCTCTCCGTCTTCGAAAAGCACGAGTACCTTCCCCACTGTGGGGGTTCGGACTACAAAGTAGTCTTGGCGGTGAAAACCACCTAAGTACTCGAAATACGCAACAAAAAAACACCTAAACAGGTGTTTTGTTTGGTGCGGATGAGAGGACTTGAACCCCCACTCTCTCGAACTAGATCCTAAGTCTAGCGCGTCTGCCAGTTCCGCCACATCCGCACGGTGGTGACCTATCCGCGATTTGAACGCGGGACACCATGATTAAAAGTCATGTGCTCTACCAACTGAGCTAATAGGCCATAGATATTGTAATTTATTTGGTAATATAATCTAGCAAATTGTTTTTTAAGTGGAAGTTGGTAGAGCACCGCTCTTCCGTCGGCTACTGCCGAGCCTCCCGCTTTGGCTAAAAACTCGCTACTAGCGACTTTTCTTAACGCGTCGCGCAGTCTAAAGCTAATAGACCATAGATATTGTAATTATATAACTTATATTCCACAAAAAACTTGGCTTAGGTGAATATAAATTAGTGGCTGGGGTAGCAGGATTTGAACCTACGGATGCGAGAGTCAAAGTCTCGTGCCTTACCACTTGGCTATACCCCAACGAAAAACAATAAAATGGGGTGAATAGTGGGACTCGAACCCACGACTTCCAGAGCCACAATCTGGCGCTCTACCAACTGAACTATATCCACCATATAGTATTGTGGTACGCCAGAAGGGATTCGAACCCCTGACCCCCGCCTTAGAAGGGCGGTGCTCTATCCAGCTGAGCTACTGGCGCATATACCATTAGTACATTTTGTGAAAATGGAGCGGGTGAAGGGAATCGGACCCTCGTGACCAGCTTGGAAGGCTGGGGCTCTACCATTGAGCTACACCCGCATTCTTTTTCGTCTTTTAACAAAACGCATTAATATAATATCATTATTCGCATTCATTGTCAACAATTTTTCTCAAATTTTTTAATTAATTTTGATATAATTGCTTATGTCCCTTCCCCTAGCGATTTTTTGGACAAAAGAAAAATAAAACCGCTTTAAGGTATTTCACTATAAAGCAGTTTTATTATTTAAAATTAATCTTTTTTAATCATACTAGCACTAAGAGTTGCTTCACAATCGCCACCCATTCTGCCTCTCCAAGTAATCTTTTTGCCAACAGGAGTGCCCTTGGTTTCATAGTTTCTAGTGCTTGCACCTGTCTCACTGTCTTCAAAATATACATTATTAGATGTTTGGAATTCAAAACTTCCGTCGTTATATGTAGCAATGTACTTAACCATCAAATGATAACCCGAACTAGCGCCGTCGGAAACCTCTTTCACTTCAAGGACTTGTACGCCTGCCACTTTTTGATCTCTAGCCTCAGGATAACTATAATATAGCACCCCACTTGAACTAATTTCCGCAATTGCATACTTAAGTGTTTCTTTCTCTACTTCAAGATTTGCCGATTGTACAAACAAATCCTCAAAACGCTCATCGCCACTTAACAATGCTTTGTCCGAGAACTCGCCGTTACGGTCAAGTCTTTTTTGGAAATAACGATATGTATCGGTATAGTATGTATAAACTCCACCTTCGGACACATCTGCCTTGCCAAACTTCTTTTCAAGTTTGCCCTCAAAAGTATGAGGTGAAAAGGATGAGAATAGTGATGGAGTATACTCCTCATTTTCTCCCCACGTTTCATAATTCTTTATAATATATTGTTTCAAATCTTTTCCGTCAATAGACCTTTCAAACATATCCGCAGGTATTACTGAAATAAGAGCAACTATCAAAAATGCCGATGCTAATGTAGTTCCAATAATCTTACGAACAAGGTCAAACTTGGAGTTTTTGAACTTGCTATTTGCCCTTTTGGCTTTCTTATTTTCCTTTGCAACCTTGCCATCAAGTTCCCATTGGTCTTTTAGTTCCGGATGTGCTTTTTCGTGCATATGGCATAGAATTATAGCCAAAATGCTAACAATCAAACAAAGTATTCCAAATATAATTGTAACAATTGAGTATGCACCAACTTTAATAATGCCAAGCCCCTCGTCTGCAAGATTTACTTTTCCCGCAACGATACAAGCAAATATAAAGTTTGTAAACATCAATACAGTTGAGCCAATTTCCATAAATAAACTGGCAGGAATCTTGAACATTTTGCTATATCTAAGCACCTTTCCAAACTTAAATTCGCATAGTAGTATTGCCCAAATAAGGCTAACAACTGCAAGAACAATTATTACAAACGAAAGATTTTTTAGATGCCAAAACTCATCCGTCCCCTTGCCGTTTAGGATTGTTCCATAACTTTCGTTTATGCCAAACGCTTTAACTTTTGCATATGGAAATACACATACGCCTAGTGCTAGTAGCACCATAAATAGCAAATAACTAAGCGTAGGCGCTAGTTTTATTTTGCTATAGAACTTGCTCGCAAACTCACGAACTTTCCCCATAAATTTGTTTACACCAGATACATTTGCACCAGTGTTTACTGCCGATACATTATTTTCCACCTTTACGGCAGTGGTTTCTTTTTGGACACTTTCCATTACTGGCTTGTCCTCCGTCTTTCCGCCACAAGTTGGACACAAGTCGCCCTCATACTCGGTTTGACATTTTGAACACTTATTCATATTACCTCCTAACATTCTGTTCAATTTTGTCTTTTTTATTTACATAAAATGCACGCGTGATTGGTCACCTATAGTATACCCCCCCCCCCTTTGCAAAATGTAAAGTAAATTAAGGCACTTTTTCAAATTTTTTTAAAAAAATCTACTCACAATTTATTCTTAAAAACTCTTGCGATATAACAAAAAGATATCCACTCCCGCAAAAAAGACTAGCAATTTTTTTGCTAGCCTCACTTTACAATCGCATTATCAAAAGCATCAAACCCTAATGGTACTAACCGAATATTTGTCGCCATCTATTTCTAATATAGTCCCCGACGACACGCCGTCGCACCTTTTAAAACTCCCAGGGTTCAAAAACAAAATTCCGTCAATTTCTTCCATAAAGACCTTGTGGGTGTGCCCAAAGCAAACCACTTTTGCACCCACCTCTTTTGCCCGAGACACAAGGCTTTCTAGCGAATATTTTACGCCGTACTTATTTCCGTGGGTTACAAAAAACTTGGTTTTCCCTAGTTCAACCACCTTTTCGTTTGGCTCGGATGAAAAAAAGTCACAATTACCGCTTACCACAAAGACATTGTCCAAATATGCATAACTTCCCAAGTCCCCTAGACCATCGCCCAAGAAAAATAGATAATCAAAACCACCACGCAAAAAAAGTTCGTCTATCCCCTTTTTGTTTCCGTGACTATCGCTAACTAACGCTATTTTCATAAACCCCACCTAAACTTATTTGTAATCAAAAAAATTTGCTTGCCATCTTGATTTTATACAACAATTATGTTATAATATGATATATGTAGTGAAGTTGCAATATCTTTTAGCAACCCACCTAGATTTATTAAACAAAGTAGTCAAGGGTACTCCTTGATTTATTAAACAAAGTAGTCAAGGGTACTCCTTGATTTAAGTAAATTATAATATACTTTAAACCAAAATCAAAACAAAAAAATACAAACGGAGTGTAATTATGGCAGATTTAGGCAGAACAAAAAGAATTCCAAACAAAGATGTTGCCAACATTTTGGGGGCTATTAAAGATAGAGACGGTGCACTTACCGCAAACACACCTATCCCAAACCAAGCGTTCCCTATTGAAACCTCACACGACGGAAGACCTGCGTGCATATATTTCGATGAATTTGCAAGCGAAATGCTCAATTTCTTGACCCAAGTTCACCACAGGGCAACTGTGTATAGGGAAAGAAACGAAAAGCGTGCCACAGGGCTTGAATTTTGTTGCTATGGTTATCGTGACCACAATGGCGACATAATCATTTGCGACATAGATAGCAGTTCTATTGACGAAATTTCAAACCACGACGGAAGCGTGAATATTGCAAAACTTGCATCCCACACCCCTACTAGGGAAACAAGAATAGATAGCACGGCTAGAATGTTTGAATATGTTAGACATAGCGGAATTATCCCTAGCGGAATTGGAAAAGAACCCGTTGCACTTCTTGGGCTAATTCGTCCCGAGGACACCATAACTGTTAAAAAATACACCCCACTTCTAAAGGAAATGGCGGATGTGGTGCTTCCAGGGAACGCAAAAGTTACAACAGACTTTTCAACAGGCGTGCTTGTCGTTCCTCCTAGCGAAATGGTTAAAACCAAGGAAGGCTACAAACAATTGCCACCAAGTTTGGAATGTGCACTAATTAGACACGAAATTACAAATAGAAGTTATGCAAACCCAGTTGAAATTACAAATGTAACAAAAGCATTTGGCAAAACGAAAACTAGTGGCGATGTGGTAATCCCAATGAGCCAAAATAGACAAAACCTAAACGGGCTCCCTCTTCCAAAACTAAATATTAGAGAGAAAGAAGAAACCCCAGACCAAACCCAAGTAAACGAGTTTGAAAGAGACTACGAACACACAATTTAATCCCACAAATTATCTAGCAATAAAGACACACTAAGCCAAGCCCCGATACCATACGGATTTGGTTAATAAAACAAATATTCTTTGCTACTATGCAAAACCCAAAAAAATAGCCAATTAGAGCACTAATTGACTATTTTTTATTTTATAAATTATATAAGCATTAAATTCAAAGTGTTACACCATTAAATCGATGCAATTAAGCAAACTATTCTTCCATAGAACCTTCTGTAAACTCGGTTGGTAAATCTATTTCCACATTGTCATATTCAATAAAATATGTAACCGTACCCTCACTCTCTTCATAGTGTAAACTTGTTAATCTTTTGTTTTCAAATGTCAAATACACATTTGAAACGGAACTAGGACCAACCGATACGCTATCCGCATTGTATGAGTTGGTTTCATTATCAAACACATAGTTGTCACTATATTGAAATGCATTAATCAAAGTGTAAACATAAAATAGATAATGATTATAAAAATCATCAAAAGTGATTGACTCTTTTATCAACGAATTGCCGTTATTATGTATCAAATAATATTTTGCTTCCGAACCAACATTTTCAATTGTGATAAACATTTCAACGTCATCAAGTTGCATATAATATTTTTCGCCGTCAAAATAATATATCATATAGCGTGATGATTCCCCTTCTGCAATCGGGTCAGCATTAATTGTCACTCTAAAATTATCAACACTACTCATATCAATAGCACTAGCCCATTCAGTTTCGGTTACGGTGTAATCAATATTTTCGTATCCACCATCGTCTGGGTTGTATTCGCCTTGTCCGTCACCGTCACCACTTATGTTTCCGCCCTCTTCTGGGTTATATCCACCGTCGCCAGGGTTATAGCCACCCTCACCTGGGTTGCCTTCGCTTGGATGAGCAGCAATCCACGCTTCTACTACCGTTTGAACGTCCTCGTGTTTTACATATAGAGTAATATCATAAGATGGACAAGTTTCGGTAAATTCTTGGGTACATGCCTTGTCTTTGTAGAATGTAATTGAAGAAATTGGATATCCAACCCCAGTTGCAGGGTCGGTGTATGTAAATCCTTCAATACTTCCACCCATTTTAGCAATTGCACAATATGCAACATCGTCTACATTATCTACTACAACAATTACTTCAGGCTCGTTGTTTTCAACTGCACTATTTGTACCTGTTCCTAGGTATTCACTCTCGTTAAATACAGGTGCTTTTGTTGCGTCATAGTCACCAGAGAAGAAAATTTTTGCATCAAGAGCAGTTTCCATTGGGATAGAAATGATAAATGATGGAGCGTCGTCGCCATCTTCTTCACCATCACCCTCGGTCAACTCCTCGTCCTCAAGCATTTCGGACATATTTACTTCTATTGTGCCACTCATACTTGTGGTAGTAGATATTTCTTTTATGGAAGTTGCGTCCGCTTTAAAAGTTACTTTTGTATCAAAAGTTGCGTTTAGCATTGTCATTTCATCGCTTGTAAGCGAATCTACCTCAACCATAAGCGATACAACCAATTCATACAAACCATCTTTTTCTTCAAAAGTAACACCAAATGTAGTATTATCGCTTGTCATTTCAAGGTCAAATTCATAAGCCAACTCTTCTTCCATCGCCTCTTGCATATCTTCCAATGTATCGTAAACCATCATCGAAAGCATTTCGTCAAAGCCATTATTAAAGAAGTTTAGATATTGATTGTAGTAATTTTCGTCTACATTGTATTTTAATTTTCTAACAACTGCAGTTCCTTCATCTCCGTCATACTCAATGTTGTGTTGCAATTTATACAAAGTATTTCCAACATTTGTATAGAAGGAAGTAACTTCGCCATCCTCAAAAGTTTTTTGATAGCCCACTTTGTTTGTAGCATCATAAGAGCAAACAACTCCGTCGATAGAAGTGGAACTTGCAACAAATTCTTCCATCATTTCGGCAATGCTATCTTTTGCTTCTTGGATTTGTGTTTCACTAATTGTACCTTCACCGCCAGTCGCCTCATAGAATGCTTGGAAGTCAAACCTACTATAGTCAAACTCGCCTACGGTCGTACTGTCTTCGATAGTCTCTTCTATTGTAAAGCCATTATTTGGCGACATAGAAGCAATTTTTGCAAGAAATTCATTGTATTTTGCTGTGGCTTCCGCTTGAGTTAGTTGGGTTGCACCCGTAGTGCCTTGGTCGCCATTTCCGCCCGTAGTGCCACTGCCCGTGCCTTCTTGACCGTCATCAACTTTTCCGCCATCTTCGGTGCCACCGGTTTTATCATCCTGCTCGGTTTCTTGCTCGGGGTCGTCATTAAAAGGCAAATCACAGGCAAAAATCGAAAAACACGAAATTAGTGCCATAAAACACACGGCAAAAAGTTTTAAAAGTTTTTTAAATTTTTCTTTCATATTTTCTCCTTTTTATTTTATTAATTTGAACGCAATGTAGCATTCCTCAACCCTATCATACCCCCCCCCCCTCGACAAAAAGTCAAGCATTTTAGGGCAATTTTCAAAAAAATATATATTTTTTTTAGTTAAAGATTTTCTTAACCCACACACTGCGTCTAAAGAAAAAGACGAACACGCTATTCTTATTGTGTCCGTCCGTATTTTTGTTTTTTTTACCAATTTATGAGTAGTTTTATATAATCCTCTATAGCAAAATGCAAATTACTCCGCCCTTGCCCTCGTTTACAATTCTGCCTAGAGTTTTTCGCATCTTGTTTTGGACTTCTTGAGGCATTACAAGGAGTTTGTTTTGCAAACCCTCGTTTACCATTGTTTGCAAACTTTTTCCGAACATTTTGGTTTCCCAAATGTCGGTCGGATTATTTTCAAAGTCTTCCATAAGCGACTTTACAAGTTCTTCCGATTGTTGTTCGCTACCCACCATTGAGTTTACCTCGGTTTGGATGTCTACTTGCATAATATGCAAACTTGGAGCACTGGCACGCAATTTTACGCCAAATTTTCCGCCCGATTTATACATTTTTGGCTCTTCCAAAGTCAAGTCGTCCATACTTGGATGCACAACACCATAGCCCGTTTCTTTTACTTGCTCAATGGCGTCTTTAAACTTGTCGTATTGAGTTTTGGCAACCGACAATTGTTTGATATACGAAACCAAGTGATATTCGTTTTTGATATCGCAACCACACTCGCTGCTAAGCACCCTATAATACAAATCGGGCTTTGCCTCTACATTTAGGGTCAATTGTCCTTTGCCTAGGTCAATAGTTTTTGTAATCTCGCTTTCAAAGTTGGCATTTTCTACATTAAGCGACAACGTGTCGGGTACATCGCTTATTTTATTAACCCCATTCACTAGGTCTTTTAGCGTTTCAATTAGCCCTTGCAAAATATCGCTACCAAAGTCCAAAATCTTTAGCCATTCGGGCATTTTTATTGCCACTTTGGATACTGGAAACTCGCCTAAAACCTCGGCAAAAACCTTGTTTATTTGCTCTTCATTTAGTGTAGACACATCCATTGCAATAACTTTTGAGGAGTATTTATTGGATAGTGACTTTGCAAGGTTTTGGGTTTCAGAACTACTTGGGTGGGTGGAATTAAGCACAATTACATACGATTTTCCGCTTCTTTTAAGTTCGTCCACCACCTTTTCTTCGGCTTTTATGTACTCATCCCTTCCAATGTCCGTCACACTTCCGTCGGTGGTCACCATAACGGCAAAAGTTGAGTGGTTGTTTATGACCTTGTTTGTGCCAATTTCTGCCGCCATTTCAAATGGCATTTCGTCGTCGCTCCAAGGTGTCACCACCATTCTAGGTTTTTCGTTTTCCAAATGCCCCATTGCACCGTCCACCATATAGCCAACACAGTCAATAAGCCTAATATTGCAATTTACATCGTCCAAATTTACGTTTACAGCCTCGTTTGGCACAAACTTGGGTTGTGTGGTCATAACGGTTTTCCCGTCGCCACTTTGAGGCATTTCGTCCTTGGCACGCTCAACGCTATTTTTGTCCACCATATTTGGCAAAACCAAACTTTCCATAACTTTTGTAATAAAGGTGGATTTTCCCGTTCTAACAGGACCCACAACTCCTATATAGATATCCCCGCCCGTACGCTCGGCAATATCTTTATATACATTATAACTATTCATAATATCCTCCATATTCAATATACAAAAGGCAAAAACTTTTTGGATTTATCCCGTTTTTACCCACTCTTTAATGCTAGAGTTTATAAATTGTATGAATAGTTTTTGGCAATTATTCTAAAAAAATAGCCTTTGCAAAAAATACTTGCAAAGACTATATATTTTATTCACTTATCTATTTAGTTTTCTTTGAAACAGGCTTCTTTTTTTGTGTGTTTATTTCGGACAAAGATATTTGTCCCTCTAGTTCGGTTGTATCCGTCTCCATTGGTGTCTTGTGTGCAACAATTATATTTGACGCATTTTCCGCCTCGGTCTTTGTAGCCTTTTTCCCGCCACACTCACAAACATTTTTGTCCGCCTTGGCTTCGCTAATTATGTCGTCAAGCACAATTTGAGCGTCGTCGCCGTCTTCAAATTTATCTAGTTTCTTTTGAACTTTTGCGTGTTTTTTCTCAATTTTATCTTGATACTTTTGCTCAATTCTTTCTAGTTTTTTGGACTTTTTGTCCCTAAGTTTTGCCACATCTTTTTTAAACCCGTCCCTTAGACTTGCGGGATTTTCCCTATTGTCAAGGAGTTTTAGAATATTGGTTCTATGTGCCACAATGTCCAAAATCACCATAGCAAGCATAAACACAATTGCCGTTGGGTTTGAGCCAATGTTTTCGTCAAATAGTTGGAAAACGGCATCAATGGTTATAAATAGCATACTAACTACACTGCCAATTTTTACAAAGTAGAATACTACAAAAAGTATTGCAAAAAGTATGGATGTAGAAATTGGGTCGGCAACCATAAATACGCCAAATGTGGTTGCTATTCCCTTTCCACCTTTGAACTTATAGTATATAGGAAAGATATGTCCAACAACCGCACAAAATCCAAATACAAATAGTGCGGTATAGCCCATATGAGCATCCACCATATGGGTGAAATACAAGCGTCCAAAAAGCGATGGGATAACACCCTTTAGTGCGTCACAAAAAAGTGTGAAAATCCCCAAAATAAAGCCTTGGGTTCTAAGCATATTCATAGTGCCCGGATTGCCACTGCCTTGGGTGTTTACACTGCTTTCTTTTCCCTTTTTGGTAATTAGCCTTGCTATACTAATTCCGCCCAAAAGATAGGAAAATATACACATTCCAATAAATATAAGAATTTCTCTAAGTTCCATATTATTCTTTCTCCGACTTGCTTCTAAGGATTATTTTTATAGGAGTTCCCGAAAAGTCCACCGCATTTCTAATGCTATTTTCCAAATATCTAAGATAAGAAAAGTGCATAAGGTCTTTGTCGTTTACAAACACAATAAATGTTGGTGGAGTTATTGCACCTTGGGTCATATAATAAATTTTGCACCTCTTGCCATTTTTCATAGGTGGCTCGTTTACGCTTACGGCGTTTGCCAAAATTTCGTTTATTTGGCTAGTGGATATCCTATATTTTGAGTGATCATACACACTCTCCACGCTTTCCATAATTTTGTTTAGCCTTTGACCAGTCAAAGCCGAGGTATACAAAGGCACAAAGTAACTCATAAACTTTAGGTCTTCGTTTAATTGGTCATTAAACTTGTTCATAGAATAACTGTCTTTTTCTATCAAGTCCCACTTGTTCATAACAATAACGCTTGGCTTTCCCTCTTCGTGAATAAAGCCCGCAATCCTTACATCTTGCTCGGATAGCCCTTCAGTTGCATCCACAACCATTACAACCACGTCGGCACGCCTAATTGCATCAAACGCCCTAATTACGCTATATAGTTCAACGCTTTCGTCCTCAATAGACCTTTTTCGCCTTATCCCCGCCGTATCTATTAGCAAATAATCCTTGCCGTTATACCTAAATGGGCTATCTATAGCGTCTCTTGTGGTTCCCGCAACGTTGCTTACCATCACCCTATTTTCGCCCAAAAGTTTGTTTATAATAGAACTTTTTCCCGCATTCGGTTTCCCAACAACGGCAACTTTAATTTTGTTTGCATCCTCTTCGGGAGAAATTTTGGTTTTGAAATGACTAACACACTCGTCCAAAATGTCGCCAATACCCTTGCTATTTTCGGCACTACAAACAAACGGATCACCAATGCCCAAGGAATAAAACTCGTACGACTTTTCCACCTCGTTGTTGTCTAGTTTGTTTACCACTAGCACCACTGGGATGTTATATTTTCTAAGAAAGTCCGCCACATCATAGTCGGCAGGCACAAGCCCCTCTTTTCCATCCACCATAAACACAACCACATCGGCTAGTTCCACGGCAATTTGGGCTTGGCGAGTAATATTGTTTTGGAAGTCGTCTTTGTTTTTTACATCAAGACCACCGGTGTCAACAATAGAAAAAGCATAGCCACACCACTCGGCATCGCCATAAATCCTATCCCTAGTAACCCCCGGCATATCTTTTACAATACTAATTCTTCTGCCACAAACGGTATTAAAAAATGTGCTTTTGCCCACATTTGGTCTACCAATAAGTGCAACCAATGGCTTTCTCATACTCTTCCTCTTTTAATTTTACTCTATAATAAAAAATTAAATTTTCAAAATTCCGCCCATCCAAAACAGGCAAGATTTATTGATTATACATTTTATTATCTAAACTATTATATCAAAAATAAAAAAAATATCAAGTAAATATACCCAAAAAGAAATGACGAAAATTTCAAACCCACAAAAGTTATCGTTTTCGCCATTATTTTTTATCGCCTTTTTGTAATTTTTTTTATACTCCCCACTCTTGCAAAAGCCACAAACACCGCCACACTTATTCCAACCGACACTAGCACCACTATTGCCAAAGCACCCAAGTTTGACGAATTGAGTTCCTCTTCTTTTTCGTCGAGCACGTCGTTTATGGTTTTGTTGTTCTCATCCTCAATGCCATCAATTGTAATTTCGCCCGTTTCATCGTCTACGGTGGTATCGTACATAGCGGTGGTTATAACATCCGCTAGTTCGCTCATACTATCCATAACCAAATCTTTTTCAACCAAATGCGAACCCATTTCAAATAAAATTGCCTTGCCGTCCAATGCTTGGTTATAGTGACCTTTTGCGTAATAAATGTCGGTAAAAAGCCACGGATAAAGTTCTTGTCCCACCGACATTAGGTACATTGCAAACTCTTCGTTCAAAGCCATATTGGGGTTTGCTTTTCCAATAACCATTCTAACCCTTGCTCGCTCAACACCGTCCACATTTGACACATAATACCCCCTGCTTGCACCATCACGGTGAATGTCAAAAATAGCGTCGGGCGAGTATGATTTTTGAAGTTTTTGGGCGGTTACTTTGCTACGCGAATATGCAGAAGTATCGTGAGGGATATGAAGAGAGTCGTCAAAGTACACATCCACTTTACGCTTTTCTAGTTCCGTTTTAAGTGCCAAAGCCACGTCCTTTATTCCACCATTCCCATAGACACTATCCACGCCGTCGCTAGGCACATAACTTTCGTCGTTGTGGGTCATATACATACATATTGTTCTATCTTCCACCTTTATGTTTCGGGACTTAATCCCTCTTGAAACGCTTGGCGGAGACTTTTGGGTTATAAATTTTGCAATAGCATAACCATTGGCACTATCCACATATGTAACCTCGTAATACCTGTAATCACTAGCAAGATAGCCATCCCCCACTTCAATTTCTTCCCTTTCAAAAAGCAAGTTGAGTTTTTCGTCATAGACGGCATAGGATTTGGTAGGTGCAAGCACGCTAGCCTCCACACACACGGAACTCCTAATATTTAAACCAAACACAAAAAGGCATAGTAGAATACCGCCGAGCAAAAACCTACGCCCTATCTTTTTCATATCCACCCCCAAAACCATAACTGCACTTTAACCTTGCATAATCAAAAAGACTACTTAGTGCATATAAAAATAACATAACAAGTAGCACAAAATCAAAATTTAAAACCACATAACCCAGTTCGGCATAACAAAAAATCGCATCCACCACAAAGTAAATAAGCGAGTAAAAAGTAAGGGCGGACGAAAACAGTTTTTTGTCATTTAGGAAAACGACAAGCAAAAATGAAGCCGTCAAAAAGTAAAGCGTTCCCGAATAAAAAAGCAAATTTGAAGTGTCAAAATATAGCACCAATGCCGACAAAAATGTTGTAAACAATATGGCGTGAAATTTTCTAAACACACGCACATCAAAAGTCAAAACAAGCATTAAGACAAGAGCCAACAAAAAAGGAATGTTTAAAGTAAAATGCGATGTTTGGACATCGCCAAAAAAGTAGCCAATCAATACAAACAAAGAAGCCAAAATGGAAAGCAAGTTATAAAGTTTATTCTCACCACCAAGCACGCCAAACAAATAAAATATTAAAATAATCCCAAACAAAATAAATGTAATGCTCATATATTTTTATCTTGAGTATTTTTGAAATTTATATGTAAAAAATTTGTCATAAAATTTAAAATTCAAAAGTAAAATAATTTAAAAATAGGACGACTATGGAACTAACTTTTTGCGACTTAAAAGGCAAGGACATCATCAATATAAGTGACGGAAAAAATATGGGACCCTTGTCCGATATTGCTTTTGATACTTGTTGCGGAAAAGTAACAGGAATACTTGTTCCGTGCAACAAAAATTTCTTTAATATTTTCAAAACAAATAACGACCTATTTATCCCATACAATCGCATATGCAAAATTGGAAAAGACATCATCCTTGTTGACATAATTATGCAAACAAACACCTGTACCCAAAACTATTGCGACGCCCAAATCCAAAGCACTCCATCACCCAAAATAGACATTCAATCTTTGCTTAATAACAAAAACGAAAACGAGCGATAATTGTCAAAAGGTTTTATTATTTTTACTTTTTAGCCCAAATTTGTGTCAATATATTCCATTATATTGACAATAAACCCATATTAAATTATAAACATCATAAAATTTCTACTTTGATAAAAAATACATATTTTTCACAACAAACACAAAAACCCTGTTATAATTCACAACTTATTTGGCGTCAACTCACCAATTTTTATCCCAGTATTTTTATTTGAAAAAGAGAATAAAGATACATAAGTGAAAAATAAAAAATAGTAGAGAAAATCTACTCTCTACTATCTATTTTTTTATGTCTTTTTCATCATACTCTTTTATAAATTCTATAAAGTGAGTAAGGTCGGCAAATTTGCGATAAACGCTTGCAAATCTAATGTACGAAACCTCATCAATTTTCTTTAGTCTTTCCATTACAAGTTCGCCAATTTTGCTACTCTCAACCTCTTGGTCAAGTGAGTTGTATAGAACCTTTTCGATGTCCGCTACCATTGCATCAATTTGTGATATTGACACTGGTCTTTTTTCGCACGCTCTAATTATTCCACGCTTCAATTTTTCGGCATTAAAACTTTGTCTACTGTTGTCCGATTTGATTACTAGCAAAGGCAAGTTTTCAACTGTTTCATAAGTTGTAAATCTTTTCCCACAAGACAAACATTCTCTTCTTCTTCTAATGCTATTGTCATCATCCGACGCCCTGCTATCTAGCACTTTGCTCTCGGTGTGTCCGCAATAAATACACTTCATATTTTCTCCCTTGTTTTGACCAAAATTTTCACCACTGAATAGTACTATGCAATGGCAAATTTTTGTGTCATAATTTTATCATTTTTTTGAGGGCTTTTAGGTTTCACCCCGCCCCACGTTTACAAAATATATTATACATTATATTTTCATATTCTCAAAACATTTTGTAGAAAAAAAATAAGAGTGCTTTATTGCACCCTTATATACTTATTACAAAACTTCCAAGTTCTTTCCAAACGCTTTTTTGAAGTCTGCCCCACAAAGCATTGTGTAGTCAATTTCAAATTGTGCACTTTTGGAAGCAATGGTTTTCATAATAACGCTATCGCCTAGGATATCGCAACTAATGTCGCTTACCAATCCAAAGCCCGTTATGTCTAGGCTCTCGGCAATCTTTAGGATAACCGAAAGTTTTTTAACTGCCATTAGGTCTTCCTCGGTCAAATATTCCTTAAACCTAATCCACTCACTCAAAGCAAAGTTGTCTTGATTTTTTCCAAGAGCAACGAACGCTGCCATTATAATTTCATTTTGGTTAATTCCAAAAATTTCGCTATTTTTGATGATATCAAACACCGACCTATCGGCATTTTCGACATCAACCCTATAGCCCGAGTTTAACATATAACTGGCAATTCTAAGCACTTTTACATATGCTCTGCCTAGTTTGTGTAAAACTTTTAGTTGTTTAAATAGCACAATACTTAGTTCATAGATGTGTTGCGAATTGTTTGGCTTTCTATCATACAAATCATTAAGCATTTGTAGACTATATCCCAAGGTGTCACTAATAGGTTTTTCCAAAGTGATTGGCAAAACTGAGTTGAATAATTTACCTTCGGCAATGCCCATTTTGCTAATAGCAAAGTCGGGTTTGTCAAAGTAATTTATAACCGCTCTAGCAATTACAAGCCCACAAGGCAAAAATCTACTATTGTTTAGCGTAACGCCCTTAATTTTGGTCGTTGCACTGATGCCATAGCCCTTTATTAAGCCATAAACCTTTTCAAAATCGTTCTTTGTTGAAACATAATTGTGGCTTAGTTCCAAAGGATATTTTTTTGCTTTTCTACAAACTGAGCCGTAGTCTAGGAAGGTTTGTCCACAACCAATAACATCATATTCGTCTGGCAAAACATCCTTTATTCCGCTTGCATCCAAAATCTTTTTAACTTCGTCACCGATAATGCTTTCGATTTCGTCCATCGACTTTCCACCCATTGTGTCATACACTTTTGAGTGGCCATAAGGAATTTCCACTTTCCCAAGAATATTTCTTCTGTTGTACAAAACAATTTCGCTAGAATAATCTTGAATGTTTACAATTAGTCCCTTTGGTCTATTAAACGAGTTTATAACCGCCGTATACACCGCCATCGAACTCTCTTCGCTATCAACTACTCTAAACTTAAAGCCCGAGTTGACCGCAAGTTCGTTCAAAAACCCGTTTGCGTTCTTTGCCTCGCCAACAAACGACGATGCAAGACAAATAACCTCACTACACTCCACACTCTCAAGCATAGCCTTGTAGATGTTTAAAATATTGGTAATTTCCTTAATAACATTAGGTTTAATAAAGTAATCGCCATAAAAATCTTTGGTTAAATTAATTGGCATTTCTACCACTTTTGAAAGAGCAAAGTACTTGTTTCTTGCCACATCATACATTTGCATTTTGACACTCATTGTCTTAATTTCTATAACCGCTATTTTTTCCAAAATTTGCTCCTTTCGGGCACAAGTCCATTATATCAAATACTTAAAATTGTGCGGACTTTCCCATCTTCGAAAATTATAACACATTTTTTTTCGTTTGTACACAATTTTTTGTAAGTTTAGTTTATGATTTTTAATTTTTATAAAAAAAATAGCGGAAATTTTCCGCCACCTTAAACTTTTATTAATCTTCGCTTATTGCCCCAACTGGACAAACTGCCACACAAGTGCCACATCCAATACAAACATCTTTGTTGATTTCGGCTTTGTCGCCATTAAACGAAATTGCTCCAACTGGGCACGCACCAATACAAGTTCCACAACCAATACAAGTATTTTTATCAACTTTCATTTTTGTTTTCCTCCCACAAATTTATATGAGTATATTAGCATAAATAATTTTTTTTACCAAACAATTTCGTTGCCAAAAGCAAAAAAGCCTCTATTTAAACATAACTCTTATTTTAAAATTACTTTTTTTCTCTTCTTTTTGCTTTTTGAAATTGAAATACGCAAGCCCCGCTTGATACACCCCTACACCTAGTAAAAAGCACCCAAATATCTTTCTTAGAACCTCATTGCTAACAAAACCCGCAAGAATTGAGCCTGTAACCGAAAAAATTGTACCACTTATTATAACCGGCACTCCCACGCCAAAATCCACTAGTTTATTCTTTATGTGGATAACAAGGCTCACAACCGCCATTGGGATAAAAACAAATAGGTTTATCGCTTGGGCGTTCTTTTGGGGGAAAAGCAAAAAAATGGTCAAAATCGGTATCAAAAGCGTGCCTCCGCCCATTCCCATTCCGCCCACCACTCCGCTTATAAAACCCGCTATAATTAGCCAAAAAATATTGGTTTTCATATAATCAACTTTAGTCCTCCCGCAATGATAATTATGCTAAATATCAGGCTTAGCCAAAGGTTGCTTATTTTCTTTAGAAGAAGTGCCCCAACATATCCGCCCGCAACAAAACCAAAGCCAATCTTTACCCCCTCCCACCAAAGCATATTTCCGCCAAAAATATACACAAAAAGGCTTGCAATGCTAAGAGGCAACATCACAAGCAAGGTGGTTGCGTGGGCTTTCTTTTCGGGCAGTCCCATAACGGTACTAAGAAGTGGCACACACACCATCCCTCCGCCACCGCCCCAAAAGCCGTTTATAAAGCCAATTATTGCACCTGTCAATAGCCCCACAAAAAAGTTTGGACGGCTTTTCTTCTTTTTCTCTATCCGTCCCTCAATTTCCAAAACTGGACTATCAAACCTTTCATCAAACTTCCCTATAACCTTTGATACTTTCATATCTAAATTGTTGTCAAATTTTTGGACATATAACCCCACAAAGCAACCTTGCATAAATTATTTTTTTGGACACATACTAATAAAAATGGAAAATATTTCCAATTTGAGTGGTCAACTAAAATTTATCTAAATTTTTTATAAATGCCCAAATTTGCTTGAAATATAAAGAATAATAATATATAATATTCAAGTGAAACAATTTTTTATAAAGGTGAACTTATTTATGTATAACTTAAAACAATCTAAAACCAAAAAAATTATTTGCAGTTTTGTATTAGTTTTGGGAGTGCTAATTTCGGCGTTCTCGGGATATCACTTTAATATAAACAAAGCACTAACGGTATCCGCCGACACGACCTACAACACCGACCAAATTGAAGAATCAATATTTGAGGATAATTCTAGTGAAGCAAATTATTATTCCTTCTATACTAGTAGCACATCAACTAGCAGTAGCATAAGCGGTTGGGAAAAAACCAATACAAGTAGCAACATCGAAGACAATGTAAAAGCGTGCATCGTTGATTTAAGCGGAGACAAGAGTACGTGGGATGATGAGGACAACTCATACAAAACCACAAAACCGGGTTTCTTGCAACCAAATCACACAAATAGCAAGTCTTATTACAAAGCCCTTATGATAAACTCCCACAACGGCGCAAACTCATATGGTTACAAAAGTAATAGCATCACTTTGGAGAGCGACAGTTACTACAAGATTTCCGTAGACCTATATACTCATAGAGTTACTGATGGCGATAGCGAAACTGACCCAAGAGCGTCTATATATATCGACGGACTACTTGATAGCGACGAGGACGATGAAGATTTGCTTAGTAAAGTTAAGTTCGAGGAAATCTTTACAAACACAAACAATTCCCTTGAAACCTACACTTTCTATATCGCCACCGGCGAAAGCAAGTCAATAAACATTGAACTATGGTTGGGTAGCAAAACCTCAAAAGCATCGGGTGCAGTATTCTTCCACGAAGTAAAAGTACTTAGAAGCAGTGAGGCATTCTTTGAGAAAAACTATGGTGACCTACCTACCGAAGGAACCGACGCTCAAAACTACAATTTCATTGACCTAAGCAAACAAAAAGACGCTAGTTTTATTGAAAATAGCAGTTTTGAAAACATTCCATTTGACGGTTGGACAGTTCTTGCAGGAAGCCCAAGTGTAGAAGTAAACAACTATACAAATGCCAGCGCCGATATCGTTGCCCCAGGCTCCAATTGCTCAAAGGATAACAACCATTCCCTTTTGATGTACAATAGCGAGTCCTCAACCCAAGGCGTTGAGAGTTCAAAATTTACTATACAACAACAATCTTATTATAGACTATCATTCTGGGCAAAGAGTAATTGCAACACTGGCAATGGCGCAACAGTTTATTTGGTTAACAAAGCCGAAGACTCCACCGACAGTGCTTCACTTACCCTAAGCACAACTTACACCGAAGATAGCAACAAATTTAGAAACGATTGGTCAAACTACAACTTCTATATCTATGGACCTGCAAATGGTACAGTAGAACTTGCCATCCAAGTTTGGTTGGGAACAGAAGATAGCGAAACCGAAGGCTATGTATTTGTTGACGACTTTACTATTGAGAACATTTCTTATAGCGAATACAACTCAAACAAATCAAATACTGGTTGCACATCTTTGGATTTAAACCAAGAAAATAGCAATCTAACCATTACAAATGGACAATTTAATGTTACACAAAACTCCGACAATGCCGTGTCTTATCCCCTAGCCCCTGCAAATTGGACAAAGTCGGGAGACACAAACGCCGACACCTATAGCGGTGTTGTAAGCACAAATTCGGAAATTTGGAATAACAATGTAGACAATTATTACAACAAAAATGGCGTTAAACCTACCAATCCGGGTGCTCTTCCATATGCTTATGAAGGCAATGACAAAAACAATGTTCTTATGATTGGAAGCACCGCCGAGACAAACTCTCAATCTTATGCCGTATCTGACTTGTCGCTAACTGCAAGCAGTTATTATAGAGTAAAATTCTATATCTATGACGACTATACTTGCAACAAAGGCAACGACGAAGACTATGGCGCATCGGTTAAGTTGGCAACATCAAACCAAGTAATTTTTGATTACAAAAACCTTTGGTTTGGCGATGGACTATGGCACGAAATTGTACTATATATCCATACCGGAATTTCCGATTTGACCGCTACTCTAAGCCTAAATTTTGAGGGCGTAAACGGATATGTATTCTTTGATGATGTAATGATATTCTCTTCAAACGAAGACGCTTATAGCAAGGCATCAAAATCAAATCAAATCGACCTAGCCGTAGACAACTTCGACAATAGAATTATCAATTCAAACATTGCTATCCAAACCCCTACAAACTGGACTTCAAAACAAGAAAACGAAAGTACTAGCAAAGTTGAATCGGGCATTATGCCTGCAACCGACGACCTAATCAAAGATTTGGACCGTCCAAAATCGGGTAATGCCAACGTACTATATATTAGCAGTTCAAGCGATGTTCATTACTCATTTGTAAGCACCCAAACCTACACATTTAGTTCGGGTACTTACTACAAAATTTCTGTAAACATCCTAACAAGAAACAACATCATTTCCGAAGAAGATGATGAAGATGTGGTTTATGGTGCAAGTTTTAGCCTAAGTGCTTCCGACGAAGTTATCTTCAAAGGTATCACTACTGGCGAAAAATGGGAAACCTACTCCATTTACTTCTGTCCTGACGCCGACCTAACTTCCGCTATTTCTCTAAGTTTGGGAGCAAGCGACGAACACACTTCGGGCGACGTTCTATTTGATAACCTAGTTATTGAAACTATCGACGAAGCCACATATCTAGACGGCATCGGTTCTACCGAGGACAAATACTACAAGGCATTTATCAACTATGTTCCTGAAACTGAAGAAGATGATGATGAAGAAGCCGATTGGGAAAACGACTTTAACTGGTTGATTCTCCCTAGCCTAATCACTGCTCTTGCAATTGTTATTGCAGTAGTAGGATATTATGTAAGAAAAATTTCATTCAATAGAAAACCAAAAATCAAAACCAAATACGATAGAAGAAAAACTCTTGACAAAGATATCGACAGACGCGAACAAATCGCTCTTAGAAAACAAATTATTGCCGAACTTAACGAAGAATTGGTGGCAATTGACAAGGAAATTGAGGAATACAAAGTTCTTGCAAGCCAAAAATTTGAGGTAATTAAGGAAAGAATAATTGCCGAACAAGATAGAATTAAGAAGGCAAAACTTGAAATCGAAATCAAGAAGAAAGAAGCCAAAGCCGAAAGAGAGAAACAACTAAAGGAAAACCCTGAACTTGTATCTAACACCAAGGCGGAAAAAGACTATGCAAACTTTGTTGCAAAACTTGACAAACAAGAACTTGCTTTACAAAAACAATTGAATGCGCAAAATGTTAAACTTGCCACCGCAGAAATGCCTGACAACATCAAACTTGATAGTTTCTTAGAAAGAAAAGAATATATCAAGAATGAAATTGCAAAGATTGAGGCGGAAATTGAGGAAATATCCAAAGAAGAAGCCGAAATGTGGAACGAGTACAAAGTTGCAAAAGAGGAAGCAAAAAAACAAAAGGCTGAGGCTAAAAACAAAAAAGTTGTTGCATCAAAGAATGCAAAAACAAAGTCCGAAGAAAAAACAACCTCATCAAATAAAACCACAAAAACTTCAAAATCAACTGCCAAAAAGACAGACGAAAAAGAAGCCACTGTAGAAAAAGAGGAAGTTAACAAAGCCGAGGAACAAACCGAGGAAATTACAAAGGTAACGGACGAAAACGAAACTAAATAAAACTAATTTGGTTTACACAAAAAATGCTTAATCTAAAAACTAGATTAAGCATTTTTTTATATTTAATATTGGCTAAATTTAGCGAATATTTAAGTCCACAGTTACATTGCTTCTCTAAATAATCTAATAAAGTCGTCCTTGCCAACCTCTCTTGGATTGCCCGGTTTACAAGGGTCTTGCATTGCTTTTTCGGCAAGCATTTCGATATCTTCTTCCCTTCCGCCAACGTCGCTTACTCTTTGGGTAACTCCAACCGACTTTGAAAGTTCTTCAATCATCCAAACAAAAGTATTAATTACATCTTGGTCGTTTAGATGAAGTGCATCAGGTCTACCGATATGGCAAAGTATTTCTCTAAATCTTTGAGCACAAACAACGCCATTAAACCTCATAACAGTTGGCAAAAGTATTGCGTTTGCAATGCCGTGAGGAGTGTCATAAACGGCACCCAATTGGTGAGCCATAGAATGCACAATTCCCAAACCAACGTTAGAAAATCCCATACCTGCAATGTATTGAGCAAGTGCCATATTTTCGATTGCAACGGGGTCTTTTTCGTTAACCGCTTTTGTTAAATTTTCAAATATCAACTCAATTGCCCTCATATGGAACATATCCGCCATTGTATTGTGACCCTTTGTAATATACCCCTCTACTGCGTGGGTTAATGCATCTAGTCCTGTGGCAGCGGCAGTGCTCTTTGGCAAAGTTTCCATAAGTTCGCTATCCACAATTGCAAGCATTGGAATGTCGTGTGGGTCAACACAAACCATTTTAACTTGCCTTTCTTCGTCGGTTATTACATAGTTTATTGTAACCTCGGCGGCAGTACCGTGAGTGGTTGGCAAAGCAATAAGTGGCATACACTTGTTTGCCGTATTGGATAGTCCGTTTAAAGACACCACATCTTCCCTATCTGGGTTTGTCATAATAATTGCAATACCCTTGGCAGTATCTATTGCAGACCCACCACCAACTGCAACTATTACATCGGCATTGCTAACCTTGCAACTCTTAACGCCCGCTTGAACATTTTTTACCGTTGGGTTAGGTTTTACATCCGAAAAAACCTTATATTTAATTTTTGCTTTGTCTAGTACATCAGTAACTTTTGCAACAACGCCACAATCAAGAAGCACTTTGTCGGTTACCAAAAATACTTTTTTGTATCCTCTACTTTTAATTTCGTTTGCCAACTCTTGTCTTGAGCCTCTTCCAAAATATGAGGTCTCGTTTAAAACAAATCTTTCAGCCATTTTCATTTCTCCTAAAATTATATTTATGAATACTTTTTAATATATTCCTAAATAATTATAGCCTAAGATTACCCAAAAGTAAAATAATAACGACAAACTAATTTAATTATATTTTTTTACCAACCAAAAAAATTTGACAAGCGTGCCCTCATTTCAAATTGTGCATAGCACTCGAAATACCCACAAACAAAGCCACAATCCCTCACTTTGCATAGCACCTATATCCAGAGGATTTGCCCAACAAAAAGTTTGCTTGAAGATAGCCCGTTTGAGGACATTATGGCGGACTTTGACACTTGAAATTTTTTTGAAATATCATCCAAAGTTTCAAGCGGACTTACCACATACCTAATGCTTCTAGGCTTATTCAAAATAACCATGTCCCCACTATTCTCCCCCGTTTTTGCTACAATTTCAAAGCCTCTAGCCATAATGTCCATAGGCGTTTCGCCCCTTTTTATGGTGGTTTTTATAAGTGGCGTATAGTTTTTTATAACAACTATATCGTCTGTGCCTTTTTGCAAAACAATGTTGTCTTTACCCAAAATCTTTTTGTCTCCAAAAACATAATCCCCGTCCCCCAACTCAAGTTTTACCTTTTCCATTGTGTCGCCCAAACTTAGCAAATACACCTCTTTCATATTCACTCTCCTATGTATAATGTTATGCAAAAGGAAAATAAATAATAACCTACTCTTCAGTTATAAATGACACGCAAAGAAAATATAATTAAGTAGGTTTATTAATAAACCAAAACTCTAAAACTTTGAGGTGAATTATTAAAAATGTACTAAAAGCAATGCTTACGCTAACCGTTTTTAGCGTGGCGACTAGGTGTCTAGGCTTTATTTATAAAATATACTTAACAAAAATTATGACAACCACTGACCTAGGGATATACAACATCACCCTATCTATTTTTATGGTTTTGCTTACAATTGTAGGCTCAAGCATTCCGCTAACCATTTCAAAAATAACCGCAAAAAACAATTCACTAGGCAAGAACTCTCGCTCATCCCATTCGGTTACAAGTGCCACTATTCTAAACCTTATTATTGCCCTAATCATTTGTGGAATAACGCTATGTTGCAAGCCCCTTATAAACACTCTAATTGGCGACGAAAATGGCTACATAATTATCATATCCCTACTTCCATCCATTATCTTTACCGCAATTTATTCCGGGCTAAAAGGCTATATGTGGGGACTAGAAAACTACTTTTCGGTAAGTATTGTAGAGTTTGTGGAGCAAATACTAAAAATTGCCTTGTGCTTTGTGTTTATACTCTCAAACTTATTTCTAAACCCCGTCCTTGCGGTAGCACAAGCAATGAATATATCGTGCGGTCTAAGCACTCTTTTAGGCGTATATTTATATCTAAAAAATTCGGGTCGATTTAGTTACAAAAAGGGATATTTCAAGGAAATTATCATAAGTTCCACACCACTTACTTTTGTGCGATTACTTAGTAGCCTTATAATGCCACTTATCACCATAATAATCCCGCTAAGACTAGTATCACCCGTGCTTACTCGCTCCGAAATTTTAAGCGACCTAGGCGTTCTTATGGGAATGACAATGCCTTTGCTTTCCATTCCTAGCACAATAATTGGTGCACTTTGTATGATTCTTATTCCCAAAATTTCGGGAGAAAACAAAGAACAAATCAACAACGGCATAAATTATTATATCCTATTTACAATCAGTTGTATCTTTTTGTTTATCCCCGCATATATGGTACTAGGAAAGCCTATTTGTGAGTACATTTTTTCAAACACCCAAGCGGGAATTTATCTAAGCCAACAAGCGTGGATTATGTTGCCAATTGGGCTATCCCAAATTTCCACATCCGTTCTTAACGCACTAAGCCTTGAAAACCGAACGTTTTTGTACTTTATTATTAGCAATTCCGCACTAATTATATTTACACTCATTTTTACGCCTCTTTTGGGCTCGGGGATTTTGGTTGTAGGTATGGGACTAAGTGCAAGCATAACCGCACTACTAAACTTTATTCAAATAAAGAAAAAACTGGGCACAAAAACTCGAATAATGTCGCTAACCATAAGCCATATTCTATTGTCTATCCCAGTTATCCTTATAACCACCTACACATATAACATACTATCAAAATACCTAAGTCAACTTTCAACTATTGCCCTTAGTGGCACTATATCGGTAGTCAGTTTTATATCCCTACTATTTGTGTTTGACATAATCAATTTTGGCACGCTAAAAGGTTATCTAAAAAGAGCAAAACCCGCCAAATCAAGCCATTTATAAAAAACGCCCCTCTTAAACAATAAAGAGGGGTATGTTTTTAGTCCTTGTCAATTTTTGGCAAATTTTGGATAGACAAACAAAGTAGCCCAATTGATAGCAAAACAAACATAGTGTTTGTTTTTGCCTTGCCGTCTATCGCTAGTAGCAATACAAGCAACGCCATAATTGTGGCACCAAACTTAAATAGTAGTTCCAAAATTCTAGTTGGACGCCTTTTCCTTCTGTCCATTAGTTCCATTATTTCTTCTTGGATTTTAAGGTCAATTGAGGTTTTTCCGCTCTCAATTTCCTTCATTTCGTCCAAAGTAATGCCAATTTTTTTTGCACAAGCCTCGCTTGAATATTTGTTTTCTTCCTTATATTCCAAAATTTTCTTAACAAAATCGTTCATATCATCATTCCTCACTTGCGTATTCTAAATTATATCATCTAACCAAGTTTTCGCCAAATAATTTACACTAGTTAGCAATTTGTTTTAATTAAACTATTATAATTATTTACAAAAAAGTGTATTTTTGCTAAAATCAAGGTATAATATTTATGAGGTGATAGTATGGAAAATTATGCAATATCCACCGATTCAACAAGCGATTTTTATGCCGACGAAATAGCGTCAATGGGCTTAAATGTGGGCAAATTATCGTTTACAATAACCGAAAATAATGTATTAAACGAATATTTGGATGATTTCAAGACCGAAAATGAATATACCGAGTACTACGAAAGACTAAAAAATGGCGGTGTAGCAAAGACGAGTATTTTAAACTTGCAAGCACACATTGACCTTTTTACCGCTATGGCAAAAAGTGGCATAAAAAACGCCCTACACATCACCCAAGCAATGGGACTAAGCCCTACTCTTAATAACGCACTCAAGGCAATTGAGGAAGTAAAAAAGGAATACCCCGACATCAACTACAAAGCCATTGAAAGCAACACCACAACGGTTGCGGAGGGAAACCTTGTAAAAGTGGCATACGCCTTGCGTGACAAAGGGCTTTCGATGGAAGAAAATATTGATATACTCGAAAAACTAAAAAACCAAATCCAACACTTTATAATTGCCGACGACCTAAAATATTTGTGCCGTGGCGGAAGAGTGAGTGCAATGAGTGCAACAATTGGAAGTTTGCTTGCAATAAAGCCAATTATTGAGTTTACAAAGCACGGAAAACTAGAGGTTGTAAGGAAGGAAGCGGGCATCAAAAAAGCATACAAATCGGTTATAATGGAAGTTAAACAAAACTTTACATTCCATAGTGAATTTGCCAACCCTATTATTGTACACACAAATAACCTTAGCGGTGCAACCACCCTTGCCGATATGTTTGAAAATGAATTTGGTATTCGTCCCGAAATTAGAATAATGGGTCCAATAATTGGGGCTCACGTAGGCCCTGGAGCGGTTGCACTAACATTTATATCAAACGAACAAAGAAAATATTAGTTTTGCTTGTATAACATTTTTGCATTTCCCCTCGCATAGTTGAATTTTTATTTACACAAAAAAATCCCCTAATCAAAGGGGATTTTTTGTATTTTGCATAGTAGTATTAAATGATAATTACTTTTACTTTTTGTTATGCTTTATAAAATGCTTGTCGCAAAGTTCTACTTTGTTTATATCGTCCAACATTTCAAAGAACATTTTTTGAAGTTCTTCCCTATTTACATCTTTAATAAGTTTAAATTGTCCGTTTTCATTTGGAATTGCGGTGGTCTTTCCGATGCAATTTGTGGTATCAAGGTCGATATCGCATTTTATATATGTATAAAGTTCGGGCCTAACCAAAAAGTAAATTGCCGAAATGTCACAAGTGGAAATTCTCTCGTCTGGATAGCCGTGCTCCCAATATGTTTCATAAGTCTTAGATAGATACTTTCCAATTATTCCGTTATTTGCAATTTTGCCTACTTGTTCCTCGGTAAAGTGCGATACATCCCTACCAATTCTACTTGGGCACATTGTAATAGGAAGCCCCGAATCAATTGTAAGTTTGAACGCAGGTGCATCGGTACGAACATTAAATGATGTGTGATTTGGGTTTGTAAGTATGCCATCAGGTGCCCCACCCATCATAATAACCTCTTTAATATAATCCTTTGCATCAGGATATTTTTGTAGCAAATATCCCATATTTGTGTGTGGTCCAAGTACGGCTACAGTAACTTCCCCAGGGTTTGCCTTAATAACCTCATACATAGCGTCTGCACAGTCCATTTTTAGGGCTTTGTGCTTGGTTCTCCTTGGTGGAATGTAGTTTCCCAAGCCCTCTTTTCCGTGCAAGAAAATGGCGTCCTCGGTGTTGTTGCCCATTCTTTTTTCATAGCCCTTAACGACGGGGATGTCCTTGCCAAAAACATCAAGCAAATGAAGAACATTTCTTGTCGATTTCTTTATTCCGATATTCCCGTTTGAAATTGTAATAAGTTTGATGTCAAACCTATTGTCATTTAGCACATAAACTAGTGCATTGTTGTCGTCTACACCAGGATCGGTGTCGATAATTAATTTTACTCTATCCATAGTCATAACTCCTAAAATCTATTAAAAAAGCACAATCGTGCAACTTTCTCACAAAAATATTATACCATTAAGAATGTTTGATTGTAAAGTTATTTTTTATAAAAAGGCTTTAAAATAGTCACTTTTTAGCCTCACAACAAAAGTCCCCCTTTCACTCCACAATTAATATAATATGCTACATATTTCAAAAAATGTATAATTTTTGTTGAAAACGCAACAAAATCGCTATGAAATTTTGAATAATATGCTATAATAATTATATTGATGTCGAATTTTGACAACAACATTATGGAGACTAATTTATGGAAGAAACTGAAGAAAAGAAAGTTGTTAGCAAACGCAAATGGTGGTTTAAGTGTCTAAAGAAAATGATGAAAATTAGATACAAAAAACCTAAGTTTATATATCTAGGCAAAGAAATTACAAACGGCGGAGTAATCCTAAGCAATCACGAAGGCACCGATGCACCAATGTCGTTTGAAATTTATAGCGGAAAACCGGTTAGATTTTGGGGAACGCACGAAATGAACTCGGGGCTTATAAAAATGTATAAGTACCAAACAAAGGTGTATTATCACGAGAAAAAGCACTGGAACCTATTTGGTGCTAGAATGTTTTGTTTGATTGCAAGCCCTCTTACAAATCTATTTTACAAAGGTCTAAACCTAATTTCCACCTACCCTGACGGCAGATTCAAAACAACCATAAAGGAAAGTATTGAAACCATCAAAAATGGCGAAAATATCGTAATTTTTCCCGAAAAATCGGATAATGGCTATCAAGCAACTTTGGATGGATTCTATGGCGGTTTTGCCCTATTTTGCGAGGTTTGTAGCAAACAAGGCATCGACCTTCCAATTTTTGCATCATACTATAACAAAGAAAGCAATGTATATCTAATTGACGACCCCATCAACTATTCCGAACTAAAAAAGACCTATGGCACAAGGGAAGCCATTTCAAAAAGGCTTTGCGATAGGTGTAACGAACTAGGCGAAATGACATACAAAATGACGGAAAAGAATGTTCAAACGCTCGGCGGGGACGAAGTGGAAGTTGAAATTCCCGAATAAACACACCAAAATATTTTACAAATTTTTTGCGTATATACCCCTATTTTCAATGCACAAATAGATTTTTTGTGATATAATACAAATATACTTATATAAAAAACCTATAAATTAGGTGTTTTGTTTGCGTTTTGCATAAAATGGTGGAAGTATGTAATGGGCAAAAGAACAAATTTACATAAAAATTAGGAGAATGCAAATGGCAAACATAACCATTTTTACTGACTCGTGTTCGAGCCTAACCGATGACATAATAAAAAAATATGACATTAGGATTATCCCTATTCTATTTACAATGGACGAAGTAGAATACAATCCTCTTGACAAAAAAATTAGCGAAGAAGATTTTTATAACACAATAGAAAATAGCGGAACGGTTGCAAAAACCGCTTGTATAAACCCCGCAACTTACATCGAATACTTTGAAAAAGAACTAGCAAAAGGCAATCAAGTATTGCATATTTCTATGTCTTCGGGGCTTTCTTCAACATACAATAACGCCGTAACCGCAAGAAACGAGTTAAACGAAAAATATCCAGACCAAATTGAAATAATCGACTCCATAAAGGGCGGAATGGGTATGGCTTTTGATATCGAAAAGGCGTGCGAACTAAGAGAAGCAGGAAAGTCAGTTCAAGAAATCAAAGAAGCAATTGACAAAAACAAAGAAAATGTTGAGTGCTTATTTACTATAGGCTCAATCGACTATTTAAGGCGTAGTGGCAGGATTAAGCCAACCACCGCTCTACTTGGAAAAGTTATGAAGATTAACCCACTAATCAATGCCGATGGTGAGGGAAAACTAAGCATCAAAGCACTATGTATGGGTAGAAAAAAAGCACTAATGACTCTAATCGAAAAGGTCAAAACATCACTTCACGAAACCATTAGAAAAATCTATTTATGCTACACCAATAACTTCCCCGAGGCGGAATTTGTGTTTGGAAAACTAAAAGAAAGCATACCAAACACCGATATAAAACTATCCCCTATTGACTGCTCATTAGGTTGTCATTGTGGACCAAAAACATTAGCCGTATTCTTTAAGAAAAAAGCACAATTATAAATTTTTGCCGAATACAATTAGTATTCGGTTTTTTTACATCAAAAAACACTTGACACTTGTCCCCACAGGAAGTAAAATACTAATAGTATTAGATATTTTTGGAGGGAAAAGGTGAAACTCGACGGAAGTGCTTTTTACAATTTGTGTTCCAACAACAATTTTAGAAAAATTGTTGAAAAAATTGAGGACGGATACTCTGGAATTTTTTATATCCTAAAGATTTTGTCCGAAGCCAAAGGCGAACTAACCGCCGGCGACATTGCCGAAAAGTTTGGTGCGAGCACGGCAAGAATAGCCGTTGCACTATCAAATCTAGAGAAAAAAGGATATATTTTGCGTGAAAAATCAAAAAAAGACGCAAGAATTACAATTGTAAAAATTACAAACGAAGGTGTCCTTGCACTAAACAAAAGGAAAAGCGATTTATTTGAGTCAATAGACTACTACCTATCAAAACTATCACCAAAAGAAAAAAAGTCCTTTTATCAATCACTGCAAAAACTCATTTCATAAAACCAATTTAAGCATAGCAAAGTACCACTTCCACCACCAAATATCTAACAATATTAGATAAAATTAAAAAGGAGACAATATGAAAGAAATAATGCAAAAAAGACATTCGGTAAGACAATATGAACCGATTGAAATTGAAGAAGAAAAAAAGACCGCCCTAAACCAACTTATTGAAGAAGCAAATAGCACCGCAAACCTACACATTCAAGCGTGCTACGATGAGCCCGAGGCTTTCAACACATTTATGGCACACTACGGAAAATTTGATGGAGTAATAAACTACATTGTACTTATCGGGAAAAAGAAAAAAGATGAAGAAATTGGGTATTGGGGAGAAAAAATTGTCCTAAAAGCCCAAGAATTGGGATTAAACACCTGTTGGGTTGCCCTAACCTATGGAAAAAAGAAAACGAAAGTGCAACTGTCATCGGGCGAAAAAATATATTGCACTCTAGCCCTTGGATACGGAAAAACTCAAGGCGTAGCACACAAATCAAAAGCAATAAGCCAAGTAAGCAATGTGTCATCCGATACCCCTGAGTGGTTCAAGCGTGGTGTGGAAGCAAGCCTACTAGCCCCTACCGCTATGAACCAACAAAAATTCAAGTTTACATATGAAGATGGAAAAGTTATAGCAAAACCGGGTGTAGGATTTTACACAAAAATTGACTTAGGCATAGCGAAATGTCACTTTGAAATTGGTGCAGACAAAAAAATTGAATGGAAATAAAATAAAAAACTATGAGAATAGGCAAAACCCAAACAGTTTTGCTCTCCTCATAGTTTTTTTCGTTTAAGCTACACAGAAGTCGTTATGCACACCCTAGCCCATTAAGCGTATGATAGAAACTTATTTTTTTGTAAACACATTTTCACTTAAAATTACATCAAACGCCTTTAGCATATCTTGTTTTGAATGCGGATTGTCCGACTCAAGCCAATTTAGCCCAATCATAGCAATTCCGCCAGTAAAAAAGTCGACCACAATGTCAATTGGCACCACATAACCTTGCTTATTTTTACTTTTTCCAAGCAAATATCTAATGCTTCTACGCAAAGTTGTGAACACAAGCAACCCTAGTTTATCGCTACTATGATTTACAATAAGTCTAAGTTTTTCCCTTCTTGTCGACATAAAATCATATACGCATTCCACTAGCGCCATATACATTTCTTTTTGCGAAGAAAATTCCTTGTTTTCAATGCACTTTTCAAATAGTTCCTCTTGGAAAATATCAAGTGCAAAATTTAGAAGGTCGTTTTTGTCGTTAAAATGATTATAAAAAGTGGCTCTATGAACCATAGCCTTTTCGCAAATATCATTTACCGAAAGTTTATCAAAAGGAGTAGTTTGCAAAAGTTCCATAAGTGCTTTACAAAGCATTTTTCTCGTCCTAACTACTCTAAAATCTTCTTTTTCCCTAGCCATATTTCCTCCATAAAATTAGGCAACCATTTTCACCAAAAGTTGCCCATATTTATTTTTTGAACTTATTTTAACACACAATTCGACAACCGTCAAATTATTTACACCTGTCGAGAAAATTTTTGTATTTTCTAAAACGCCACAAAAACACCCCCTAAAACCTGTGACAATCTTCCCGTTTTTATGTTAAAATATATAAAATATGATAGCAATTACTTACCACAAAGGAGAATTCAGTGCCAAATAAGCAACCAAAAGACTTTAATAAAATGCTTAATAATAGCAAAGATATGCCCAAAATTTTGAAAATAACAGACGAAAAATCTATTCAAAAGTACGGCGGAAGTAGAATGCTAATAGCCCCACCAATTTTCTACGATGAGGCTATTAAACTAATCCCCAAAGGCAAACTTGTGACCCTCGCTACCATTAGGGACTATCTTGCAAAAAAGTCAAATGCCGACTTTACCGACCCTATGACCAGTGGAATATTTATCCAAATTGTTGCTTGGGCTAGTTATCAACGAACAAATTGTCCTACCCCTTATCACCGTGTTTTAAAGTCGGACGGCGAACTAAACGCAAAGTATCCCGAAGCATTCAACCTTCAAAAAGACCTACTTAAAAACGAAGGTTTTAATATAATTGAACGAGGCTCAAAAACAAAGAAATATTATGTAGAAAACTATGAAGACTATTTGTTTAAGTTTTAAATAAAAGGAGAAAAAATATGAATACACTAAAAACCATTTGCAAAAGAAGAACAATAAGAAATTACACGGGCGAAGACATTACGAATAGCGAACTTGATTTGATTATAAAATCGGCAAACGCCTCTCCCGTTGGAATGGGTCAATATGAAAACGTGCACTTAACAGTAATCAAAAACAAAGAACTTTTGGAAAAAATCGATAAGGCAGGAGCAAAAATGTTTGGAAAACCCGATATGCACCCATTATACAATGTTCCTACACTTATTGTTATTTCATCCAAAAACTTGGGTGACTCAATGACAAATGTAGCCCATTCAAATTGTGCAATAATTGCACACAATATGGCTCTTACCGCAACCGAACTTGGCATTGGCTCAGTCTACATTTGGGGCGCAACGATGGCACTTTCAAAAGACAAAGAACTAATAAAAGAATTGAACTTGCCGGAAGGCTTTTTACCTAGTTGTGCAATAGGACTAGGCAAAACGGACAAAAAATACGAACTTCGAGACATCCCTATGGACAGAATAAGCAAAAATACAATTGTTTAAAATTGCCTTAAAATGTAGGCAAAAATTAATATTATATACTATGTAATATTAAAATTTAAACAAGTTAAATTTTAAAGTTGCTAATCGCAACCACCCACAATAAATCGTAGTCACTTAGTTTCAAACCGACGCCCCATTACATTCGGTCACTTTTTCTAATCAACCCATATTACCCCCTGGCATCTTTGTACAAGCCCGCCAACACGAAAATATTTACTAACACACAAAAAATACGACACAACAATATGTCGTATTTTTTACTAAATATTTCTATACCCAAAACGCCTAAACATCCGTCTTTTCAACAATTCTTGCGTATGTTTTTTTCAAATATTTTTTGTTTAATACTTTCTTCTCGCCAAAATGAATTAGGTCGTCAAACACTGTTGTAAAAAACTCTTTTGTATTCTCGTTCATTGGTGTCAATGAACCCACTCTTAGCCAATGTTCTAGCACCATTTCGGGAACATAGTCCTTTCCCTTATAGCATTTTGTTGCGGTAATTTTGTCACAAACACACTCCACGGCATACTTGTATGGCATATTCATTTGAACGGCGTTCTCCCTATCGTACCAATATTCAAGGTGGTGCTTATTTCTATTCTTATGGTGAATCCACGCTAGCGAATAGCCATTTTCTTTTCGGCACTCCTCTATTGGCGAATGCTTGCCATTAAAATACTTCACGCTTTCCCAAAACTCAGTAGGGCTAAACTTTGAAAGGTCGTGCGTAAGCCCTCGCCAAACTAGCCCACACTTGCAACACAACCTAAACACTCCCCACCTATGTTTTGTAACCAACCCTAAGTGCTTAAAAAACTTACTCATTTGCCCCTCCAAAGTCATCTTTTCGTTCCGCTATTTTTTTAAGTATAGCACAAATAAAAGATATTTGTATCAATTTTGAGGCAAAATTTAATAGAATTACAAAAACTATTTTTTATTCCCCTCCATTACATATACTCCGTATATTACCCTACCTCATTTTGCTATCTTTGTAATACCCCACCTTATACCCCCACTATGGTGGGAGACATCCCCCACCTTATATTACTGCTAAAGCAGTACCGTCACCCCACCTTATATTCCCACTGGGGTGGGATATAAGTTTGGGGGACTCCACAAACTGTGGTTCGGGTCCACTTCCTACCATTCACACATTGTTGCTATCGCAACTCTTATTTTTTGTCCAAACTTTCGCTTATGAAAATAAATTTTCAACACTCATTTTGTACAAAAAAATCCGACTTTCGTCGGATGTGTGAATGGTAGGAATGAGTGGACTCGAACCACCGACCCCCACCTTATCAGGGTGGTGCTCTAACCTGCTGAGCTACATTCCTAAATATGGTGGAGATAAAGAGATTCGAACTCTTGACCCCCTGCTTGCAAGGCAGGTGCTCTAGCCAGCTGAGCTATACCCCCACATATTTAGTTCGTTCTTCAAAACGCTCTTATATAATATCAAATTTAAAGAACATTGTCAATAAATTATCTCAAATTTTTTAAAAAAATATTAAAAATTTATTTTTTTCGTCTTTTTAAAGAAAAAAAATAAAGAGGCGGTGTATATTTATGCGTATACATCACCTCTTTTTTCACTTTTCTATCCCAACAATTCTCTTAAGAGTTTTGCTCTAGTTTTTAGTTCATTTTGACCCAAAGTTTCGCATATAGAATATAGGTCTGGAGAGTTTTGTCTACCTGTTATGCAAACTCTTAAAATGTTACAAAATGTAGCCGTATTTCCCTCGTATTTGGTTGGGTCGGCTTTGTATAGTTTGTTGTCTACACAAAAACCAAAGTCATTAGCCATATTTTTTACGCCTTGGAACCACTCATCTTTTGAAATTTGGGCGTCAAACCACTCGGAATATTTATCAAAAATATTGCATATTAATTCTTTGCTTTTTGCTAGTGCATCAATTTCAAATGATAGTGTTTTGTAGTCGTCAAAGAAGTAACTATAGTACGTAGGCACCATTGAGAACGCATAAATGTCCTTTCTTGGCTTATCCCCGCCTCTATCTATGCCAAAAATCTTTATAGCATAGTCTTTGCTTTCTTTTAATTTTGTTGCAAAATCTTTGTTATATTCTTCCGCCCAAGCCAAAGTTCTATCGTAAACTTCCTCGGCGGTCATTTTTGCGATAATATTTTTTGACATATCGTTTAGTTTTACCATATCGAAAATTGGCGAAACGGCGGTTATGTCATTGATTCCAAACTTAAAGTCACTCCATTTAAGGTCTGGATTATCCTTTCTCCATCCCTCAAAAGACGAAGAAATCAAATTTAGAAGATACTCCAAAACCGCCTCATTTGGATAGCCCTTTTCAAAGTAATACCTCATATCCGCCTCGGGGTCATAACGCTTGGAAATCTTCCTTTTATTGCCGTTTTCTGGGATTTTGCATATTAGTGGGTTGTGGCAATATTTGAACCTTTCAAAGCCCAAAGCGTCAATTATTTCTAAATGCACCGGTGTGGAAGAAATATATTCCTCTCCCCTAACAACAGTTGTTACACCCATAAGTTTGTCGTCAATAATATGACAAAAAGTATATGGTGGAACGCCGTCGCGTTTGACCAAAATTACATCCTTAGCGTTGGCAAGTGCATTTATTTCACCCTTTATAAGGTCGGTAAAGACAGCCCTCTCCTTGCCCGTATTTTGGGTTCTAAACCTAATTGCAAACTGCTCGCCCGCTTTTAGTCTGCATTCAACCTCTTCAAGGGTCATATCCCTACAAGGGTCATATTCCGTCAAGTCATTTTCTTTAAACTTTGTTTCTCTATCTTTTAAAATTTCCGCCTTATCCTCAAAAGCCTTGCAAAAACAAGGGAACGCCCTGCCTATAGACACCAAATATTTTGCAAAAGCGTGATAAATTTCGAGCCTTTCGGTTTGGATATATGGACCATATTCACCCCTAGTTTCGCCCGTTTTTTCCTCAAACTCGTCGGGATAAATTCCAAACCTATCCATAACCTCTTTTATAGCCTCAAAAGCACCTTCTTTCTCCCTTTTTTGGTCGGTGTCCTCTAGCCTTTTGATAAAAACTCCGTTAGTGTTTTTTGCTAGGTTATACGAAATAAACATTTGGAAAAAATTGCCTATATGCATATATCCAGTTGGACTAGGAGCATATCTAGTAACCTCACCCTTCAAATCCTTTCTTTTGCCATATTTATTCAAATAATAATCAACATCTTTTACATCGGGGTATAATAACTCCGCCAATTTTTTATAATCCATTTTGTACCTCTTTTAACATTAAATAAGCCGACAATTGTGGTTATCGGCTTCAAATTTTTAAGCAACTATTAATTTCAACTTGCTTACAAACGGCTTAAATATGTCCGCAATATAATTTTCCAAAGCACTAACATCCGAACTTTCCGATGCCGAAAGTGTGGCTTTGTAGGTATCATAGTTTACACCACTAACTAGCCCAAATCTATATTGATTTAGTTTGTATGTGTCAACTCTTGACAAAATTTTTCTAAATAACCCAAGTCTTTGGGTCAAAAGTTCTCTTGAATAGAAAAAGTCATTCAATTGACTAACCGTATCGGCATAACTGCTTGACGCCTCATTAAGCCCATCGGTCATAACTTTTGACAAGTTCTTTGGCGATAGCAAGCAACTTGTAATATCGGCTTCCTTTTTATCCCCATCCATAGACACAAGGGACACAAGGTCGCAAAGTCCCCTATTTCCAACCGAATAATCAAAAGGTTTGATGTTGTCTAGGTATACAATATTAGCAATGTCCACATACGACACATCTAGCCTATAATCAATTGAAGTGGTGGTAAGTTTGTCGTCCCCCGCAACATATTTGTCATAAACGTCAATAAATTCATAAATAAAATCAAATGAACTATCTATCACCCTATTTAGTTCATATGTGTAATTAAACACAACAAACTCCATAATGTCATTTGACTCAAAACTTGTTACAAATTGAATATATTGGGTTTTGAAGTCGTCTAGAGTGTTTTTAAGATTTTCAAGACTATTATACAAGTCGTTCATTTCGGATTTTTTATAATCCGCCGACGACATCGTCTTATAGAATTCTTCTTGGTTGCTCTCATAGAAATTGAAAATACTATTTAGTATTTGTTGATGATAATCAAGTGCAATAAATCTTTTTTCCAAATCGGTTGTAGACGAATTTGGAACGCTATTTACAATGGCATTAATTTCGCTTGTATAAGCAAGTGTAATTGTATTAGGCTTTTCCTCGCTAGCAAAGAAAATATTTGTCGTGTCGCCCGTATCCTCGTCTTCGATGATATAGGCGGTCTTCATACTTTCAAACAATTCCTTCAAGTCTTTTGGGTCGTGGTCTTTTCCACAACCGGCAAGACACCCTAGGGCAACAAAAGGCAATATAAGCAAACATAAAAATTTCTTCATATCCTACCTCCTAAAATCCCAATACATTCAAAATTATAATAACATTATTTTGTGTAGCCTCAGCAATTCCGCTAAGTTCGTTACCTTCCGCCATCGCACTCTTTATAGAGAACGGATTGGTTAGTATAGTATTAAGAGTGTCACGATGAGACCAAAGCATATCGTTGTAAGCACTCAAGAACTCAAATTCGCTATATCCAACATAGTTTGCATTGCCATAATCGAACAATCCAATATTAGCATTGTATGCGTCAAGGGTAGAATAAATCTTGTATGTGTCGTACGAAAAGTCAAATTCCCTAATTGACTCAACTGACATTGTTTCGTTTAGTGCAATTGCAAAAGCGTCGCTCATTGCAAACTTTGAATCTAGTTTCATTTCGCCGTCAAACACGCACGAATTGATATAATCCACCGACGAAGTAATAACCACACTTGCACACTTTAGTGCATTGCGATATCTTGTTCTAAACTCTCCATAGTTGCCCGCAAGCACTGTAACCGAAGCGGGAGAGCCATCCATTTCTTTGTGAGTATCAAGCACCATATCCATAGCCTCGCTAACTGACTTTAGCGAATCAATATAACTGCTTACCGCCTTTGTCACTGCCTTTCTTGGCTTTGAACTGGTTTTTGAGCCGTTTAGATATGGCAAGATGTATTCCAAAATTTCATCCACTCTTTCATCATACATTCTATACGACCCATAAGCCAAAGTATCACCCTTTAGGATATAGTTTGCATTGAGGCAGTCTTTCCTTATGTCCGCCACCTTTTTACCATCGTCCGAATCGGTTGGAAGAGCGTTTGACTTGTCGGTGCCATAATAATCATAGTTATATAGGTCAACTAACCTTTCTTTTATTCCAAGTGATTGTTTGTAATCCACCAATTCGCACACCCTATTGTACGCTATCTTTTCGTCGTTTTCCTTAAAGAAAAATGCCCATACGCCAAAGACCGCCACAACTACAATAGAAAGTGCCACAACAATTTTTACCCAAAACTTCATAAAAATCTCCTTTTTGCACACTCCAACTTAATTATATATAATATATCATTTATCATTCGATTAGTCAATTATTTGTGTACATTACTTTTTTTAGATAAAGTCCCTTTGAAGGCATTGTTTTGCCCGCCTTGCCCCTATCCAAACTAGATATAATTTTGGGCATATCGTTTGGCTCAAGTTTTCCCATTCCAACCGCTACTAGCGTACCCATAATAATCCTAACCATATTGTATAGAAATCCGCTACCCGTTATTTCCATTTTATATAGCCTCTCTTGTGCGGGCAAAATTTCCAAACTATATATTGTTCTAACCTTGTCCACAACTGCGGTGTTACTTGCACAAAAAGCCGAAAAATCGTGCGTGCCAACCAAATATTCACCCGCTTTTTTCATAGCCTCGATGTCTAGTTCTCGCCCAATATTTGTAGCCATTTTGTCGTATACGGGAATCTTTTTTCCAACATAGAAATAATAAACATAAGTCTTCCGCTTGGCACCCTTTCTTGCGTGAAAACTATCATCCACTTTTTCAATTGAAATTACACTAATGTCACTAGGGAGAAGCGCATTTAGATATCCCACATTTTTCCTTTCGTCAACATCTTTGTCGGTGTCAAAATGGCAAACTTGGGATAGTGCCGATACCCCCGCATCCGTCCTACCACTAGCAACAACGTCGATATGCTCGCCATAAACTTGCTCCATTGCTCCCTCAAGCCTAGATTGAATAGTATCCTTATTGGGTTGGATTTGAAAACCAAAATAATTGCTTCCGTCATAACTAACTATCAGTTTGTATCTCATATTTCCTCGCATTTATATTGCATATAAACTTAGTATCTTTTCATTATCTATTTTAAAACATATTAAAGGATTATTCAATAAAAATAATCAAATTATTTTTAAAAAACCATAAAAGCAAGTATTATATTCAAATAATTGACTAAAAAAAATATAAAAAGTATACTTATAAATAATAGGAAACATATATACCTAAAATATAGGTAACACAAAAAATCAAAAGCATATCGCCCCCAAAAATCACTGCTTTTAGTAACATATGGGCGAACAAAAAGGAGAGTACAAAATGAAGAAAATAACAGTAGACGGAAATACCGCCTCCGCCACTATGGCATACAACTTTAGCGAAGTTGCAACCATATATCCCATAACCCCTAGTAGCACAATGGCGGAACTTTGTGACAGTTGGGCAAGCGAGGGCAAAAAGAACATCTTTGGCTCAACCGTAAAGGTTGTGGAAATGCAATCGGAAGGCGGTGCAAGTGGAGCCCTTCACGGAAGCCTATCGGCAGGAGCACTTACCACCACATTTACCGCAAGCCAAGGACTATTACTAATGATACCCAATATGTACAAAATTGCGGGCGAACTAACCCCTTGTGTTATGCACGTAAGTGCCAGAGCCCTTGCCACTCACGCACTTAGCATATTTGGTGACCATAGTGATGTTATGGCGGTTAGACAAACGGGTTGGGCTATGCTTTGTGCTTCGTCCGTCCAAGAAGCATTAGATATGTCGCTTATTGCACACTTGTCAACTTTATCTAGTTCGGTGCCTTTTGTTCACTTTTTTGATGGCTTTAGAACAAGCCACGAAATAAACACAATTGAGGATATTGATATAGAAAAAATCAAACCTCTTGTACCATACTCCAAGATAAAAGAGTTTAAATCGCGTGCACTTAGTAGCAACGCCCCTACCGAGCGTGGAACCGCTCAAAATCCGGACATTTTCTTCCAAAATAGAGAGAGTGCAAACCTCTATTACGACAAAACCCCAAACATTGTGCAAGACTATATGAACAAAGTTGGAAAAATTACGGGAAGAAGTTATCGCATTTTTGATTACTATGGTGACCCAAAAGCCAAAGATGTAATTGTAATTATGGGAAGCGGTGCTAGCACCACAAAGGAAACTATTGAATATCTAAACAAAACCGAAAAAGCAAAAGTGGGCGTGGTTGTCGTAAGACTATATAGACCGTTTGATGCAAAAGCGTTTGTGTCGGCACTTCCAAATACAGTCAAAAGAATTGCCGTACTAGATAGAACCAAAGAGGCAGGAAGTGGCGGAGAACCACTATACAAAGATATAGTTTGTGCCCTAAGCGAATGTGGCAGAAAGGGCACTAAAGTTTATGGCGGAAGATATGGGCTTGGAAGCAAAGAGTTTACCCCAACTATGGTGGGCGCCGTGCTAGACAATCTAAAATCAAAAAGCCCACTAAACTCCTTTACAGTTGGCATTGACGACGATGTAACACACAAAAGCCTAAAAATAAACCGAAACATCTTCCCTAGCGACGACACCGTAACCGCTTGCAAGTTCTATGGCTTTGGCGGAGACGGAACAGTTAGCGCCAATAAGAGTAGCATAAAAATAATAGGAAACAACACAAGTCTAAATGGTCAAGCATACTTTGAGTACGATAGCAAAAAAAGTGGCAGTGCCACAATTAGCCACTTGCGTTTTGGAAAAGGCAAAATAAACGAAAGTTATCTACTCGACAACATCGACTTTGTAGCCGTTCACAAGGAAGCATATGTAACAAAATACAACCTGTTAAAGGGTATAAAAGATGGCGGAACATTATTACTTAATACCGCTTGGAACCTAAGTCAACTAGAAAAAATCTTGCCAACAAGGCTCAAAAAAGAAATTGCCCAAAAGCATATTAAATTCTATACAATCGACGCAAATACAATTGCAAAGGATATCGGCTTGGGTAGCAAAATAAACCTTGTTATGCAGTCGGCATTCTTTAAACTTATTGACATTTTGCCAATTGACCTAGCCATAAGCGAAATGAAAAAATACGCCGAAAAAAGTTATGGAAGCAAGGGTCAAAAAGTTTTGGAACAAAACTATCTTGCAATAGATAAAGGTGCAAGTAGCATAAACACAATCGAATATCCAACCAGTTGGAAAGACCTTGGCGATGTGGAAAAGAAACTAAAATCCAAAGGCGACGAAAAGTATTATGAAGAAATTATAAAACCAATATCTAGGCTTGACGGCGACACAATCCCTGTTAGCAAATTTAACCCAAGAGGCATTGTTCCCGTTGGAACATCCAAACTCGAGAAAAGAGGTGTTGCCACCGACTTGCCTTGTTGGAATAGCGAAAAGTGTATACAATGCAACCAATGTGCGTTTGTTTGTCCACACTCGGCAATTCGCCCCCACCTAGTGGAAGAAGGTGACCTAAAGAACGCACCAAAAGGCTTTAAATCGGAAAAAGCAATGGCGGAAAAAGACCTACAATTTGTAATGCAACTTAGTAGCAAGGATTGTACGGGTTGTGGGGTTTGTGCTTCCGTTTGCCCTGCCAAAGAAAAAGCCCTTACAATGATAAATAGTGCCGAAATTATGGAAAGCGAAAACAAAAACTATGAGTTTGTAAACTCCATTCCATCAAAGCCTAGCGGAATATTCAAACCAAACACGGTAAAAGGAAGCCAATATCTAAAGCCATACTTTGAGTTTAGCGGAGCGTGTGCGGGGTGTGGCGAAACTCCATACATAAAGGTCATTAGCCAAATGTTTGGGGATAGAATGGTGGTAGCAAACGCAACGGGTTGTTCTAGCATTTATGGCGGTTCCGCCCCTACTTGCCCTTACGCAAAGGACGGGCGTGGATATGGTGTTGCTTGGGCAAATAGCCTATTTGAAGACAACGCCGAGTTTGGTTATGGCATAAAACTTGGACAAAAAGCCCAACAAGAAATTTTAAGAGAAAACTTAAACAAGATTTACGACGAAAACTATAGCGAAAGCCTAAACGAAAATATAGAGGAATATTTGGCGTCGGATGATACAAATAGACAAAGGGAACTAGCAAACCTTATTGTAACCGAACTCAAAGCCATTGATGTAAAAAAGGACTTAAAACAAACAAAAGATAGCATTATTGCAAACAAAAACATATTCCCAAATCAAAGCGTATGGATTATTGGTGGCGACGGTTGGGCGTATGACATAGGCTACGGCGGACTAGACCACGTGCTTGCAAGTGGCGAAAATGTAAATATTTTGGTGCTAGACACCGAGGTATATAGCAACACAGGCGGTCAAGCAAGCAAGTCCACCCCATTGGGTGCGGTGGCAAAATTTGCAAGTGGCGGAAAGCGTACTAACAAAAAAGACCTAGGAATGATGGCAATGCAATATGGCAATGTGTATGTTGCAAAAGTTGCAATGGGTGCTAGTATGACACAATTTTTGAATGCCATAACCGAGGCGGAAGCCTACGACGGTGTGTCACTAATTATTGCATACGCACCTTGTATCAACCACGGCATCAAGATGTCGGATAGCCAACTAGAAGAAAAGAAAGCCGTTGAAAGCGGTTATTGGCACCTATATAGATACAACCCTACCCTAAGGGACGCAAACAAAAATCCATTTATTCTAGATAGCAAAGAGCCAACTCTAAACTACACCGACTTTTTAAAAGGCGAAAATAGATACAAAAGTTTGCTTGCAAAAGACGAGGAACTAGCAAACGAACTATTTGAAGAAGCCAAGAAAACCGCAATGGCAACGTACAATAAGTATAAAGAATTGGCGGAGAAGTAAACAAAATAAAGTATTTAAAAATAAAGAGTGAAGAGGTTCACGCGGATAACCCATATAGACTCTCTCCGTTCGGAACCTTTCGTTTCCTCAGTCGGAACGACACAAATGGTTTATTATATGTGTCATATCGACTGAGCGAATATAATGAGCGAACGGAGTATATCTACTTAAAATTATCCACTTGTACACTTCTTCACTCTTCACTATTACCTATTACCTGTGGCAATCCTATTGCCACTTGTGTCATACCGACCGAGTGAAACGAGCGGAGAGTATCTATGTGGTTGACCTTATAAAAATCAAACTGCACATTCTAGATTCTTCCGCTATCGCGTTCAGAATGACATAAGCCGAGTGGTTGCTTCACCCCGTGTCATTTCGACCGAGTGCGTAAGCACGAGCGGAGCAAATCTACTTCAAATTCTCCTTATTTGTCATTCTGAATGGTGCTCGCCCTCTTGTCATTCTGAGCGTATGCGAAGAATCTCTACTTTAGGTTGTCCGCTTGTACACCTCTTCACTTTTCACTATTACTTATTACTTTGCTAGTCTTTGCCTTGCCACACTACTATGCAAACACAAAAATAACACCTACAAATAGGTGTTATTTTTATGTTTATGTCAATATTGTTTTATATTTCTTTTTACCAAGGTTTTATCCTTAATATCCCCTAACTTTTTTAACAATAGCCACAACAATTAAACAAATTATTAATGTTGCTAGTGCCCCTGCACCTGCACTAATACCACAATGAATAAAGTTTATTTCATTTTCCTCATCCGGTTCCTTAGTGTCCTCATCAGTCGATTCTTTTGCAGGCTCATTTATTGTAAGAATTGCACACATATCATCAATTTCATTGTAGTTCTCACTATCTACAGTAAATTTTGCGGTTACCAGATAAGTTCCAACTTCGGTTTGTACGTTATTTAGATATGTTACAGTTATCCCATCAAACAAACCAACAACACTTAAAGTTTTAGCAGTTCCATCATATGTAAATTCAACATTTGATAGCGTCAAATTGCTTAAGTCGTAAGTTGCTTTTTCAATATTGAATAACAATTCTACACTTACATTTTGGTAATTAAGAACCGCTTTGTATGTTCCAACATTTATAGGGCTTGTAGTTTTTACCCAAATGTCATTTTCAAGTTTGGTTAAATATGTGATTGTATACTCAACCTCTTGTGCATCAAGAGTATTTGTTATAATTACATTTTTAGCAGTGCCTGTATATACTAAATTGCTATTAGTAGAAATTGCTAGACTTCCACCAACCTTTCCACATTCACAAATTTTTTCAATAGACGAGCCATTTGCAATATATGTATCAAAAGAATGAGTATGTTCTTCCCACCTACCATAAAGAGTTATGGCTTTAGTAATTGTATAACCCCATTCGGCAGTATATGTGTTATTTGTATAAACTTTAAACACATAGCCATCTTTAGAAATTTCAAGAAGTTCTTGAATTTCTTCATTTGAATATTCACGATTTATTTCTAAAGCAATTTTTTTACTTTGGCTTTCATTATTATCATCTAAATAATTAAATGTTACATTATATTTTGAAACAGCAGTAGTTATGTTTCCATCCATTTCTGAATTTTCACCCAAAACCACATTGTCAGTAGGTGTTTTTTCGTCCAAAGTTACATCTCCTGTCAATTTTCCATTAAGTATCAAATGACTTTCGTCTCTTAATTGGATATTGGCATTTGTTTCGCCCTCAATATAAAGTTCCGCCTCAACATAAGATGTGTCACTATGATTTTCACTACAAACCCTGATGTTAGTTGTTGTATTACTTCCACTAAATAAAGTATCTTTCAAAACTACTGTTGCAGTTTCTTCCCCACTGCCAACATACCACGACGCCTCATCGTTAGGTTGGATATAAATTGAAGCAACTGTCGATTTATCATTTACAAAATTACAATCATCAATGTTTGTAACACCTGTGATAAGCAATAAAGCCTCTGAACCTTCATTTTCTTCAAATGTTGTATTAACTATTGATAATTTAACTTTTGAGCCATGGTCACCAATACAAGATACGGGGCCTCTATTAGATTTAAATAAACAATTATCAATAATTTGCTCAGCAAAATAACCACTTCTAGATGTCATAAAAGATAATGTTCCTACCGAACTACCACCGAAATGCACGCCAACATTACCTATAAATTCGGTATTTCTAACTTCTATTTCACCATCATTATTTTCTATAGCAAACCCGTCATTTCCTGCCCAGTTGTTATTAAATAACGAGTTGTTTATTTTTAATTTTGTAAAAGTCAACCCCAATTTATGCGCTTTAGAGTTATAGCCACTTCCTTTACCCACTCTCTCTATTATAATCGCACCACCGTTGCCAGTATTACAAGCATTGGTATCAAACTCGCAATTATCAAGAGTTATTTCTTTTGCACCTGAGACATATATTGCACCAGCACTACCGGCATTTGCATAATTATTTTTAAAATCAGTATCAATAAAATTGACTTTAGTTACTGGATATTCATTCAATGAGTCTTCCAATAAACTATATCCAATAAGTATTGCTCCGCCATTTTTTGCCGAATTATGATTAAATTCGCTATTGGAAATTTCAACTTCGCCCTTTGAAATCGCTAAAGTAGAACCATAAGTTAAATTAGAAGAATAAATGTTTGAAATATTTAGGTTATCGGCAATCAATTTGCCACTCGTAGTTATTGCAGGATATTCTGTCTTTGAGTCGCTATCCGCACTACCACTTTTCAATGGAATAACATAATTTGATGTAAAAGTTACTGCATCAAAATCAACTTCCCAGCCAGTCGCCTTTCCGTCTATTGTTAGATTGTTTAGAGTAAGTGTTGCGTCATCTGCTACCGCAAATATAGTATTCGCCCAAGCAGATTTATCTAAGGTAAAATTGCCACCGTCAATGGTTACATTCTTGTCCATTAGTGTAGTGCCCTCAGAAATTAACATATTTTTAGTAAGTTTAATAGTGTCGCCATTGCTTGCACTCATAAATGCACTTTGGAAATTATCAAAAGTAGCACTCTTTACATTATTGCTCCAAACCTCAATACCACCATTCTCGTTTTCAACTGGTGTATAGTTCATCAAAAACGGCGTATTTTGATAAATTATATAACTTGTTTCATCTATTGTGTATTTTATGTGCGACACGCAAATTAAAGCGTGATTATTTAATTGCACAAAGTTTACACTAGTATTACTCGTTCCAAGTTTGCCAGTTAAGGTATATGCCCCCTCGCTACCGCTAGCCGTCAATGTATATGTATTATCAAAAAGAATAGTTCCATCATCTTCAACATCAATCGTGTGAGCATTATCACAAGTTTTGTATTCTCCAACCGCAAAAATGCTCGTTATGTCACTCGTTTCCAATGCCTGAACATAAACACTTGATTTATTGCCACTCGCAATCATAATGCAACCAATAAAAGCAACTATGCTTAGCACAATTCCGCTTAGACATTTCTTCATTTTCTTATTTGCCAACATTTTCCATTTTCTCCTATATGTTTATTTTGTGTAAAACAGTATACACTATTCATACCTAGTATACCCCCCCCCCTTGCGAATTTTGCAAGCGTTTGGGGGTGGGTTGCAAAAAAAATTTATATTTTTTCAAGTGTATAACACAAACATTATATGGAACATTTTGTTCCGTGTCAACTTTTTTTGAACAAATTGTTCTAAAATACTAGTATGACAAAATTTCCAGAAAGATTAAGAGAACTTAGAATAGACGCAAATATGTCAAGGAACACTTTGGCAAACCTTTTGTATGTAAATCCCCGAACCATAAGTTATTGGGAACTTGGTCAAAGAGAATGCAACCTAGACCAACTATCCCAAATTTCCAAGATATTTGGCGTAAGCACTGATTATATTTTGGGCATAGAAGAATAAATTTTAAGTTATTATGCAAACCCTCAAAATTTGGCTAAACTTAGCCCACTTTTA
>CAYVXW010000010.1:0-44676 GCA_964455585.1 uncultured Christensenella sp.
GAGTAAGTCTAATTTTAACTGCCATATATTTTCTCCTTTATATATATTAATTTTTGTTGGTTTCCCAAAAAAATTTTAAAACTACTTAAAATGGTAACTTAAAGCCACCAAAACCTTTTTTCTTGCCATTAAATTGCTTCATAAGTTCCCTTGATTGATTAAATTGTTTTAGCAAGATATTTACATCTTGGATAGAGGTTCCACTACCCATAGCAATACGCCTTTTGTGACTGCCCTTTATGATATCTGGGTCAAGACGCTCTTTTTTTGTCATACTAAGTATGATGGACTTGTTTTTTGCAAGTTGCTTTTCGTCAATTGCACTGGCATTAAGTTTTAACTTGTTTGCCCCCGGTATCATTGCAATAAGGTCGGATATACTACCCATTTTGCTAAGTTGCTCAAATTGAACAAGATAGTCGTCCAAGGTAAAGGAATTGTTTCTAAGTTTTTGTTCCAACTTCTTTGCCTCTTCCTCGGTGTAGGCGTCTTGAGCCTTTTCAATAAGCGAAAGCACATCACCCATATCTAGTATTCTACTAGCCATTCTGTCTGGATAAAATGGCTCAATATCGTCCATTTTTTCGCCAACACCACAAAACTTGATAGGTTTTCCCGTAACTGCCCTAATGCTAAGTGCCGCACCACCCCTTGTGTCGCCGTCAAGTTTGGTAAGAATTACGCCCGTGATATCCAACTTGTCATTAAAAGCGGATGCCACATTCACCGATTCTTGACCAATCATACTGTCAACTGTTAGCAAAATTTCGGTAGGCTTAACCGCCTTTTTGATATCAAGCAACTCTTCCATCAACTCTTCGTCAATTTGAAGTCTACCTGCCGTATCAATAATAACGGTGTCGTAGCCCTTTTTCTCGGCATACTTAATAGCATTTACAGAGGTCTTTTGAGGCTTGTTTGTGCCCTCGTCATAAGTTTCGACATCCACCGATTTGCCCACAACCTTTAGTTGGTTTATAGCCGCCGGTCTATAGATATCGCACCCCACAAGCAAAGGCTTTTTGCCTTGTTTTTTTAGCATTTTTGCAAGTTTTCCACACATTGTGGTTTTTCCCGCACCCTGAAGTCCACACATCATAATAACTGTTGGTGGCTTGCTAGCAACCATAAGTTTTGAATTTGTGGTTCCCATAAGAGCAGTCAATTCTTCGTTTACAATCTTGATTACTTGTTGACCGGGGGTCAAGGACTTTAGTACCCTTTCTCCCATACATTTCTCGGTCACCTTTGCCACAAAATCTTTGACAACTAGATAGTTTACATCCGCCTCAAGAAGTACTAATTTAATTTCTCTCATTGCGTTTTTTATTTCTAGTTCGGTCAAGGTTCCACGCTTCGTAATCTTGCTGAAAACGTGATTAAGTTTCTCTCCTAGTGTTCCAAATAAAGCCATATTATCTCCTATATTTTTCGATAATTTGCATTAGTTTGTTGCTATCTTTTTCGTCTAACTCTTTTGAAAACTCGGTCAAGTCGCTTTCCATATTTTGGTTTAAGCGAATTATGCCCAACTTTTCTTCCAAAGCCGACATCGACTTTAGTGACTGGCTAATGCTATCGCTAACCGCTTGTCTACTAATGCCCATATTCTCGCCAATTTCTGCTAGAGTCAAATTATCAAAGTAGTAACTACTAATAATTGAAAACTGCTTAGTTGTAAGCGTAGACCCATATGTGTCTATTAGTCTTACAATTTTTAAGTTTTCGTCTATGCTCATAATAACACCTTTGAAAGATAATTGTTGTAAAGTATTTTTACCTTACACGACTATTATATATCACAAATGTTATCTTGTCAAGACTTTTTACTTGACTAAATTATATTTTTTACAAATTCTTCGGCGTCAAAAGGTTCAATGTCGTCCACACCCTCGCCAACGCCTACGTATTTAATAGGTATTCCAAATTTTTTGGCAATTGCAAATACCACGCCACCCTTTGCGGAGCCGTCTAGTTTGGTTAGAATAATTCCATCCAAAGGCATAATTTCATTAAAGACTTCTACTTGTTGCAAAGCGTTTTGACCAGTGGTTGCATCAATTACTAGATAGTTTTGGGTAGAGCCCGTCCACTCTCTATCAATAATCTTTCCAATTTTCTTTAGTTCTTCCATTAGCCCCACTTTGTTGTGAAGCCTGCCTGCCGTGTCAACAAGGACTATGTCGTCTTTTTTTGCAATTGCACTTTTTATTCCATCATACACAACGGCACCGGGGTCGGCACCCTCGGCGTATTTTACAATCCTAACCCCTGCTCGCTTGCTCCATTCGGTTAGTTGCTCGCTCGCCGCCGCTCTAAAGGTGTCGCCCGCAACCATAAGCACCGATTTTTTTTCTTTCTTGAGCCTATATGCAAGTTTTCCAATAGCGGTGGTTTTCCCCACGCCATTGACCCCTACAATTGTGTAAAGGGTAGGATTTTGTGGTTCTTCTACTTCAAAAGAAAGTAGTCTTGCCATTGCCTCTCTCAAAACATCTTTAAACTCTTCTTCCGTTTTGATTTTTTTCTTTTTGGCAATGCTTTTTACTTCTTCCACTATGTCCGCACTTGCTTCCGTGCCAATATCGCTTGACACTAGCACAAACTCTAGTTCTTCATAAAAGTCGTCGTCTAGTTCGCCCACAAATATTTGGCTAATCTTTTTGGAAATGGCGTCTTTAGTCTTTTTTAAAGCACCAAAAAATTTAGAAAAAATTCCCATTATTTTTGCTCCGTATTTTTAATTGCATCACTTAGTTTAACCGAAACAAGTTTACTTACACCCTTTTCTTCCATAGTAACGCCATATAGGGTATCGGCGTGTTCCATAGTTGGCTTTTTGTGGGTGATTACAATAAATTGTGTTTCGTGAGAATATCTCTTTAGATATTTTGCAAGCCTTGTAACGTTTGCCTCGTCCAAAGGTGCCTCAATTTCGTCTAGCAAACTAAATGGCATTGGTCTTAGCCTTAGAATTGCAAACAAAATTGCAATAGCAACAAGCGCTTGCTCACCACCACTAAGAAGGGAGGTGTTACTTAGTTTTTTCTCTGGTGGCTCGGCTTTGATTTCAATTCCCGCCTCTAGCATATCTTCGCTATCCATAATCTCTAGCCTTGCATTTCCGCCACCAAATAGTTCTTTGAATACAATGCCAAAGTTGGTGTTGATTTTGTCAAACTCGGTTTGGAATCTAACAATCATTTCGTTCGACAAGTCTTTGATAATCCTCTTTAGGTCGGCTTCGGCTTTTAGCAAGTCTTGCGATTGGGTATACATCTTTCCAAACCTTTCTTCCAAGGTTTTGCAGTCCTCAATTGCCCTTTCGTTTATGTGACCCAAGCCCACAATATCTTTTTTGATTTTTGTAATTTCCGACCTGCCAATTTTTTCGTCAAAGTCAGGGTCTTTTATGGATAGAGCGGAGTCGTAAGTCATTCCATATTCTGTCCAAACCCTCTCTTGCATAGCCTCGATGTCGGTATCAACTTTGGATAGTGCAATTTCTTGACGATATTTTTTGTCTTGAAGGATATTGACTTCGCCCAAAAGTTTGTTTCTACTATCATCAAGCCTTCTAATATCCTCATTGATATTTGCTTTTTCTTGTTCCTTTTCGGCAAGTTTAACTTGGGACTTCTTGAGCATATCGTATGTATCGTTATGCTCCAAAGTCGCCTCAGTTTCGCTAATTTGGTTTTCCGCCATCAATAGCGCACTATGATTTTGATTGCAAGCCTCTTCCATAATGGCTAGTTGCTCGGCATTTGCCTTTAGGCTCTCGGTTAGTCTAACTCTATCTTGCTCGTAGCCAAGAAGTGCACTCTCTAAAGTGGCAATTTCAATCTTTAGTGCCGTAATCCTATTTGAATACTCTTCTTTTTGGTTTTTAAGTTCGGTAAATTGCGAAGTGGACGAACTAACACCTTCGGTTATGCTCATTGCACTCTTCTCGTCCGAAATTCTATTAAGTTCGTTTACAATGCCCTCAAGAATTTGTTTATTTTTTCCAATATTTCCGCTTACTCTATTTCTTTCCTCTTCATAGTCGTTGCAAACGGTGCTATATTTATCATTTCTCTCGGTTTCACTTGCAATGTCTATATCAAGCGCGTGGAGTCTATCGGACATTGACTTTATTATATCATTAACTTCTTTTAAAGATGCAACGGCTTTGTTATATTCATTTGTCTTTTCTTGCTTGTTTTTGGCAAGTTTTTCAATAACCTTTGCACAATTTTCTATTTCGGTTTGACGACCAAGTAGGTTGGTTACTTGTGCCTTTTTGCTACCACCAGTAAGGCTTCCTTGAGGAGAAATGATGTCGCCGTCAAGAGTAGCAATTCTATATGCAAAGTTTGACTGTCTTGCAATATTTAGAGCCGATGTCATATTGTTACAAATAAGCGTGGTTCCAAGAAGGCTACTTATTATATTGCTTAACTTTTTGTCATACTCCACAAGTTCGCTAGCAAGCCCAAAGCAACCATCCATCGAAAGAAGTCGCCTGTCGTTACTGCTAAAGTATCTAGGTTTAATGGTGTTTATTGGCAAGAATGTTGCCCTTCCATAATCCCTTTGCTTTAGGTAATTAATTAGGTACTTTGCGTTCTCGTCGCTTGTTGTAACGATATTTTGAACGGCGTTGCCAAGTGCAGTTTCAATTGCCGTTTGGTAGGTTGCAGGCACCTTTATAAGGCTTGCAAGAACGCCCACTATTCTATTTTTTATGTCGTTATTCTTTTCGGCATCGGTAAGAAGCCTTTTGACCGTTCCATTAAAGCCCTCATACTCCCTTGCATACTCCTCAAGCATTTTCTTTCTATGCTCCATAGTTAGAATATTGCTTGTAAGTTCGTTTATGCCACTTTCTATGTTCTTTACATCCACTTGAAGATTGTATTGCTTGGTGGATTGCTCATTAAGTTCGCTTGCAAGTTTGTTTCTATCTTGCTTTAGGTTTAATAGCGCGGTGGAACTCTCGGCTTGCTTAGACTTGGATTGCGAGAACTTTTCGTTTATGTCCCTTTGCATTTCGTCAAGTTCGGCCAAGGTCTTTTCGTAACTATTTTTCTCGGCAGTAAGTGCGGAAATTTGGGCTTTTACATCCCCTAACGCTTCCAAATCGCCAATTATTTTCTTTTGTATTTCTTCCGCTTCGTCCTCGCCCAACTTTAGTTCGTTTGCTACCGCCGTGTATTTCTCGTTCAAATCGGCAACTTGAGCCTTCTTTGTAGCCAAGTCGACTTGTTTGCTTTTGATACTACTTTCGATATCAAAAAGGGACGATTGACTAGCATCTCTATCGGCTTTTAGTCTAGACAGGTCGGAACCAAGCCTTTCGTTTTCAACTTTTAGGTTATTATACTTTTCCTTTTTTAACGACATATCGCCCGAGTGTTTTGTAATGGCAATATTTAGTTCCATTATCTTATCTTTTAGGGCAGAAATGTCTTGGTCTATAGTTCCCACCTTTTCAAAGGCTTCGCCATAAAGTTTGTCGGCTTTTTCCTTTTCTTTTGTTCTATACTCAAGTTCTTCAACAATGCCATTTATCTTTTCCAAAATGGCGTTCTTTGTGTCACTTGCGGTATCGTATTGATAGATATAAAGGTTTACTTCCAAAGCCTTCAATTTTTCTTTGTATTCATAATAGACTTTTGCCGTTTCGGCTTGTTCACGCAAAGGCTTTAGTTGTCTATCTATTTCGGAAATTAGGTCGTTTATTCTATTTAGGTTGTCTTGGGTATTAAGAAGTTTTCTTTCCGCCTCAACCTTTTTGGACTTAAACTTGGATATTCCGGCAGCCTCTTCAAAAATGACTCTTCTTTCTTCGGGCTTGCTATTGACAATTTTGCCAACCATTCCTTGACCAATTATTGAGTATCCATTTTTACCCACACCACTATCGTACAAAATGTCGGTAATGTCCTTTTTCCTACAAGGTGCTTTGTTTAGCAAGTATTCACTCTCGCCACTACGATAAAGTTTTCTTGTGATAATGATTTCGTCATAATCGGTATTAAAAATCTTGTTGGTGTTGTCAAAAGTAAGAGACACTTCACAAAAACTAAGTCCCTTTCTTTTTTCGGTCCCTTTAAAGATTACGTCTTGCATAGTAGAGCCTCTTAATTGCTTGCTACTAGTTTCTCCCAAAACCCATCTTATTGCATCGGCAACATTACTTTTTCCACAACCGTTTGGTCCAACAATGGCGGTAATTCCGTCATCAAATTCAATTTTTTGGTAGTCGGCGAAGGATTTAAACCCCACCATTTCTATTCTTTTTAAGTTCATTTGTATCTCCAACGAGTTTTTTGCATTTTATATTTTAGCAAATTTTGAAAAAAAAAACAAATAAAGTAAAGTAATATAATATATTTATTTATATAAAATACATAAAAGTCGGTTGGATTAGAGCCTCAAGGGGACAACTAAAAGCAGATACACTCCACTCGGTACAAGTACCTATTTGCTTTATGGAATAGCAAACTGCCAAGTCTTTGTGCCGTCACGGATGTACACTACATAATATACTCTAGTGGATGACGGCGATTCTCCCGTGCGGTCGAATACGGTATGACACAATATTATATTCCGTCCGTGTCATATCGACTGAGCGATAGCGAACGGAGTATATCTACTTCTAATTATCATTATAAAAGCCAACTTTTCGTTCTAGATTCTTCCGCTTTCGCGTTCAGAATGACACGACGCGAGACATAGCATTGCAAGCGAAGAGGTACTAGTGAATAATAAATAAGTACAGGCGGGTAATTACATAGGTATGCTCCGTTCGTATTTTTGCGAATACTCCGTCGAGGGGTGTATCTATACAAACAAAAAAACGACTGCATCACTACAGTCGTTATATAATACATTGTCTACATTCTATCCAAATACGCCCTAGCACAAAGTTCTTCCGCCGACCTAAGGCTTTTGCCTTTGGCGGTTTCGACCATTTGACCATTTACAATTAGCCCCACTTCAAAAGTTTTTTCGTGGTCACGCCCGTTTGACGAAAGCAAGGTGTACTCAAAAGAAATTTTTTCCGCTTGCATTTTTTCTTGCAACGAGGTCTTTGCATCCTCACAAAGATTCAAGTGCTCATCCAAGTTTTCTTTGTCAACAATTACAAACCTTTCTACTAATTCTTTTGCCTTCTCCACTCCGCCATCTAGGTACACCGCACCCAATGCGCTTTCAAATAGGTCGGCAGTATTTTTCTTGCTTAGTTGCGACAAAGCCTTGGACATTTTGCAAAACCTTGGAAAGTCTAGTTTTTTGGCTATATTACAAAGATTTTCGGTACTAACAAGGCTTGCTCTAAGTTTGGTTAGTTTGCCCACAGGTAGGTCGTAGCACTTAAATAGTTTGTCGCTTACAATTGCCTCCAAAATAGCGTCGCCCAAGTACTCAAGTCTCTCATAACTTTCCACGCTAAAGTCTTTTGCATAACTTATGTGCGTAAAAGCCGTTTCAATCAAAGTATGGTCTTTAAACTTATATCCTAGCCCCCTTTCCAACTCGTCAAATTTACTCATCTTCCTCAATTCCCAAAGTGGATAGTTCGTTAGAAATATTTTCCACCAAATTTCCTTTACTCATCTTGTAAACTTGTTCAATACACGAAGTAATGCTATACGCCCCACTGCTTCCGTGTCCCTTTACGACCAACTTCTTGCAACCCAAAAGCACTGCTCCACCGTACTTATTGTAGTCCATTTTGGTCTTTACTCTCTTGAAAGTTTTGGACATAAATAGTGCACCCACTTTTGACCAAAAACTAGATTTTATGCCATCTTTAATCATTCCAAGCAAATTTTTGCAAGCCCCCTCGGTGGCTTTTAGAAGCACATTACCCGAGAACCCGTCGGCAACAACCACATCATATTTGCCCGATAGCACATCCCTTCCTTCCATATTTCCAACAAAGTTTATTTTGTCCCCCAAAGCCACAAGACGCTCGTATGTTTCCTTTGTCCTTTGGTCGCCCTTGTGGTCTTCCGTTCCTACATTAAGTAGTGCCACTCTTGGATTTTCAACGCCCAAAGTTTTAAGATACGCCGAGCCCATAAGTGCAAATTGTTCCAAGTACTCGGGCTTGCAATCCACATTTGCCCCACTATCGCAAATTGCCGACATTCCGCCTGTACGAGTAGGCAAAATTGGACAAAGTGCAGGTCTATAAATTCCCTTTAATCTTCCGATTTTCATAAAAGCACCCGTTAGCACCGCACCTGTAGACCCCGCACTAACAAGCCCCACACAATCGTCATTTTGTCTAGTGTAATCAAGTGCCACAACAAGCGAACTATCCCTTTTGGTTCTAATTGCACTTGTAGGCACATCATCATTTGTAATAACACTATCGGCATTTATTATTGTCACTTGGCTTTCGTTATACTTATATTTTGCAAACTCTGCCCTCAATACATCTTCCTTTCCGGTCATTACAATGTGCAAGTCATCAATCTTATTAATAGCGTCGATAGCACCCTTTACAACGTCGAAAGGGGCATTATCTCCACCAAATCCATCCACAACTACTTTTATCATAGTTTACTCCTAAAAATCTAGTCTAATATATTAAAGTATAACTTAATATATTTTTTTTATCAAATAAATTTTTAAACAATTAGACATTTTTGTATCATTTAATTTTTTAACTAAAGGCTTTACACAAAAAAAATACGGACACACTTCTTGCATCCGTATATAAAATCTAACTATAATTACTTAGTTTCTTTTTTTGCTTTTTCTACAACTACTTTTTGTTCACCGTCGTAGTAACCACATTTCTTACATACTCTGTGGTTTGCTTTCATTTCGTGACAATGTGGACATTCAACAATAGAAGGTGTTGAAATTTTCCAATTTGCTTTTCTGGAATTACGCCTTGCTTTTGAAACTTTACCCTTTGGTACTATAGCCATATTGCACCTCCTAACTTCATTTATGCTATGCTATTTTATACTAAAAAACTACATTTGTCAATTAGTATTGCTAAAATTATTTTAAATTATTGATAGTTTTTAGAGTTTCCTCGGCAATAACCATCTCTTCGTCGGTTGGAATAACAAAAGTTCTAACCTTTGCACCCTCGGCACTAATATCACATTCTTCGCCACGAGGAGCGTTATAGTTTTTGTCCGCATCTACTCCAATACCCATAAAGCCTAAGCCTTCGGTTACGGCTTCTCTTAGTTCTGGTGTGTGCTCACCACAACCAGCGGTAAACACAATTGCATCTACCCCACCAAGCACGCCAATATATCCACAAATATATTTTTTGATTCTGTGGCAATACATATCAAACGCCATTTTTACATTTGGGTCATCTAGATTTGCAGTAATGTCTCTCATATCCGCCATACCTGTGCCGATTGCACCCAAAAGTCCGCTTTCTTTATTAAACATTCTAATAACTTCGCTAGCGGTCTTGCCCTCTTTGTTGCAAATATATTCTACAACGGCAGGGTCAATATCGCCACATCTTGTGTTCATAATAATTCCCTCAAGTGGAGTAAAGCCCATTGAAGTATCAAAACTCTTTCCGTTCTTTACGGCAGTAATACTAGCACCGCTACCGATATGACACGATACAATGTTAATATCCTCCGGTTTTTTGCCTAAGAGTTCGGCACATCTTTGGGTTACATAATAGTGGCTAGTTCCGTGTGCACCATATCTTCTAATTTTGTAATCATCATAATATCTTTTTGGAATTGCATACTTATATACATATTCAGGAATAGTTTTGTGGAATCCGATATCAAATACGGCTACATTTGGCTTTCCTGGGCAAGTAGCCATAGCACCCTCGATGCCTGCAATAGCCCCCGGAACGTGCAAAGGCGAAAAGTCGGCATTGTGTCTAAAGTCCTCTAGAACCTCAGGGGTAACTAGTGTGCTATCAAAATAACTTTCACCAACATTTACAACTCTATGACCAAATGCACCAATTTCGTCTAGCGAATTTACAACGCCAACATTTTTGTCAAGCAACTTTTCAAGAACGATTTCCAATGCTTGAGCGTGGTTTTTGATATCCCTTTCATATTTATTTTCTTGTCCTTTTGCTTTGTATTTTAGGAAGGACGCTCCCTCGTTGATTCTCTCTACATTACCCTTTGCAATGACCGATTTGTTATCCATATCAATCAATTGAAATTTTAAACTACTACTACCTGCGTTAATTACTAATACTTTCATTTTTTCTCTCCTTATATATAAAAATTTTTAATTTTGTAGTACCGTTATTGCTATTGCTTGTACAATGTCGTTGACCGTAGCCCCACGACTTACATCATTTATTGGCTTTCTCATCCCTTGGGATATTGGACCGTATGCCTTGAACCCACCAAACCTTTGCATAAGTTTGTAGCCAATGTTTCCCGCCGACAAGTTTGGAAATACAAAGACATTGGCTTTGCCTTCCAAAGGACTATTTGGAGCCTTTAGACTAGCAACCTGAGGCACAATGGACGCATCCAACTGAATTTCGCCATCGTACACAAAGTCAACATTTTGTGTGTCCAAAAGTTCTTTTGCCGTTCGCATTTTGACTGCATCATCGCCTTCCGCACTACCCTTTGTGGAATACGAAAGTAGTGCAACTCTTGGCTCAATAAAGCCAATTTCTCTAGCCGAAGTAGCCGTAAACTTTGCAATTTCGGCAATTTCCTCCGCACTAGGCTCAATGTTTACGCCACAATCGGCAAGCAAATAAACCTCGTCCTCCCTAGTCATCACAAAGAAACTAGAAATTTTGGTGTCCTTAGTCTTTCCTTTGATTATTTGAAAAGCGGGTTTAAAGGTCTCGGCAGTAGATATTTCCGCACCTGCCACAAGCCCGTCAACTAGGGACAATTCCACCATCATCGTGCCAAAGTATACAGGGCTATCCATAAGCCTTTCGGCATCGTCACGGCTAAGCCCCTTTTCTTTTCGCTTTTCATAAAGTGCACTTGATAGCATTTCCCTCATTTCGTGGGTTTTGATATTTACAACCCTTAGGTACTCATTCTCATCAAACTCGTAGCCCTTTAGGTCGTCGTCGCTTGACACAAGCATAACTATTTTGGCAATCTTTTTTTTCGACGCCTCAATCCCCGCCAAAGCCACACGCTCGCTCATTCCCGCCTCGGGAAGAACTATCGTTTTGCCAAGCGCAGATGCTCTTTCAAGCCATTTTTCCTCAATACTTTTTTTATTTCCCATAAAATTCCCTTATTTAATTGTGTTAAACCCCAAAGTATGTTACAATGTAAATACACGGTGGATGGTTTGTGTTTTTTTGCAAATCACCCCACAATCATAGATAAGTTTACTAAAAAATAATTAAAATGTAAAGAATTTAATGGAGTTACTATGAAAATCTGTGCAATAATTTGTGAATATAACCCACTGCACTATGGACACCTTTATCATATAGAAAAAGCAAAGGAACTCAGTGGTTGCGATACTGTAATGTGTATACAAGCGGGAAACTTTACCCAAAGGGGTGAGCCTGCGGTAGCAAATAAATATGTTAGGTCTAGGATGGCACTAGAGGCGGGAGCGGATATTGTTGTCCAAATCCCAACTGCATACTCGTGCAGTTCGGCGGAAGTATTTGCTTTGGCGGGCGTAAAGATTGCCGAGTCGTTCCCCGAGGTTACACATATAGCGTTTGGTTGCGAAACCGAAAATTACGAACTTCTAAAAGAAATTGCAAAGTTCTTCTCGGACGAACCAAAGGAATATAAAGAAAAGTTAAAGAAATTTTTGGCAGAAGGAAACTCCCTTCCTGTTAGTCGCCAAAAAGCAATTGAGGAACTAATCAAAGAGGACAAGGTGGAGTTTAGCGAAATAACCGAAACCATAAACATTTTGTCCAAGCCAAATAACATCCTTGCAATAGAATATCTAAAAGCCCTTTACCGCACAAAAAGCACTATTGAGCCGGTGTTTACAACCCGAAGCAATAGTGATTACAACTCGGTTGACCTAAACGGAAAAGATAGCAGTGCTACAGCAATTAGAACAAGGCTTTTGAGCAAAGGCAAGGTTAGGTCAATAAAAAAACTTGTTCCACCATTTACCTATGACCTACTCTATGACGAGATCAAGGAATTTGGGCTTCCGGATATGAATCTTTATGGAGACCTATGCTCGTTTGCACTAAAGACTAGCACCGCCGAGGACATCAAAAACATTTATGATGTAAGCGAAGGAATTGAAAATAGATTTGTGGAAATGTCACAAAAATACAAAGACTTTGAGGACATCTTGCTTGCGGTAAAATCCAAAAGATACACATTTACTAGGCTTAAACGCATTGTGCTTAGATTGCTACTAAAAATCGACAAAGACATTGTGAGCGAAATATACAAACTAGACAAACTACCTTTTATCAAAGTTCTAGGCTTTAACGCAAACAAACACGACCTTTTATCCACAGTTAGTGCAAACACAAACCTAATTATTAGAAATAGCAATGTGGTAAAAAATCCAAGCGATGTTTACAAAAAACTTGCTCAAATTGAGGACAGAGCAAATGCGGTTTATAATTTGTTACTAAGAAAAACAAAAACCATTCCAAAGTTTGCTCCCGACCTATATGCCCAAACAATCAAATATTCAAAAACAAAATAAACCCAAGAACTCCTTATAACTTTGTAAGGAGTTTTTTATATAAAAATTCAATTGTCTCATAGCCAACTCAAACACAAGGCTTATGCCCCCATCAAAAGTTTTCCCCATAAAACAAGCCACCAAAATCCTTGCCTTATCGCCCAAAAAGTTCTATTTAATCGCCATTTTTCATATCATAAACTATGACAAAAACCAAAAAATTTGACTATTTTCAAGTGGCATATGTGTCGCTTTTGATACTTTTAATTACCCTTATAATTTTGCTTCCAAAGTATTCTATTTCTAGTTTTTATGAAGGGGTAAAATTGTGGGCAACAAAAGTTTTGCCAACCTTGCTTCCTTTCTTTATTCTAACAAAACTATTGTCATCAACCCCACTAATCCCCTATCTAGAACGCAAGATATCCCCCATAACCCAAAAACTTTATGGCGTTGGAGGAGTGGCGGGATATGTGTATATAACTAGCATAATTTCGGGATATCCCGTAGGTGCAAAAATAACAAGCGACCTATATGAGAGCGGAAAGATAACCAAAAGCGAAGCCATAACAATAACATCCTTTTCGTCCACATCGGGACCTTTGTTTATACTAGGCAGTGTGGCAGTGGGAATGTTTGGAAGCACAAAAATGGGGATAATAATCCTTGTGTCCCACTATCTTGGAGCAATACTAAATGGATTTTTGTATAGGCAAAAGAAAAAGCACCCTATATCCATTCAGTCACCCACTTTATCTAGCCCCCTATCCCTTGGCGAAGCGGTATCTAGTAGCATTATGGCGGTACTCAACATTGGCGGATTTATTGCACTATTTTATATGATAATATCTTTGCTTAACTCCTTGGGTGAGTTTAACCTAATAACCCGCCCGCTAAAAATGTTTGGCATTCCACAAGACATTTCGAGTAGCGTGCTATCGGGGCTAATTGAGGTCACTAGCGGAGAAGTGATGCTATCGGGTGCTAGTCTATCCCCCACACTTGCAACTGTGCTATCCACGATGATAATTTCGTTTGGTGGGCTATCTATCCACGCCCAAGCATACACATATCTTTCGCAATTTGAAATGCCATATCGCAAGTTTATTCTCCAAAAACTCACCCACGCTTTGTTTTCCTCAATTATTAGTATTTTGCTAGTACTTATATTCTAATTTTTATTATCCATCCCTTTCTATATTTTGACACTCCCCCAATTGGCGTTTAATAAAATATAAAAAACTTTTGTTATTTATTTGATAAAAACCTCAATTTATACTAAAATACTTTTATATGGGGAGGGATTTATGATAATTACCGAAGAAGAAAGACAAAACATATTAGACTTTTTTTCGGCTTGCGACGATATGATTGGCGGAAGATTTTTGCTATCCGACACCAAAGTATCCAACATCCTAAAGAGCATTGTAAAAAGCGAACTTTTGTATAGCCTTTATTCAAAGTGTATGCAAGGGTTTAAGTTTTCTAGTGCACTAGAGAGCGCGGTTGCCGAAAACCCTGAAAATGGTGGATTTTTTAGGATGATTGACGGCGACAAGAGCATTGTGGCGTTTGTCACTTGTTTGCTACTTGAGGTCGACAAGAAAAATATCAATTTGCAAACATTCGTAACCGAAAACTTTTTCAACTCCGACGGCTATAATATTAGTTATAACAACTTTGCATTGACCGTGCTTGTTGCATACAAAAATGCGGTTAAAAGACTACTTGGAATTGACGAACACGGAAACGCTATGGAGTACGAAGAGTACTCCGACGATATTTCGTTTGAGAGCGAAGAAGAAACTGAGGCGGACGATAGCACAAAGTTGTTGTTTGCAAACTTGCTTATGAACATAACCGAACTTCAAAATATTATAAACGACGACTACAAACTAAAGTACGCCGAAAAAGAAGAACTCCTAATAGTTCTAAAAGCACTCCAAAAAGCCATTCAACTAGAAGAATTGCTAATAATAAACGCATTGCTTGTACCACTTGAGCACACTCTTGCAAAAAACAAAAAGTGCAAAAAGACTTATGAACAAGTAAAAGTTCTTATTGCCGACATTTATTACAAAAAATAATTAGATTATACGCCCCAAACAACCGGGGCTTTTTTGGTGCAAAAAAAAGAAGAAACCAAAAAAAAGTTCCTTCCTTAAATTGCACTTCAATCTTTATTGTCTTTATACGCATTTTGCAAAATGCACGACAACTTAAAAATTGTTTTGCTCATATTCCTTTAGGGCTTTTGCCAATTGGTCAGGACACGAAGTGCCTCCCCTACATTGAATGCCATCTAGCCTTGAAATAACCTCGTCAACGGGCATTCCAACAACTAGTTTGCTAATTCCTTGAGTGTTGCCTAGGCACCCACCAACAAACTCGCACTTTGTAACAACGCCGTTTTCGACCTCAAAATTAATTTTTCTTGAACACACTGAGCGTGGAATATATGTTTGCATATCTACCTCCTAACTATCAAGCAAATTGTCATAAATAAATTCATAAACCTTGGATGCTTTGTCCGTCCATTTTCTACTAGCCTCAACTGCCGAATGCCTTGTTGGGGCTTTTAGTTTTATTTCTAGTAGCGAATTTGACGAGCCCGCAAGCATACTTTCTTTTATTTTGAAAGTAACGGTGTATGTGCCGTCTTTGTTTTTGGAATAATCGGATACATATTCTTGGATTTTTTTGTAATTAAGCCTATTTTCTTGGGTATAAGCAATAATCTTGTCTCTAATATCCTTTGGGATTCTAAAATAGAAATGCCCCAAACACGACCTGCCGTCCACGGTTATTGCATATCTACTTTCCTCATTCTCAACTGGCAATTCCTCAATAAACCCAACTTCCAAAAGTTCGTACATAGCCTCTTTTAGGTCAAGATAAGTAAGCCAACTATTTCTACTTGTACAAATATCTATTAAGTTGTTCTCGGTTAGAGGAATTTCCATTTGCTCTAGCAAATATAATAATTTAATTTTTTGAATGGTGTTATCTTGTTGAAAGTCCATTTCTTTTTGTCCTTATGTTTTTAGTCACTATAAATATTACCATAGAATTTACATTTTGATAAGCGATTTTTTAAAATTTTTTTTTTCGCTTTATTTTGTGGATAACTTTGTTTTTTCAAAAAAATCAACACCGCCAAAGCGTTTGGAGTTTCAAGCGTCTTGACTGTGTTGATTAAAATTATCTATCCATTTGGTCAATGGCTCTTTGCGAAGCAAAAACCATAAACTTGTCGGTTATGTCGCTATTTTTTGTAGCGTCATATTTACTTTGGATATCCATAAATTTTTTTGTATCTTCTGCCAAAGCCTCATAGTTAGAAACCTTCCAAGCCTCGGTGATGTCTCTAGATACTTTGTAAGTGTTTTTTACAGTGATGCCAACTGGTGAACTTAGGTCATCAATAAAGAAAGTTACATTGTCTACCGATACGGTTTGGGTAGGCATTGTGATGTTCTTTTCGTTTCTTGTAACACAAAGTGCCATAACTTCGCCATTAACTTTCTTACAATTTATGTCGGTCATTTCACCTGCGCAAAGCGACCTTGTAAAATCCTCTAGACTGCCAATTGTTAAATCTTTTACTCTCATACTTCCCCCTTATCTATCCATTTGAGCGTCTTGCTTTTCTCTAAGATAGTTTTCTAAAACATTGTTTTTCTTAACTGCTCCAATTTCGTCAAGGTAAGACATAAAGTCGCCCGACACATCCACAACTTCATCGTGGAATTTGTCGTGTGGGTTTTGACCTCTAGATTTTGGGTCATTTACCTTTACATCATATAGTCCTGCAATCTTTGTATCCGAAAAGTTCCAAGTAACAAAGTCGCTTGTAGCCCTGCCCGGAACCGACACCTTTGTAACAATTTCAACTCTAGCAAACTCGTTTGGTTTTTGAATAACATTCACGCTAACAATATTGCCCTTTGGAAATCTTGGTGTTTCGCCCGCCTTTGGAGCATCGGGATAAACATAATTAATTGCATTTTTTACCATTTCGCCATTTGCGATACTAAATTTTTCGTACATATTTCCCTCCAATCTCATCTTTTTTGTAAAGTCATTATATCACACCAAAATCCAAATTTCAACCCCCTTTTTTAAATTTAATCAAATTTTTTTTTGCTCAAAAAAATTGCCTCAATTTAGGCAATTTCTTGTGGATATATATTGCAATTACATAGAGTAATCGTCTGATTCTAGTTCTTTAGCACAATTTAGAACTTTTGACATATAATTATTAAAGTCGTTTGATACATCATATATTCTCTTTTTGCCCTTGTACTCAAACTCAGTTACTGCCGAGAAAACTCCCGCCGTGTCGGTATCTACAAAGATTGTTTTTTCAAACTCTGGGTTCATAAGGTCGCCATTTTTCATTGTTCTTCTTGTTACAACCACTTTGCCTCTTTTCCCATAGCCCACCGATGGAGTAATATCGGTAACCAACTTAAAAGTATGCCTTTTGTTTAGAAAATCTTCCAAAACATCTTCGCCAATATCTACTACACTTACTCTTTTCATATCTTATCTCCCTACAATTAAAATCTAAAGATATTGTAGCACACTGGGAGCCCAATTTCAAGACCCAATTTGAAATTTTATGTATTTTTTATTCCCAACCATATTCCAAAATCCTATAACTTTAAAATCTTATTGCTTTATTATAGCCAACAAAAAGGCTTGTTCAAACGGACAAGCCTTTTATTAAGGATAATATATATATAATATTATTTATCTATTTCACTAAGTAGTGCTCTATTTTTTGCCAATTTTTCTTTTTCGGCGTTTATTAGTGCTTCGGGTGCTTTTGCAACAAAGCCCGCATTGTTTAGCATTCTTTCGCTTCTTTCAATTTCGGATTTTAGTCTTGCAATTTCTTTTTCAATCCTTTCCTTTTCGGCTTTTGTGTCAACCATACTATCTAGTGGCAAATTAATAGTTATGTGCTCAAAGTTGTGAGTAACGGAGTTGTCCGAGAACTCAGTCACTTCGCACGCCCTTATTTCGCTCAAGGTAGAAAGTTTTGCAATATACTTTAGTGCATCTAGTAGTGTTTCTTTTTCCGATTTTACAAACACTTCCGCCATAATCTTTTTGTTGTCGGGAACTTTTTTCTCCGCTCTTGTGTTTCTGATTGTCTTTATGGCAGTCATAACCTCTTCCATAAGTTCAACGCCCGTGGTGTCAATATTGATAGTCGTTGGCCACGAGGATATCATAATGCTTTCGTCGTGGTTTGGAAGTTCCAAATAGATTTTTTCGGTAACAAATGGAATAAATGGATGCAAAAGTTTCAAAAGAGTAGATAGAACATACACAAGAACCGAACATGTATCGTCTTTGTGAGCGTCCATATCACACTTGCTAAGTTCAATATACCAGTCACAGAACTTTGTCCAAAAGAAGTCATTAAGTTCGCTTGCGGACATACCAATATCGTATTTATCAAACTTTTTGTCCACGCTTTCAATTGTCTTATTAAGTTCGTTTATAATCCACTTGTCGGCAATAGTCAAATTACACTTGTCAATTGGTTTTAGGTTTGCACCCTCAATTTGCATAAGCACATATCTAGACGCATTCCAAATTTTGTTTATAAAGTTTCTAGTAAGTTCAACTTTTTTCTCGCTAAATCTACTATCCGATTGGATTGCGACACCGTCAAATAGGCTAAATCTAAGTGCATCAACACCATACTTTTCTATCATTTCAATAGGGTCGGTGCCATTGCCCAAGGTTTTACTCATCTTTTTGCCATTGGCGTCCTTTACAATGCCGTTTATAACAATGTCTTTAAATGGAATATCGCCCACATACTCTAGTCCCGAGAAAATCATTCTAGCAACCCAAAGGTTAATAATTTCTCTAGCGGTTACCATTACGTTTGTTGGATAGAAGTACTTTAGTTCCTCGGTGTCGTTTGGATAGCCCAAAGTGCTTAGTGGCCAAAGAGCACTAGAGAACCAAGTGTCTAGTTTGTCTAGTTCTTGAGTTAGGTGCTTGCTATGACATTTTGGGCACTCAGTTGGGTCATGCTCCTCGCAAATAACCTCTCCGCAATCGTCGCAAGTAAAAATAGGAATATCGTGACCCGACCAAATTTGACGAGACACACACCAATCTCTTATGTTTCTCATCCAATTTAGGTAGGTTTTTTTGTATTGTTCGTCCACAAAATGTACTTTGTCGCTTTCAACCACTTCAATGGCAGGCTTTGCTAGTTCGTCCATACGCACAAACCATTGGCTCGAAATAAGTGGCTCAATAATTGTTTTACATCTTTCGCAATGTCCAACCGAGTGGGTGTAGTCCTCAATCTTTACAAGGTTTCCGCTTGCACGCAAATCTTCTACAATCTTTGCCCTACACTCTTCTCTAGTAAGCCCCGCATATTCGCCTGCGTTCTCGTTCATAACGCCGTCGTCACCAATAACCTTTATAACTTCCAAGTTGTGCCTTAAGCCCACCTCAAAGTCATTTGGGTCGTGAGCAGGTGTAATCTTAACAACACCCGTTCCAAAATCCATTTCAACATAGTCATCGGCAACAATTGGAATTTGTTTATTTAACAAAGGCAAAATTACATTTTTGCCCACCAAGTCCTTATATCTATCATCCTTTGGATTGACTGCAACGGCGGTGTCGCCTAGCATTGTTTCGGGTCTGGTGGTGGCAATTTCAATAAACTTGTCACTTCCTTCAATTTGGTATCTAATGTGCCAAAAATGCGACGCTTCGTCCTTGAACTCAACTTCGGCATCGGATATTGAACTGCGACACTTAGGACACCAGTTTACAATTCTTTTACCCTTGTAGATGTAGCCCTTTTTGTATAAATGTACAAATACTTTTCTAACGGCATTACAGTTTCCTTCGTCCATAGTAAACGAAAGCCTATCCCAATCACAACTAAAGCCCATACGCTTAAATTGCTCGATAATAGTGCCCTTGTAGTCTTTGTACCACTCAGTTATTCTTTCCTTAAACTTTTCTCTGCCAAGTTCCTCTTTGCTTGTCCCCTCTTTCTCGAGTTGTTTGCAAAGCATATATTCGGTGGCAAGGGCTGCGTGGTCGGTACCCGGAACCCAAAGAGCACTGTATCCTTGCATTCTTTTTCTACGAATAATAATGTCTTGAATAGTCTCTTGAAAAGCGTGACCCATATGTAGTTTGCTAGTAATATTTGGTGGTGGCATTATGATTGTAAAAGGTGTTTTGTTTTTATCAACGCTTGCCAAAAAATATTTTTTGTCTAGCCAATTTTTATATATCTTTTCTTCAAATTCGCTTGGATTATATGTCTTTTCCATCTAGATTAAACTCCTGCTCTAAAAATAATAATAAGTATTGCAATAAAAAGGCACACTAGCCCCACGACCTTTAGTGAAATATATAACGAATCGTTGTCCTCAATGGTGCTAGCCTTTCTAACCGCACAAGTAATCTTTCGTGCAAGTATTGCTAGCGACACACCGACTATTGCAAAAGCAATGGCAATAATCATTTCGGTGGTGGTTATCTTTGCCACAAAGTTTGTCCAAAAATTTGAAAATGTTCCCAAAAATAAACTCATAGTCTTTTCTCCTAATTTGGGGATTGGTGATATCCTATCACAAAACCCCTCTAAAAATATACTTTAGTATAGCAAATCAATCGCAAAATTTCAAGTCGTTTTAGCCAAAAATATTATATAAAATAAATAATATAAATTTGTGGCTTTGGGAGTATCTAAGAAAAAACTCCACACGAGGACACACAAAAATAGAATAAGACTTATGTCGATTTAGCAAAAAGACCCGCTTTTGAATATACTGAAGTATGCATCAAATAGGAGGAAAAGATGAAAAAATTTTTTATAGCAATTTTGACCCTGCTTTTAATTTCGCCCTTTGCATTCACTTTTGTGGGATGCAAAAAGGATAGCAATGTAATAAGGGTCAACGAAGTAACACATAGCATATTTTATGCACCACTCTATATCGCCATAAACAACGGATACTTTGAGGACTATGACATAGAAATAGAACTAACAAACGGAGGCGGGTCGGACAAGAGTATGACCGCACTCATTAGTGGCACTGCCGACATTGGGCTTATGGGACCCGAAACCGCCGTTTATGTCTCCGCCCAAGGGCGTCAAGATTTACCCGTTGTATTTGGGCAACTAACCAAGCGTGACGGCTCATTTATTGTGGGCAGAGAGCCCGCAACCGACTTTAGTTGGAGTATGCTTGAGGGCAAAGAAATTTTGGGCGGAAGGCGTGGCGGAATGCCCGCTATGATGCTTGAGTATGCCATAAAGCAAAATGGTGTAAATTGCACCATAAATTATGATGTTGCTTTTGATAACCTAACGGGTGCCTTTATGGGTGGCACGGGCGACTTTGTAACCGCCTTTGAACCCACCGCTAGCACAATAGAACAAAACGGAAAAGGTTATGTACTTGCAAGCGTTGGAGCCGAATCGGGTGAGGTTCCATTTACGGCATTTATGGCAAACAAAAGTTATATAAACAAAAACAAAGACACCGTAAAGAACTTTTTGAAAGCGATTGTAAAAGCATATAATTTCTTAGTTTCTGCCAATATAGACGATATTGTTGACAGTTTACGCCCATCTTTTGACGGAACAAGCAATGAATTAATCAAACAAAGTATCCAAAGATATATTGCAATTGATGCTTGGGCAAGTTCGCCAATTATGACTGAGGTGGCATACAACAATTTAATCAAGGTATTAAAAAGTTCGGGTACACTATCTAGCGATGTAGAATACTCAAAGATTGTAGACAACAGTGTTGCAATGGAAGTTTTGCAAGAGTTGACTGCATAAGTTATATAGAAAAGTGAAACAAATTTGTTTCACTTTTTTTATTAACAAATTGAATATGTTTTAAATATAATGAGGTAAGACAAGTGTTATCTTGTCTTTAATTTTAAGATATAGATAGGAGTAGATATGGCACTTTTAGACCTAAAAAATGTAAGCCTAACTTACTTTTCGGCAAGTGGCGAAACCAAAGCGCTAGACAACATTGATATGCAAATAGAGAGTGGCGAATTTGTAAGCATTGTGGGTCCTAGCGGATGTGGGAAGACGACCATATTACACCTAATCAGTGGGCTAATAAAACCAACTAGTGGAGAAATTGTTTTTAATAAAACTAGTGAGGGCAATTTTATTGGATATATGTTTCAAAAAGACAACCTTTTTGAATGGCGAACAATTGCAAATAATGTATATTTGGGACTGGAACTTCAAGGCAAAAAGACAAAGGAAAATATTGAGTATGCAAACACGCTACTCAAAAAATATAACCTATGGGAGTTTAGAAACAAACACCCTAGAGAACTATCGGGCGGAATGAGGCAAAGGGTGGCGCTTATTAGAACGCTTGCCCTAAAGCCATCTATCCTACTTCTTGATGAGGCGTTTAGTGCACTAGACTATCAAACTAGGCTTAGTGTTTGTGACGATGTATATGGTATAATAAAAAGCGAAGGGCTATCGGCAATACTTGTAACTCACGATATAAGCGAAGCAATTTCGCTAAGCGATAGAATTGTGGTATTGTCCCCTAGACCGGCTTATGTCAAAGAAAACATCGTACTTGCTTTTGATAAAACTTTGTCGCCACTAAAGCGAAGACAGTCCCCTCTCACAAAAAAATATTTCGATAAAATCTGGGAGGAACTAAAATGAATGAACACTCTTTGGAATACAAAAAATATCTAAAGTCTACTAGAATCAAAAAGGGCTTAATAGTTGCAACCCAACTATCAATTCTATTTCTATTCTTTGGGCTCTGGGAATTGCTTGCAAGGCTAAACGCCATTGACACATTCATTTTGTCCTCGCCAAGTAGAATAATAAAAACAATTGCAGACCTATATGTGTCGGGTTCGCTTTTTACACACATTTTCACCACTCTTTGGGAAGCGCTCCTTGGCTTTTTGATTGCCACAATTGGCGGAAGCCTAATTGCCATACTATTATGGTGGAACGAGACTTTGCGAAAAATCCTTGACCCGTATATCGTTGTACTAAACTCTTTGCCCAAAATCGCCTTGGGTCCCCTTATTATAATTTGGGTAGGCATTGGCACTAGCGCAATTGTTACGATGGATATTCTTATTATGATTATCATCACAATAATTTCTATGCTAAATGCCTTTAATCAAGTGGAAAGTAGCAAAATAATGCTACTAAAAAGTATGTCGGCAAATAAATTTCAAATCTTAGTAAAACTAATATTGCCCGCCTCTCTAAGTGAATTTATTTCCCTACTAAAAATAAACGTTGGACTAACCTTTGTTGGCACGATTATGGGCGAATATTTAGTAAGCAAAGCAGGGCTTGGGTATCTAATAATTTATGGCAGTCAAATATTTAATATCGACCTAGTTATGGCAAGCACAATTATACTTTGCATACTTGCCGGACTTATGTACTTTATCGTGGCATTTATAGAGAAAAAAGTAGGCAAAAAAATTCAAAATTAATTTTTCAAAGTTGGATATGGTCTCCATCACTCCAACTTTGTTTTTTCTTTTTTCTCTTTTAACCCCACCACGAGCACTAGCATCACCCCCACCACCCCTATAAACAAATACATATACCTAACCATAATATCAAAGCCGAGTTGCGAGAATATTATAGACAAAAGTATAACAAACGCTAGCCTTAGTCCCTTATGGGATATAAGCCCACCAAAGAAAGTGTCTAGCACATAGACATTAGAGAATAGTGTTGTTAGTATAGCAAGCCAAATGGCAATAACCGAAGAAACATATAATCCGCCACCACACAATTTGGCTAGATAAAGCACAGGCATATCCAACCCCAAATTGGCACTAGACAGTAGCCCCAAATTGCAAATTACAAGAAGCACGCATATTATTCCCGTACTCAGTATGCTTGCCACCACACACTCTTTTTTTGTGTAATTTTTCCCCACCTCAAGCACAAATAGCCCTAGCATCAACATATTAATAAAAGCGTATGTCGTGCCCGAGAACAGTGGCATTATTCTCCACTCAAAACTAGTGTACGAAAAAGACCTACACATAATAGTTAGCATAACACCCATCATTATTGGAACAATTATTGCATTTAGCCCACTTATCCCCTTTAGCCCAAAGTAATTACAAACAAATATAACTATGGCAGTGAGCCCAATTGCTATCCACTTATTTATCCCAAGCGTTTCGCCAACACTCCCCGCTCCCGCAAACATAGCCGACACCAAAATCAAAATGCAAAAAGCCAAAAGTGTTTTTAGCACCCCACCATATCCACAAAAATATTTTTGTATAAGCCCGTCTAGCCCATCAACTTTTTTGGATAGCCAAAAGAAAAATAGCATTAGCAAAAATATCAAAACCGTGCAAACCGCTATAGCCAAATACGAAGCACCGCCAAACGCACAAAAATATGTAACAATTTCTTTGCCACTTGCAAAGCCCGCACCAAGAAATCCGCCCAAAATCATCATAACCAACAAAAAAACTCTCATAAAATAACCTATGAGAGTTTATGAATTTTAATTACTTTTTATCGTCGTTTCCTTCAATTATTGTGCGGTCAACCGCCACATCCTTGTTGGCTTTTACAAAGCCTTCTTTTATGTTTATGTTTTTATCGGCTTTTGGAGTAGACGGTTTTGCCTTTTCTTCCGACCTTACCAAAATTTGAGACTTAGACTTTCTATTGGCTCTTTCGTCTTCCCTATACTTTTGTTGTTCTTTTAGGTTTCCAAGAGCAATAATTTCCTCGAGTTGTTCTCTTTTTTCTCTTCCCGACTTAATTACATCAAATGGAAGTTTTGCTAAATAACTTAGTCCAACTGAGAGGGCAAACACTGGAAGCATTACAACAAATGGAACAGGGATTAACTTTGAAATTAGACCAATTAGAATATCATAATTTTCCGCCATTGTGCCAAAATAATCGGCATTTAGCCCCCACGCGGTAAACCTTAGGAACACATTTACAATATGTGCAATTGCAACAATAATAATATAAGTCACAACCGAGTTTAGAATGTCCTTGTGTTCAATATCGTGTCTTGTGTAAACTAGCGACATAAGCGAATAGGTTATTAGCATTGAGTTAGATAGCACATACGAAATTATAGGCAATGAGAAAGCGGACACCGTGGTATAGAAGTTTGGTACAAATATTAGCGACAATATAGACATTGGCAATACTATCAAATAATCAAACTTTATCCAACCAATTTTCCTAGAGAAATGGGCATAAATCCCAACAAACAAAAATACTTGAAAGGCATTCAAAGGCAAGTTGTCAAAGAAATTAAACTTGTCGCCAAGCGAAATAATCCTCCCAACATACTCAAGAATAACAAACAAAAGTGCCATACCCAAAAGTATCCTCTCGGCAAGCATTTGCTCCTTGTTTGTTTTAAAATTTCTTAGCACAAAAAACAATCCAACAGGCAAGCCTATTGCAACAAACACATACAAAAAATGTACCCAACTAAACAAACTAAACATTTTCCGCCTCCATTTTTCAAATATATTTTATCACTAAAAACAAGATAAATGCAATTAATTTACGGCAACTGGGCTAAATTCTATTCCACCATCCACAATCTTCATATCCGCGTTCATAAACACATATATAGTATTGATGTATGACACAATCAAATCGGTGCACGCCGTTTTCAGTTTTCCTTTTGCCACCGCCTCAATCTTGTCTACTAGTTTTTCGTTCAACCTTGTATCAAGTTGGTTAATATAGATACTAGTCGAAAGTGCCACAATTTGGCTTTCCAACTTTTTAATTTCGGCAACCGAACGCACATACACATTAGGAAAATCGCTTATCCCAATTACTCCGCCCAACTTGCAATACACAAGCGTGCTTAGGTAATATTCGCCGTTTTCTTCATAAATTTTTAGGTTCAAAATTTCTACCGTACTAGAAATCCCGCTATTGGAATCTTTGCAAAAAGCACCTAGTTCCTTGTCAGTTAGCGTCACTTTTGAGGAAATAAATAGTGCGTCCTCTTTTGCTTCATTATCCTCCCCCTTAATTACCGCCTCATCGCCACCTGCAAGCGTCCATTTGTCTTGCATTGTCACCAAATCCACATCTTTAATTTCGCCGTCCAAATATAGCAAATTTGTGTCAATTGGTGCACTTAGGGCTTCCACAATATCGTCGTCAACGCCCAAAACCTCATTCCACTTTAGTTCGGGTGTATCCCCGCTTTTCCAACCTCTGCAACAATAAAAAAGTGAGCCAAATATCAAAAATAAGGTAAGCAATACCCCAAAAACCTTATACGCCTTTTGTTCGCCCGTGAGTTTTCTTTTTTTATTTTCTTTTCTTAGTCGCTTTTGCTCTTTTCGCTCTTCTCTTGCTTCACGCCAAAATTCTTTTATCATCTAACAAAATACCAATAAAATAGCGCAAGCGCTACAAATAGCAGTACATATTTTAATATTTTTCTAAAGAGTTTAAACATCTGCGACACCTCTACCTAGACTACTAAGGCTTGTTTTTATTGAGTATACATTTTTATTGGTTTTTAGTCAAACATTGTATGTGGTTTTGTAAACAACACGCCCTTTAATTTTGAAAACAACCGCCCAAAACCCACGCTTTTTCCTCGCCCATATTCCTTAAAACCCCTATTCAATACTCAAAATATCAACTTTTATCAAAAAGTTCACCCAAATCTTTTGGAATATTATTGACAAAATAAATAAATTGCATTAAAATATACGAGTAAATTGGTTATGGATAAATTTCCCAAACCGTTTATCAAGACAATTTACACCCCATTTACAAGAGTTTGGCATTCCCAATTCTCACAAATCATACTTGTAAATATCACACGATTTACATAAAATCGCAAACATTTATTCGTACATTTTGCAATAAAAATCAAATATGTGCACTCATAGCCCAATTGGATAGAGCGTCTGGCTACGGACCAGAAGGTTGAGGGTTCGAGTCCTTCTGGGTGCACCAAACAAAATAAATCCAAGCGTTAGCGAGGATTTTTTTGTTGTTGTTTTTCTCAAGTTATGATACACTTGAGTAGAATATAGGAGTAATGTATGAATAAAGAACTACAATTTTTGGTATATGCTACACCAAATGAAGATATTAAAGTAAATGCCGTTGTAAAAGATGAAACCATTTGGCTTACACAAAAAGCAATGGCAGAACTTTTTGATTGTTCGTCAGATAACATTTCGTTACACTTAAAGAATATCTTCAAAAGTAATGAATTAGATGAAAATTCAGTTACCGAGAAAATCTCGGCAACTGCAATCAAAAGTTTGATACGAAAAGTGTCAGACTTTTTTCAAAATGTTGTGGCGGATGAGCGAATATATTGAAAGAGGCGAGATTTTGTGATATAATAAATGCAATAAAAATTTAAATTTGTGAGGATAGTTATGGGATTTTTATCATTCAATGAAAACTACTACCGCAAAAAACTGGAAGAATATGAAAATACGATTCTTTCCGATGCCAATATCTATGAAGCGAAACAACTTCTGAAGGTGTTGGACGATTTGACTGATGAAGGATATACAAATCTAAACGATACGATGGAAGCAAATTTCTTATGTCTCTCGAGACTAAGATCTATTCTATGTCAATTTGGAGAAACCCCATTTCCTATCGATCATAAAAGATTGTCAGATACCAATTATGGGGAAAACGAATATGAACTTGAGGCTCTACTTGGAAGTTTGATTGAAGATGCTGGTAATCACGGCAGAGTTTCCACCAATCCGTTTCTTGAAGAAATATACAGATATTGTGAATGGATTGGATATGAAGAAGACACCGCCTATATTTTCTTGATGAGAGATGCACTGTTGCCGTATGTATTCTTCCATAGCAAAAGAAAAAACAATATTCATCCATGGCTAATCAGTCGTCGTTTTCTAGAAGACATAACAAAAACGGAATGTGTGGATGACGATATACGCCTTCCTTTATACGAGGCTCTGGAATCCGGTCATATCCAGTTTGATGAATACTCGGCTTACTGTAATAAGAGAATACTTCAGGTTATAAATAAACATTCAAAACTGAAAACAAGCCTTCTCGATCTACTGAGTTCAATCAAACAACGCAAGATCATTGTGATTGAATCCGGTTATATGGGAACGATTCCCATGATGCTAAAAGCACTGGATGACAGAATAGACTTTAGACTGTTTACGACAGCACCATTCCTGTATGAAACCTATCAAGATAGAATATTTTGCAAAAAATATGAAGATATCCGCAAATTTGAAACATTATATTCGCAGGACCTTTTTATGAAATATTCTTCGTATCGTAATGGAAGGTTCTATGTAAATATATCGTTAGATAAATCATTGAAAGAACAAACGTTTTCTGAAATAGCAGGACTGATGAGGTGACCACAAACAAAGGTTTGCTACACGTAAAAATTCAAGATTGTACGCAAATTGTATCAAACAAAGTAATTGTACACACAAGAAAAAAGACTAAATCAAAACTAAAAAGACCCTCAAAAGTTGTCTAACTTTTGAGGGTCTTTTCAAAATTTACCAGTTTTTTTAACACACTATTTTAAGTTCTACTTCGTAATCTCGATAACTTCGTCCCAAAACATTGACCTATATGTATCTTCGTTTAGTTCGGAAAGTTTTACACGCCTACTTGCTCGCTCTAGGTTTACCCTTTCGCCCACAACAACACTGCCTTTGTACCAATGTGCAAAAAGATATGTAGTGCCAACAACATCAAGCGTTTTGGAAATAATTTCGGTAAGCCTCTTTGCTTCTTCGGTCTCCATCATTTCGTCCACTTTAACCTTTTTTGTAACTACACTGCCACAATCGCAAAAGTTGCCACATTGAAAAGTTCTTAGGTCACGCCTTATATTTCTAAGTTTTGGGTTTGTGTATTCAAAAAAGTTTGTAAATCCGGCTTCGGCAAAAATGCGAGTGATTTCCATCATCTTCTCGCCGTCAAGTTCGCCATCCTTAAACATAAATGTATTAATTTGACACATGACATTTCCTCTTTTTTTTCTAAATTTTAGCACTTTAATTTTGTTTAGTCTAGCAAAATACCTATTGGCGTTTTGGATTTTTACGCTCCGTTTCAAAACCCAATAGGCATCTAACCCCCTCACCTTTAAGCCACGATAGTTTTTGTTAAACACCAAGTTCAAAAATGGTGGACACATCAATTAGCATCTAAGGTCGTGGATTTCACTTGGTGCCGAACCTTTTGTGCAAACATTATCCACAAGTTCGTAATAACAATTTTTAACCCTGTAGCGTCTAATTTTATACGAACTGCCACCGCCAATAAGTTCAATGTCGCCACAAAACTTACAAGCATCACACTTGCTTCCGCTTAAGGTTTTGTATGGGCAGTGAGCAAAAGTCATAAGCACCAAGTGTCCGTCCGTTATCTTATACGACCCACAAACTCTAGGACACCATTTTTCAATACTTCCAACCATACCTAAAACGCCCGTCCCCCAAAGGGCACTTGCGGTGTAGTCGTTGGTGATATTCATATTGCTACCACACATAACCTCAAAGCCGTCACTTAAATAGTCTAGCCCATAAATATTTTCAACATACAAGCCGACTTTGTTTTTCATATCCAAAACGATATCGTCTAGCACCTTTAGGTCATCCGAAAGAGCAATTATTGGAAGCCTTAGAAGGGGCGTTCCGTCAAAATATTTTTGATACTCTTGTACAAATTTTTCCACAATACCTTTTGAATAAACACTAGGTGCAAATATTAGTCTAGAGTACTTGTCACTTAAGGGTTTCAAGTCACATTTTTCAGACACAATTGCAAGTTTTTGATTAGGCTCACACACCCTTTGAGCCTTGGGCATTGCACTCTTTTTTACCGGTTCAACCTTTGTAATTTCATCCTCAAAATATGCAATAATTTCTCGTCTAATTTCATTAAGACTAGACAAAGGCATAAAGACATCGTCAAGGGTAATTTCATCAAATTCCACACGCCAAATTTTGGTGTCCACTTTTGATAATTGTGTAACCACATTTTCTTTTGAAATGGCTCTAGTTTTTGCCATAGCAAGAGTATCGCCATAGAATGTTTTTTGGACGCCTTTAGCCTTTGCCGTAACCTCAAAACGATTGCCAACTATTCCCACAACCGACAACGAAATTACACGATATTTACTCTTGTCCACCATTCTGTTTTCAAACTCAAAATCCAATGCCTTATATACGATTGTGTCATTTGGTATATAGTTTTTGCCAAAAACAACTACATTTTTGCCACTAACTTCAATATTGCCGACACCCATCGAAACATATTCGCCACTTACAAAGAACTTTAGTCCATCACCGCTATTTATGTTCTCACCCTTATTTAGCGCAATGGTAATTTTGTAGATATCCTTAAACTTTGTTGACGACAAAACCTTTCCAATTTTGTATCCTATGTGGTTATTTATTTTAGGCTCAATAATATCGTTTCCCTCAAAATATCCTCTGGTATATTCCCCTCTTGAGAACACTCTTTTTAGTGCCTCTTCGCTAACACTATAGTCCACATCAAGACCCTTAAAATATGCATCAACTATATCCCTATAAATTTCGGTTGCTTTTGCTACATAACCACTTCGTCTAAGCCTGCCTTCTATCTTAAAAGACTCAACCCCCATTTCGATTAGTTCGTGGATATATTTGGCATTGCAATTGTCCTTTGGACTAAGTAAATATCCCGATTTTTCGCTTCCCTTAAACTTGACAGTATATGGAAGCCTACAAAGTTGCTTACACTCTCCTCTATTGCCCGAAGCCGAGCACTTAAGCGAACTTAAATAGCAGTTGCCAGAGAAGCAAACACATAGTGCACCTTGAACAAAAACCTCAAGTTCAATATCTACATTTTCTTTAATCTTACGTATGTCGTCTAGCGTCACTTCTCTAGAAAGGACAACCCTACTTAGTCCCATACTTTTTGCAACCCGTGCCCCACGAACATTATGCACACCCATTTGGGTACTGCCGTGCAAAACAATATTTGGATAGACCGCCTTTAGTGTTGACACAATCCCTAGGTCTTGCACAATAAATGCGTCCACACCAATACTTAGCATTTCGCCCACGACATCCACAACATCTTTCATTTCGGATGTTGACACAAGGGTATTTAGCGTAACATAAATTCTAACATTTTTTAGATGTGCAAACCTAACCGCCTCACGCATTTCGTCAAGCGAAAAATTGCTTGCTTTCATCCTTGCATTAAACTTTGGTGCACCCATATATATGGCGTCGGCACCACTGCTTATTGCTCTATAAAAACTCTCTCTATCCCCCGCAGGCGACAAAACCTCTATCATAACAAACCTCATAACTTTAGAATTATATCGCCACATATTTGCAAATAAAAAAGTGGCATACTATTTTCACCATAAGTATACCACATAAGAGTTAATTTGTCATTAAATATATTTGTTGGGAGCACAAAACTTATTTTCCCGCTTTTGCTTCCTTCTTTTCTTTCTTTGCGAGTTCCTTTGCCTTTCGTATTTGCTCCGCCTTTTGTTCGGTTACTCTCTTTAGTCCATACACCGCACTAACAGGAAGGGAAAAACATAGACCTCTTCCCTCTTCCATAAGGCTAGTACTTTCATCAATGGCTTGCATAACTTTTCGCTTGTTGGACGAGTCCACCAAAATAAGCACAATTTCCCTTTCCGATTGAAGCGAAATACCCATAACCGCCTTTCCTACATTGCTTGTGCCACGACCATAAATAATGGTTGCACCCGTAGCCCCCGCATCCCTTGCGGTAGACACAACATAATCGCTAAACCCACGATTGATGATTGCCACAATCAAGTCTTTTGAAGTTTCGTTCTTTTTACTTTCGGTCTCGTTTTTTCTTATTATAGCCGTCTTTCTTTCCATAAAATCCTCCCTTTGCTTATAGCAAAACTCCACTTAATTCAAGAATAGTTGAGTCGGCACCACTTAGTGGCAACACCATAGTTAGCCCATATTTATCGTCCTCAATGCCCGTGATTGCATTGATTCCACCAATGATTTTTTCGGTTTTTTCTTTTGGAACAATTATTGCCAAAATGTCTTTTTCATCTAGACCAAATCCAAATATATCGGCAACTGTGCTTTCCGCCGTTCCTTGTCCACCCATAATTATGCCCGACTTTAAGCCTTGACTTTCGACATACCTCTCTAGTTCTTGTCCAAGCCCGCTATCGCAAATGGCAAGAATAAGTTCTATAGGTGCTTTGATTTTTGTGTTTTCTCTTAACATACTATCCCCCTATTCAAAGTCGTAAATGACAACCTTTGTTTTAGGTTTTGCCACAACTTTTGTAGATTTTTTCTTAACATAGTTATACCTAATGCCCATAATTTCAATAACCACAACAGGCATAAGTGCAATAAATCCAACCGTTCCGAATGCATAAAGCATTGTATTGTAGCCATAGTGCGAAGCAATTCCAACCACAAATGGCAATACAAACGAACAACTAAGTGCTCCCGCTGCCGTTCCGCCCGAATCAAATCCGATGGATACAAATAAACTTGGAGCAAAAATTGATAACACTAGGATTAATAAAATTAGTGGGATTAAAAAGTACAAGAAATTAATTTCAAATACCGCACGCAATACCGAAACAAATACCGCAATTGCAACACCAATTGATATGCTTATTTGCATTGTTTTTTGTTTTATAATCCCTTCGGTTATATCTTCTACTTGTTTGTTTAGCACGTGTACTGCGGGTTCGGCAAACACCAAGAAAAACCCGATTACAAAGCCAAGTGGAATAATTACCCACCAAACCGAACTGCTTGCAATTGCTCCGCCAAGTTCGTTGGCAGTTGGCAAATATCCGCTTGCAACACCAGTTAGGAAGAGCACTAGCCCTATGTATGTATAAATTATTCCTACAAATATCCTAATTAGTTCTTTTTTAGGAAGTTTTAGATACATAAAGTTGTATATTAGGAAAAATACAAATATAGGCAAAATAACTATAAATACTTCTTTTAAATAACTTAGTATTTCTAGCCCCAAAGTAGAACCCATTGCACTAGCGGACGAAACTGTACCAACCACCTCGCTAGCCATTGTGTCTCCACTACGCAAAAACATACTAACAATAAAAATTGCAAGTGCGGGACCAACTGAAGCAAGGGCAATAAGCCCAAAGCCGTCTTCTTGGTTGTTCTTGCCCGACCTAACCGCACAAACACCCAAACCAAACGACATAATAAATGGCACCGATACTGGACCCGTGGTTATACCCTCACAATCAAACGCAAGTGGCACATAGTTTGCATTACAAAGACACGCTAGCACCAAAAGCCCCACATAGCACACAATCAATATAGTTTTAATATTCCATCTAAACAAAGTTTTAAGTGTGGATAGTGCTAGGAATATTCCCGTTCCCGCCGATACCGTAATCAAAATTATCCACTTGCTACTTATCCCCGGAACTTGCTCGGCAAGCACCATAAGGTCAGGTTCGGCTATAGTTACAATAAAACCTAATATAAAACTATATATAATCATAAAAGATATTTTTCGGGACTTGCTCATATTTGACCCAACATATCCACCCATTTTCATAGTGGACATATCTACGCCCACGCTAAAGAGCGCCATACCCACTATCATAAGTAGTGTTGCAATTAGTAACGCCAAAAATGACCACACATTAAAGTCCATAAAAATAAAGTAGAGTGCCAAAATTATAGTAAAAAATGGCAATATGGACTTTAGTGATTCTTTAAACTTTTCGCCATAATCTTTTAGTATTGATTTCATAAATTACTTACAACTCCCTATTTCCCCCATATTACCACGAATTGTGTTTTTTATCAACAAATTTGGACACATTGCCCCGCCCAAATAAAAAAAGTGTGCAAAAAAGCACACTAATTTGAAAATTAATCACTATTCGTCGCCATACACCCCGCCATTAATCTTGATGACTTGGTTGTTTATAAACGACGCGTCGTCGCTTGCAAGGAAGGTAATAAGTTTGGCAACCTCGCGTGGCTCGCCTACCCTTTTTACCATTATTTTTTCTTCCTCAAGACGAATAAACTCCTCATCCATTCCGCCCACTTCACTCTCAGTAGCAATAAAGCCAGGGGCAACGGCATTGACCGTTATGTATGGTGCAAATTGGACTGCTAGATTGTGTGTAAGCGATATTATTGCCGACTTGCTAGCGTCATAGTCAATACACATTGGATAGTAGGTATTAATCCCGTTTGTGGAGGTTAGGTTTATAATCCTGCCATATTTATTTTCAAGCATTATTTCGCCCACATATTTGCTAACCAAAAATGTCCCAACCACATTTACGTCTAGCGTTTCCCTAAAGCCCTTTGCCGTTTTGTCATAAAAAATGGCGTCTTTGCAAATGGCAGAGTTATTTATTAGAATATCAATTTTCCCAAATGCGTTTTTCACCGAATTTACCATATTTATAACTTCGTCCTCTTTGGAAATGTCGGCTTTGACTATAATGCAAGAAACTCCCTTTTTTTCAAGGGAGTTTTTTAGTTCTATTGCACTATTTTCGCTAGTAAAATAATTGATGGCAATTGCATAAGCGTCTTTATCTTTTGAAAACTCTTCCACAACGGCTCTTCCAAGCCCTCTAGCACCACCCGTTACTAGCACAACTTTTTTGTTATGCACGGCTATAGTATTTTCCATCATATGTTGTAATAATAATTCTGTCGCCCTCGTTTATAAACATAGGAACTCTAACATTTAGACCTGTTTCAATTTTTGCGTTCTTTGTGGCAGCGGAAGCAGTGCTATCCTTAATCCCCGGTTCTGCCTCAACAACAGTGTATTCCATTTTCTCAGGCAAAGTCATTCCAAGAAGTTCGGTACCATAGAAAGTAAGTTCAACTGACATATTGTCTAGTAAATAGTCTTTGTTGTCGCCAACTTGCTCGGCACTTAGTTCATATTGCTCATAAGTGGTGTTGTCCATAAAGAAATATGTGCCACCAGCCTCATACAAATATTGAACGGCTTTTCTATCAATTCTTGCTTCCTCAAACTTTACGTTTGTGTTGAAAGTTCTCTCCAAACTAGAACCAGTTCTTAGGTTTTTTAGTTTGGTCTTCATAAATGCAGAACCCTTGCCTGGTTTTACGTGCAAAAATTCTACTACTTGATAAATATTTCCCTCAATAAGTAGGGTCATACCATTTTTAATACTGTTTACGTCTATCATAAAAATTCACCTTTAATAAATTATTTTAACTACCATATTTTAACCAATTTTGTGGATATTGTCAATAATAGTAGGCTAGAAAATTGATATAAGCCATATTTTTTGACCTCTAGTTATCCACACACACGCCAAATTGTGGATATTTTATTCTCCGCAAAACCAAAATTTATCAAAATCCACCCAAAATAGTTTTACAAAACCCCTCAAATTTTATACACTTACTAGCGAGGATAAAACATATGAATACATTTGAAATAGACAAAAAAGTTTTGGATATGGCATCACTTGCCGAAGTCCAACTAAAAGAAAAATTTGAAGAATACGAAAAAAATGCACTTACTTGGAGTGCAAGGGTTCTAAAGGCGTTTCAAAACAACTATCTATCCACATCCGACTTTGTTGAAACCACGGGATATGGATATTCGGACGGCGGAAGAGACAAGTTGGAAGCCATTTATGCCGAACTATTTGGGGCGGAAGACGCACTTGTTAGACCACAAATTATGAGTGGCACACACGCACTTAGCCTAACCCTATTTGGACTACTCAAACACGGTGACACACTAATTAGCATATCGGGAGAGCCATACGACTCGCTAAAAAGCGTAATTGGTTTGACGGGGGATAGTAGAAATTCGCTTATGGCAAACGGCGTAAAGTACGAGGAAATTGCCCTAATAGACAACGACTTTGATATTAAAGCAATTGTGGCTAGACTAAAGCAATCTAAAGTAAAACTAGTGGAAATTCAACGCTCAAGAGGCTATTCCCAAAGAAAAAGCCTAACCATAGCCAAAATCGAAAGGGTTATTAAAGCCATTAGAGAAGTCGACAAAGAGGTCATAATAATGGTAGACAACTGCTATGGCGATATGGTGGAAGATAGAGAGCCTACCCATGTGGGTGCCGACATTATTGTTGGCTCGCATATGAAAAATTTGGGCGGAGGACTAGCCAAAACAGGCGGATATATTGTAGGCAAAAAGGAATACATAAACGATGTTGCCGAAAGGTTTTCGGCACCTTGTATCGGAAAGGATATTGGAGCAAACCTAAACCAACTAATGACATATTTCCAAGGGCTTTACCTTGCCCCATCGGTTGTGTGTTCGGCACTAAAAACCGCCACTTTTGCTAGTTTTATGCTAGAAAAATTTGGCTACGATGTAGACCCAAAATGGAATGAAGAGCGAACCGATATTATACAAACAATCAACCTATTCAAAGGCGAAAACCTAGTTGGATTTTGTGAAGGCATCCAAAAGGCATCGCCTATCGAAAGTTATGTAAAGCCCGTTCCCGCACCAATGCCGGGATATCCCGACGACGAAGTTATGGCGGGCGGAAGTTTTGTGTCGGGGGCGACAATTGAACTTAGTTGCGATGGACCAATGACTCCCCCATTTACCGCATATATGCAAGGTGGAATAACTTACGAATACGGAAAACTAGGCATAATGTTAGCCCTAAACGAACTATTAAACAAATAACAAATTAAAATTTTAACAAATACCAAAAGTTGGGAAACCCTATCCCAACTTTTTTATACTAAATAACCTAGTTTAAAATAGGCATCAAATTAAGGCATCTTACAACCCACCTAATTTAATCTTTCAATATTCCAAATATTGCTAATATGATTTGACACTTTAGAACAAATGTTTTATAATATATAGTACAATACATTTTATGGAGTAGACATATGTCAAATATAAAAGTTTTTGAAGATAAAAAAATTAGAACGCAATGGAATGAGGTGGAGGAAGATTGGTATTTTTCGGTTGTGGATATTGTTGGAGTCTTGACGGATAATGAAGACTATCAAACAACGAGAAAGTATTGGAACAAGTTGAAGCAAAGGTTAAAAGAAGAAGGAAGTGAACTGGTGACATTTTGTCACCGGTTGAAATTAATTGCACAAGATGGCAAATTAAGAGAAACTGATGTTCTTAACACAAAAGGCATTTTGCGTCTTATTCAATCAATTCCGTCGCCCCAAGCAGAGCCATTTAAGGTTTGGCTTGCCCAAGTTGGAAGTGAGCGTTTGGACGAAATTGCCGACCCGCAAAAAGCAATAGATAGAGCAATTGCGATGTACCGCGAAAAGGGGTATTCGGAAGAATGGATAGCACAAAGAATGATGACAATCAAAATGCGTAAGGAACTCACTGCCGAATGGCAAGACAAAGGCATCACACAAGAAAAGGACTATGCAATTCTCACCAACGAAATGACAAAGGCGTGGAGCGGAATGAGTGTTGGGGAGTATAAAAAATTTAAGGGATTAAAAAAAGAAAATCTTAGAGACAACATGACCAACATCGAATTAGTCCTTAATATGCTTGCCGAGGTTACTACAACGGGTCTATCTAAAAATGAAAATCCTAAAACTTTTAATGAAAGCAAACAAATTGCTAAGCGTGGCGGAACCATTGCTAAAAATGCAAGAAAAGAATACGAAGAGCAACTTGGAAAAAGTATCATTTCTCCGGCAAACGCAACCGATAAAAAATTGTTAGATATCAAGAAAGAAGATAATCAATAAATATCCTCGGGATAGTTGAGGTGAACCCCATTTTTGCACCAAGAAAAAAAATTCACTTCAAACTATCCTGTATTTTCTTTAGTAGTAAAGTTGGGAAACCCTATCCCAACTTTTTCTTTAGGCACACCAAAGCAAACTTTGTTTAAATTCTTTCTTACCTGATACAACTAGTTTTCACTATCACACAAATTAATAAATGCTTTTTTCTTTTTGATAGCATATCTCATTGCCTTATTGGCACCACTATTTTTAGTAGATTCAGCATAGAATATAATATAATCACTTCGATTAATAACTTCACAATTTCTATAATATATCCTCGTATACCAATAATCAAAATCTAAATCTAAATCTAAATATACAAACTCCTCATAGTCATCATCACTTAACCACTTTGGGCGTTTTAATTTATTTAGATATTTTGGATCACTCAAACAAAAAACACGGACAATGTTTTCATATTTCTTTTTCAACTCCGTAACAACCTGCCAACACAAATCGTCAAAATTCCCATACCCTCCAAAATAAAAAAATCCAACATTTTCCTCTTTAATCAATTTCTCGCATTCAAGCATTATCTTTTCTCTTAAACTTTTTGTTTGTTCAACATCACTATGTCCAAAAACAGAACAAATTTTACAATACTTCATCATATCGAATATTATAACATATATTTTTAAATTATTTAATATGCCGAAGTATATTTTTAAAATTTAATTATAAGATAATTATACTTCAATATGACGAATTTGTGAGGTATAGTATGACACTAAAAGTTGCAATTGCAAAAAGGATTAAAGAGTTGCTTAACAAAAATGGCATTACTCAATACGAACTTTACAAAAGATCGGGCGTCCCCCAATCAACAATAAGCACTATTCTTAATTCAGAAATAAAAACGGTTAGGCTTAGCACTTTATATGATATTTGCTCAGGGCTCAATATAGAACTTTCTACATTCTTTGATTGCGACTATCTTAAATTAAATTGCCTAGAGGACTAAAAAATAGACGACTAATATATTTGGTCGTCTATTTTTTATTTACGAAAATATTTAAAAATGTTCCTTGCAAGTTTGTCGCCAATGCCGTCTACTGACTTAAGTTCGTCAATGCTTGCCGATTTAATTTTGTCCAAACTTTTGAAATGCTTAAACAGTGCATCCACCTTTTGTTTGCCCAAAAGTTCAATATTTTCAAGCACGCTTGTAACCGCCGTTTTTTGTCTTAGCGACTTATTGAATGTTATTGCAAACCTATGGCTTTCGTCCCTTACCGCTTGCAAAAGTTTTAGGGCGTAATTGTCTTTGCTAAGCACCACTTTTGTGCCATCCGTCAAATACACTTCTTCTTCCCTTTTTGCAAGTGATATCATATCAATATCATAGCCACTTGCCTTTAGGGCGTTATATGCAAATTCAAGTTGCACGGGTCCGCCATCTATAAGTATTAGGTCGGGTTTTTCGGAAAAACTAAGGTCGGTTTTCTTGTCTAGTTCGCCCAGTCTTCGAGTTAGCACATCGTTCATATTCCTAAAATCATTTTGACCTATGGTAGATATTTTAAACTTTCTATAATGTTTTTTTGCCGGTACTCCGTTTACAAACACAACCATACTAGCAACCGTATGAGTTCCGCCCAAATTGCTAATGTCGTACCCCTCAATACGCCTTGGAAGTGTGGAGAGTTTCATAACTTTTTTTAGGGTGTTCATAGCCCCAATGGTTTTTAGTTCAAACATCTTATCTTTTGCAATAGACTTGTTTAGATACTCGCTTGCATTGTCGTTTGCCATTTTTAGTAGTCTAGAATAAATACCCGATTTACCCTTAAGGACATTAATCTTCTTCCCCGCGAAGCCGTTTATCCACTCTTCAAAACTCTCATCCATTCCACGCACAACAATGTTTTTTGGCACAACTTTGTTGGAAATATAATATTGGGTAATAAAGTTGCACACAATGTCGCTCTCATCCAAACTTGCATCAATTATGGAGTAGTTATTTAGCCCAATCATTTTGGTTCCCCTAATGCTTGCCACCGTTACAACCGAGGTTTGACCATTTTCGGCAAAGCCAAATATGTCAATATCCGTGTTTTTATTAAGCCCAGTTACATTTTTGTCGGCAATGCTATCTATTGATTTAATAGCCTCTCTTACCTCAATGGCTTTTTCAAACATTTCCATTTCGGCATACCTATTCATCTTATCCTCTAGCATACTTTTTGCCGTGTCCAAATTCCCCTTTAGAAAGTCGATAACCATATCCACTTCCGCTCTATATTCCGCCTCGCTACACCTGCCCGTACAAGGCGCCAAACACTTGTGGGTATGATAGTTCAAACACTCCCTTTTTGTGCCATTTCTAAAGTGCTTGCAGTCCCTTAGCCTAAAGGTATTGTTGATTATATCCAGTAGCATTGTAGCATTGATTTTATTGAAGTATGGTCCAAAGTACATTGCTCCGTCGTTTAGTACTTTTCTAGAAATTGTGGCGGTTGGAAATTTGTCTTTGTAATTAATCTTTATATACGGAAAAGCCTTGCCGTCCTTTAGAAGAATATTATAAAACGGTTGATGTTTGTGAATAAGGTTGCTTTCCAAATTCAAGGCTTCCAGTTCGCTTGGAGTAATTATATATTCAAAGTCGTATACTTGCTCCACCATTTGTTGGACTTTGGGATGCTTTACGGTATTCAAAAAGTACGAAGACACCCTATTTTTTAGTATCTTCGCTTTTCCGATATATATGATATTTCCATATATATCTAGCATCTTGTAAACCCCCGGTTTTTCGGGCAAAGCGTGAACCTTTTCTTTTATCCTTTTTAAAATTTCTTCCCTCATATATTCCCTTTAAAAAATGTCCCGTGTCCGCCAAAGACACAAAGGACACCATAATATATTTTTGCCAATTTATTTACATTACCTTGTCAATATCGCAAATTTTTTCTTTAAGTTTATTGAGTGCACTTTCAACTGCAAATAATATTTCGCGGTTCTTGTCGTCTAGCACAATTTTGGGCCTAATAATCCGTCCATTGTCAGAATGCTCTAGTAGCAAAAATGTTGCCGAGTTATATATATTCAATTTGTCAAGCATCTTTCCAAACGGCACTGCTTTTTGGTTTTCCAAATCCTTTGCTATTTCTTTTTGCAACACTCCCAAATACACGCCCATTTCGTCGCTATTTAGTAGCCCAATTTCCCTTTGTGCCCTTGTGTATAGCCTCATCCTATGAAAGTCATAGAGTTCTTCTTCGGTCTTTGTTTTCGCCCTTGACATTTTGTCGTCATTAAGTTTGCTATTTTTGAAGTCTTGGAGTATCGCACTAGCCTTTTTTGTGGGCGTCAAGTAACTAAATGCCTTTAGTTCTTCGTCTATCAAATCATACATTTCTTCAGTTAAGTTTGCCATATTTCACCAATCTTGTTTGCTTAAAGTTTTGTCTTTTACATCATCATAATACTCAAAATACTTTTCTTTGTATTTATCGTATCCGCCATCTTTTTTGGACATTTTTTCAAGTTCTTCCACCGTGTAGTCCGACATCGAAAACTCGTCCAAAGTCTCCGCCAATTTCATCATTTCTCTTTCGTTCATAGTATTCCTCGTATGTATGTTTAGTATATATTAATTTGTTTGGTTTTGTCAATAGTCTATGTCTATCCAAATCACAAAAAAGAGGCAAAACCCTTTGCCCCTTTTGGTATTAATACTTAACATACATAAGATTTATTACATAACAATATTCGCCGTTTTGGTCGGTAATAAGCGAATCGTTAACAAAGTTTCTTACATCAAAGTCAAACGCATATTTTGTACTAACTCCACCCGATACGCTTGCCGAATCAATGTGAAGTTTGAATAGACTATCGCTATTTGCCTCACACTCCGTTCCGTCTTTTGCTAGATAAGTGGTTGATGCGGTACATCCCATTTGCTTTAGAGCGTCCTCAATGCGTCTAGCAAAGTTTGCAGAAGCATACACCGTTTCGGTAACCGACTCGCCGTCCGCACCTTCGTTATACACGCTTCCTTCAAAGAACTTTATGTTAAACACAAGAGAAGTATATAACCCATCTACAGGTGGTCTAATATACGACATATCTAGTTGAAGCAAGTAGTTTAGATAACTAAATAGTTCGTCTTTGTACATATCATAATCGGTATCGGTCACACTAGAAACTGTATCAAATTTTTTGTCAAATCTTGACAAACTGCCGTTGTATTGTTCGCTTTCGTAATATCTAGTTTTTGCCAAATCTTCGCTTAGAGTAAAGTTAATTGTATTTAGGGTTTGTGTAGCGTTTGGGGAAGAATTTGAAACTCCACTCAAATCAACCTCGTTATGGTTTGCGCCATAATTAAAACACAAATAAGTTTTGAACCAAGTTGGTTGGCAAACGGTAGAAACTTGACCAATATTAATTTTACTTGTTCCCCCCGCACTTGGATAAGATACATCAAGATTGTTTATTCTAGTTTTTACGCCCTCGTTATCATAATATTGCACAACCGAGTATGTTTCCAAATAATAAAGGTCCCTAAACATTTGCATAGAGTATGTGTAACTCTCCAATTCGTCGCCACCTACTGGCATATACAAAAATTTATCCCTAAGCCCCAAGTTGCATTCAAATGTGTCGCTGTCATTGGTTTTTGTGTAAACTTCGTTCTTTCCGCCAACCAAAATATATCCAAACTCAGGGGTTTTTTGTTCTTCGCTTAGCATATCGTAATACACAACTTCTTCGCTTTCTTCGCCCTCAACGGAAGATTGCCTTGTGTATGTGGAAGTGGTTTCGCCCTCAAACACCGTAACCATTCCCATTCTAACCTTGTCCATATTAAACATATGGTTGTCTACAACTATTTCAGATAGTGCAATCGCTTTTTCAACCGTTCCATACGACATTCTTCCAACCACATTTGCAACGGTCAAGCCGTTTATGTTGGTTAGGTTTATTGAGCCCCTTGAAATGGTGTTGCTAATCATCGCCCTATCGGCACTTCCACAAATTGCACCAATTTTTAGTTTTGTAAGGTTTGTTCCATAGATTTGTGCATCACTTGTACAATAACTAATTATGCCCGACTCCGTCACACCAACAATTCCGCCTACACTAGCCGATGTCTCCATAAGTTGGGTTACGGCAAAGTCTACATTACTTGTAAATGTTATGCTTCCATTCATTGTGGAGTTTCTAACCTCGGCAATCCCGCCGTTGTATCCAACAATTCCGCCACAATATAGCGAACTTTGTTCGGTGTACAAAACATCTATGTTTCCGTTTCCTTGTGCGGTGGATACAAAGCCGTAGTTGTCGGAAGCAACTTGTCCAATAGATAATAGTGCAGATATTGTGTATGCACTCAAGTTTGCTTTTGCATTAATTCCATATACACTAGTTTGTCTTGAAACGGTTGGGATTACACCCGCCATATTAAGTTTTATGGCACTCTTTGTTTCCTCGGTGTAGTCCACAAGCCCTTGGACTTCCACATTGCTAATTTCAACGCTTAGCCCACTGTGGTCAACATCGCATAGCGACAAGTTGTATGTTTTTTCTTTGTTGTATGCTAGTGATTTTACCTTTATAGCCCCCTTAACCACAACATTGTCCACATATTGAACACTATTAAATGGTGACGCCTCAAAGGTGTCTTTTTCGGCATCCGAAACATCAAATGTTTGTTTCCCCATAAATAGCCTTAGGTCATATATCGCCCCCGCATTATAGAACAAACACATCGAGGTTGTTTGGCTATTGCTCAAATATTCCCTTAGCCCATTGTCAACAGTGTCTTCGACATCACCAAACTCCACCTTTCCAAGTTTGAAGTTCCTAATAATTTTGTTATTGCCATAGATATAGTTGCTTGCACCAACATTAATAGAAAGAGTTTCGCCGTCGCAATCAATGTTTTTGGTTAGCACATATGCGGTGTCCTTATCTTTTCCATTTATTGCTTTTAGGTCGCTTAGGGTTTCAATGTTTTTAATCGTCTTGTACACTAGCCTATCGCTAACGCCCTTTGATTCAAAAACCTCTTCCCATTCCGAAATTATTCCGTCGCCATCCAAGTCGACCGAAACATTGTTGTCACCACCCTTTTTACATCCAGAAAAACCCGCAACCGCAGTTGTGAGTAGTGCTCCAACAAAAATCTTTTTCCATATATTTTTCATAGTCCCTACCTAGTAATAGTATTTGTAGATTAAGTACAAATAGTCGCATTTTAAGATATATATCTTAACCTAGTATTTTAATTTTAATAAATATGTCGACTTTAGTCAAACATTTTGGGTACATAGAAAAAATGAATGTGTTTTAGTTTTTTAGTCCAATTTCCAAAAATTTTCGCACTTGCTTCAAATTTTGCCTCATTTTACATTTACAAAATCCCAAAAGTGTGCTAACATACTAAAGTGTTAACCCACCAAAAATAAACTTAATAGTAAACAATTTAATTTGTATGTGCTTCTATGGCTCAGTTGGGTCGACGCGTTAAGAATTTAGTCCAGTGGACTAAATTTAGCGAGTGAGCGAAGCGAATGGCAAGACGAGAGGCGTGCATTTGCACTGCCGACGGAAGAGCCTCGGGCTCTACCTAAAAACGCTCGGCTAAACCTAAAACAAAAACTTAATAGTAAACAAAATAACTTATATGTGCTTCTATGGCTCAGTTGGTAGAGCAATTGATTCGTAATCAATAGGTCGGCGGTTCGAGTCCGCCTAGAAGCTCCAAAATTCGCACCACAAAGGTGCGTTTTTTATTTTATTGTCATAAAAATCTTGACAATGCGGTAAAATAATGTTACCATATTGGTAAGTAAAGGAGAAAAATTATGACAATAGGAAACAAAATGAAAGAATTGATGAAGGCTCAAAATATTTCACAAAAAGACTTGTCAATTAGGTTAAACACGACGGAAGCCACTATATCTAGATACATCAACAACCAACGCGAACCAAATGCCGAAACCTTAGCAAATATCGCAACCGCACTAAATACTTCTATAGATTTTTTGTTGGGCAAATCCGCATCCGAAGAAATTGATTGTGATTTTGGAAAATTAAAAGTTTTTGTTGCAAGAAATGCCACTAATCTTACACAAAGCGAAAAACTTGAAATTATAAATATTTTATTGAAAAATAAAGAATAACAAAAACAAACCTGAAGTCTTATGAAGAAAAGTTATTAGACCTTTT